>NZ_JAVIXS010000001.1:0-901992 GCF_031324065.1 Chryseobacterium metallicongregator
ACACTTACCATAAATGGTGCGGCAACCAGTCACCCTAAAAGCCAGGTTCTCAATTCATCAATTACCTTCCTTAATCCAGCTATAACAGGAGGTACAACTTCACTAGGATCCACAACAGCTTTAGCATTAACTTTTTCTTATAAAGATCCTTATAAAATAGTTACAGGGACTCCTCTGGAAAGCTATGCCAACCCAACAGCAACAACCGTAACAACCAACTCCGGAGCACCTTGGAAATATTTTATCATTAACCCGGAACTTAGTGATGATGCAGGATATGGCGCCTGGTATTATGCTGCAAATCAATTAAAACTGGAAACCTATTGGAAAGGATTAGTATGTGAAACAGGAACAAGAAATATCAGTTTAATTCCAGCCTGCACCACCATAACTAATGCAAATAATATAGGTTATCCTACTTATACTCCCGGACAACTGGATGTCTACACTCCTACATACACTACCTGGTCAGGCAAAACAGCTTATGTTGGTTTTAGAAACCAATTCGATGGCTACAACATTAACGGTTATTTCAAACTGATTGCTGGGGCCAATGGTTCAGGTTATTCTGTAACTGAATTTGGATATAATACACAACCATATGGCAGTATTACAACGCCTTGTGCATTACCATTATCCATTGCAGACATTGATACAACAAACTCAGAAACATCCATCTATCCAAATCCGGCTTCTGATGTATTGAATATTAAAACAAAAGGAAAAATTAAATCAATTTCTGTTTACGATATGTTTGGAAGAAAAATGAATGCTAAAATTATTGGTGATAAGGTGGATGTTAAACACTTCCTAAGCGGAACTTATTTAATTGATATTGAAACCACTTTAGGAAAATCTTCCCAAAAATTCATTAAAAAATAGAATCAAACTCAAAGCAGTTACAGACTGGTTTAAAACATTTTAAATAACAAAACACTTTTCTCAGAAATATGAATAATAGTTTAGTATTCATATGCAGTTAATTGGGCTTCATGGTAAGCCCAATTTTTTATCCTATTTATGAGCAGTTCTCCATTTATTTATGTAATTTTATTCTTTGATAAAAATATTCAGTGCATTATAAAAACGACACCATCACCATCCGCGAATTTACTCCCGAAGAATTCCCTTTATTTTCTGGTCTTTTTGAAAATGAAAATGTTACCCGGTATCTGCCTTACAAAACTCCGGAAGAGTATAAAGAAATGTTTGATAAGGCATTATCTGATTACACAGAAGGAAGCTTCAGCAGATGGGGAATATTTAATACCCAAAATCAGGATTTTGTAGGAATGTGCCTCGCAAGAGTCTTCCTTGACAATCCGGAACAACTAGAAATCGGCTATACCTTAGGAGAAGAGTATTGGGGTAAAGGACTTGCAACTGAGGTTTGTAAAGCTCTTGTTGATTATTGTTCTTCACTGAATCATCAGAAAGATATTGTGGCTGTAACCGATCTTGATAATATAGGATCTCAAAAAGTACTTTTAAAAAGTGGCTTCAGCAGAATTGAAAATCTGGTACGAGAGGATAGAGAACTGGCTTACTTTATATTGAAGAAAGGGTAAACTTATTGAGTATCTTTTTTCCACAGATTTCACAGATTTACACAGATGCTTGTGCATATTTTTAGACTAAAATAATCTCAGGCAATAAAAAATATTTGATTTTTTTAAGCTTAATAGAACTTCCCGAAAGTTTATCTCTTACTTAAAATCAACTTAAGTGTTTTTAAAATCTTTTGTGACTAAGTACAAAGTCTTCAGCTATAAAAACATTTCATTTATCAGATATTTATCATAACTTGCAGAAATTATGATGTCGAAACGTTGCAAATATGCGCTTAAAGCAATGGTCAGATTAGCAAGGAATTATAACCAGGGCTTTCTGCCAACTTCCATTATTGCACAGGACGAAAACATTCCCAAAAAATTTCTGGAACAAATTCTTCTCGAACTCAAAAGAGCAAAACTTGTCAACAGTAAACAAGGTAAAGTAGGAGGGTATTACCTTCTGAAATCACCCGATGAGGTCTCATTAGCAGACATTTACCGTATTTTCGATGGTCCCATTGCGCTTACACCTTGTGTATCTTTAAACTTTTACGAAGCATGTGATGACTGTGTAGATGAAGCTGTCTGCTATCTGAGAAAAGAATTAATGATCGTTCGTGAAAAGACCAGAACAAGCATGATGGAAGCCACTCTTACTAAGTTTATTACCAAGGGATAAAATTTTTTTTATTTAAATTCTACTATTTTGATAGGAGTTATAGAATTTTATATATATTTGCAAGACTTAAATCTCAATTCAAAATGAATAACAGTCTGGAAAATGAATTCGAAAAACTTGTGAAAGAGGCTAATGAAGCATCTTTTCAAACCAATGTATTGCAAATACTGACTGAAAGATTCCCGGGTAAAGTGATCTTTTCAACCAGTTTCAGTTACGAGGATCAGGTCATCACTCATCTGATTAAAGATTTAAATATTGAAATATTTACCCTGGATACGGGAAGACTTTTTGAACAGACTTATGAAACCTGGACTTCCACCAAGGCTTTCTTTAAAAAGAAGATCAAAGCCTATTATCCGGATACGGGAGAACTCAGAGAATTTGTCACAGAAAATGGCCCTGATTCATTCTATCAATCTGTAGAGAAAAGGAAAGCATGCTGTAGCATCCGAAAAGTTCACCCACTAAGAAAAGCACTAGAAGGCTATGAAGTATGGATCACCGGTCTGAGAGCGGAACATTCTCCCAACAGGCAAAATATGCCCCAATTAGAATGGGATCCGGATAATAAGATCATAAAATTTCATCCTATCCTTCACTGGACGACAGAACAGGTGACATCCTATGTAAAAGATCATCACTTACCCTACAATCACCTTCATAAAAAAGGATTTGTAAGCATAGGATGTGAGCCTTGTACCAGAGCGGTCAAAGAAGGAGAAGATTTCAGAGCAGGCCGTTGGTGGTGGGAAGATGCCAACAAAAAAGAATGCGGTCTGCATATTCATCAATAAAAAAAGAAAAAAATGTCAATACATCAGTTAAACTATTTAGATCAGTTAGAAGCCGAATCTATCTATATATTAAGAGAAGTAGCAGGTCAGTTTGAGCGTCCGGCTTTATTATTCAGTGGAGGAAAAGACAGTATTGTGCTGGCTCATCTGGCGAGAAAAGCTTTCTTCCATGGGAAAATCCCGTTTACATTTGTTCATGTAGACACCGGACACAACTTTCAGGAGGTATTGGATTTCCGTGATCAGCTGGTAAAAGAATTAGATGTTAATCTGGTCGTGAGGAAAGTGGAAGATACCATAAAAAGTAAAAAATTAACTGAGGCTAAAGGTAAATTCCCAAGCAGAAACTGGCTTCAAACCTATACGCTACTTGATACCATTGAAGAATTTGAATTTGATGCCTGCATCGGAGGAGCCAGAAGAGATGAAGAAAAAGCAAGAGCAAAAGAAAGAATCTTCTCCGTTCGTGATGAATTCGGACAGTGGGATCCTAAACTGCAACGTCCTGAACTTTGGAATATTTTTAACGGAAAAATCCACAAAGGAGAAAATGTAAGGGTTTTCCCTATAAGCAACTGGACAGAACTTGACATCTGGAATTATATCCGAAGAGAAAAAATTGCACTCCCTTCCATCTATTTCTCGCATGAAAGAGAAGTAATCGATTTCAATGGTCAATGGCTTGCCAATTCTTCACATGTTGTATTAGAACCGGAAGATATCATCACCACAAAAAAAATCCGTTACCGCACCGTAGGAGACATGACATGCACAGCAGCTGTAGAGTCTAATGCTGTAACAATAGATGCTGTCATAGAAGAAATTGTAGCCACCAGAATTTCAGAACGTGGCGAAACCAGAATTGACGACAGAGTAACAGAAGCCGCCATGGAAGACAGAAAAAAAGGAGGCTATTTCTAGATAAGCAATCAGCAATGAGTAATAAGTAATAGAATAGACAGCTTTTACTTCTTAACCACAGAATATTACTCATTACCAATTACTCATTATTTATAACAAAAATCGGATGGATATATTAAGATTTATAACAGCAGGAAGCGTAGATGACGGTAAAAGTACCCTTATCGGCAGACTGCTTTACGATAGCAAAAGTATTTTACAGGATCAATTGGAAGTCCTTGAAAAACATTCTAAAAATAAAAATGAAGACGGGGTAGACCTTGCTCTTCTAACCGACGGATTGCGTGCAGAAAGAGAACAGGGAATCACTATTGATGTTGCCTACCGTTATTTTTCAACGGCAAAAAGAAAATTTATCATTGCTGATGCTCCCGGGCATGTACAATATACCCGTAATATGATCACCGGAGCATCCAATTCTGATCTGATGGTCATCCTGATTGATGCACGAAAAGGTGTGATAGAACAGACCAGAAGACATTCCATCATCGCTTCTTTATTACAATTAAAAAAAGTAGCTGTAGCCATTAATAAAATGGATATGGTAGATTATTCCGAAGAAGTTTTTGAAAATATAAAATCAGAATATGCAAAAATTGCAGAAAATCTGGGATTAAATGACGTAAGCTATTTTCCGATCTCTGCATTAAAAGGAGATAATATTGTTTCAAAATCTTCCAGAACAGATTGGTATGAAGGAAATTCTCTTCTTGAGTATCTTGAAGAAGTAACGCTGCATGAACAAACAAATAATGGAAGCCGTTTCCAGGTTCAGTATGTGATTCGACCTCAAACGGAAGAATTACACGATTACAGAGGATATGCCGGACAAATATTAAGCGGAAAGTTCACAAAAGGTGACAAAATCAAAATTCTTCCTGCAGATCTGACCACTGAGATCACCAAAATTGAGATCAATGGCATTGAAAAAGAAGACGCTTTTGAAGGTCAGCCAGCCGTTATCCATTTGGCTCACGATGTAGATATCAGCAGAGGAGATATTTTTGCTACGGAAGAACATGTTCCTGCGGTTGAAAAAGACCTTGAAATTCTGTTATGCTGGCTTGATCAGAAACCTTTGCAGCCCGGGAATAAATACCTTCTGCAGCAGAACAGCAGACTTATTAAAGCCATTGTAAAAGAGATTGATTACAAAATCAATGTTAATACTCTTATCAGAGAACAGGCAGATGGTGAAATTAAACTCAATGAAATTGTGAAAGTTACCCTGCGAACGGCACAGCCTTTGGTCTATGACAGCTTTACCAATAATAAAACAACGGGCTCTGCCATTTTGGTAGATGAAACGTCTAATTCAACGGTAGCAGCCTGTATAATTCAATAGAAAAAATGGCAATTTCCGATCAATTAATTGAAAGAATTCATCAGACAAAGCAAAACAGCATTCATGGATTCTTTGATAAAATAAAGACCAAAAAATGGGTGAAGGATTTGTATGAAACACTTTTCCTGCCTCAGAATGACAATACTGAAGAACAGCTGAAAAGAAATTTTGAAGCCTTGCAGGAGACACTTTCTGACTTAATTAATACCGTTGCAGGAGATAAAGATCTTACTGAAAAACAAGTCAATCAATTTTTTGAAGCCTTGCCGACACTGTATGACCAGTTGGTTCTGGATGCAAAATCTATTCTGGAATTTGATCCGGCAGCAGATTCTCTGGAAGAGGTATATCTGGCATATCCAGGCTTTTTTGCCACCTATGTCTACCGTATTTCGCACCAGCTTTGGAGTCAGGAAGTGAAGATTCTACCACGTGTCATTTCAGAATATGCCCACAGTAAAACGGGAATTGATATTCATCCGGGAGCGACCATTGGAAAATCTTTCTTTATTGACCATGGAACAGGAATCGTGATTGGAGAAACAACCATTATAGGAAACAATGTCAAAATCTATCAGGGAGTAACCCTCGGAGCCTTGAATGTTTCCAAAGAAAAAGCCCATCAGAAAAGGCACCCCAATATTGAAGATGATGTGATCATCTATTCGGGAGCCACCATTCTGGGAGGTGAAACAACCATAGGCAGAGAAAGTATCATAGGAGGAAATGTCTGGGTAACCCAAGATGTTCCTGCCAACTCTCTGGTCTATCACAAAAGTGAAATAAAAATAAAGGATAATACTTCATTACCGGAATCATTAACCTTTGTGATTTAAAAAAACAAAAATAAAAAGTATATTGATATGAAGTTTCAGAACGCATTAGAAACGATTGGAAACACACCCGTCGTAAAAATTAATAAACTCTTCAGTTCAGATCATGAAATCTGGATCAAACTTGAAAAAAGCAACCCTGGCGGAAGCATTAAAGACAGAATTGGATTAGCAATGATTGAAGATGCAGAAACCAAAGGATTATTAAATAAAGACAGTGTCATTATAGAACCTACGAGCGGAAATACAGGAATAGGACTCGCTTTGGTAGCTGCTGTAAAAGGATACAAACTGATCCTTGTCATGCCGGAAAGCATGAGTATAGAACGCCGTAAAATTATGGAAGCGTATGGAGCAGAATTCGTACTTACCCCAAGAGAAAAAGGAATGAAAGGGGCTATTGAAAAAGCCAACGAGCTTGCTGAAGAAACCCCAAGTTCATGGATTCCAAGACAGTTTGACAATCCTGCCAATGTAAAAGTACACGTAGAAACCACCGCACAGGAAATTTTAAAAGATTTCCCGGATGGCCTGGATTACATCATTACAGGAGTAGGAACCGGAGGACACATCACCGGAATCGCAAAAACAGTAAAAGAAAAGTATCCTAACGTAAAAGTTATTGCTGTAGAGCCGGAATTATCCCCTGTATTAAGCGGAGGAAGCCCGGCGCCACACCCATTACAGGGATTAGGAGCAGGCTTTGTACCTTCCATCCTGGATATTACTCTTTTAGACGGAGTGATCACAGTAGGCAAGGAGGAAGCTTATGAATATGCCCTTAATGCCGCTAAACAAGAAGGCCTTTTTGTAGGAGTTTCCACAGGAGCTGCTTTAGCAGCCATCGCCAAACATTTACCGGAAATACAACCTAACGCTAAAATTCTTACCATTAATTACGATACCGGAGAAAGATATCTGTCCGTAGAAGGACTCTTCTAAATCCTTAAATAACACCTACTTCAATGAAAACAAATATAAAATCACCAAAGGTCTTCCTTATCGGTGCAGGGCCCGGCAACCCTGAACTGATCACTGTAAAAGCAGTAAAAGCAATCGCAGAAGCAGACGTCATCTTATGTGACCGCCTTGTAAGTCCGGAGATTCTGGAAACCTACGTCAATGAAAACACAGAAATCATCTATGTAGGGAAAGAATGCAGTAAAAATGCTTCCACACCACAGTCTCATATCAATACTTTGATGGTGGAATATGCCCTTCAGAACAAAACTATTGTCAGGCTTAAAGGAGGAGACGTTTCTATATTCTCTAATATTCTGGATGAATTGCAGGCTTTAAAGCAAAATCATATTCCTTACGAAATTATTCCGGGAATTACAGCCGCATTAGGAGCAGCCGCATTTGCAGGAATGCCTTTAACAGCAAGAGGATATTCTACATCAGTGCGTTTTCTGACGTATTATAAATCAGAAATTGTGAGTGAAGAATACTGGAAAGAGCTGGCTTTAACCAATGATACCCTTGTTTTCTATATGTCTAAAGGAAATCTTACCCCTCTTGTAGAAAAGCTGAAACAGCTTAAGATTTCTGGTGATAAAAAAATTGCAGTCATTGAACAGGCGACAACGCCTTTCCAAAAGGTGTACACTTCATCATTTGATGATTTTAATGAAAAATTCGGAGACAAAAACTTTGCTTCACCTTCATTGGTTGTTGTTGGTAAAATTGTTAACCTTCATGAAGAATTTTCATGGCTGGAAAATGCTGAGCAGGAAGGTCTTTATTTTAAATCAGTAGAAAACGGAAGTCTAATTCCTACCACTCAAAATTTCTTTGAATATGCTGTCTGAAACTAAATTAAACGTATTAAAACAAATCTCCGGAGACCTCTCCAGAGACGAAGCCATCTGGGCAAGCGGATATCTTGCAGGGATCGCCGGAGGATCATCACTGACCGCTGTACTGCCGCCTCAGGAAACCAATAATACTTCACAAAATGTTGTAAAGAAAATAACACTGGCTTACGGAACAGAAACCGGAAACAGTAAAAAATTAGCGACAGCTTTGGCTGGTATTGTGAAGAAAAAAGGACTTCAGGTAAAACTGGCTGACCTTTCTCAGTACAAACCCAAAGATCTGGCTAAAGAAGAGTTTTTCTTCGTAGTGATCAGCACTCAGGGAGAAGGCGAACCACCAGTGCTGGCCAAAAAGTTCTATGATTATATTTATGAAAATGAAATTAATCTTAGCGGACTTAAATTTGGAGTATTGGCTTTGGGAGACAGCAGTTATCCTCTGTTCTGCCAAACCGGGGAAGATGTAGATTCACGTTTTGAAATATTGGGTGCTCAGCGTATCATTCCATTAAAAAAATGTGATATTGATTACGAACAGGAAGCTTCCCATTGGATAGAACATGTATTTGAAACGGTTAATAAAAATGTTGGTCAAAGTGCAAAAAGCATTTCAGCTCCAAAGGTTTCCACCGGAAGAAAAAAATACCAGGGAAAAGTCTCAGCAATCATCAATCTGAATGATATTACTTCAGAAAAAGAAACGTATCACATCGAAATTGAAACAGAAGAATCACTGGCTTATCAACCTGGTGCAGCGTTAGGATTAATTCCTTTCAATCCAAAATCTGTAGTAGACGAAATTATTGCTCTGACAGGAATTGATCCTCAGAAACAGGTTGAAACAACAAAAATTACGGATTCTGTAGAAGAACTTTTGCACAAGCATCTTAACATCAGCTATCTGCTTAAATCCGTTGTTGCTCAATATGCGAAAATAACAGGATATTCCATTCCTGAAGTCAGATTAAGTCTTCTTGATTTGCTTAGAATTTATCCGGTAAAAAATGCAGATGAATTTGAGGAAATCATTCAGATATTAACCGCTCAGTCACCTCGTTTGTATTCAATCTCTTCCTCTGTGGAAGCGCATGGCGATACTGAAATTCATATTACTGTCGCTAAATCGGAGTTCTTTATTGACCATCAGAAACACAACGGATTATGCAGTGGTTTCCTGAGCGAATTCAAAGAAGGTGAAGACATTGAATTTTATATTCAGGATGCAGGACATTTCAAACTGCCGGAAGCTGATAAAGACATTATTATGATTGGTCCGGGAACAGGAATCGCTCCATTCAGATCTTTCCTTTGGGAGCGTGATGCCACAGGGGCAGAAGGAAGAAACTGGCTGTTTTTTGGGGACAGAAGCTTTGTATCAGACTTTCTTTATCAGGCTGAACTTCAGGATTTTCTTAAAACGGGCAGCCTGACGCATTTAGACCTTGCATTTTCGAGAGATACAGCTGAAAAAGTATATGTGCAGCACAGACTGGAACAAAAGGCTCAGGAAGTGTTTTATTGGTTGGAAGGAGGAGCATCGGTATATGTATGTGGAGCCAAGGAACCAATGGCTCGTGATGTAGAACAGACACTTCTCACAATCATTCAGAATGAAGGAAAAAGAAGCAAAGAAGATGCAGCCCTTTATCTGGAAGAAATGGAGCTTAGCGGCAGATATTCCAAAGATGTTTATTAAATGGGATAAAGAAGTACTCGTAAAAAATTAAAGGAAACAATTATGAATAATGATAAAGAAAACCTTTCACCGGTAGAAAGGATTAAAACCAGCAGTAACGGGCTCAGAGGATCTTTAAAAGAGAGCCTTGCTGATAATTTTACCGGAGCCATAAGGGAAGATGATCAAACTCTGATCAAATTTCATGGAATGTACCAACAGGACGACAGAGACCGAAGGGAAGAGCGTGTCTCTAAAAAACTGGAATGGCTATATTCTTATATGATCAGATTAAGACTTCCCGGTGGCTTTTTAACTCCGGAACAATGGATAGGACTGCATGAAACAGCAGAAGATCATTCTACGGGAACCATTAAAGTAACAACAAGACAAACCATTCAGCTGCATGGTATTTTAAAATCTCATTTAAGACCTACCATTCAGAGCTTCAATCTTCAGCATCTGGATTCTATTGCCGCTTGTGGAGACGTCAACAGAAATGTAACGTGTACAGCCAACCCCTCAGAATCACCTTTGCACAAGGAAGCTTATGAACTCGCTGGAAAAATCAGTGAGATGTGTCTTCCAAAAACCAAATCTTATTATGATATCTGGATTGATGATGAACTTCTGGTAGACCGAAAAGCAGAAGAAGATCCTCTGTATCAGGACAGATATCTTCCCAGAAAGCTGAAAATAGGGATAGCTGTTCCACCTAATAACGATGTGGATGTATTCATCAATGATATTGCCTTAATTGCTATTATCGAAAATGATAAAATTGTTGGCTACAACATTGCTGCCGGAGGAGGACTTGGTGCCACTCATGGAAACGAAGCAACCTATGCACGTCTTGCCTCCATTCTTGGGTTTGTAGATACGGAAGAAAAAGTTTTGAAGGCTGTCTACGAAATCATTACGGTACAAAGAGACTTCGGAAACAGAAGCGACCGGAAATTATCAAGGTTAAAATATACGATTGATAAATTGGGTATCGACCAGTACAGAGCGGAAGTAGAAAAAAGAACAGGTTTCAGTTTTGAACCCGCCAGAGAATTTAAGTTTGAACAGCGAAAAGACCGCTATGGCTGGATTCAAAATCATAAAGGAAAATGGTTTTATACTGTATTTGTAGAGCATGGAAGAATCCTTAATACAACAGAATATCCTTTAAAATCAGGATTATTAAAAATCGCACAAACTGGTAAAGCCAATTTCCGTTTTACCTGTAACCAGAACCTTATTCTGGCTGATATTGATGATAAAGATAAAGGTGACATTGAAAATATTTTAAAAGAACACGGAATTTCAGAGTATACAAACGGAGCCAGTGCATTACGTAAAAACTCTGTTGCCTGTGTTGCCCTGAATACCTGTTCACTGGCTTTGGCTGAAGCACAGCGTTATCTGCCTTCACTGGTAACTAAAATAGAACCTATCCTTGAAAAATATGGTCTGCGGGAAGAAGATATTACCATTCGTATGACCGGATGTCCTAATGGCTGCGGGAGATCTCCCAATGCTGAAATCGGATTTGTGGGTACAGCTTATGGAAAATATAACCTTCACATCGGAGGAGACCGTCTGGGAATGAGATTGAATACAAAATTTAAAGAAAATATTGGTGAAGAAGAAATTCTTACAACGCTGGATGAGCTTTTCGGAATTTATGTACAGAAAAGACTTGCAGAAGAAACATTTGGTGATTTTTCATACCGTTATTTACATACCTTAAATTAATTATATGGCTAATTTTCATTATGATCTGAAAAAAAACAAAAAAACTAAACCTCTTCATTTAGGCGGACGAATGTGTATGTGTTGTTGATTCTCAAAATAACAATACAATCAAAGCTGTTTCAACTTTTCAATCCAACCACAAAAGTCACAAAAGTTTTTAAACACTTAAGTTTTTTAAGAGCCTAACTTTGTGCATAATAGAACACCTAAGTTTTGTGAAAATCTTTGATTTTCATCTAATGTGAGCTTTCTACGGTATCATTTTAAACTTACTAAGTGAACTAAAGTGTTTTAACATGAAAACTTTTGTGCCTTTTGTGGTCAAAAACAATCAATGTAAAAGTTCAGACAGCTTCATTCTCAACCTAAAAATGAAGCAAAAATGAAAAACAAAAAACAGGGAAATTTTCTACCAAAAGCAGGTATTATTGCATTCACATTTCTATTCTTTAATTTTGCAGAAGCACAGCAGCAGCTTATAGAGCTTAGCGGAAGCATCAAAAATACAGATACACGAAAAGGTCTTGACTCCGTAAAAGTACAGATCGAAAATACACAGGATAACGCATTCACGGATCAGTTGGGTAATTTCAAAATCAGAACAAGAGTCACCATTCCATTCAGAGTGGTTATTCAGAAAGATGGCTTCACCAGCCAGACTGTTGAAATTCTTTCTCCCTCCAACAAAATAACGATAGGGCTGAACCCTCAGAATACCATCATTGATGATGTCGTAATCTCAGCTTCCAGAGTTCCTGAAAAAATATTAAGATCACCGATTGCCATTGAAAAAATTGATATTAAAACCATCAGGGAAAGTCCGGCAGCTTCGTTCTATGAAACATTGGAAAATGTAAAAGGACTGCAGCTTTTAACCTCAAGTCTTACCTTAAAAATCCCTAATTCAAGAGGTTTTAACTCACCCAATAATTTTCGTTTTATGCAGCTGGTAGACGGAGTAGATGTACAGTCGGCAACGTTGGGAGTACCACTGGGAAATGCCATAGGGCCAACAGAACTCGACATCCAGTCTATGGAAGTGACTCCGGGAGCAGCTTCAGCATTATATGGAATGAATGCCATTAACGGACTGGCAAGTTTACAAACCAAAGATCCGTTTACCTCTGAAGGAATAAGTGTTTATTTCCGTGGCGGAGTGAATCATGTGGATAATGCTAACCATACAATAAGTTCTCTGGGAGAAAGTGCTATCCGTTTTGCAAAGGTGATTAATAAAAACTTTGCTGTTAAAGTCAATGCCTCTTATTTCAGTGGAACCGACTGGATTTCGAACAACCTGACAGATCAGAACTCAGGAGCATTGGTCACAGCCAATCCTAATTTTGCTCTTGCTAATAATCCGGCAGAAGACCTTTGGAATAAATATGGCGATGAAAGAAACAACCGTGTTGCTGTAAAAGTAGATTACAACGGAAAGCCCACCACATTTAATGTTTCGAGGACGGGATATCTTGAAAAAGATCTTGTAAGCCCGGATGTAAAAAATATCAAGTTCGATGCAGGATTATACTACCGTTTCGGTGATCAGTGGAGAACATCTTATGTATACCGTTATGGCTTGCTGGACGGAACTTTCCAGAGAGGAAATAAAATCCGGTTACAAAATGCCACAGTTCAAAACCATAAAGTAGAACTGACAGGAAAAGAACTGACTTTCAGAGCTTATGTATCCATAGAAAACACAGGAGATTCTTATAATCTGAAACCTTTGGCAGATAATCTGGATTTAACCAATCTCTCCAACACCAACTGGAAAAATATATTTCAAACGGCTCTTCAGAATAACCTGAATGCAGGAGCTAATCTCAATGATGCCTTCATTATAGCCCGCCAGGAAGCAGATAAAAATAGAGTCGTACCAGGAGCTGCAGCGTTTGAACAGTTAAAAAATACCATTATTGGAATCAATAACTGGGATTCAGCCAATGCAGGAATTGCAGGTGCTCCGGCAACGGGTGGCGCTAAACTGGAACAGAAATCCCGCTTTTATCAAGGAGAACTGACCTACGATTTCAGCAGATTTGTAAAGATATTCAACCTTCTTGCGGGTGTAGATTACCGTTTGTACAGTATTACTCCGGATGGCAATAATTTTGTTGATTTTAACCGTCCTGTCAATGAAAGAAATATTCCTTTAGACAACGGTACTTTTGGAAAAGATGTTATTTATCAGAAATATGGAGCTTTTGCTCAGATTACCAGGCTTTTCTTTAATGATAAATTAAAAGTTAACGCTGCTTTACGAATTGACAGGAATCCCGAATTTGAAGCCAAACTTAACCCTAGAATAAGTGTCGTTTATTCTCCGGTGAAAGAACATAATTTCAGAGCATCTTTCCAGAATGGATATCGTTTTCCTTCGTTATTTGAAGCACTTTCATTCGTGAATAACGGAAATGTAAGAAGAGTGGGAGGCCTTTCGAAAGTGAATGACGGACTGGGATATCTGGAAAACTCCTATACCCTGGCTTCCATTGACAAATTTACCTCAGCAGTGAATGCAGATGTAGATGCCGGAAAAACTCAGGCTCAGGCCGCTCAGGATAATAAACAGCTTTTAACTGTAGCTAATCTGCAGAAATTACAGCCAGAAAAAATCAACTCGTTTGAAGTAGGGTATAAGTCTACTTTTTTCAATAATAAACTGGTGCTGGACTGGGATTTCTATTACAATATTTACGAAGGATTCCTTGGTCAGGTAGAAGTAGCCGTCCCAAAAAACAGTCAGGTAGGAAGCAATGCTGCTGTACTCGCTATGCTTGACCGAAGTAAACAGGACAGATACAGAGTTTATACCAACAGCAATAATACCTACAAAAGCTATGGAATCTCTTTAGGAATTCGTTATAATATTACCGGAAATTATAATGTGAATACCAATGTTTCTTATAATGATCTTGCCTCCAACAATACATCAGATCTGTTTATTACGGCTTTCAACACTCCGAAATGGATGGTGAATGTAAGTATCGGAAACCGAGAAATTGTCAAAAATATAGGATTTACCCTTGTTGCAAGATGGCAGAGTGGTTTTATGTGGGAAAGTCCTTTAGCCTCAGGCCAAATTCCTGCTTATTACACCATTGATGCTCAGGCTACATGGAAGATTCCTGAAATCCGTGCGAATGTAAAAATTGGGGCAACCAATTTGCTGAACAGACGCTATTTTCAGTATGCTGCCGGTCCTGAAATCGGAGGACTGTACTATCTCGCTTTTACTTATGATTTAAAACTGTAATCAGCATGAGCAATTCTTTATATCCCATATTTTTAAAACTTGAAACCCTTTCACTGCTGATCATCGGTGGTGGAAAGGTTGCTCTGGAAAAACTGGAATCCGTACTGGGCAATTCACCGGAAACTTCCATCAAACTGGTAGCAAAAGAGATTATTCCTGAAGTAAGAACCTTACAAAATAAATATTCCAATATAGTACTGCACGAAAGGTCATACCATGATCATGATTTTAATGATATGGATATTGCAATTATTGCGGTAAATGATATTGTACTGGCAGGGGAGATCAGGGAAACAGCGCAGAAAAAAAATGTACTGGTCAATATTGCCGACAAGCCTGATCTATGTGATTTTTATTTAGGTTCCATTGTCAAAAAAGGAAGCCTTAAAATTGCCATTTCAACCAATGGAAAATCTCCGACCATCGCTAAAAGATTAAGAGAAACCTTTACAGAGGTCATCCCTGATGAAATGAATCATGTATTAGACAATATGCAGGATATCCGTAACAAGCTGACGGGAGATTTTAATTACAAGGTGAAAGAACTCAATAAGATCACTACAGAATATCTATCGGACGGAAAAGTTTCTTCGAAACCGGATATGGAAATTGAAAAACTGATCAATATTACCAAAACGGCGCAGAGAAAAGCCAATATTTATCTTGCCATCATAGGTGTTTTATTGCTTTTCGGATTATTTGGACTTGTGGTGTATCAGTTCAACCTTTCGGGGAATATTCAGTATTTCTTGAATAAAGATGGTCATATTTTTTACTGGATGCTGTTTGCAGGATTTATGGCAGAGATTGTTGCCGGATCCATGGGAATGGGATATGGCGTAATATGTACTACAATCCTTTTACTCCTGAATGTTCCGCCACCCGTTGTAAGTGCAAGCATTCATTCTGCAGAGTCATTTACCACTGCAGCCGGAAGTTTCAGCCATTATAAACTGGGAAATGTTAATAAGAAAATGGTATGGGTTTTATTCCCGCTGGCAATTGTAGGTTCTGTTATCGGAGCATTAACGCTTTCTCATTATGGGGAACATTATGCTCATATTGTAAAGCCAATTATCGCCTGCTATACCTTGTATCTTGGAGTAAACATTTTAAGAAATGCATTCAAAGATAAAAAACCAGGGCAAGCAAAGCCTAAACGCAGAACCAATCTCAGAGTATTAGGATTGGTAGGTGGTTTTATTGATTCTTTTGCAGGTGGTGGCTGGGGACCATTGGTGACCGGAACATTGATCAAAGAGGGAAGAATTCCCCGTTATGTAGTAGGAAGTTCCACCGTTGCCAAGTTTTTACTGACCATTACGAGTGCCATTACCTTCATCTTTACCATTGGTATTCATCACTGGAATATTGTGTTGGGGCTTTTGCTGGGTGGTGTTTTTACCGCTCCTTTTTCTGCCATGCTTACCTCAAAACTGCCAACAAAGAAAATGTTTGTCGTGGTAGGAATGGTAGTTATTGCCATGAGCCTTATTACCATAACAAAATCAATCTTATCATAAAAGAAGTATGCTATTTAAACGCAAAGATTTTAATGTTTTACTTTATCTTGAGGAATCACAGGGGAAAAATCAATGATACAGTCTATATGGTATTATCATTACTCATTTTTAGTAAAAATCTGAAACCATTAAATCTTTGCGTTTTTTTATTTTTTTGAATGCTTTTATTTGGGAAACGCAAAGGTGCAAAATGATATTAAAAAAGCTTCTGTAAGGCGCAAGGATTTTATCTTCGATAAAATTAAACACTGTATATTTTAAAACTTTCACAGATGATTTAAAGTCAACAGATGTTGATGCAAAAATATGCTAATCACTTTACTCTATTATAAAAACACAATCATCACTTGCTGAAAATCTTCGATTTTATTGCATCTTAAAATCATACATAAAATTTAGAAAAGTCTTGCGATTTTTCAACAAAAAACAGCTCCCAAAAAGAGAGCTGTTTATAATTATTAGCTGTTTCCAGATTTTGTTTTTCTGAGACGATCAATTCCAAATCCTGTACACCCCTGAAATAAAAACAGAAGCAAAAACAGGAGATATAACACTTGAGGCAAGTATAGAAAATAACCCAGCCATGTAAAAGGATCCATTTTATACACTCCGGTTTCGGGTTTGATAGGAATAAGTTCCTTAGGAATTGTCCCCAGATCATGGGTAAATAAAGCGACAAGTATAATAATGATTAAAAATACAGAGCTTATTCTTGTCCAGAAACCCAGCATTAAAAACAAACCAAAGATACATTCACAAAATGCAGCGAAATTGGCCGTAAACTGAGGAAAAGGAAATCCTATAGCACTGATGGTGTTGAACATATATCCCTGGAAAACAGGATGGAAAAGTTTGTTAAAGCCTGCTACAAAAAAGAATAATCCAATTAATATTCTGCATATTATATAGATGGTATTCGTGTTTTTTTCGAGGTTTGATACTATTGTTTTCATTATTTTTTTAATTCATTTTTTGATTACATCACCGTGACAAAGCCATGAACAGCAGCTGGTCATGTAATTCAGATTTAGATAATAGGATAGGGTATGGAAAAAAAATATTCCATAGCTGAAAATGTTATTTTATCAATAACTGAAAATTACATTTTTATTTTGGGCGGAATCCAAATAGAATTAAAAAAAGAAGAATAGGGTGGATCATCGTATAAAAAGAAGCCTTTGCTTATTTCCGGATCCATAAATTTTTCAAATCCAAAGGAAGGAAAAGAGGTGGTCAAAAAGAGAGAAGAATTAGAGCAATAGTTATTATTGCATTTTATCGGAGTCTTGTTATTTTCTTCAAGAAAATTCTTATTACATTTTTTCTGAGGACTTTCTTCGGAATTGGAATTACTTGTGATTTCTATGGTAGAAAAGGTTGTGTTTTCTGTTTTTGGGATCAGAAAATGGACTAGTATTAAAAATATACTAACGATCTGTATACCATGTAATATTCCATTCTTTCCTGTCATAAATCCCATGCAATTCAGACAAATATAATAAAATATTTATACTTGCTTTTTAATTAGCGCACATTATAATGTCAAAAAGCTCTAATTAAAGCTCTTTCTGAATTCTAAAGGAGAAACAGCGGTCTGATTTTTAAACAAACGATGAAAAGACTGTGGATGCTCAAATCCCAGATTGTAAGCAATCTCAGAAACAGACATTGTAGTGGTAGACAACATCTCTTTTGCCTTTTCAATCACTCTGTTCTGAATATGCTGCTGCGTTGTCTGTCCTGTATGAACCCTCAGCATGTCACTTAGATAATTGGGACTTATATTCATTTGTCCTGCCATAAACTGTACGGTGGGAATCCCATTGATCAGCAGTTTTTCATTTTTAAAATAATCATCCAGCAAGTTTTCAAGCTGGGTCAAAAGATCATGATTCACTTTTTTCCGGGTTAAAAATTGACGGTTATAGAATCTGTCACAATATTTTAACAGCAAATTAATATTGGATACCAGTAAATCCTGAGTAAAACCATCCATATTGGCTTCTATCTCTCTGCTGATATTATCCATGATATCCGTTACAGATTTTTCTTCTTTTTCGGAAAGGTAGAGCGCTTCGTTGGCCGTATAAGAGAAGTAGCCATAATCTTTTATGACAGACGCTAACGGATATCCCTGCAGAAAATCAGGATGTATGACCAATACATTTCCTCTCACTTCGGAAAGCAGAATATCTTCAAACTGCAATACCTGATGGGGAGCAATAAAATACATGATTCCATCCTCAAAATCATAATAATGCTGTCCATATTTACATCTTCCTGCACAATCCTTTTTAATGGAAACCACATAAAAATCTGTAGTCACGGCACTTAGTATCGTTTCCGGATCTATATTCACTTCATTAAAATCAAACACGCTGATCAAAGGGTTGGAAGGCCTTTTCAATTTCAGATAGTTGTGTAATGCTGTGATAGAAGTTACTTTTTCAGGAGCTTTCATTTCCTTTTTTGTTTGAATTTATCCTTTAACCACCCTGTCAAAAATTCTGTGAATTTTCGCCACCTCTCCAAAGGAGGGGAATATTTTCCCCTTCGGTTGTGGTATTGGTGTTTCTAAGTTACTTATTTTAACCGTATTATTTTGCCGCTAGCTGTTCTTTTTTGATCTGTTCAATTCCCTTTTTGTAGGGAGTTACCTTAAATTCCGGGAACCTTTTCCTGAATTTTGAATCGTCAAAAAGATTATCATATTGATATCTTGGAAGCAGTTCCTTCAATTCTTTTGCATTTTTATTGAAGAAAGATCCTATGGTAAAAGCCAGATTGGGGATTACGGCATACCTGAATTCTTTCCCATAGATCTGAGAAGTCAATGCAATGAACTCTTTATAGGTTAACTTATTATCGTCTACCGGCAAATGCCAGGTTTGTCCATAAGCATCGGGAGTATTTCCAATTAAAGCGGTAGCACGGCTTGCATCAGGTGTCCAGATCAGACTTCGTAATTTATCATCTCTTAAAGGGACTTTCAGTTTTTTATCTTCTTTAATGGCATTGAAAATAAGACTATTGGTAATACTTTGAGTTTTTCCGGGGCCATAAAATTCTGGAGCTCTGCAGATGACGGCTTCTATTGTTCCGGCCTGCATTTCTTTTAAAAGCATTTCTGCCATCTGTTTTCTTATCATTCCTTTTCGCCCTACGGGAGCAAACGGAGTTTGTTCTGTTAAAACATCATTGTTTTGAGGATACATATAGGTGTTATCAAAAAACACGAGCTTGGTATCATTGATTTTACAAGCTTCAATAACGTTTTTCATAATGACCACGAATTGCTTTTCCCACAGATTAGTATCCATAGGAAGTCCAAGGGTAAAATAGGCAATTTCGCTTCCTTTCACAGCTTCAATTGCTCTTTCTCTGTCTGATAAATCTGCAGAAAAAATACTGTCAGTATCATTTACTTTTTTAGCATTTCTGCTGACAATACGGATATCTGAGGTATAATTTCTTTTTAGTTCTCTTGCCAGCTCTTCGCCAATCTGCCCATTGGCTCCTAATATCGTTTGCATCATTTTTTATTTTGAGGGTTGGATATCGCACTGAAAATAAACAGAATATTCAGTTGCTCTTATTTCTAATACAAAATTCGGGCATAATGATAAAAATAGAGTAGCTGAATTCATGAAAGTTGTAACATAATCTCTGAAGTCGCAAAAAAAGCCGGAAAAGTAAAGATCACAACGATGAATAATTTATTCTTTATTTCTCTTTGTTTCCTTTTCTTTCCCAGCCTTCTCTGCTCGTTAGCTTGATTTAATTTTTTCTATCCAGTGCCAGATAATTATCTTCAATTCTGCTGATCAATAGGTAAAATAAACCTGCATAGATCATCTGAATTCCCATGGCTTCCCAGTTTTCAACGGTACTGCTTCCAAAAAGCAGCAGGACGATCAGGGAAGCTCCGGCTATGGTGGCAATGCGGGTTTTAAAACCAATCATCAGCAATAATCCGATGAGAAATTCGAAAAAGGGTAGCGTTATCCCAAAGAGCTGTACCAATGGCTGTGGAAGCCAGCTTGTTTCAAAACCTTTCATCATTCCTGAGGCAAAGTCCTGTAATTTTACCAATCGGACCAATCCGTGTCCTAAAAGGTTTATTCCCATCGAAACACGAAGGAAAAAATAGGCTGTTTTTGTATTCATAGAGGTATGTTTTTGGGGTTGGGAGAGGGAAGGTATATTTGTCAAAAAAGTACTTTTAAGACTTCAACAAAATCATTCTTCCAGCTTCCATCCTCCTTACTTATTAAACTTTTCTTCACTATTATCAACCGGAGTATCGGGATCATTCATTACCATTTTGGCGATATCATCTTTTCTCATAAAGACTACACCTTGTTTTTCTTTGGTGTATTTAATGAATTCTTCCATGGCGTGCACCATTGCCGGAGTTCCACCGATTCTGTCATGAAAACTGATACTCATCATTCTTCTTTTTGATGCTCCTTCTTCATAAAGACGATCAAATTCAAATTTTAACTGATTCAAAAACTGATCAGGGCTCCAGTGTTTTCCTTCAATGTTAACAATATCATTATTACGTAATGTATAAGGGATTACCACAAAGTTTTTATCTTTTACTTTAGTAATGAAAGGTTCATCGTGGCTTAAATCATCTATATGATACAGAAAACCAAGATCTTGTAGTACTTTAAGCGTATTCGGGCTTCTTCTGAGCCAATTAGCGTTATAACCAACAGCTTTCTTCCCTGTAATCTTTTCAACGACATCTACGCCTTGCTTTACAAAATTCAGTTCATCGGCATAGCTCTTATTCCACTGGTTGTCCCAGGTAAAACCATGAGCTGCAATTTCATGACCACCGTTGGCAATAGCTTTGGCAACTTCAGGATATCTTTTAGCAGCGGTTCCCACTACATGAGAGGTTACTTTGATATTGTATTTTTTCCATAAATCCAACATTCGGTAAATTCCTTCATTTCCGCCGTAACGATACCAGCTTTCTGCCGGAAGATCGGGTTGTCCTTTAGGCAGAGGTGTCCCGCTGAATGGACTTTCTGCTCCTTCCGGCTGCCCTCCAGTTTCAAACTGCATGGAAACAGAAATAACCAATTGAGCTCCGTTGGGCCAGTATTTTTTAGTTGAAGCCTGTGTTTTATGCTGTTGTTTTTTATCAGTTTTATCTCCATCATGACGATCAGAAAAGGACATCAAAGCAATGGTTGAAGCAAGCAGCAATACGGATTGTTTTATATATTTCATTTTGAATGTATTGATAGTACAAATTTGATCAATAATCCAACAGTAGACATTGTAAAAATTAATGGTAAATTTGTAAAAATCCATTCTTAGATGAAACGAATCGTTAATTTCAATTCTTTCAATGTTTTCAGTATTGAAAAAGAAAATTGGGATGTTGAATATCATAATCATAACTTTTATGAGCTGATTATCATAGAAAGTGGAAAAGGATTTCATCATCTTAACAACATTACTTTTCCATACAAAAAAGGAGATGTTTTTCTTCTAAGGCCGAGTGATGGCCATGAATTTTCGATTAAAAACAAAACGAAATTCATTTATATCAAATTTACGGAACAGTATATCTGGGAAAATTTGCTATCTAATAAAAAGAATGAACTTCAGAAAGTTGTGCAGCTCCTGATGGAAGATCATTCTTTCGTTTATGAATCAGTGATTAAGAGTAAAACTGATAGGGTACATCTGTTACAGCTTGCCCGGATTCTTCTGTATGAATTCAGCCATAAAAACACTTATAACAAAGAGATAACGACTGATCTCTTTTCCAGTATTATTACGATTCTGATCCGAAATACGATGCAAAATGTTACTGCAAAAAACTGGATCACTCAAAATGTAAGCAGAATTGAGAGGATCTTATATTATATTAATGTCAATGCGTTGGATACCTATAAAATGAAAATTGAAAACCTTGCCAAAGAATTTATGCTGTCTCCGAACTATATCAGCATTCTCATCAAAAAGCAGACAGGTTTCTCCATACAACAGCATATTATACAGCATAAAATTAAAACTGCTGAAAAGCTTTTACTCCAGAGTCATTATAATATCAGTGAAATTGCTGATAAACTGGGCTTCAATGATGCCAGCCACTTCAATAAAATATTCAAGTCGTACAAAGAAATGTCTCCTTCTGAATTCAAGAAGAACCTGTAATAAGATAATAGCTTATGATATATTAGTACTACAATTTATCTCTTTATTCCGATTGCTTTTAATGCGCTGGAAGTTAAAAAGATATCGTCAAACACAGTCAGTGATTCTACATCATTGAATCCTGAAGGAATAAGATCATTTTTGTTAAAAGACAATTCAATAGAAGGGTCATAAGAAGCGATGATTCTCACTTTTGAGTATCCATTATAATCTACTTTAAATCCTTCAAACATACAATTCTGCTCAGCCTTTTGATATTCAGCATATTCTTCAAAACCGACAATATCCGTTCTTTTCCCATCATTATGGTCAAGAGATTTCCATGCTGTGTAATTTTTGGGCTCTTTTAAGATATTTCCTGTACGGTCTATGGGAACAAACATTCCAAGAGTCAGACGCTTCTTTAAGAAATTGGCATAATTATTCATCAGATTCAAAATCTGAAGATCAGCATATCCTTCGTGGGAATAATACTCCAGCACGAAAGTTGTCATAGGAATCAGCTTAAGAGAAGCATCAGTCGGCATATTTAGTCTTTACTTTTTTGGGCGATAAAAATAGTATTTTTATTTACGCTACCCAATGGAAACAGATGAATAGGATGGAATTTATACCCATTCTGAATAACAATAACTTTAGGACAAACTCTCATTTTTCATTATTTTTGAAGGAGTAACCATAAAAACCATTATGAACACCCCTGTGAAAGACATGAAAACTTTCGCAGATACCAATTACAATATGTTGAATAAGATACTATTGGCAGCCGGAATCATTCAATGCTGCTTCTACAATATCCAGGCTCAGAATGCCGGAGCACGCCCGATTTATACCTCCGAATGGGGTCACCTTTATCGTGAAAATGGAAACAATAAGAATGTTTTGGGAGTTTTTTCTACTGAAGCACCGGTTTACGTTCTGGATTCTACCCAAACACAATACAAAGTACAGGTAAGCAATGGTGATATTGGTTTTATAGACCGCCAGCTACTCCAAAAGTCTATGCATGGAAAAAAATCAGCGGGTGAGCCACTACAGTATTTCTATAGAGGAAAAGAAGGATACCAATGTCCACATTTTTATGTACAGGGATCAGAATTGCGTGTACGAAAAGGACCAACAACAGAAAGTACAGCGACCCGCAGAGCTGTTTTAAACGAGTTGATCTGTATTGATTATGTTCCTTTGTATCAGGATGGCTGGGTATATATTGGCGACCATTTCCACGAAAATCCGGAATATATCCAGATGAAATATCTGGGAACAGAACTTACCTACGATAAAATTCTGAAAGATTATCTGGCAGCAAAAGGAAAGAACAAGGAAAAAGAACTGGCTCAGGTTGGAAGATTACGCGAAATAGCATGGCTGGAAGATAAAAATCTTAAACAAGCATTACTCTATTGGAAAGAATCTTATTCAGGAATAAAAAATCCAAAAGTAGATATCGATTTTGAACTTCTTCTGGCAGATCAATCGGCGAAAAAGCCACAAACCGAAATCTATGAGAAAAAGCTGAAAAGTTTGAATATGCACTTTCTATGGAAAGAAACCCAACTTTTTGACGGAAAAATTACAGAGACACAAGTAAAACAGCTGGAAATGCAGAAGGTAAAAGACATTCCCAATACCCCTGAATGTGGCTGGAAACCTCAGTATTTTTACAGAACGTCCGATATTATTGTAGCTTTTGAAGAATATAAAGGAAAAGTTTCCGGAAGTATTTACAAAATGTCTTTTAACAACGGTGAAGCTGTAATTCTTGGCAATGAGCGTATGGATTCCAATTATAATGAAAAGGATTTTGTTACCCGTTTTGGAGATCTGCTCTCAACACGCTGGATTGCTTCTCCCCACGAATATTATATTCAGAATGGAGATGCAGGTGTCTTTATTTTTACATTTAAAGAAGGAAAACTTTTCAGCTATGAATGCATGTTTTATTGTTAGAAGTTTTAAATTATATTATCAATAGAGGTGGGCTTTAGCCCACCTAATTTATTATTCATCATGCCAAAGGCTTTAGCCAAAACTTAAAAAAATAAAGACCTATTTTCTAATAGAAGTGATTAAATTTTAAAGCTGTATCTTTACTTCACCAAACAAAATATTACAATATGTCATTTATAACACCGGAAGGAGCCAGGAAGGCTCAGCTATCCCTATCTGAAAGGGCACCCGTTGCTCATTCCATTCTCTCAGGGGAAGAGAATATTTCGAAATACAACAGTGGAGTATGTCATGATGTGGTTGCCTATGCATTGTATATGCGTGGTGCCAGGATAAGTCCTACTCAGCTTGCAGAATCTGCAGGACAAAAATGGTTAACCTTATTCAATTATCCGGCTGGAGAAAAATGGGATGGATATGCGCCCATTCCTGCAGGAAAAGCCATTGGTTTTTACAGGCTTATTGATAAAACATTTTTTCATTCAGCGGTTACGACAGGAAACGGAAATGAAATCAGATCTGTCAACGGATTTTCATTAGGATCAGCATGGACAGTACCTGTGGATATGAAATGGGTATTGGGTAAAAAGAATTCTGACGGAACCTTCAATTATGATGGCACCAAAATAGAAGTCTATATTTCTTCTTTATAACAGAATTTATATTTCAATACAACAAAAGGCAGATCAGTATATTCGCTTTTCTGCCTTTTTACTTTTTAAGCATCAGCACATTTCGGGCATATCCCGCTGATGATAAAATTATATTCCTGTGCGATAAAATGTTCCGGTAAACTGATTTCAGGAATAGCGTTTTCAATGCACGTCACGGAATGACATTTTTTACAGTTAAAATGAACATGATTGTGAAAATGCTGTTCATGTGTACATTTTCCACTACACTTTGCAAAATTCACCACACCGTCAATATTGACGATCTTGTGTATAGCACCTTCGTTTTCAAGCCTTTCCAATACCCTGTAAATGGTTACTCTATTGCACAGATCTCCCAGTTTCTTCTGAATATCAGAGTGGGTAAGGGCTATATCTGAACCATTGATAAGGTTTAAAATTTCCGTTTTGGCGTGTGTATTTCTGACCTGTTTCATATTTTAATGCAACAAAGTTGCGTTATTTAATTTTTTATTTCTACTTTTGCAACAAAGTTACGATAAGAAAATTAATCCATACTATTATGAAATCAAAAATTCTTGATGCTGTAGGAATCTCCGCTGCTGTTTTATGCCTGATTCATTGTATTGTCTTTCCGTTATTACTGATTGTTCCCTTGGGAATATCACACAATCCCTATATTGATCTGGCTTTTCTTTGTATTGGAGTAGTGGTCGTATTCAGAGTAACAAAGAAAATGGAAAAACGATGGTTAAAATTCCTTTTCTGGATATCTGTAGCCCTTATTTTCATTTCTATATTGACAGATTTCCTGTTTGAAGTCCATATTCCTCTGATTTATGCAGGAACTGCCGGATTAATTACCGGCCATATCATCAATTTTAAAAATCATAAACATTAAGAACATGACTAAAAAACTTCCTGTAACGGTACTCAGCGGCTTTCTGGGAGCTGGAAAAACGACACTACTGAATCATATTCTTCATAATAAACAAGGATTAAAAGTAGCAGTCATAGTGAATGATATGAGTGAAATTAATATTGATGCACGCCTTGTTGAAAATCAAAATACCCTTTCAAGAACTGAAGAAAAACTGGTAGAAATGAGTAACGGATGCATCTGCTGTACACTTCGTGAAGATCTTATGGTAGAAGTAGAACGTTTGGCGAATGAAAACCGTTTTGACTATCTCCTTATCGAAAGTACGGGAATCAGTGAACCTATTCCTGTTGCTCAAACCTTTACTTATATTGATGAAGAGAGTGGAATAGACTTGTCCCGTTTCAGTTATGTTGATACAATGGTAACGGTGATCGATTGTTTCAATTTCATGAATGATTTCGGCTCTAATGAAATGTTGCTGGATCGTGATCTTACCGATATGGAAGGCGATTACAGAACCATTGTCAATCTTCTGACCGACCAGATTGAATTTGCCAACGTGATTATTTTAAACAAAACAGATCTTATAGATGCAGAAACATTAGGCTTTTTAAAAGCAGCGATCAGAAAACTGAATCCAGATGCGACACTTTTACATGCAGAGTTCGGAAAAATTGATCCTCAAAAGATTTTAAATACACAGCTTTTTGATTTTGACAAAGCACAGTCATCCGCAGGCTGGCAAAAAGAATTACAGTCAGAACATCACATCCCGGAAACGGAAGAATACGGAATAAGTTCAATGGTTTTCAGAGATAAAAAACCCTTCCATCCTATAAGATTGTGGGAATATCTGAATCACCATTATCCGGAAGGAACCATCCGAGCTAAAGGATTATTCTGGTTAGCCTCAAGACCTAATGATGCATTGAATTTTTCTCAGGCAGGAGGTTCTTTCAGGCTTGAAAAAGCAGGCGTTTGGTGGAGTAGTATGCCTATGAATCACAGGGTTCAGTATTCTTCATTTGTAGAAAATCAAAAGTTCATAGAAAGCAGATGGGATAAAAACTGGGGTGACAGAATTAATGAATTGGTGTTTATCGGGCAGAATCTGGATAAAGAACAAATGTTATCAGACCTTCAGCATTGTCTTATTAACGAAAGTGAAAAGGAGCTGTTTGATAAAAATCAAAGTTTTGAAGATCCGTTTCCGAAGAATATTTAAAATTAACCTTTAATTAATGCAACAATGTTACGATAAAAAAAATAAATACGATAACTTTCAGCATTATTTCAAAAACAATATGGACAGAAGAAAATTTCTAAAAGGATCTGCACTGCTTTCAGGACTATTGACCTTATCACCATCCGATCTCTGGAGCTTCGGGAAGAACACTGAGCAACACGGAAAAGGGAAAGCTAAGAATATCATCTTCATGGTAAGTGACGGGATGAGCCTGGGAACACTTTCAATGGCAGACTTGTATTCACGGAACATGTTAGGAAAAGGAAGTAACTGGCTTAATCTGTATCATGATAAAAAAGTGACCCGTGCTTTGATGGACACCGCTTCTGCAAGTTCTATCGTTACAGATTCTGCTGCCGCAAGTTCAGCTTTTGGAGGAGGAATAAGAGT
The DNA here is from genome assembly GCF_031324065.1 of Chryseobacterium metallicongregator. NCBI lineage: Bacteria > Pseudomonadati > Bacteroidota > Flavobacteriia > Flavobacteriales > Weeksellaceae > Chryseobacterium > Chryseobacterium metallicongregator. The sequence continues at coordinate 27,427 of NZ_JAVIXS010000001.1, forward strand.
TAAAAACGGAACTCTGAATATAGGAGCCAATGGAGAAAAGCATCTTCCCATATGGCAGAAATATAAAAAAGCAGGAAAGAAAGCCGGTTGTGTGACTACGGTAACCATTACTCATGCGACTCCTGCAGGATTCTGTATAAATTCTTCCAAAAGAAATGCTGAACCTCAAATTGCAGAAATGTATGCAGAGCTGGAATTAGATGTGCTGTTTGGAGGCGGAGACGAATTTTTCAACCCTGCCAAAAGAGAAGATAAAAAAGACCTCTATTCTGTTTACAGCAAAAAAGGATACCGGATCCTGAAAACACAAAATGATCTGAAAGAAATCAAAAAAGGGGAAAAACTATTAGGAATCTTCAGTACAGGTGCATTACCCTATACTATTGACAGAACCCATCTTCAGGAGTACAAAAACACACCGACTCTTGCTGAAATGGCCACTACCGCCATCAATCAGATGAAAGATCATCCCGAAGGTTTTGTCCTTCAGGTAGAAGCCGGAAAAGTAGACTGGTCTGCTCATGCCAATGACGTAGCCGCACTTATCCATGATCAGCTGGCATTTGATGAAGCTGTAAAGGCAGTCATAGATTTTGCTGAAAAAGATGGAAATACTTTAGTCATCATCACTACAGATCATGGAAATGCGAATCCGGGAACTATTTACGGAGCTGAAGCCACCAAGCAGTTTAACAGTATTTCAGAATACAAATACACCAATGAATACATTCTGAACAAGATTCACAAAGATTATTCTGTAAAAGACATTAAAGACTGGATTTATGAAGGCAACAAAATTACACTGAACGATGATGAAGCCAAACATATTTTGAGTTTTTACAACGGACTTGAAAAAGAAGAAGGACTTTATAATTATAAGAAACTGCCTTTTAAATTATATTCAGAAATTCAGAAAAGCAGGAATTCTGTGGGGTGGATCAGCATGGATCATTCCGGAGATTATGTGGAAGTAGCTGCTTATGGCCCTGGAAACGAGTTTTTACAGCCGTTCATCAAAAATACAGACCTTCATGATCTGATGCTGAAGGCCTGTTCGGTATAGACATTCATATTTTTTCATATTTAATTATTTGGGAGATACGAGGCGGATTGATTGTGTCCGCCTTGTTTTTTTGTGCATAAAAACAAACTGCCATTAAAATTACACAGTAGGTGTTTTTACTTATTTCACATTAAGTAGAAATACTATTGTGATATTCTGTCAATTGAAGTAACTTTATAGTACCATCAATTTTAAAAAAACTTAAAAACCGTACTATGAACCATGTAAAATACAGAGTGGGGAAATGGCTGCCCTCAGACAGAAAGTTCCTTAACACCTGGCTGGAAAAAAAAGTAAAGCAGGCTCAAAACAGCAGACTTCCAATGAATCCGACCGTTGCTGATCTCAGGGACGCAATCTACAATAATCCTGTTTTATATATGAGTTTTACCAGCATGTATGATGAGATCCCACAAGGATATAATGAACCTGTAAAAAACTTCGAAACCATGCTCCTTATTATCAATCAGGTTTTACAGGAAGCGCCATGCTACAGTGTTATAGAAGATAATATAGGACTTGTAGGATTTCCGATTAATGCGATTGTAGACTGGGCAATGGGAACTCAGGCAGGATATTTAACGTTTCTTCATCCCGAAGTTAACGAAAAACTAAGCGTTATTTTAGCAGAATGGAAAACTTTTCTGGAATCTCCGGCATCACAATATGTTTTGGTGAATGGTCCGGTAAACCAGCCACAGCCGGATTACACCAATCCTTTAGGTTGGTTTTCTCCACAAGCTCTCGAAGCAATTGCTGCCATGGATCCTTTAAGAGGAAAAGGGAATAATCCTGAAGATCCTTTACAGAATTTCATTTACAATTATCAGTGCCAACCTAATGAACCTTATTTTGGATTTAAAAGCTGGGACGATTTTTTTACCCGTCAATTTAATCCAGGAGTAAGAGAAGTAAGTGAGGAGGACAAAGATCCGTCAGTTATTGTTAATGCCTGCGAATCGGCTCCTTACAATTGTGTTACTAATGCTCAGATGAAAGATAAATTCTGGATGAAAGGGCAACCTTATTCTTTACTGGATATCATGAACCATCATGAACTGGCTCAGAAATTTGGTGATAACAGCACAGTCTATCAGGCATTTCTTTGTGCTAAAACCTATCATCGATGGAACAGTCCGGTAGATGGTACTATTGTAGCCATTGAGAATGTTCCGGGAACTTATTATGCTGAAGCTCCTATTGAAGGATATGATCCTTCCGGTCCTAATGATTCTCAGGGATATATCACAGAACTGGCTGCACGTGCCTTGATTTTTATCCAGTCAGATAATGATAAAATAGGATTGATGTGCTTTGTTGCTATTGGAATGGCTGAAGTATCCAGCTGTGAAATTACTGTAAAAGAAGGGGATCACGTCAAAAAAGGAGATCCTATAGGCACCTTTCATTTTGGCGGATCTACCCATTGTTTGATTTTCAGGCCTGAAGTCAATATTGATTTTGATTTCCACGGGCAGACACCTTGCCTGAATACCTACAACATTCCTTTGAAAGCAAGAATCGGAGTAGTTACTAATTAAATCATACGTCAAAATCATATTTTATCAATCATAGAAACAGAAAATAATCTTCAGTTTCTATGATTTTTTTTATAGGTTATGAAACAGTAAACTTTTCCAAAATTCTGTCCTCAAAATATATGAATACTTTACATTTAAACACGCAAAACTTTGTTTATCAAATAATTAAATATCACTATGTTAAATTTAATCAAATGATTAAAATATTTGATTAAATAATAAATTTTGTTTATATCTTTGTAAGAGAAAATAGTAGGAATGAAAAAAATAGATAGCAGTACGGAAGAAAAAATAAAAGAAGCAGCCCGTACTGTGTTTTATAAAAAAGGATTTGCTGCCACAAGAACGCGGGACATCGCAGAAGAAGCGGGAATCAATCTGGCATTACTCAACTATTATTTCAGAAGTAAAGCAAAGCTTTTTGAGATGATTATGATAGAAACAATGGCAGGATTTTTTCAGAATTTAATGATGGTACTCAATGATAAAAATACCAGTATTGATGAGAAAGTGGTGGAAGTAGTAGGAAAATATATTGATCTCATCATCAAAGAACCGGAAATTCCAACGTTCATTATCAGTGAACTTCGCAATAATCCTAATCTGCTTTTACAAAAAATTCCTCTGAAAGAAGTAATAGAAACCTCCGAGTTTTTAAAACAACATCAGGAAGCCATAAAGAACGGAAGCATTAAAGAGCCCAATCCTCTCCATTTTCTGATCAATATACTCGGACTTACCGTATTTCCTTTTATTGCCAAGCCCATGTTACTGGGAAGCAGTAAACTGAATGACAAAGAATTTGAAAAGCTGATGCTGGAACGCAAGAAGCTCATTCCTATGTGGATAAAAGCCACCATGTCAATAGGATAATTTTTTTGTCCTTAATTTAATCAAATGATTAAATCTGATGAATAATAAATGTAAAATTGGTTTTAACTTCAAATAATCAATTCTTATGTATAGAAAATTTCATATACCTCTTCTTACGCTTTTTTTAAGTGTGACAGCTGTTACTTCTCTGAATGCTCAGTCTGCACCATTAACGCTTGAAGAATGTTATCACCTTGCAAAAGAAAATTATCCTACAATCAAAAAATTAGGAATTGTAGCAAAAACGGCAGAATACACAATAGATAACGCAAATAAAGGCTACCTGCCCAAAATTTCATTTACCAGTCAGGCAACTTACCAATCCCAAACTATCAGCTTTTCTGATGCTTTAGGGGCTCTACCTATCAATGCATCACTTCCGTCATTAAGTAGAGACCAATATAAAATTCAGGGAGAGGTAGATCAGTTATTATATGATGGTGGTATAATACACAACCAGAAAGAGCTTACAAAAGTTAATACAGAACTACAAACCCAAAATATAGAAGTTTCCTTATATACATTAAAACAGAGAATTAATGCTTTATTTTTCTCTATTCTTTTAACCAATGCTCAGCTCAGACAAAATGAAATAAAAAAAGCAAGCCTGCAGACTCAGGTACAGAAAGCAGAAGCATCTTTGCAATATGGAACAGCCTACCGCAGTAATGTAGATGAACTGAAGGCAGAAGTATTGAATACAGAGATGGCCGGTACAGAATATATATCCAGTCGCAACGCTTATCTGAAAATGCTTGGGATCTTTATTGGAAAAGAACTTTCCGATTCTTCAGTATTGGAATCCCCGGAGCCGGAACTTCTATCTGCGGAAATCAACAGACCGGAACTGAAAGGTTTTGATCTTCAGAAATCAGTCTACACATTACAGGAAGAACAGCTTAAATCTGATCTTATGCCTAAGGTAAGTGCTTTCTTTCAGGGAGCATATGGAAGACCTACTCTTAATATTATTGAAAATAAATTCGGACCATGGTTTATTACCGGAGTAAGATTCAGCTGGTCTCTGGAAAGTTTGTATACATCTTCCAATAAAAAACAAATTCTGGAGCTGAACAGAAAAGCTACCGATACGGACAAAGAAACATTTCTACTCAATACCAAAATGGACATGGCTCAGCAGGAAGAAAACATTAAAAAATACAGCAAGTTACTAGAGCAGGATAAAACCGTAATCGGTCTTCGACAATCTGTCACCAGATCAGCGGAAGCCCAACTGGCAAATGGTGTGATTACAACCCATGAATATATTCAGAAGCTTAATACAGAACACCTGGCTAATCAGACAATGATTCTTCATCAGATTCAGTTGTTACAGGCCAGATACAATCAGAAATTTATTTCCGGAAATTAATAATCCTCGAATCTTATGAAAAAAATGATCATCATATTAAGTGCTTTTGTCCTGTTAAGTGCATGTAAATCCAAAGACGATTTCGATGCTTCAGGAAACTTTGAAGCAGATGAAGTTATCGTTTCTGCCCAGCAAAACGGAGAATTAATTTCTTATTCCATACAGGAAGGAGCTACGCTTAAAGCAGGAGCTCAGGTGGGCCGTATTGACGTTACCATGGCCGAACTGCAGAAAGAGCAGGCAGAGGCCAGCATTCAAGCCTTACAGCAAAAAACAAGCAATACCAATGAACAGGATCTGCTGGTGAAAAAACAGCTGGCAGTACAGGAAGCACAGCTGGATCATCAGATTCATGAACGTACCCGTACCGCCAATCTGGTAAAGGCAGACGCTGCAACCCGAAAACAGTTAGACGACATTGATGCTGCCATTGTACAGCTGAGAAAACAGATCGCTGCTACCCGCCAGCAACTTTCTGTCAATAATTCCAACAACAGTACTCAAAACAGAAGTATTTTAAGTGAAAAAGCTCCCCTGGAAAAAACAGCAGCACAATTTCAGGAACAGATTAATAAAGGAACTATTATCAATCCTATCAACGGGACAGTTTTGGTTAATTATGCGCTAAAGGGTGAAATGCAGGTGATTGGAAAACCTCTGTATAAAATAGCAGATATCAGTACTCTGGATCTCAGAGCTTATATTACCGGAACGCAATTGCCACAGGTCAAACTTGGTCAGAAGGTAAAAGTAAGAATCGATCAGGGAGAAAAAGGATTTAAAGAATATCCGGGAATCATTACATGGATTTCAGACAAATCGGAATTTTCTCCCAAAACCATCCAAACCAAAGACGAAAGAGCTAATCTTGTCTATGCAATCAAAATCCGGGTGAAAAATGATGGCTATCTGAAGATAGGAATGTACGGAGAAACACTATTTTAAAAAATTAAATACAATCACCAGAAAATGTTTTCCATTACCGTAAAAAATATAATCAAAACCTACAATGGCGTAATAGCAGTAGATGATATTTCTTTTGGTGTAAAGAAAGGAGAGCTTTTTGGTCTTATCGGGCCTGATGGAGCCGGAAAAACCTCTCTATTCCGGATTCTGACCACTCTTTTACTGGCAGACAGCGGAACGGCAGAAGTGGAAGGTCATGATGTGGTAAAGGAATATCAGACCATCCGAAATAAAGTAGGGTACATGCCCGGAAAATTCTCGCTTTATCAGGATCTTACCGTGAATGAAAACCTGAATTTCTTTGCTGCCATTTTTGAAACAAGTATTGAAGAGAATTACGATCTGATTAAAGATATTTATGAACAGATTAAACCATTCGGTAAGCGGCGGGCGGGCAAACTCTCTGGAGGAATGAAACAAAAACTGGCCTTATGCTGCGCTCTGATCCATAAACCGGACGTCTTATTTCTTGATGAGCCCACTACCGGAGTAGATGTTGTTTCCAGAAAAGAATTCTGGGATATGCTGACTAAACTGAAAGAGCAGAATATCACCATTCTGGTATCAACACCTTATATGGATGAAGCAAAACTTTGTGATCGGATTGCTTTGATGCAGAATGGAAAAATAATGTCTGTGGACCAGCCTTCGAACATTGTCAACAGTTTTCCCAAACCACTTTTTGCTGCTAAAAGTAACCATATTTACCTGCTGCTGGAGGCTCTCCGTACGGACAAAGATATTGAAAGCTGTTATGCTTTTGGAGAATATCTGCACCTTACATTAAACGAAGATGGAGATATGCAATCTGTAATAGATATAGCAGAAAGATATCATCCGGAAAGTTTGGAAGTGATGAAAATAACTCCAACCATTGAAGACAGTTTTATCCGGCTGATGCGTGAACAAAAAGAAGTAAATCATGGAGAATAAAGCAATTATCTGTAGAGACCTCACCAAACAGTTTGGAGACTTTAAAGCTGTGGATGCCATTTCTTTTGACGTGGATCAAGGCGAGATATTCGGTTTCCTTGGAGCTAACGGAGCCGGAAAAACTACCGCCATGCGGATTCTGTGCGGATTATCTTATCCTACTTCAGGAACAGCATCAGTAGCCGGATTCAATGTATATAAACAACAGGAACAGATCAAAAAAAAAATTGGCTATATGAGCCAGAAATTTTCACTCTATGATAACCTTACTATTCTGGAGAATATTGAGTTTTATGGAGGGGTATATGGCGTTTCCCGCAAGGATATAAAGACAAGAAGTGCAGAACTGATAACTACATTAGGTTTAGAAAGTGAGGCGAAAAAACTGGTAGGAGCCCTGCCATTAGGCTGGAAACAAAAACTGGCATTCTCGGTGGCGGTTTTTCACAAACCTAAAATTGTATTTCTTGATGAGCCGACCGGAGGTGTAGATCCTATTACCAGAAGACAGTTCTGGGATATGATTTATCAGGCAGCAGCAGATGGCATTACGGTGTTTGTAACCACACACTATATGGATGAAGCAGAATACTGCAACCGGATCTCTGTGATGGTAGATGGAAGGGTAGAAGCCATGGATACTCCTTCCAATCTTAAAAAGAAGTTCAATACCCATTCCATGGATGATGTATTTTATGAACTGGCAAGAGGAGCCAAAAGATCAGCCGACTAGACGTCAACGGATAAAAAGTTGTCCAAAAAAGACTAAACAATGAAACAATTATTCGTATTTATCAGAAAAGAATTCTATCATGTATTCAGAGACCGGAGAACGCTGCTGATTCTTTTCGGTATGCCCGTTGTTCAGATCATCCTTTTTGGGTATGCTTTGAGCAGTGAGGTTAAAAATATCGGGATTACGGTTTTGGATAATGCCCATGATATTCAATCTGAGCAGATCATTTCAAAGATAAAATCAAGTTCCTATTTCCAGATGCAGGAGTCTTCCATAAATTATCCGGATATCGAGAAAAAATTCAGGGAAGGGAAGATAAAATGCGCCGTAATATTTCCTGTGAATTTCGGTTCGGACCTTTATACCACTACCGGAGCGCAAATCCGGATTATTGCTGATGCATCAGATCCGAACACAGCAACTATTCTTACCAATTATCTCAATGCAATGATTGCAGACTACCAGCAGCAGCTCAATCCCAATATAAAACCTTCCTATAAAATTATCCCCGAAATGAGGCAGCTTTATAATGAAGAGCAGAACGGATCTCTTAATTTTATTCCTGGTGTTATTGCCCTTATCTTTATGATTGTAAGCACTGCTTTAACCTCAGTGGCCGTTGTTCGCGAAAAAGAAATGGGAACTATGGAAATATTATTGGTGTCTCCCTTCAAACCCGTTATGGTATTGGTAGCAAAGGCAATTCCTTATCTCGTCCTGTCTCTTGTTAACTTTATCATTATTCTCCTTCTCTCTGTTTATTTATTAGACGTAGAGATTCGCGGAAGTCTTGTTTTACTCTTTGCAGAAAGTATCTTGTTCATTATCACATGTCTATCATTAGGTTTGCTGATATCAAATGTAACCAACTCTCAGCAGACCGCTATGTTGATTTCCATGATGGGAATGATGCTTCCTACCTTATTATTAACGGGATTTATGTTCCCGGTAGAAAATATGCCTGTCGTTTTTCAGGTGATATCCAGAATTCTTCCCTCAAGATATTATTATGATATTGTAAAAGCAGTCATGCTTAAAGGTCTTGATTTCAGATATGTATGGAAAGAGACGTTGGTTTTACTGATCATGTCGGTAGGATTGCTGGCACTTGCCCTGAAGAAATTTAAAATCCGCCTGTCATGAGAATAATGGTATTCATATTGAGAAAAGAATTTCGTCAGATATTCACGGATAAAACGATCCTTGCGATGATGTTTGTAATGCCTGTAGTACAGCTGATCATTATGCCTCTGGCCGCCAATTTTGAAGTGAAAAACGTCAATATTGCCTATGTAGATCATGACCACAGCAGCTATTCCCAAAAATTACTTCACAAAATCATGTCTTCCGGTTACTTTAAACTGGCAGGAAATCCTGAATCCTATAAAAATGGATTAAAAATGATTGAAGAAGCAAATGCCGACCTTGTTTTGGAAATTCCTCCCGGATTTGAACGTAATCTTGTACGGGAAGGAAGCCAGAAGGTAAATCTCTCTATTGATGCAATTAATGGAACAAAATCTGCATTGGGGGGAAGTTATTTGCTCTCCGTGATCAATGATTTCAACAATAGTCTGGATGTAAATGTTAAATTATCAGCCCGGAAATCAGACAACTCTTCTGCGAAAATTGTTATTAAAGAAACCAACTGGTATAATCCAAGAGCAGAATATAAATACTATATGGTTCCGGGTATATTAGTGCTTCTTCTTACTTTGATAGGAGGTTTTATCACTGCCTTAAACATCGTAAAAGAGAAGGAAATAGGGACGATTGAACAAATCAACGTAACTCCTATAAAAAAATGGCAGTTTATCTTAGGTAAGCTGATTCCTTTCTGGATTGTAGGAATGATCGTTTTTACCATAGGGCTCGTCGTAATGTATGTTATTTATGGCATTTTTCCGGAAGGAAGCCTTCTCACCCTGTATGTTTTTGCCGCCATTTATCTTATTGCTTTACTGGGATTGGGACTGCTCATATCTACTTTTGCTGATACGCAGCTGCAAGCCATGTTTATTGCCTATTTCTTTATGATGGTATTTATGCTGATGAGTGGTTTTTTCACCAATACAGAGAGTATGCCGGACTGGGCTCGGAAAATGTCTAATCTTACTCCTGTAACTCATTTTATTAAAGTAGTAAGACTCATTGTATTGAAAGGAAGTAGATTTTATGAAGTACAAACCGAATTCTATTATCTGATAGGTTTTGCAGTGGTACTTAATGGTCTTGCCATCTATAATTACCGAAAAACCAATTAAACAAAATGAAATGGGTGGAATTTAAATTCCACCCATTACAAACATATTTTCCATTGTAGGGACTTTGCTTCCGCCCTCTTTTTCAAGCGTAATCGCAAAAGCCTGGGCTTCTGGTATATTGGCCAAAGCAATCCTACTGTCTTTATCTTCAGTGTACATTCCTGCATCTACAGGTTTCCCGTCATCAATTGCCCAAAGCTGATACTGCATTCCTGCGGGCGCTTTAGGAAGCTTTTCAGCATTCAGATAAACTTCTTTTGTTTTCTTATCCCAGAAAACCATCGCTTTTGCATCTGTGTGCTTTTCTACACCTTTAAGCATAACCATCTGCATATCGGGATTAGAGAACATATCAATCTTCTGATTCATCTTCTCCATCACCTGATCCTGATGTTTTTTATCTGCTATCAGTAATGACATTTCATTCTTATTGGCAGATTGGCTGTTCATCCAGAAGAAATTTCCGGCAACACTTACTAGAAACAATACTGAAGCTGCTATTGCATAGGTTTTCCAAGGAGTGTTTCTCTGAATCTCCTTTCTGTCTGTATTATTTTCTGTCTGTCTTCCTACTTCAGGAATATCTGCTGAAAGAACAGGAGCAACTTCTTCAACTACCTGTTCCTGCTGAATTTTATTCCAGATTTTAGATTTCAAATCACTTGGAGGTGTTACAGCCTGGGCTGTAGCAAGATGTTCCAAAGTTGTCTGTGCCTCTTCAAAAGCCGCTTTTACTTCAGCATTATTCTTCATCACACACTCCAAAATCCCCGCTTCCTCGGGAGAAGCATGGCCAAGAATATAAGATTCTATAATTCCGGATGATATGTATTCTTTAGTGTTCAATTTATTGATAATCTTTTAGCAAATCTTTTAATTTCATCAATGCATTCCGCATTTTCGTTTTTACCGTTCCCAGCGGTATCTTCAGCTTTTCGGATATTTCATGTTGGGTATATCCCTGATAATAAGCAAGATTTATCAGTTCCTGCTTGTCCACTTCAAGGCCTTCAAGTACATTATTAAATCCAATATAATCAGATGAATTATTGACTGTTGAAAGCTCTGCAGTATTATATACGAAATCTGGAAGTGATTGGTTTTTAAGTTCATTCTGGAACCCTTTAGACTTTAAATAATCAATAGCAGTATTCCTGGCAATATTGATCATCCATGTATAAAATCTTCCTTTGGAAGCGTCATATTGATGGATAGAATTCCATATTTTGACAAAGACATCCTGAATAACTTCTTCTGTGTATTCTTTAGATTGAACAATCCGGAGAATGATTCCATACAACGCACCGGAATAGTGGTCATACAGATAATGAAAACCGTTTTCGTTTTTTTCTTTTAATAAAACGATAAGTTCCTCTTCCGAATAGGTTGTTTTAATAGCGTTTATTTTTCTAGTCAAATGTAATAAAATAAAACATATTCCCAACAAAATCTACAACAACTTTTATTTCGTACATGATAATAAGAAAATAATTAAAAAATAGTCAATATGAAAACACCATTTTCAAAAACAATACTTGCTTTTTGCGTTGTCTTATCTTTCGGGACTTATCACGCACAAAGTACTCTTTTTAAAAGCAAAAATCCATATTACTCACACACTGCACAAAATACACTGAAAGTAAGCAATAATGAATGGAAAAAGATTTTAAAACCAGAACTCTATCAGGTGGCCAGAGAAGGAGCTACAGAAACGGCTTTTACCGGAAAATATTATGAATTTGATGAAAAAGGGACTTATTATTGTGCCGTATGCGGGAATCCTCTTTTTATTTCAACCTCCAAATTCGCTACCACCTGCGGCTGGCCTTCTTTTTATCAGCCCATTGGTAAAAAAAGTGTCAAATACAGAAAAGATACTTCTTATCACATGGAACGTACGGAAGTACTATGCGGAAGATGTGATTCTCATTTGGGACACGTCTTTGATGATGGTCCGAAACCTACAGGAAAACGTTTCTGCATGAACTCTATATGTCTTGAATTTATTCCAAATAAAAAATAATAAACTGATTTACAGTGAATTAAAAATAATTTTCATTTTTTTCAATCTAAAATAAAACCAACCTCGTAAATGATTTTAAAACACACCAGTATAATTAACTAAAAATCAACGCAATGAACACACATTCAAAAATCACAGTTTTAGCAATGGTAGCTTTATCATTTGCTTTCAGCGGAAAGGTAACTGCACAAACGATGAAAGAAAAAACAGTAATGGTAGGAGGAGCCCCTATGTATCCATCCAAAAATATTATTGAAAACGCGGTCAACTCCAAAGATCACAAAACTCTTGTTGCAGCAGTGAAAGCAGCAGGTTTGGTAGAAACTCTACAGGGCGCAGGACCTTTTACTGTACTGGCACCTACAGATGCTGCCTTTGCAAAACTTCCGAAAGGAACAGTAGAAAACCTTGTAAAACCTGAAAACAAAGCAATGCTTACTTCCATCTTAACTTATCACGTTCTTCCCGGAAGATACAGTGCTAAAGAAATATGGACAGCCGTAAAAGCAGGGAACGGAAAAAGCATGATGAAAACAGTACAGGGTGAAAATCTTACATTCTGGACAAAAGGTAAAGATCTTTACATAAAAGATGCAAAAGGAAACAGTGCCAAAGTAACGATTGCTGATGTGAACCAATCTAATGGAGTGATTCATGTAATAGATACGGTATTGATGCCATAATAAATTCTAAGATTTCAAACAGCATATTCAGTATGCTGTTTTTCTTTCTTTTATATCTAACACTAAAAAATTAATAGTATGAAAAAACCAATTCAGGTTTCTAATCAGGGTGCCACCCTTGATACCAGCAGAAGAAACTTTTTAAAATTAGGTGGAGTAGGATTAGCCATTGCAGGCCTTACCATCATCGGATGTAATGATGATGATGACTTCCAGATTATAGAAGAATCCAAGTATGATCTTGGCACAGGAGATGTAGGTGTACTCAATTATGCTTATGCTTTAGAACAGCTTGAAGCCGATTTTTACACGAAAGTGGTGAACAATTTTTATACGGGAATTTCCAGTATTGAAAAAGAGGTTTTTACAGATCTCTATCATCATGAGGTGATTCATAGAGATTTCTTCAAAGTTGCCATTAGTGGCGCTACAGATCATGTGCTTCCTAAGCTTGAATTCCAGTATCCGAATGTGAATTTTAATGACAGGAATTCAGTATTGGCTACCGCAAAAGCATTGGAAGATACCGGTGTTGCAGCTTATAATGGAGCAGGAAAATATATTTCCAATCCTGCCTATCTTGTGATTGCCGGTAAAATAGTTTCTGTGGAAGCCAGACATGCCTCTGCCATCAGAAATCTAATCAATCCCGGATCTGCCGATTTTTCGGGAGATGATGTGATAGATGCTAATGGACTTGATCTCGCCAAAGAGCCAAAAGATATTGTAATGGCTGCCGGAGCATTTATCAAAACACCTTTTACCTGGAAAGAAAGAGGAATCAACTAATCATTCACCTTAAAAACTCACATTATGAATATTCTTAGATTACTGGACAAGCTTTCTGATGATAAATTTTTCACTTCAGAAGCTTCAAGACTGGAAACCATTACGAATATTTCTTTATTCGGAAAAAAAGCAGCTACAGCAGCTGTACCTCTTGGATTAGGAGCGATGATGGCTACTCCAGCCAAAGCAGAAGCTCCAAAAGCAAAATTAACAGGTATGGCTCTAAAAAGTACACTCACAGATGCTTTACAGCTGGCATTGGTACTGGAATATCTGGAAAATGAGTACTACAGCATCGGATTGTCAACACCAGGATTAATTCCTAATGGAGACAGAACCGTTTTCATGCAGATTTCAAAACATGAATCTGCCCATGTAAGCTTCCTGAAAAGCACACTGACTTCTTTAGGAACAACTCCCGGAAATAAGCCTACGTTTGATTTTACGGCAGGCGGAAATTTCATGCCTTTTATAGATTATAACCAATTTCTTATCCTTGCTCAGGCCTTTGAAGATACCGGAGTAAGAGCTTATAAAGGACAGGCAGGAAATGTGATGTCCAACAAAGTGGTGCTTCAGGCAGCATTACAGATTCATTCCGTTGAAGCAAGACATGCTTCACAAGTAAGAAGAATGAGAGCCAACAAAGGGTGGATTGAGCTTGCTAACGGAGGAAGTATGCCTTCAGCCACCAATCCTGTGTATGCAGGAGAAGACAATACCAATCAGGCAGGCTACAACACAGCAACTCTATTTGGTGCTGCGGCAGGTTCTGCAGCTTATGATGAAATTTTAAGCGGCAGCGATGCACAGGCTATTGCTTCATTGTTCATAGTTTAGTTGTGATTTGGATGATGATAAGTGGTGAGTCCATTTCCGAATTTTCCGGGAATGGACTTTTTGAAATAATAAATGATCTGCCTTCAAAAATATTCATATTTAAGATGTATTATACAACAGATTTCATTCATTAAGCATCTTATTATCAGACCAGGTACTTTTATCTTTATAATAGATATTACTTCTTTATTTATTTAAAAACTTTTCCTGGTTAATTTTAAATAAATACACATATAGCTTTATTATCAAATTTACTGTAACGGAATACGAAATAATTTCGTAATTTGGTTTACTTATTAAAATAATAATTTAAAGCACTTAAAAATATTTAAAATATAAACTTTAATGCCTTGATTATCATTTTTTAATAATCAAAAAAGAAAAGTCTCTAATTGTTGATATAGTATATGAAGAAGTATCCAATTCCTGCGAATGAAGAAGGGAGAATGAAGAAACTGGAGTATTTTGATCTTTTAAACCTTGAAAAAGATCCCCAGTTAGACATTTTTGCAGAAACCGCATGTCTGGTGACAGACTGTCCTGCAGCGCTTATTGCCATGATGGAAAGCGAAACCCAGACCATTCAGAGTTGCGTGGGAATGGCTCTTGATTTTGTAGACAGAAAAAATACGGTATGCCAATATTCAATTGCAAGTGGAGAAATTCTGATCATCAATGATACATTATTGGATGAAAGATCATCAGAAAATCCACTCATTCTGGCGGGCGGAATCCGGTTTTATGCAGGAGTTCCTTTGATTGATGATGAAGGTTTTGTATTGGGAACCATCTGCGTTATCGACTATAAACCTAAAACCATCACAGAAGACCAGATATCTGCTCTAAAAAAGATAGGAGACGCGATCACAAAAATTCTGACGGGCAAAAGGAAAAATATCCAGGCTGAGTATTTTCAACAAACTTTTACCATTTCCAATAACCTGATCTGTGTTCTGGGTAAAGATTTCTCACTGAAAGAGATTAATCCGGCTTTTGAAAATACATTTCAAATGGATAAAGGTCAGATTCTCGGCCAGAATTTCCTGGACCTGATAGGGAATCATAATTCTCAACTCCAATTACTTTCCAAAAACCTTCCCAATACGGATGAAGAAGTAACATTTACTACTTCAACAAAAATAGATGATATCCAAACGATCATTATTGAATGGTATTTAAAGCTCAATCAAAATCATTCAGAGATTTTTTGTTTTGGAATTAATATCACCCAACGTATTGAAGAAAAGCTTAAACTAGAAAGCTCTGAACGCCGCTTCAGAAGCTTCTTTGAAAATGCTATAGGCTTAATGAGTATGCATGATATGGAAGGAAATATCATTGCTGTCAACGAGAAAGGAAGAGAAACCCTTCAATATTCTGTCGAAGAGGTAGAAAGGTTGAATTTAAAAGACCTTGTTCCCCAGAAAAACTGGCCTCTTCTTGAACAATACCTCGAAAGAATCAACAAAAATCAGGAAGATTTCGGAACCATGATCCTGAGAACTAAAGGAGGTGAAGACATGATCTGGATGTACCATAATCTTGTGGAAATCAACAAAGAAGGAAATCCTTACGTAGTGAGTACCGCACTGAATGTTACCGAAAGAATAACTTTGGAAAAAGATCTTGTTCATACCAAAAAGATGTTGGAACAAACCAGTGCCGTTGCACAGGTGGGAGGATGGGAAGTCAACTTGAAAAACAATACTGTTCTCTGGTCACAATCTACCAGAGAAATCCATAAAATAGATAAAAATTTCCAGCCTGATTTTGAAAATGCACTGGGGTTCTATAGTGAAAAAAGCCGTGAGAAACTGGAATTCTTATTCGAAAAAGCTATAAAAGAAGGGATTCCCTATGATGAAGAATTACAGCTTGTACAAAATGACGGCATGATGATCTGGGTAAGGGTAAAAGGTATCCCGGAATTTGAAGATGGAGTATGCACCAGAGTCTACGGAATTATTCAGAATATTGATACCTTCAAAAATATCTACCTGGAACTGGCTAAAAAAGAAGCTATGCTGCAGTCTTTTGTAAAATATGTACCTTCTACAGTAGCCATGTTTGACAAAGATCTCAATTATGTTTCTGTAAGCAGAAGCTGGAAAGATGAGTTTCAGATGAATGACATCAGACTTATTGGTGAGAACATGTTTAAAATCTCACCCAATGTACCGGATGAGAGATTAAAAATATATCAGGATGCACTGGCAGGAAAGGCCTATAAAAATGAAGATATGGCCATAGAAGTTCCGGGTAAAGGAATCATTCAGCATTACAGTGTAGAAGTGACGCCTTGGTACCTTTCCAATAATGTTATCGGAGGAATTATTGTTTCTGCACAGAATATTACACCCTCCGTAAGAATCAATAGAGAACTGAAAAATGCCAAGAAAATGGCAGATATTGCCAGCAAAGCAAAGTCTGAATTCTTAGCCAACATGAGCCATGAAATCCGGACTCCGCTGAACGGTGTTATTGGCTTTTCCGATCTTCTTTTAAAAACTCCGTTGAATGATATACAGACTCAATACCTCAATTATATCAATGAATCAGGAGAGAATTTATTGAATATCATCAATGATATTCTTGATTTTTCCAAGGTAGAATCCGGAAAAATGGATCTTATCATTGAAAAATCCAATATTTATGACATGGTAAGTCAGGTGATCAATGTAATCCTTTACCAGTCACAGAAAAAAAATATAGAATTACTCCTCAATATAGAACAGGGTCTTCCTGAAATCATGTGGCTGGATGAATCAAGACTGAAACAAATTTTAGTCAACCTTCTTGGAAATGCCGTGAAATTTACACAACAGGGAGAAATAGAGCTTAAAGTAGAAAAGCTCAATATTGATAACAAGAATATCAAACTTAGATTTTCTGTAAGAGATACCGGAATTGGTATTCCTAAGGAAAAGCAACACCATATTTTCAATGCCTTTACGCAAGAAAACAGCTCTATCAGTAAAACGTATGGAGGAACGGGTCTCGGATTGACCATTTCCAATAATATTCTGAAATATATGGGAAGCAGCCTGTCATTGGTAAGTGAACTTCAAAAAGGTTCTGTTTTCTATTTTGACTTAGAGGTTCCTTATGAACTATCTGATCGTCATGAAGACGAAGATCTGAAAATAAGCAAAGTACTTATTGTAGATGATAATGAAGCAAACAGAATTATCATTCAACACATGCTTGCTTATAAAAATATAGATTCAAAGCTTGCGGCCAATGGAATGGAGGCTCTTCAGATATTGCTTGCAGGAGAGCGTTTTGATGTCATTCTGATGGATTATCATATGCCTATCATTTCCGGTCTGGAAACAATAGAAAAAATCAAGGAACTATTCAGCAAACAAAATGAATCTTCTCCTTTGATTATTCTCCACACGTCTTCCGAGGAACATGATGTGATCAATTCTTTCCGTCAGGAAAACAATTCATTCTTCCTGCTGAAGCCTATCAAGTCTGAAGAACTCTATAAAACATTGAGACGAGCTGTAAAAAACACTGAAAAGGAGGTAACCAGCATTGCACAACCGGAAACAGAAGACTCTATACTGATGCAGGCACCGCAGGTTTTATTGGTGGATGACAATCCTGTTAATATGGTTCTTAACCACAAAATGATGCGTTCATTGGTACCGGATGCACATCTTACAGAAGCTACGGATGGACTTCAGGCAGTTTTGCAGTGTAAAGAAAAGGCATTCAATATCATTTTAATGGATGTTCAGATGCCGGTAATGGATGGTATTGAAGCGACCAAACAAATCCGTTTACTCCCGGAATATTCTAATGTTCCCATTATTGGGGTAACGGCAGGTAATGTACTGGGAGAGAAAGAAAAATGTCTGGATTCCGGGATGAATGACTTCCTTCCTAAACCTTTAAGGCAGGCAGATCTGCTGGAAATGCTTAAAAAGTACATCATTAACGAAAGTAATAACCCTGCTGAAGATTCTTCCCATCAGGAAAATTACCTTGATATAAATCTTCTGAACGAACAAATAGGTGACGATGATGAAGATTTCAGGAAAATCTTCTTAAATCTTGTCATAGAACAACTTAATCAGGCTGAAGAAAATATCAAAAAAAGTACTGCTGAAAAAGACAGTGACCACCTGAAACTGATTCTTCACAAACTCAAAGGAACAGCAGGAACAGCAGGATTGGTAAAACTTACAGAACGTACTGCCAGCTGGGAGAAAAAAGCAGAAACGAACATGGATTTTATGTCTATGGAAGAAGAAATTATCCGCGAAATAACAACAGGATTACAATTAATTAAAAATCTAATACAATAAAATACTAAAATTATGCTGATTCTAATCGCCGAAGACGACGAACTGATTCTAAAAACGATTGAACACAAATTATTAAAAGAAGGGCATGAAGTGATCCTGACCCGAAACGGGAAAGACGCTATCGAAACCCTTAAAACCAGAGATGTAGATCTGGCTATCACAGATATTATGATGCCGTTTGCCTCAGGAATTGAAATACTTTCAGCCATTAAAACCATGGGCAAGCAGGTACCAGTAATCATGCTTTCCAGCATGGGGCAGGAAGAAGTAGTACTGAATGCTTTTGACCTCGGAGCTGCCGATTTTATTGTGAAACCATTCAGTCCCAATGAATTGATATTAAGAATAAAAAGATTCTCTTTAAAATAAACTAAAGCCATGTTTCTCACCACTTCTGTGCATTTTCTTTTTCTTGTTTTTCTGGGAATGCTATCTTTAGTACTCTTACTGATTATTGTTGTACTGATTTACAGCTTTTATCAGTACAGAGAATCTGTTCAGGCCTTCAGATGGTCTGAAGTGATCAATAAAAAAATCTCAGAAGTGATTGTATATGGCGAAGAGGAAATGTATGCAGACACTAACTTTTCAGTGGCTTCTGGCAGTCCTTCATTCAGAAATCTATTCCTTCAGAAACTGGCAGAATCCGAGAAAAAATTTTCCGGAGCAGCTCAAAATAAGCTCAAAGACTTATTCCGGGAATATGGCCTTCAGGAAGAAGCATTGAAAAAACTGAATCAAAAGAAAGAACATATTATTGCAGGAGGAATACAGGAGCTTACAGCAATGCACGTGGAAGAAGCATTGCCAAAAATTTCTACATTTTTAACCCATCCTTCAGCTCAGGTGTATCAGGAGGCTCAATATGCGATGGTTAACTTTAAAGGATTTGAAGGTCTTCATTTTCTGAACAGCATTTCCTCCAGAATATCAGAATGGCAGCAGCTTCGTTTGCTTATTTCAATCACCCACATTCCTGAAAAATCAGGGGATAGTATTAAAAAATGGATGGAAAGTTCTAATGAATCCGTAGTCATTTTTACCCTTAAGCTATTAAGAAAATTTCAGATATTATCACTCTATTCTACAGTAATTGATCTGTTGAATCATCCTTCCGTTGAAGTAAGGGTACAAGCAGTACAGACTTTATTGTCACTGGAAAATTCTTCCACCATTGCTCATCTTATGGAAATGTATCCAAATCAACCCATTGAAGTGCAGAAAGAGGTTCTGAAAGTCATGAAAAAGTCAAAAGAACAATGCAGTACGGATTTTCTGAAAAATCAATTATTAAACAATGCTGATTCAGGGATAAAGGTGTATGCTGCAGAAGCTTTATGTGCTTTGGAGCAACAGGAATACCTGGCAGAAATATCTCAAAAAGAAACCTCTTCAGAAGAACTCATTCAAATTATTAAATACGCATTACAGGAAAAAGTATGTTAGAATTCTCACACATCATCTATGAAGTTGTTATTTGGCTGTTTTTGGTTTATGGAACAGCAGTAACCCTTATCTATGGCTGGATAGGAATTTATGCGTTGGGTGCTGTATTGCGTTATAAAAAAGAAAATACATTCACAGACTACAGCATCATTGCGGCTAATCCCAATGCTCCTGTATTCAGCGTTATTGCTCCGGCCTATAATGAAGGAATGACCATTGTGGAAAATGTACGTTCTCTCTTATCTCTTTACTATCATAATCTTGAAATTATCATTGTAAATGACGGAAGTAAGGATGATTCTATCCAAAAGCTGATCGAAGCTTACGAACTTGAATCTGTAGCTTATTTTATTCAGGGAAAAATAGAAACCAATGCGGTAAGAGGAGTTTATAAAAGTAAAAACCCGGCCTTTAAAAAACTGATTGTTGTTGATAAAGAAAACGGAGGAAAGGCAGATGCTTTAAATGTTGGCGTCAATATTTCTTCCGGTGAATATCTGGTCTGCATTGATGTTGACTGTATTCTGGAGCAGGACTCCATTTTAAAGCTTGCAAAGCCCATGCTGGAGCAGACTGATAAAAAGTTCATTGCATGCGGTGGAGTGATTCGTCTGGCTAACAATTGCGTCATTGAAAACGGAAAAGTAGTAAGTGTCAATATGCCGAAAACCCTACTGGGAAGAACACAGGCATTGGAATATATCCGAGCTTTTGTATTGGGGCGTATGGCGTGGTCCAGAGCTTCAGGATTGATTCTGATCTCCGGTGCTTTTGGAGTCTTTGACCGAAAAATCGTACTGGCTTGCGGTGGTTATGATAAAAGTACAGTGGGAGAGGACATGGAGCTGGTGGTAAGAATGAGGAAGTACATGGAAGAAAAAAATGAGCCTTACGAAGTACTTACTATTCCGGATCCTCTATGCTGGACAGAAGTTCCCGAATCCAAAGATATTCTTAGAAAACAGCGAAACAGATGGATGCGCGGTACCATGGAAACCCTGTGGAAACACCGAAAAATGATGTTCAATCCAAAGTATAAAAAACTGGGAATGATCAGCCTTCCTTATTGGTTCTTCTTTGAATTTCTCGGTCCGCTCATCGAATTTTCAGGTTATATTATCTTTATCATCTTTTTATTACTGGGAATTATCAACTGGCCATTCTTTATCGTTCTGTTCGCCCTCGTGATCTCAATGGGATTCTTATATTCCATCTATGCGATACTGGTGGATCTCGTAAGCCATCAGGTCTACACCAAAAGAAAAGACTTCTTTAGATTAATTTTCACAGCTTTTTCCGAACCTTTTTATTTTCATCCAATTGTGGTAAAAGCAGGGGTTAACGGATTTATAGATTATTTCAAAAAATCTCATGGCTGGGGCGAAATGACAAGACAAGGTTTCAACCAAAGTACACAACATTTACCGCTGAAAGAAAGAATATCTGCTATTCTTCAGGTAGGACTCAAAAAATGGGGAATGCTGGCGTTGGTTTTCTTTGCATTATTTTTAATAGGAGTAACCGCAGAATCTCTATGGTACAAATATACCTTTCCAAAATTTGAAACATCAGCCATTATTGGGCGTCTTTTCTTTGAAAACATTTTATTTGCCCTGCAACTGACATTCTGTGTCGGAGTTATATATCTGATTATTAATTTTATCAAAGAAGGCTGGGCAAGAATTCTGGGAATTTTAACCCTGGTTGTTGTAGCAGTTACACAGTATATCTTATTCCTATATTTTTCTGAAAGCCGTAACGTATTGGGTGCAGATCTTTTATACTACAGTAAAGAAGAGATGAAGCAGATTTTGCAGGCAAGCGGAATGCTCAACTTCAAAAACTTTGCATTACTGGGAATTTTGATAACAGCTTCTCTTGTTCCTTTATGGATTGCAGGTAAAACAGCTTTAAAATCAATATATCCGGGAATGATATTATTGATTTTCGGATTATCAGCATTCTTTATTCCTTCCAATTTAGTAGGAGCAAAGGTTTTGAATTCTGAGAGTGAGTTTAACCAAAATGCAGCAAAAAGTAAATGGGCTTATTTC
This sequence comes from Chryseobacterium metallicongregator, assembly GCF_031324065.1. Lineage (NCBI taxonomy): Bacteria > Pseudomonadati > Bacteroidota > Flavobacteriia > Flavobacteriales > Weeksellaceae > Chryseobacterium > Chryseobacterium metallicongregator. The sequence goes on from NZ_JAVIXS010000001.1 coordinate 49,326, forward strand.
TTTAAATCCAATGAAGACAATTTCATCAGCGACCATCTGGAACTCACCGAATTGCTAAGCGATAATGAAGATTTTACCGCCAACGCAGAAATGATCGATAAAAACTTTCCGTTCTGGAGAAAAGAAAACACCCCGGATTTCTTAGGATCTTATATGAACAAATCTGAGAAAGTTCCTAATCTTGTTTTTCTTGTTATGGAAGGCTTCGGACATGCGTATACATCTCCGAAAGGATATATCGGCAACTTCACCCCTTATCTTGATTCTTTATCCAATAAAGGGTTGTATTGGGAAAACAGTTTAAGCTCAGCAGGAAGAACATTTGGAGCATTACCATCATTAACGGGATCTCTTCCTTTCGGAAAAAACGGCTTCCTTGAAATAGAAAAAACACCGGAGAATTTCAATCTTTATAATATCCTTAAAGCGAACGGATTTGAAACAGGATTTTATTATGGAGGTCATGTATCATTTGACCGCTACCGTGAATTCCTGGAATACAGTGGAGTAGATCATATTGTGGACGAAGCCTCATTCACCATTCCATACCGTAAACTTCCTGCTAACAACGGGGAGAGTTGGGGATATGAAGATCAGGCAGTTTTAAATAAAATGCAACAGCAACAGAAACCGCAGAATCAGCCGTATTTCAATATGATACTTACACTTTCAACACATAATCCTTTTTTAATCAACAATAAGGATTATTATGAAAAGTTGTACAACCAAAGGCTAAATTCAGGAATTTTGACCAAAGAACAGAAAAAATGGGCAGCCGCTCACAAAAATCAGCTTATTTCCGTCTTGAATGCTGATGATGCTATGAAAGGGTTCTTTGAAAATTACAGCAAACGTCCGGATTTCAAAAACACAATTTTTGTCATTACAGGAGATCACAGTATGCCTGAAATTACCTTAGAATCTAAAATTGACAGATTCCATGTGCCTTTATTAATCTATTCACCATTATTAAAAGAATCAAAACGTTTTCATAAAACAGTAAGTCATTTTGATATTGCACCTTCTATTTTAGCGTACTACAGAAATAATTATAAAATCACTACACCTTCTACAGTAACATGGGTTGGAAGAGGATTCTCCGCAGATGCTGAAATCAACAAAGCCGGAATTCCTATGATGCAAAGTAAAAACCAGCTTATAGATTTTGTTTCTGAAAAATATTATATCCATGATGGGCAGCTTTTCACGCTTAAAGACATGGAAGAAGATGCTTCCAATGACGCTGCAGCCATGAGTAAGATCAATGGAAGGTTCAATCAGTATAAAAGCATGAATGCTCAGTTTTATTCCACGAAAAAACTGATGCCGGATTCAGTAATCGTCAATTTTAAGAAAAAAACAAAATCAAAGTTTTAAAACTTTCGGGTATAGCCTAAAGTAATGTCAAACTGATTTCCTTTCTCACCCGGACGGAATTCCTGGTTATAATACATTGTTCCTATAGAAAAAAGATTGACGGAGCGGTAAGAAAAGTTATACTCAGCGCCTACTTTAAAGGTTTTAAGCTTAAAGGTCTCGTTTTCCAGAAGATTATTTCGGTATTCTTCCGGGCTTATTCCTGTTCCGATCTGAAAAGCAAAATAATCCTGAGCTCCTTTAGTATAATAACGCACCGTTCCTGTATAAGAATGTGAAATGTTTTTGCTGTCAGGAGTAATATAAGTACGCAGGTTGAACCAGAAGTTTTTATAATATTTTCCTACAGCAGCAGTATACATCCAGATGCTGTTGCTGAAATGAAGCTGGCGGTATCCCAATTCTGCTTCAAAACTGTGAGGAAGATTGGCATTCAGGGAAACACCGGTACGGTATTTCGGAAACAGACCTACATCATCAGAATATCCTCCGCCTACATAAAGGTAGAACATTTTGGAAAGTCTTGGATACGCTTCCAATTCAATCTGTGTACCGCCTTGTGCAAATTTGTTTGCATAGTTTCCGCGAAGGATCACAGAACCAATAGGTGTAATTCTTTTGTAACTTACTCCTACGATATGCCAGTCATCATCAAATTGTTTGTCAAAATGGGAATAGTTGTAAATAATTCCAACAGCATTTTTAGAAGACAGATCCTTGATTCTTATTGCAAGAGCCCTTGCCTCTGTATTTTTTGGATTAATAGATAATAGAGTGGTTACCGCTTTGTCAGCTTCTTCATAATTATCCATTCCAAAATATACTTTTGCTTTCAACAATAGTAATGCCTCAGATTTAGAATGATAAGAAAGTCCTTTATCTATAATTTCGATAGCTTTTGTATTCTGATCATTCCAGTATTCCAATGAAGCATACGCCAGGAAATAATCTTCATCCTGAACCTCTCTTTTTCCGAGATCTTCAAACACAGCTCTTGCTGCCGCTACGTCTTTATTCCAGGTATATAATCTTCCTAGAAAAACGGAAATATCAGTATAATTAGGTGCTTTTTCCAATGCCTCTTTTGCCAGGGCAATAGATGTAGCATAGTCTTTCTGCTCAAAAGCAGTGGTACGGGCTTTAACAAACAATTCATCAGCAGTAAGATTCTGCTGGCTATATAGAGTAATTGGGAAAAGTAATGCTAATAAAAAAGTCGGATATCTTTTCATCGAAGTTTATTATTAATGAGCTACATCTGGTATCACAAATATATTGAACTTTTATCTCTCAAACCAGAGATTATTCATTAAAACTTATTTTTTTGAGATTATTATTCCATAAAACATCAAATAATAGATATTTATGATGAAATAACTATTGCCGTAATTAAAAAGAATTGATTTTTGTAATACTCACATCATATACTGCTACAAAAAGATGCCATATAAACAAAAATATCCCGGCTGTATGACCGGGAGTATATTATATAATAAATATTTTACATATCACTATTGTTTACGACGACGGCCGGAAACCTTTTTGTCAAGATCCCTGATGTCCTGTCTCAGTTCACGGAACATTTCTTTAAAATTGTAGCTTTCATAATCGCCCGGTTCAAAATCTTCAGGGAAAATTCCTGAAGCGTACTGCCAGATTTCCACTACTTCTTCAAAAGGAATATCATAAGGTTCATAAAAAGAATTGTCAGCACTTACTGAGATTGCATTTTCTTTTCTTTCTTTAAAACGCTTATAGGTAATTCCATCATTTAAGGTAACGAAAACATAGGTTTTACCTGGTTTCAATTCATTGATTCCCTCTACATATTTTCCTACAATATAAGATCCGTTTCTGAACGGAGGCATAGAATCCCCATCTGCAGGGAAAGCTCTGTATTTTCCATTGGTAAGAAATGGAAGAGCAATACGCTGAAGACTTTCAATATAATCTATATCGCTATAACCTTCCAGATAACCCATTGAAGCTTTCTGAGGAATAATTTCTATCGTATCATTTCCATGAGTATCTACCGCAACCGGAAGAACAATTCTGTTGTCCGGAAGCTTCAGCATTTCATCTATCGGATGCTTCTCAATATCTACAGACAGCATAAGATCAATACTTACATGGAAATATTTTGAGATTTTTACCAGCAGCTCAATAGGAGGTTCAGAAATTCCGTTTTCATATTTTGAATACCGGACTCTTGAAATCAATAATTCATCGGCTACATTTTGTTGGGAGAGCTTTCTCCTGGCTCTTAAAAAGCGTATATTATTTGAAAAAACTGACATTGATATAAGTATGTCAGCAAAAATACAAAATTTGATTCCGTTATCAATGAACAGAATGGTTTTTACTACAAGAAGAACACAAATTTTATCTTCCTTTTCTCTTTTTTTCAAAAATTAATCCTTCCGAGGACTTCAAATGGTCAATTTACACCTTACCAAAAGTCTGTTTATAGGCAAATTACAGAGATTTCATAGGTGTTGAAAAATAAACACCAATAAAGAGCATTTAATGCAAAAATAATAACTCTAAAATCCACAAATTGAGTTATCATTTTTAACTTTTAGAAAATCAATCACATATAAGTGAAAATCATATTTTTATTAAAATACACTTATATTAATGAAATATTAAATAATAAAAACATATAATTAATTTATTGAAAATAATTTGCAATTGTAAAGTTATTATTCATATATTCGTGATGTAATAATCATATAAAATTATAGTTATGAAAAACTTAAAAAAATTGGACAGAAACGAATTAAAAGCTATTTCAGGTAACGGATTACTAGATCCAATCGGCGGTCTTCTAGGTGGACTAGGAGGTGTAGTTGGTGGAGTAGTAGGCGGTGTAGGTACTATCGTTGGAGGTGTTGTTTCTGGCGTAGGATCTACAGTAGGTGGAGTAGTAGGCGGTGTAAGCACTGTTGTAACTAACGCTTTATGCCAAACACAATGTGTTGTTAACGGTGTAATCCACATCAAATTACTTGAGTGCGGTTCTACTTGCTAATCAGCAAGCAAATTCACAGTAAAAAATCAGACCGCTCTTTTTAGAGCGGTTTTTTTATGTCTTTGCAGACCATAGAAACCTCATATAGAGCATTTATTTTCAGTTACTTATATTCTCAGGAGTCTTTTCAATAAAAAACCAATAAAGCAACAATGTTGCATTAATAAATTTAATTTTCTAGCTTTGCTGGATCATTAAAGTATATGCACATGAAAAGGACCGTTTATTTTTTGGTGGGTGGCACACTTATGTATTCACCATCCCTACTGAAAGCCCAGAAAATTACCCCTGAAAAAAAAATTGTAAAAGACATAGAGTCTGTACAAGTACAGGGAAAATCTAATTATAACACTGTAAATATTTCAAGAAAAAAGCTGGATTTTATTCAATCCAATACATTGGGTGAAACATTGAGTAAAATTCCCGGAATTCAAAATTCAGGATATGGACCCAATTCCGGAGCTCCCGTGATCAGAAGTCTAAGCGGAAACCGGGTAAAAATATTGGAAAACGGAACAGCAGTGAATGATCTTTCCGGAATAAGTCCAGATTTTAATACGGATATAGAGATGAACAATGTTCAGAATATTACCGTTTATAAAAACTCAGCATCGGTTTTATATGGAGGAAAAGCTATTGGAGGAGCCATAGATATTGAAACAGATTATATTGCCAGACAATTGCCGGATAAAAAATTTAATGTAAAAGGACTTCTTGAAGGGGGAAGCAACAGTGGACAAAAACAGGCTTTTTCAGCGAAAGGAGTTATTGCTAAAAACTGGGTCTGGACGGTAGGAGCATCCAATCAGAAACAGGAAATGGTCAGAATTCCGGGAAAATCAAAAGACAGCAGATGCTATGATCCGAACCTTGTCGGTTTCAACAGTATCTTACAGTCGTTGTGCCAGATTGATGTAAATTCAAGACGGGTACTCAACAAGAGTCTTTTTCCCTACATCAGCCAGTTTGCCAAGGATCATATGATTGAATATGAGCTGTCTGAAGATGATCTTTACACCTTCAGTTCTACGTACTACAATCCTGCTGATGGTAAATATTATCCTAATCCAAAGAATGATCTGTATGTTCCTGGTCAGGATGCCGTGAAAGACCGTTATAAAAGTGAAGTAAACGGAATCAAGGATTATGTGGAAACAAAAGATGGAGTGATACCCAACAGTCATTCGGAAAGCAATTCATTTTATGTTGGCACCAGTTATATTGGAAAATCATTGTATGTGGGAGGTGCTTATCAGAATTCTTATTCCTATTTTGGAGTTCCCGGGTATGCAATCCCTAAAATACCTAAACATAGCCATGGAAAACCACAGCCCAAAATAGAATATAGTCCCATTAATATCAGAAGCTTATCCCATAAAGCCATGTTTGAATCCGGTTACAAGTTTACCCATTCTCCGATTTCAAGCATCAAACTGAATTATATGGGCGTATTTTCGAAAAACGCAGAACTTCTGGATCGTTACCGCGCCAATCAGTTTGCCGTAAACCAACACAATAGCCGTCTGGAAATCACACAGCAGAAATTGAGGTTTCTTACTGGAACTACAGGTCTTGAAGTACAATACAGAGATATGGAAGGAACTGGAGGCCAAAGATATCTGCCTAATACTATAAGCCGTGAAATTGGAGTCTTTACGATGCAGCATCTTGATTTTAATATCATTCAGTTTGATCTTGGGTATAGAAATGATCATGTACAACGTAGAGCGGAAGCAGATAACAAGTATGTCAGAAGCCGTGGACTTTCCGGCGGAAAACTCAGCGACAGAGATTTTACCCTTCACCAATTTCATAGTTCCGCTCAATGGACTCTCTTTAAAAAAGGATATCTGAAAGTACAGTACAACCATTCAGAAAGAGCACCGGAAGTGAATGAGCTTTATTCAGGAAACAATCATTTTGCCATCCTGACGGAGGAAAATGGTGATGACAGACTGGATAAGGAAACTGCAAATACGGTTGAAATAGGGGGAGGGCTCAACCTGAAGAACTTCCGCGTATCGGCCAGCTGGTACAATACTTCTTATAAAAATTATATTTACCTTGCCCATACCGGGATTTCCAGAGAAATTTTTCTGGTAAAAGAATGGCGTTCTGATGATACAGAAATCAATGGAATTGAAGCTGAAGCCGCTTATAAAGCAGATCTGGGAAAAATAGGAAAGTGGGAGATAGGCGGATATTATGATCTGGTAAGAAACATAAGCGTTGCCGACAGCTCCATAAGAAAGTGGAGTGATGGTGATTATATGCCTAATATGCCTACAAGCCGTTTCGGATTCTCTCTGGAAGGAAATGTACAGAACTTCAGTATGAATGTAAGTTTAGACCATTATTTAAAACAAAAATATTTAGGAAAGAATATCAATCCTGAGCTTCCTATGCCGGCATTCTCATTACTAAATGTACGGTTAGCCTATAAAGACAACAGTTTAGGCATAGGTGATCTGGAGTATTATATTATAGGAAATAACCTGTTGAACACCGAAGCAAGACTTCAGAACTCTCAGTTAAAGTTTCTCAGCCCGCTTCCCGGAATTAATATTTCAGCCGGTGTGAAAATAACAATATAAATCAATCTTACTTCTGCAGTTCTTAGTCATTAATAGCTGCAGATTTTTTTAGGTTATCTATTCAAAATCCTTCTTAGAATGCAGACTATTTCTGACGGCTTTTACCCTGTCTATTTATACAAAAAATAATCAACAAAAAAACTAAAAAAAAGAGGTCATAACTTTTAATACGACGAGTTCTGTCGCTATGCGTAAGTACCTTTGTATTAGAGATAAGATAAAGAATCCCGGGAAATTAATTGTCTTACTAAACCCAATTTTAACCTAACAAAACCTCTTTTAATTTATGTGTAAAAAACAACTAATAATCATTTTTCTTCTTTTATTTTGCATTTCCTATGCGCAGAATGAATTTACTACCATCTGGAAACCCAATGCAAACGGCATTATCGATCATTCCATAAGGTTCGGTGGCACAGGAACCGATTACACCATTCACTGGGAAGAAGTAGGATATCCTGAGCATAACGGGATGTTTGATTATGTAACCTCTAGCAGCAATGAACCTCTACTCATCTATTTTGGGCCATCATTCCATCCAGATCCTCTGCAGGCCACTTACCAATTAAAAGTATTCAGTGGTAACGGATTATTTTACGGGTTCAGGGCCAATACCGACATGGTGCCTCCAGGTGGAAATCAGGAACTCATAGAACTCAGCCAGTGGGGAAATACGACATGGCTTCAGCAATTCGACAGAGCATTCGCCAACTGTCCCAATCTTAACGTAACGGCTGCAGACGGTCCAGATCTTACACAGATTACCAGTTTATCACAAATGTTCCTTAATTGTTCATCTTTGACAGGACACACTTCATTTTCTTACTGGAATCCATACAATGTTACAGACATGAGTGGTATGTTCAGCGGAGCAACTCTGTTTAACCAGAATATTGCAAACTGGTATACAGCCAAAGTAACCAATTTCAGCAGCATGTTTTCTTCTGCATCTTCTTTCAATCAGGATATTTCTGCCTGGAATACAATATCCGGAACTGATTTCTCCTCCATGTTTGCAGATGCCACAGCTTTCAACCAGCCATTAAATTCATGGAATACAGAAAATGCGACTAATTTCCGCTATACATTCTATAATGCAGCAGCATTTAATCAGCCACTTGATAACTGGAACACAGGTAAAGTGACAGATTTTGAGCATATGTTTGAAAATGCAGTATCATTCAATCAGCCCATCGGAAACTGGGATGTAAGTAAGATTGATTATTTCGCCGGATTTAATATGTTTGCAGGTGCTTCAAATTTTGACCAGGATATTTCTTCATGGAATATCAAGCTTCAGAACTTCAGCTGGAATTCAATCTATTTGGGATTTAAAAATGTCGGCTTATCATGTACAAATTACAGCAATTTTCTCATCGCTCTGAATAATAATCCTACATGGACGAACTCAACAATAACATCCGGAACTATAGATGCAACAGGATTGGTTTATTCTACACCGCAAGCAATGCTGGCGAGAGCCCAACTGATCAACAAAGGCTTTAACATTATTGGAGATTCCTATATTTCCGGTTGTTATCTGTCAACAAGAGAAGCTTCACCAAAAACGAAAACTTCCGCTTATCCTAATCCAACGACAGGAGTGATCAATGTGGAATCCTCAGTAGACGAAAATGTTTATTTATATGATAATAACGGTAACCTCATTAAAAATATATTATTTAGAAAAGGGAAAAACACCATCGATCTGACTGAATATCCTGCAGGAGACTATATCTTTAAAGGTGATACTTTTTTCAATAAAATCACCAAGCAATAATAGGACAGCCGAAAGGTTAGCTATTTAAATTTAGCTCCAAAGTCATTGTACTTTGGAGCTTTATGGTTTTCCTCAATTTATATATAAATAAGTGTGTTATATTTGTGTAAAGTATGGATTGAATTCCAATATATTAAAATAACAATTATGAAAAAAACAATTACTTTTTTTACTATTCTTTTATCGATAGTACATATTCAGGCACAAGAAAATATTAATTTATTGACCTACGAAAACACTCAAGATATTAATTTTTTCAATACTATTAAAAACGGCGCTCAGGTTAAGGAATATCTTACAACGAGTAAAAATAGTGTGAAGGTGGGTGATACTTTAATATTAGGATCTCCTACCTCGGAAGAACTGAATACAAGAACTTATTCGGGGAGTTATGGTAATAAAGCAAGAGGGGGAATTTCACAATCAAGAAGTACTTCAAAAAAAACTTATGAATTTATACAAATGGGAAGACCCGCTGGATTTGGAAGTATTATGTCTGCTATGGGTGGTGAAGCACAAAATATGGCAGACAACAGCTTAAAAAACACTAAAGTTATTGTCAGAGAGATAAAAACATATCACAGAGGCAGTAAAAATAAGCCCTTGTATGTGGTAATGGTTTTGGGAGAAATAAATGACAGAGCTTTTGGAATCAATAAATATTTAAGCGTTATGGATACTGAGTTAGGAATTGAATCTGGTGAAATTCTTTTAAAAAACAGAAAAATGACCAGAGATGAAGCAATTGCAAAATTAAAAGAGGCAAAAGAGTTAGTGGAAATTGATATGATGAGCAAAGAAAAGTTTGAAGAATTAAAAAAAGAACTGGCTCCGATTATTAACAATAATAACTAAGAACATGTTTATCTTTTATAACAGGAGATCAACCTATAATCAATCTTATTGGCAATACAACTGATGATGAAGGATTTACTCAGTGAAAATTATTAAGTCCGCTTCCCGAAATTAATATTTCAGCCTGTGTGAAAATAACGATATAAATCAATCTCATTTCTGCACGTTAATAACTGCAGATTTTTTTAATCATACATGGACAAATTCAACAATAACATCCGGAATTATAGATGAAAGTAGGTCAGCCGAAAGACCAGTTATAAAATCAGCTCCAAAATCTACTGATTTTGGAGCTTTTTTGTGAATAAAATCGAAAAACATTATCATCATTGCAAATTTTATATAAACACAATCCGTACATTTGAGTCTTAACTGATATTTACACCAATTACCATGATAAAAAAGTATTTACTCTTTCTTTTAATTTTCACTTCAGTAAATTCTTCACTGCTTGCCCAGAACTATGAAAGATATAAAATACTAAAAGACACAATATTAAAATCAACGAGTCTTGGATTTGAGAAAAAAATTTCAGTAATGGTTCCCATAGAATGGCAGAAAAAGTCCGGGAACAAATTTCCTTTAATCATTATATTTGACAGGCAAAATAAAAGGAGTAATCATTATATTCTCAATACCATTGACTATTTAACGAGTAATGAACAAATTCCTTCCTCTATCATAATAAGCGTTGAATCAGAACAAAGATACCGCTATCTTGAAACACAGTATAAAATTTCTGATCCCAACGGCCTTGCCCTGGAAAATGAAAAATTTATTTTTGAACAACTCATCCCATTAGCTGAAAGAGAGTACAAAGCCTCTGCTTTTAGAGTGTTAATTGGTCATTCCCGATATGGGTATTTTACAACATCATTATGGAATTCAAGAATAAATGATTTGAATGCCATTATCTCTATGAGCCCGTTTTTTACTCAGAAAAATGTTGACTTAACAGATTCTATAAGCCAATTCAATAAGCGCTCTTTTCGTACAAAAAAATATTATCGTTTTGGAATCGGAAACGATTATCCTGAAGATTTCATGAAGATGGATTCTATCATTAAGAAAATTAACAATCCTTTTCTGGATATGAAAGGATATGAGTTTAAAAAAGCAGATCATAATGCAACGCCAGGCCTACTTATTAATACAGCTCTTTATGAAATATTTGAAGATTGGTCTGCCATTCAGTCGAAGTATATATCAAATAAGCAAACAGACTTGAGTATTAAATCATTATTGGATAAAGAAATACGATCCAATTACGGGGTTAATCTAAATTTTTCCCTGGGTATTTTAAATGGAAAAGGATGGGCATTTTATAATGAAAAACAATACGATAAAGCTCTTCAAGCCTGGAAAATCCTCACAGATTCTTATCCAAATTTTTCAGAGGCTTATTTGAATATTATAAAAGCTAAAATCTTACTACACCAGGATTATTCTGCAACTGTCAAAGAATTTAATATTTCCTTAGCAAATTCTGAATTTTATAAAGAAAAGGAAAAAAAGGATTTAGAAGTTGAATTGCAGGAAATAGTTAAATAAAAGGATTAATAGGTGTAAAATAGAAAAATGTTAACGAAATTGCACAAACTATATAACCAGCTACGAACGAGAATTAAATGACAGAGAAATTTCCGATCATAAACAGCACGCTTTCACCTGATAGACTTGGTCAACTTATTCAAGAAAAATATGGACTTACCGACAAAACGGAATGCAGCATCTTCCGGCTTGCAATGAACCATTTATACATTGTTCATGATGGCGAAAACAAATACGTTTTTAGAGTCTACACCCATCATTGGCGAACTGAATTAGAAATTCAAGAAGAATTAAGACTTCTCAACCATCTGAAAGAAGCAGACCGACAAGTTGCTTTTCCTATAGCAGATCAATCCAATAAGTTTATCCAGGAAATTGAAGCTCCGGAAGGAACAAGATTTGGGGTTCTATTTTCATATGCTAAAGGTATAAAGACAGCAAAATTCTCCCCAGAAACAAGCTTTCTGATTGGAAAAGCATTAGCGAAAGTTCATCAATCAACAGAACATGTCGAACTGATGAGAATGTCTTATAATTCTCAAAATCTGCTCAAGAACCCTGTTATAAGGACAAAAAATTTCTATAGTAAAAACACTGCCGAAATTGAATTTTTAGAGAACGTTTCCGATTTTTTAACGCTAAAAATGGAAAAAGCAGACCAACAGAACATGAGATATGGAGCGGTTCATCTTGACGTGTGGTTTGATAATTTACATATTGATAACGAAGAAGAAATCACATTTTTTGATTTTGATTTCTGTGGGAACGGTTATTTATGCTTTGATATTTCTTATTTTCTATTTCAGTTATTTACAACCCATTTGAACCAAGAAGAGTATGAGGCAAAAGCAGATCATTTCATAAGAGGCTATGAAACTGTCACTAAAATTAGTCATGAAGAGAAACAGTTTTTACCTTACGCATGTCTGGCCATTATGAACTATTATATAAGTGTTCAGTGCGACAGATTTGAATATTGGACCAATATTTTCCTGAATGAAGATCATTTAAAAAGAATGGTGGGCAATCTCAAACGATGGATTGCTTATCATAAAATTGAGGTAAAATAATGACAGAAAAATGTATACAATTAATTATCATTTTAGAAAACTAAACAACATGATAAAATATTTGACAATTATTATATTATCCTTATTCTCATTAACAACTTATGGACAAACAAAAATGCGCTCTATTGATGAATTAATAAACGATAAAGATCCAGGCTGGATTCTTGTAAAAGAATGGATAGACACCGCAAAAAATAAAGTGGAAATATTGCCAGTAGATAGCAACAAAGCAAAGGATGCTTTATATAAAACCCAAGTTACAACCAAATCTCCAATGGGTTCAATTGTATACATGACAGGGGGGCTTTTGGTTGATAATGGCTGGATAAGAATTCTTGGCTCAGGTAGTGAGAAGCTACGCAGGTCATTGCCGGAATGGAATAGAGGAAAAACATTTGAGGATTATGGGCAGCCCATTCCATATCTTTTAATTGCCGACGATGCAATAGGAGGTATTTTCATCCTTAATGGTGGAGGACTTGGAAACGATTTAGGGAAAGTGTATTATTTGGCACCAGATAATTTGGAATATGAACCTCTTGATATTACTTACACGGAATTTCTGAATTTTTGTTTTAATAAAAATCTTGATGAATTTTACAAAGAATACAGATGGGCAAATTGGAAAAAAGATGTAGCAAAACTTAAAGGCGACCAGGTATTCAGCTTTTTTCCTTACTTATGGACAGAACAAGGTAAGGATATTAGTAAAGGATCGAAAAAGGAAGTTCCAATTGAAGAAAGTTACAAGCTAACTCTTGAATTTAGAAAGAAGCTTGGATTTGATACAGAGAAATAAATGATAGAGCTTTTAAATTTTACCCAAAATATATCAAAAACGATCTAAAAATTTATATGATTAAAGCAAGCTTTTTTATCTTAAATAAATATTATTAATATGGATACAAAACCGATCAGTTTTCCCAATCAACGAAAGCACAATACTGTACTACGTTTCCTGCATTTGTTTGTTATTTCTTATGTGTATCTTTTTATTTTCACCTCCCAGTTTTCACCTTTAGCAGGAATATATAAGAGCGGAGTCTTGTGGTTGTGTAAAAATGTTTTTCAGCAAACACAGGTAGAATATATTATAATGACTGGCAGCGGCGATACTACATTAGATTATTGGGTAGTGATTGTCAATATTGGCTTAGCGCTGGTGGCTGCACTCATTATACTTCTTGCAGATAAAAAACAGCGGACATTTAAAGATCTTCATTGGTTTACGGTAGTAGTAGCACGCTATTACGTAGCTATGATAATGCTTTCATACGGTTTTGCAAAACTACACGACGGACAGTTTCCTCCTAATTCAATTGGCAGACTGGAAGAAAAGGTTGGAGATATGTCACCAATGGGCATGGTATGGACTATGATGGGAGCTTCCACTGGTTATACATTTGTTTCCGGATTGTTGGAAGTTATGGGTGGACTTTTACTTCTTTTCAGGAGAACCAAAACTTTTGGTGCGCTTTTTTCCATGACAGTGATGATTAATGTAGCTCTGTTGAATTTTTTTTATGATGTGCCGGTTAAAATATTTTCCAGTCATATTGTTTTGTTCTGTCTCTTTATTGTTAGCGGTGATACAATGGCGTTATATCGTTTTTTTATCTTGCATCAGCCATCGCAATTACGTTTTCAAAAAAGAACATTTGACAAAAAGTGGAAGAGTATTACCGTTATTGGATTCAAATGGCTTGTAATAGCTTTTTTCATATTGAGCTCTTCATCAGCACTGTTTTATACACCTCCTGCTGCTCCGATGGAGGGTGCGTATACTGTGGATAAATTTATCATAAACAACTAGGAAATACCATGCAATGATTCCATTGGCTGGAAAAAAATATTGATAAGCTCTCCAAGCCGGACAAAAGTAATCCTGAACAATGACAGTACTAAAGCGTTTCAGAGTGTTGTAGATACTGAAAAAAAGACACTTATGCTTCGTAAAGTGGATCAACAAGATCTCTATGCTTACCTGCATTACAATATTCAAAAAGATAGTATCATTTTTACGGGAAATAAGGGTCGTGATTCTGTAAAAATAAAAACAATAAGAAAGAAAAAGGAAGATTATCCTTTAAACAAGAGGAGTTTTCATTGGATTAATGAATATCCGTTTAACAGATAAGAGATATATCCAGGCTATTATACTTGAAAGAAGACATGTACTAAAATTACATGTCTTCTTATTTTCCGGGGTATTTTTATTTCAAATCCTCCACATTGTTCAGGATATAACACTGTTCCCATTGTTTCATCCCGATTTTAGGATAATAGCCTACAGCTTTTGGTGCTGCCAGTAGAATCAATGTAGCTTTTGGAGTGTGTTCTTTTGTCAATCGGATTAATTCTTTTCCAATACCTTTCTTTTGATAATTCTCATCTACAGCCAGATCTGAAAGATAAGTACAGAAGGCAAAATCAGTTAACGACCTTGATATTCCAATCAATTTACCATTATCCCGGGCTGTTGCAATAAGATTGGCATGCTGTAGCATCTGTGTAATTCTTTCCGGTTCGTTGACCGGACGTCTTTCTCCTAATGTAGAGTTTACCAACACCTGGATGAATTCTTCTATTCCAATGTTTTCTTCAATTTGGTACGTAATCATTTTTTATTTTTTTACTGTTATTTTAAAAGATATTATCTGTAGGTGCTTCCTGTCTTTCAGACATTCCATAATCCCGTATGACGGAAGCTACACGCAATCTGTAATCTTCAAATACAGAATTCCGTCCTGCCTGTTGTGCTTTCCTGTGCGTGGTTCTGTTGCGCCATTCTTTTATACTATATTCATCTTCCCAAAAAGACAGGGAGAGGATTTTCTTTGGATCTACAAGACTTTGAAACCGCTCAATCGAAATAAATCCAGGAATCATTTCCAGCTCAGATTTTAGTGATCTCGCTATATCCAGGTATTCATCTTTTTTTCCTTCTTCAGGAACGACTTCAAATATTACAGCTATCATACTTTTCATTAAAATTTATTGGGTTTGCAGGACAAAATTATAGGTAATTTGGACTACATTTGTATACCAGATTAAACATATAGAGTAGTCCAGAATGTTTCCTTTTGAACATATCATCAGTATTGATAAAGAAAAAAAGCTTCCTGTTTACAGACAGATAGCCATCTCTATTATTAATGCAATAAGAAATGGTAATTTAAAGGCTGGAATAGCTCTTCCCGGTACCAGAGAACTTGCAAAAACCCTGGGTGTGCATCGTAAGACGGTAATCGCTGCCTACGAAGAGCTCAATGCCCAGGATTGGATCTTGATTATTCCCCGAAAACAGGTCAGAGTATCTGAACATATTCCAATTCTACACCCTCAAAAGTGGAACGCTCAAGATTCATCTGTATCCTATGAAAATAATTTCGATCTTCTGCTTCATATCTCAAAGAAAGATCCGTCACAGCAGGAGCTGACTGTTCTTCCTGACGTTTTCATTGATGATGGACATCCCGATATTCGGCTTTCTCCTATAGATGAGCTGTTGAAAATTTACCGCAGTTATACATCAAAAAGCTTTACTATTAAAAAAGCAGTTGTCGGGACAACTCAAGGTACATTAAAACTAAGAGAAGAGTTATCGAGATATCTATCTGCAACAAGAGGACTGAATATTTCCGCTGATAACTTATTGATTACCCATGGTGCACAAATGAGTATTTATCTGGCGGCTCAATTGCTTTTACAGCCAGAAGACATTATTATTGCCGGAAAACCAGGATATCCTATGGCAAACAGTGCTTTTGAAAAAACAAAAGCGTCTGTGATAGAAATTCCTGTAGATGAAAACGGGCTGGACATTGATGTTCTCGAAAAAATATGTAAAAAGAAAAAAATAACTGCTGTATACCTCATTCCTCATCATCATTATCCTACAACAGTCACTTTGAGCGTTGAAAGGAGAATGAAACTGCTGGAGCTTTCCAATCAATATTCGTTTGCTATTATTGAAGATGATTACGATTATGATTACCATTATTCCTCCTCACCGTATCTACCTTTGGCAAGTGGTGCTCATAAGGGAAACGTCATTTATATAGGGTCATTTTCAAAAATATTGGGCTCTTCCATTCGTATTGGTTTTATGGTAGCTCCTAAAAATTTCATTCAGGAAGCGGTTCTTCTAAGAAAAGCAATTGATGTAGGAGGGGATGGATATATGCAGAATGCATTAGCAGAATTGATTAAAAGTGGTGATTTGGGAAGGTACCTGAAGAAAGCCAAAAAATCTTACCATCAACGCAGAGATTATCTGAATATACTTTTGCAACAACATCTGAGTCCTTATATCTCTTTTACTTTACCAGACGGAGGTCTGTCAGTTTGGATACAGCTCAAACATCCATACAGCGTTAATACATTGAAAACTCATTCACAATTGAAAATCAAGCAAATAGATAAAGAAGAGAATGCTTTTCGATTAGGTTTTGCTTCAAAGAATGAAAAAGAACTTGAAGATGCCGTTTTACTTATAAAGAAAATTCTTACAGATAGCTATTCAATATGATGATTTAATTTAAAAACAAAAAATTCGTCAATACAACGAAAAACTAGTATAATTTCTTTTTTGTGATCTCTTAACAATCCAATCATCAAAATAAATTTTATATTAGTAGAATAATAACCATAAAAATTTAAATACAGAAAACATGAGAAGCACTATTTATACTTTGTTATTATTATTTTTATTCGTAAACGTGAATGCTCAGGAATATTTAAAATTAATAAGTGAAGCTAATAAATTATATGAATCAAAAGATTATAAAATGTCTGCAGATTTATATAATAAGGCTTTTAAAATCGAAAGCGAAAATCCAAGTCATTTATACAATGGTGCATGTTCATCTTCTTTAGCAGGAAATGAAAAACAAGCATTTAAATGGTTGAACTTATCAATAGAAAAAGGCTGGACCAATCTAAAGCACTTAAATTCTGATACTGATTTAGAAAATTTGCATTCAAAAAAAGAGTGGGGGAAAACCATTGAAAAGTTAGAGAAAAAAATAGCGTCAATAGAAGCAAATTATGACAAGCCATTGCAGGCTGAATTATTGGCAATTCTTGAAGAAGACCAAAAATATAGAATGCAAATGAGTGAAACTCAAAAAAAATTCGGTCCAAATTCTAAAGAAATGAATGATCTTTGGAAAATAACCAATCAGAAAGACTCCATTAATTTAATAAAAGTAAAAAAAATACTAGATGAAAAAGGTTGGGTGGGTAAAGACAAAGTAGGCGCACAAGCCAATAGTACATTATTTCTTGTTATTCAACATTCAGATCTGGAAACGCAGAAAAAATATTTGCCCATGATGAAAGATGCAGTAACAAAAGGAAATGCAAGTCCAGGTTCTTTAGCTTTGTTAATTGACAGAATAGAAATTCGGGAAGGTAGAAAACAAATCTACGGAAGCCAGATAGGAATCAATCAAAGCAATAATACTTACTATGTTTTACCTTTAACTAATCCTGACAATGTAGATAAAAGAAGAACTGAAGTTGGCTTAGAGCCAATCTCTAATTATGTTAAAAATTGGAATTTAGTTTGGGACGTTGAAAAATATAAAAGAGAATTACCCGAATTAGAAAAATTAAATAAAATTAAATAAACAGAAAAATATCTGTTCATAGCAGTTTGTACAAGTGGCGGATTATGGCTTCATTTAAGATTTCTTAATCCGCCATTTATTTTGTAGGCTGTTTATACAATACCTAGATTTAATACATAGCTCAAAATTACACTAAAATGAAAAATATTATAATATTAACAATACTTTTTCTTTTTGTAGCTTGTGAACAAAAAGGAAAAAAAGCATTTAATCTGAAATATATTAACAGTAATAATGAACTGTCACTTATATTTGAAAATAATACTTCTCAAGATATTATTTTTCCCGCACCTAATACGCTTCAATTTAAAGATATAAATTTAAAAGATGATATGAAACATCGTGATCCAATTATAGTTTATGCAACAATAAAGGATAACCCATCTTCAAAATTTTATCAAAAAAAATTAGATAGTATTTATGATGGGTATTTGACTGAAATTGGTGATTCTGGTTTGATTACTTATAAAAAGCCTGATGAAGGCAATTCGATATTTTATTTAAAAGGAAAGGAAAAATTGAATATAAAATATAAGGTAACTGTCAAGAGATTTTATCCACTAAATTATTCTTCAAAATTTAAACAAAGTTATTATCCCTATGATAAAGGATTAAAGGGAAATTATTCTGAAACTGAATATTTAAGAAGGTTTTCAAAGCTAAATTTAGGTAAAGCAAAGTTTGTAGCACAACCTGAAATAGAGGATAGTTTGTTTTTGAATATCTCACAAAATGGTTATAAATAAATCTCACAACTCGGATTGATCAGAGCAACATTTTACAGGTATGCTAAAATTCTGGACCATCATACAGGTGAAGAAATTAATAATATAGCAGTCAAAAAATAATCAAAAAGATTTATTGTTTTTTTGAATATACCACAAAAGGGTTATTTCATATTGTAGATTTTGATTTTAACTTTAACAAACCTTTAAAATTATTTAATTGAATTTAAAACCAAATCCTTTTATTATAACCCACAGACCTTTTACCGTAGATCCTATTACAGGAAATTACAACTGAATACGCGAAGAAATAACATATTTGATATCTGTAATTTCGCAAACACTAGTTATTCATAAACAAATAATTGACGGCATAGGATCTCACTGCTACAGATTATACAGCTAAAGGCCTGGTAAAACCTGGTAAAAGTATCTGAAGAATATGCTGGAATCCTTAAACTAATAATACCAGATTCAATAGCTGATAGTGTTCGTGAAAATGTTTGTGAAAACCAATTAAATAAATAAGATAGATACGGTTTACCGTAAAGAAGTTTAATTTTTTAAAGATAATTTTAAAGACTAAAAATTAATACTAAATCTTAAAAAAGATGAAAAAACTAGAATTTATTTTAATTTTCTTTGCTTTTAATTTAGCACTAACTAATTCTAAAGCACAAACAAAGAAAATAATTTGTTATAATGTTCCTGTTCCTAAAGGTTATGTTATAATTGGAAATGCTATGGAAAGCAGTTGTCCCAATTTTGGTTCATATGCTCCAAATGCTAATGTAATTGATTTAGCGAAAGATAATCTCGAAATTTGTTATAATTCACCAATTCCCGAAGAATATGTTTTTGTTGCTTCTCTAAGAAGTTTATCTTGTAATACGTTAGGAACAGCAACAACCAACAATGCTATGATACTTAAAAAAGCTTTAGATAAAATGGAAATCTGTTATAATTCTCCAATTCCAAATGGGTTTCGTGTTATTTATTATGGAAATGGTATGCAATGTTCAAATTATACAGCAACAGGAAAAAACACAAAAATTATTTCAAATAAATAATCTCAAAAAATGATCAGAATAAAGTTTTATATTACTAATATAAATAGATTTACGAAAGTTATTAGATTACAATGAACAAATTATACACCATATCAAATTTAACAAATACACAGTGTTATTTGTTCATACTAACATAATAATTAATAGAAAAAACAGAAATAAAAGTTATTTAAAAACATTTTTCCATTTAATAAATTTCATTTCTGTTCATTTTGGGTGTTCATATTTATCAAAAAAATTTTTTCACAAATTAAAGTATTACAATTCGGTGGTTTTGTAAGATTTTATAATATGTAAATTTTCATATCTTATTTTTTTAAAATTCATTCAGAAGTTTTTGAAGATCAGAAAACAGAAGAAAAGATATATTTTACACATTTGGTGGGTCTAAAAGTAAAAGACATTACAACTTCAGAGCAGAGAACGAGAACCAAAGGAAGCTAGAAGAAACTATAATTCAATTTTAGCGTTCCAGAAGGGTGGGCTTTTCGCAGTCAATATTTTTTATATAGTAGCTTCAAACCAAAAATGGGACAAAGAAGTTGTTTAAAGTTTCCTGATTATAATATATACAAAAGCTAGAAGGTGTAAATCACGCCAGTGTATTTCCATTGTCTCATATCTTATTATTAGTGCTTTAAATCCGTCTATCCATACATTCATCCGCTCAATGACAAATCTTCTTTTGTAAAGTTCTTCATCAAAAAATTTCTTCTCTATCTGAGATATTGCCGTTTCTTTTATTGAAATCTCCATTAGCAAACAGCTCAAAGTTTCTCAATTCCCAAGCATCAAAACCTGCGTCTGCATTCAGAAAAAGGTAATCTGTCCTAATATTAGACATAATGTCTTTCAACATCATATCCAATTATTTCTCGATTTCAAAGACATCATGATGATTTCCGGAAATAACTTCCGAACAGCTTAATGGAAGTCCATTATTATCACAAATAAAAAGCATATTGCTTGTCTTCGCTTTTTTCTTTCCTGATAGCCAACGCTTTGACCTCCTCTTTTCGACAGGGTATGAAATCCATCTAACTGGCTCATATCCAAAAGTATTTTGTATTTTTCAAAAAGTTTCTGCTTGATCTTTTCCCAGCTTCCATTTTTACTCCATCTTGCAAAATGCTGGTAGACACTGTTCCAGCTATATTCAACATCAAAAAACTGCTTCAAAGGAAGGTCCGCCATTGACACTCTGTTTTTAATCTGTATAAAATGGTTCTTACAACATCTTCCAACAATACTTTGGCATAGTTTTTCTTTTCTCCTAATAATAAATACGAACAAATCTCTTTTTTATAATATCTTTATTTAACATTTTTTTTGAAAGAATGATACAGCTTTTTTACGAAGTTTTCATTCTTTTACTTTAAACAACTTCATATTATAAAGTTCTTATCTGATGTTTTCTGATCAAAAAGATCACAATCAAAAGTATTATATTGATGACCAAGAAAGTTGTGAGGAACGGATAACTGAAATTGCTTATTTTTCCAAGATAATGTGCATCAGGCATCTGAAAAGCAATATAAGTCAATAAGAAGAATAAAATTTCAAATAATTTTTTGCCACCGCTCAACAGACCCAAACAAACACTTAGGGCTACAATAAAAACAATTCCGTTTAACGCCTGCAAAATGAGGAGGAAATTATTAAAGTTTAGCAATAGACGTATGATAACCGGCAGCGCTAAAATTGTCAAAAGAGTAAATCCCGCAAGAATTTGTGCAGAAAGAAGTCTTCGCAATGGCTGGTACGATGCAAATGTGAAATAATGAAGACGGTTTGTTACTTCTTTAGTCGCCAAGTCTGATATTCTGTTAACCTGCAGAAAAAATAATGCAGGCAGCAAAAAAGAATATGCTACAAGCAAAGGGGAGAACAGGGTAGCAATCCACAATACAATATTGATTATCCAAAGCCATTTTGCATCTTTTCTGATCATTAACAACAGCTCTATTTTAATGAAAGGTATAATTCCGTAGGCTGGAATGATCTCAGGCAGCGCAGATCTTTGAAAACTGGAATAAGGGATTGAAGCAGTCTTTTCTTCTGGGGTTTTCAGAAGTAGACTTAATTTTACTGTTTGTTTGAAATCAAACCGATGAAAGAAAAATGATGAAATGTAGACTAATAAGCATATTAAACCAATCCAGACCAGTCTGCCGGCTACATAGTTAATGTTCCAAGACGGACCATTCCATTCAAAAGTTTTAAAATTTTTATCCTGCTGCATAATATAACCTACAGATACTTCTGTGATGTCTTCATTAAACTGTTTATTCACCTGATCCTTAATGCTGTTTGTTATAATTCCTAATCCTAAAGTGTCACCGGCGTAAGCTCCGAGGCTGTTAGCTTTTCTCATCATCCCTGTTATCATAAAAGTGAACATAAAAAAATAAATGACATTCTGAAGAATAGTTCTTTGGCTGAGAAAAACTTCTGCTGCTATTGCCAGTCCCGAAACAAGAATCACAGCAGGCACAACCATAAAAAGATAAGGACTCAGGAAATGTCCTATTTGAAAAGGATATCCCGAATTCTGGATAAAAAACATAATAATTCCTACTAATAGAGTAATACAGGAAATGGTAAACAGAATCATTATATTACCAAGGAATTTTACAAAGAGATAGCCGAAATTGGTAATAGGAGTAGCAGCGATAATCAGGCCTACCTCTGTATCAATATCCTTTTTGATCGCTCCGTTCACAAGATAGAATCCACATAGGGACAGCAATAAAGTAGCCATCAATGCACTGATGTGTCCTGCCCATGCAGAATTGTATACTCCTTTATATCCAGATAAATTGAGGGTAGAATAATTTGCTTCGGGTGGAGGAACAAAGGCATGAGCTACATACACCGCAATAGCTATAGTGATCAGGAAAGCATAGCTGCGGCTACGCTGAAGATAATCTCCTTTTAAGGTGTTGAATAATTTTCTCATGGCCTTAATGCTTATTTTTAGTTAAAAATAAATAAGCATCTTCCAAAGTTGCTGTCACAGGTCTTGAGTCTTGTTCATATCCTTCATGAGAAATATATCGGACCAATGTTTTATCTGAAAGCCTGGTGATATCTACCACCAGATATTTTGCTTTAAATTTTTCCAGATAGGTTTGTGGCAGGGAAATTTCAAATACTTTATTCTCTAATTTGCTGATAATGATGGGCGCAGTGTCCTTTTCAATAAGAGTTCCGTTTTTCATAATGGCTACCTGATCTGCTATCGTTTCTATATCGGATACAATATGCGAGGAAAGGATAACAATGGCATCACCGGCGGTTTCAGAGATCAGTTGTCGGAAACGCACTCTTTCTTCCGGGTCAAGCCCAACAGTGGGTTCGTCGAAAATTAATACTTTAGGATCGTTTAGTAATGCCTGCGCAATCCCTATTCTTTGCTTCATTCCCCCGGAGTAAGTGCCGATTGGTCGTTTTGCATCTGCGATAAGATTAACCCCTTCCAGGAGAATGTCAATCCGTTTACGAAGGCCACTTCCTCCAACTCCTTTCATTGCGGCAATATATTCCAGAAATTCATAGGCATTCAGATTAGGATATACACCAAAGTCCTGAGGAAGATAGCCCAGTATTTTCCGGATTGCATCCGGATTTTTCACAATATCTTCTCCATTCAAAAACAAATTTCCCTGAGTAGGCTTGCTTATGGTAGCAATAATTTTCATTAAAGTGGATTTTCCTGCTCCGTTTGGTCCCAGAAGTCCAAGAACGCCTTTTTCAATAGTCACGGAAAAATTGGATACCCCTATTTTTCCCCGATCGAATTGCTTGGTGAGGGTTTTGATTTCTAATTTCATTATATATGTTTTATTTACAAATGTAATAATTATGTCGAATATTATTTCATGCTAATATTAAATTTAAGTTGCTTTCTTTTGGTCGAGTAACCCCAGCAATATCAATACTTTTTTTAAACCTTAACTTCAAACCAAAAATAGGGTAAAATGTCCACTTCAGATGAGAATATTTTATTTAATAAAATCAATATTTCAATATTGTAATTAAATTATAGAAGAAACGAATGCAGATTAGTTGTACAAGCTATCAGAGCCAAATTACAATGATATCTAAATCTTGAAATATCCTGCAAGAATAACTTTCATAAAATACTTATTGAAAGTTAACACCTTTATAACCGAGATGTTGTAAATGAGCTGTAATTAGCAGAACCTAAACCTATAATGGAGCTGAATCTTTATTTGAATTAGCAAGATCTGTGTATACACTTCCTATAAAATTGTATTCATTCTGCCAGGAGAGTCCGATTCTAGTATCGAAATCTATTCCAACCAACAGTTTTGTTTTGGAGCTCCTACTACATTTTTATTATCATAAAGATTTACTATAGTGGCAGTTGCGTACTCTTTCAGATAGATACTGAACTTGGAATACTTAAAATCACTGTAGGTATAACTTATTAAAAGACGTATTTTATTATGAAGGAATTTTTAGATGTATAGGTATATCCTCATTCATTTCAAGTCCTTTATTTTTCTGTTCTCCACAATTGTTTCAGCTTGTCTTTAATATTAATGTTGAATAATGAGAACTAATAATCTATAGAAGTATTTCCGATCAATTACTAGATATTGAAATCCTACATGTTGCCCTTTTCTGCAATAAGATCATCATTGGTTAGATTAAGAGCTGTTGTATGTGAGTTAGCAGAGGTCGGTGCATTATAGCTTTCAGAGTAGCATAGATTAAAAATATTATTTTTTGTAACAAATAACAATAATAATTGTCTAATCAAATTATAATAATTCAAAAAATACAATTATGGAATTAAAAGTAAATAATATTAGTAAAACCTACATAAATGGTTTGAAGGCTTTGGATAATGTCAATCTTACGATTAGCAAAGGAATGTTCGGATTACTTGGTCCTAATGGTGCGGGAAAGTCTTCATTGATGAGAACGATTGCAGGCTTGCAAGCACCAGATAGTGGAGAAATTTTTCTGGGAGATCTAAATGCTTTGACCCAAAAAGAAGAACTTCGAAAAGTTCTGGGATATCTTCCCCAGGATTTTGGTTTTTACCCGAAAGTGAATGCCATAGAACTTCTCAATCATATTGCGATTCTTAAAGGAATTTCAAGAAAATCTGAACGAAAGGAAATCGTAGAAGGATTGCTTCATCAAACTAATCTCTTTGAAGCCCGAAAAAGAAACGTCAGCGAATATTCTGGTGGAATGAGACAGCGTTTCGGAATTGCTCAGGCACTTTTAGGAAATCCAAAACTGATCATTGTTGATGAGCCAACTGCTGGTCTAGATCCCATGGAGAGAAACCGTTTCCATAATCTCCTGAGTGAAATAGGAGAAAACACAATCGTTATTCTTTCCACTCATATTGTAGATGATGTGAAAAATTTATGTAATCGTGTGGTTGTTCTGACTTCAGGACAAATTATTTTAGACGGAACTCCGAAAGGCGTTATAAATGAATTCCAAGGAAAAATCTGGAAAAAACTAATTGATAAATCCGAAGTTGAAATTGCGAAAGAGCAATACCATGTTATTTCTACACACATTTCTGAAGGGAAAGTTGAGATTCGCGTCTTTGCGGAATCTCAACCAAATGCAGATTTCATTCCTGTAGAATCTAATTTAGAAGATGTGTATTTCTCCAGTATTACAAAAAAAATAACAAGCAATGTTTAAGGAACTATTCTCTTTCGAACTCAGAAGCGGTTTCAAAAAATGGAGTACGCAGATTTATTTTTTTGTATTTCTAACGCTTGGGGTGCTCTTAGGGTTGGCAAATACTGGTGCATTCGACACTTCTACTTCAGATTCTATTCTAACTAAAAATTCTTCTTTGGCAATCGCAAGATTAATTGTTGGGATGAGTGGCAATATTATGGTGCTTATTAATGGGATTATAATGATCAGTATTATGGCAACAGCCATCCAGAAGGATTATGAATATAATTTCCATGGTTTATTGTACACAACGCCGATTACGAAATCCGGATATTTCTTCGGAAGATTTTCAGCTAATTTTCTGATAGCAAATTATGTCTTTTCAGGAATATTGATTGGTTATTTTTTTGGATCTCTTTACGGAGTTGGAACTCCGCAGTTAGGCCCTATTAATATTATAAATTATATTTGGCCTTTTCTGGTTTTCACAGTAGCCAATACATTGATCATTGGATCCATATTTTTTTCATTGACAACCATTACCAGAAGTACTTTAGCAGGATATCTTTTCTGTGTTATTTTGCTTTTGTTATCCATATTGAGTGATAGTATTCTTTCTGATATTGAAAATAAAGATTTTGTTTCGCTTATAGATCCATTCGGGAATTTTGCATTGAGACAAGTCACTGAATATTGGACACCTTACGAACAAAATGAAAATACAGTTGCACTTTCTGGTGTTTTGCTTTGGAACCGTTTACTTTGGATAGGAATTGCACTTTTATGTGTTGGGGTAACGTATTTTAAATTTGATTTTAACCAGTTTTTACAGCCATTCTCTTTGTTTGGGAAAAAGAAAACAGTTTTAGAAGAAACATATGCCAATTCGGACAGGTCATTGCAGGAAATTCTCAATGTTCAAAAAGATTTTGGATGGATTGCGAAACTGAAAGAACTTTTTTATCTCTCCTTTTTCGAGGTAAAAAGAATTGTTTATACACCATTTTTCAGGATTATTGCTTTCATCTTTGGTGTTCTGTTGATTGTAATTTCTAATTATATGAAGTCAATGTATGATGCAGAATCCATCCCTGTCACTTTTTTAATGGCGGAACTGGGGCAGGATGGTTTATCTTATTTTCTGCTTTTGCTAATTGTTTTTTTCTCAGGAAATATCGTTGGGAGAGAGCGTGAAAGTAAGATTGATGAACTGATTAGCGTAACCACGGTTTCCAATTTCAATCTTATGTTTTCTAAGTTTTTGGGAATGGTTTGGATGGTGTTGATTATGCAGATTTTCACTAATTTAATTTGCGTAGGGATTCAATTTTATAAAGGATTTTATGATATTGAACCATTAACTTATTTGAAATTCGACCTTTATAATCTGCCTTATTATCTGGTTTTGATAGGCTTTAGTCTGTTTATTCAATTAATTGTCAATAACAAATATTTTGGATTCTTTTTAGCAATTTTCCCAGTTGTTTTCCTTCCGATTTTATATAATTATCTGGAAATGAATGACATTTTGTACAGGTTCAATTCCAATGGTCCAACACTTCCTTATTCAGCTTTGAACGGATTTGGACAAGTGCTTTACAGCTATTTCATTGTGAAATCGTACTGGATTCTGATGATGATGTTCTTATTATTCATTGCACTTTTAGTTTTTCCGAGAGGGAAGGAAAAAAGATTGTCCAAAAAATATCTTTTATCGAAAACATCATACAAATTAAAACATAAAGTTTTACTGTTTTTGTTCTTGTTCTCAACGGTTGGACTTGGTGCGTTTATCTATTACAATACCCACATTTTAAATTCACACTATTCAGAGGTCGAATCTGAAAAAATGAGATTTGAGTATGAGAAAAAATACAAGTATTTAGAAAAAATAGATCAGCCGAGAATCGTTTCTTCGAACTTAAAAATTGATCTTTCACCAGAAGATCAATCTTGGAAAGTGGATGGATATTACTACATAAAAAACAAGCATCAAAAAGCGATTGACAGCATTGTCATTAGATATCCGGATAATTTGGATGGTCATTATTCTTTCGAGAAAATACAAGTGTCGGGTGCAGGAAAAGAAATTTTCAATGATGAAAAATCGGGATTAAAACTTGTTAAACTCAATAATCCCATTCAGCCTGGAGATTCAGTTTCGATTCATTTCAAATACGAATTCAAGCTAAAAGGGTTTGCCAATGAAGCTATAACAGATATAGTGAAAAATGGTACGTTCTTTAATTCCGGTAATTTGCCTGGTTTGGGATATAATTCAGATGTTGAACTTTCGGAAAATTCTGCCCGAAAAAAATATGGTTTGAAACCAAAACCAAGATTGGCAAACGTGAACGACCAGACAGCTAGAATGAATAATTATATTTCAACAGATTCTGACTGGATTCGCTTCCAGACTCAGATTTCGACCGACAATAATCAGATAGCAATTGCGCCGGGCTATCTGCAAAAAGAGTGGAAAGCGAACAAAAGAAGGTATTTCACGTATAAAATGGATTCGCCGATTCTTAATTTCTATGCCTTTCTTTCTGCTGATTATCAGGTGAAAAAAGCAAAATGGAATAATGTGAATATTGAGATTTATTATCAAAAAGGACACGAATATAATTTGGACAAAATGATATTTTCCATCAAAAATAGTTTGACCTATTACACCAAAAATTTTGGACCATATCAGCACAGGCAAGTTAGAATCATCGAGTTTCCGAGATATGCTTCTTTTGCACAATCTTTCCCGAATACGATTCCATACTCTGAAAGTATAGGCTTTCTGACTAAAGTTGAAAGTGAAAAACCAGAAAAAATAGATGTTCCCTTCTATGTGACGGCTCACGAAGTAGCACACCAGTGGTGGGCACATCAAGTCATTGGTGGCAATGTGCAAGGAAGTGCTATGATGTCTGAAACATTCTCACAATATTCAGCTTTGATGGTCATGGAACATGAGTACGGTGCTCCAGTCATGAAAAAATTTCTGAGTTATGAACTCAATAATTATTTGAAAGGCCGAACCAAAGAAACGAAAAAAGAAATGCCTCTGATGCTGGTGGAAAATCAAGATTACATTCATTATAACAAAGGAAGCCTCGTAATGTATGCGCTCAAGGATTATTTAGGAGAAGCAAAGCTGAATTCTATTTTGAAAAAATATTTAAATCAAACCAAATTTCAAGAGCCACCTTACACCAATTCGGTTGAATTTGTAAATCTTCTGAAAAAAGAAACGCCTGACAGTTTGCAATATCTTATCAAAGATTTGTTTGAAACCATCACGCTGAACGAAAATTATATTAAGGATCTTTCGTACAAAAAAGTTGGGCAACAATATGAAGTAAAACTGACGGTTGGAAGTGTAAAGTACCGTGTTGATGGACAAGGAAAATCGAAGAAAATTCCTGTTAACGGCTATGTTGATATAGGAGTCTTTGGAAAAAAATCTATTAAGTTTCCTGAAGGTAAGGAATTGATTTTACAAAAAGTGAAAATAGATAAACCTGAGAAAAGCTTTACTTTCTTAGTGGATGAAGAACCTTTGCAAGCTGGAATAGATCCTTATGTAAAACTGATTGACCGGAATATGAAAAATAATGTTCACGACTTCAAATCGAAGCCAAACAAAGTAAATCTCGATGAAGATGAGAAATCTGGAGGCGTAGGAGTAGGCTTGACAGTGAGTTCTGATGATTAATTTCAGGACGGGACAATATAAAATAATAAAAGCCTGCTTTCTGACAAAGCAGGCTTTATTATTTGGGACACTATCCCACAAAGTGTGTAAGTTAAAAAGTTAGGGCTTGGATTTTATAATCTGAGCCTTTTTTCAAAAAATAAGCATAAACTGGTTGAGAACAATACCCCAATTTTGAATTGGCATGGTCCATTTTTTGGTAGCTTCTTTCAATGCAAGGTAAACAGATTTCAAAACCGCATCATCCGTTGGAAAAGACATTTTGTTTTTGGTGTATTTTCTGATTTTCCCGTTGAGATTTTCAATTAAATTGGTGGTATAAATGATTTTTCGGATCTCTAAAGGAAATTCAAAAAATACGGTCAGTTCATCCCAATTATTCCGCCAGGATGCAATAGCATAAGAATATTTGCTTTCCCATTTTGCTGCAAAATCACCCAGAGCAGCTTCGGCCGCCTGTTTTGTTGGGGCTGTATAAATATGCTTCATATCGGCAGAGAACTCTTTCCTGTCTTTCCAGACCACATATTTGCAGGCATTTCTGATTTGATGGACCACACAGATCTGGGTTTGAGATTCAGGAAAAACAGAACGGATGGTCTGGGTAAATCCGTTTAAATTATCGGTGGCGGTGATGAGAATATCCTCTACACCACGGGCCTTTAAATCTGTGAGAACGCCCATCCAGAAGGCTGAACTTTCATTTTTTCCAAGCCACATGCCCAAGACTTCTTTTCTACCGTCACGATTTAATCCCACAGCCAGATAAACTGTTTTATTAATGACTTTGGAATTTTCCCTTACCTTGAAAACAATCCCATCCATCCAAACGATCAGATACAGATCTTCAAGCGGGCGGTTTTGCCAGCTCACCACTTCACTGGCAACAGCATTGGTGATTCGTGAGATGGTAGAAGTAGAAACTTCAAAATCATACATTTCTTTGATTTGTTCTTCAATATCGCTTACACTCATTCCTTTAGCATAAAATGAGATGATAATATTCTCCAAACCTTCGATGATGTTGTGTCTCTTTGGGACTAATACAGGTTCAAAACTACCTTCTCTATCTCGAGGAACTTTAATTTCAGATTCGCCAAATGAGGATTTTATCTTCTTGGTCCCATGGCCGTTTCTGTAATTTCCAGTGATGGATTTCTGATGCTTTTCATTATCCAGATGGGTGTCCAATTCTGCATCAAGCATATGTTCTACAGCTCGTTTATGCATTTCTTTGAAGAAAGAGGTTAAATCTTCCCCATTTTTAAAGGACTTATAGAAATCCTTGTTGTTTAATAAGTCTTCTTTGTCTATCATAACTATGTAATGGTTAAAAATAATAAAAAGTTATTTCCGCAAAATTTTTTGAGCTATGAGGGCTCAAAATTTTCCAGAATAACTTTTTAACTTACACAGTTAGTGAGACACTACCAATTTGATTTTAAAAAATCATCTTTCTTCCTCTCTTTATACATATGCTTTTCTTTAGGTTTATTATTTTCATCCAACCATTCTTTTTTACCCCAAACAGTGTCTTTATATGCTTTAGAATATTTGTAACTTACTAAATTAGATATTGTTTTTTTCTTTTTATTAAGTATAATAGAGATCTTTCCTTTGTAGTCCTACAATATCATTGTGCTCCTTATTATACTTTAAAAAAAGTTGAGATATTTCTTTATTATGAAGAAATCTATTCTCCTTGTTTATTATAAAAAGTATCTGATCTAGATAATTGTTCTGAGGAAAAAGATGATGATCATTTTGCAAACTATTTTCATAGTTATACAAGTTTATTAAAATATCAATTCGTTCAATTATGCCTTGGTATAACTTTTTTTCATAATCTAAAAACTGAGGTACATCCATAGTAAATTTATTTAATATTAAATAAATAATATATTAAATAAAAAGCGTGGCACTAAGCACAGTCTGTGTAAGAGGTACCGCTAAGAACCCACAATCCAGAAAGACTTAGCCCACGCCGATATAAGGCACGGGCGTAAGTCTATCGAATTTGGATTGTTATGAAAATTAGCGGTTTTCTTACACCAATACGATAGCTTACGCTTGATATTAATTTCTTAAAAACAAAGATATAAAAAGATTTCGGTTTATATAAATTGAATAGGAGAGACAATTATATTAAATTCTCAATGGTATCATTATCTCTTCAACATCTAACCCCTTGGCATTTAGGTTATAAATTATTGCAGCCATTTTTAGAATTAAAACTTCTTTCTCTTTTTCAGATTCTTCAAGTCTTTCCTTATAATAATCAAGCTGTTCCTGTAAATTTTTCCTTTTTCTTTTACCTGTAGAATCTAACCCTATATTTTTCAGCTGCGTTATTCTGGCATTATCAATTAATTCGGCTCTATTATTTAACAACAATGTACTACGACTTTTTAGTCCAAGTTTTTTTAAAATAACTGAGCGTGAAATAGGAGAGAGAGCAAATCCATCATTTAGCATTTCATTTAAAATTTTCTTAAGATGAATATCAATTTCTTCTCCTCTTAACTTCTTATTTTTTTCCATTAATTAAATCCGTTTTTTTATTCGTATTCGAAAAATCAATTCCATTAGGAAATAATTGATGCTTTACACCCTTAGTTGCTAACTGCTGAACAAATTTCATATTTGACAATTTTTTTTCGATATCTAAAATCCAGATATCAGATCCAAAGTCTCCTTCACCTTGATTTTTCATTTGCTCTAAAGCTTTTTCAGTACTATCAATTAGCTTATTTAGATTATCAATTTCATGCTTAGATCCGGTCAAATTTAGATTATTACAACCATTCCAACACTGCAAATGTTTTGGACATGGACTTAGGCTAAAATCATTAGAGCATGCACCAAAAGGAGTAATATGTAATGCATTTGTATGGGTACTAATAAATTCCTCAGCTATTACCAGACCTTGACTTTGTTTTAGTTTATGATAAGTATCTGTTAAATCTCCAATAATTGTCTTATCTCTAATACCTGTACGGAGAAAATTAATTTTCTCTGCAACTGAATTAAACGTAATAAAGTCTTTATGTACTTGTGTTGTCTCTTTAACTGTTAAATGTTTATATACTGTATTTTGATCAATTAACTGCCTTCCTAATGCCAAAGCTTGGTTGATATTTGACATTCCTGCTAATTCATACAAAGTATTTCTCCAATGTCTTGGCTGGTGGCTTGTAATTTTTATTTTACTCCCATCTGCTTCTTTTAAACCACGTCTTTCAAAAATTGATTCTGTTTTAGAACCACTCCCTAATGCCGCATTTATATCTTCTAATGTCAACTTACAAGGAACAACTCGAAATGTGTTTGCTTTTCTCTTAAACCTAAATGCACCTTCAAATTTTATAGAAAGTAAATCTCCAACTCTAAGAATTACTTTATTATTATCTTTCAATATGATGTTGCTTTCATATTTTTTGAAAAATAAATTTTCAATATCACCTGCTAAATAATAATGCTGGCATATTCTTTTTCCAGAATTATTAATGGGGTGCTTAATCTTTTTATCAATAGAATGTATTGGAATATTATTCCTTTTTAAGTATAAACTAAGATTATACGTATTTTGAAATCCTAAATATTGCAATAATCTAACATCTGAAATAATTTCATCCTTGTCATATTTCCACATTCGATTATATTGCTCTTGAAACTTTGCAACTTTTCGTACTTCTTCTGTAAGCACTTTTAAATCATTGACTGCTCGATATGCAAATTGGATATCTTGCTCTGCAAGCCAGTGAACTCGTGATTCAAATTTCTTCTCAGCATAATATCTTATGCCTACATCTTTAATTGGTTTCTTTTTAGCATCTAATATTATTTTCCCATTCTCATCTTTTTTTTCTATTTCAACCCAACAATCATATGGAATATATGTTACCTCATTTGCTCTTTGTCCCATTGCAATTAGAAGGTCAATTGTTCTAAGAAGAATTTTTTCATCATTATTAATTGGTTTATTAGTACAAATTGCATAAGCAACCATTGCGTCATAAGAAGGAAGTTTTTCTTTACCTATTCTATCATCTTCAGAGTTTAATTCTGATAAACTTTTATAATCATGATAATAATGATTATTTTTCTCACAATTAATATAATTTATTGCTAGGGGAGTTATATTTAATTTGTCTAATAAGTCAGCTACTACTTTCAAATTAGCCGCTGCTTCATATATTTTTTTAAATTTATTTTCCTTTAAATCATCAATAACTTGATCGAAATGCCATTTTGTTAGCTGTACAGGGGAAACCTCATTTCTATTCTTCAAAACAACAGATAATTGTCTACATGCAATCACATAGTTTCTTATTGCCATAAATCCGACTTTTTTTGATCTATACAGATAGATTGCCAAAGCTTTTGTAAAATCACCAAATTCTTTCGGCATTTGAGAATCTAAAACTCTGGTTTTAAACTTATAAAGATTAAAATTAATGTGATGATCACTTCCTCTGTGAAACAGCCATTCTTTGGTATTCCATTGCATAGCATCCCAACTATCACTAATTGGGAGACTATTAAAGAATACTTTTTCTTTCTCTACAAAATTTACTAAGTTTTCATAACATACATTTATATTATTCATAATCTTTTATGTAGTTAATAATCTTTTTGACAGCAATAATTGTGTCTTCAAGCTGCCCAATTGTACGGTTATATTTTACATCCCCAGAACTAGTTCCTATATCAATAAATTTTTGGATATTTTCTTGTAATCCTTTTAATACTTTCTTATGTTCACCATCTTTAAAAGGATTAAATTTATCACATGTATAACAAGAATAAACTGGATTTTTGGGGCAAATCTTATCCAATGTACATCCACCTATTTCACCAATATATTGCATACCAGCAATGCCTTTGACCCATTTTTCTTTTTCAATATCAGATTTATTGATAATCTTCCCCGTGGTGAACATTTTCATTATATCAATATAATTATTATTTTTCCCTAAAGCTCTCGTTTTTATTTCAGCAATTTTGGGGGTAGCGGCAATGTATGCTCTTGCAGGAACAGTAGAGTTATGCCCCATTATATCGGCAATAATTTCAGCCGATGCACCTTGATCTGCTAATGACTGTGCAAGATTATGTCTAAGTGCTGTTGAAGTTAACTCTATATCTTTTAAACCTTGAATAATCAATGAACCTATTTTATTTGAAGAATACCTCTTTTTTGTTTTTAAATTAATGAATAGTGCATTAGAAGTGCTACCTAATTCTTTATTCATAGAAATCAATTTACTAATTTCAAATCCTAGTTTAGAACTAACTGCCCTTGTTCTTTTATCATACTTTTTTAATGATATTTTCTTTGTCATTGTTAAAGTAATAGAATAATATATATTTTCATTTTTAAAAATTTTCAAATCTTCGTTATTAAGAACATAAATTTGTGACGGTCTAGGAGCAAGTTCAAAACAAAGTCTCATAAGTATTCGAATTTGTAAATCAAATGCTTTAGTTAAATCAATAGGTTGATTTAACTTATTAATTATTATTTTAATTTTAGAATCCTCAATATAATTTTGCCTTAGAAAAATATTTTGATATGGTATTTTTTTTGAAGCTTTAAAATCACAAATTATTTCAAAAGTTTCTTTGGTAAAGTTTTTTATATTCTGTACAAGACACCATTTATAAAATAATTTTAAAGAACAAAGTATATCTTCACAAAGACCTAAATGATAAATTAACAATTCTTTTGACCATGGAAAATTCCGTAATTCCGAACATTTGCTTAAGTAACGTATAAAGTAAATATCCATACTTACAACCGTGTAAGGAGACTTATTTTGTAATCTATAAAAAATATAACCTTTCAGTAATTCTTTCAATTCATTAGAAAAATAGAACTTCCTCCAATCAAGCTTATAGATTCGTCCCTGCAAAGGCCACCTCCACAAGTCATCACGACAATAGCATTTATTATCAATATCTGCAGGTGTATTGTTAATAAATATATCTTTACAGGTATTAAATTCATAGTTTGTTACTTCTGGTAATTGATTTTGAGATGAAGCAATAATTTTATTATTTCCCATTATAATAATCATTTATTCTATTAATGTTATGACTATTTGCTATTTCCCAAATATATTTACCAGCATATAGTTCAGGCATTCGGGATGATGGTTTCCAGCCGCAAATTTGTTTTAGCTCATCTTTCGCTCTTTCTAGTTCAATATTTTTTTCTTCAACTAGATATTTTAAAAAATTATAAGCAAATGTATGTCTTAGCTTATGTGGTGTTAACTTCTCTATATCTAATTCATAATTCATTAATTCATTGTTTATTTTATTAAATAAATATTGAATTGAACTTTTTGATAAGGGATACCCGAACTTACTTATAAAAACAAAAGAGTGAATTATTTTTTTACTCTTAGTTTTATATACATTTCTTCTAAATGTAATTATGTAGTAATGCAGTAAATGTGATAATTCATCTGAAATATATAAAATTCGATTACTTTGTGAATTTTTTATCCGTGGCTTATCAAACCTTGTATCTAATAGAGTAGTGCCTTGTAAAATTTTAATATAAGAATTTTTTTTTCCAAAAATTATATCAGTTGTCTTTAAATTAAGTAACTCACCAATTCTAATACCCGTTTCTAATAATAATCTTATAATTAAGTAATCTTTAAATTTAGTACAATCTAATTTACTTTTATTTTCTAAAAAATTTAAAAGATCAACTATATAATTGTCTTCAATATTTTTAAATCCTAAATTTTTATGCTTTTTATTTCTTTCCAAAAAAGAAAAAGTATTCTCAATTTTATTATAATAAATAATATAAAATTCTTTATTATCAAAATAATTTAAGCTTCTTGATAAATATCTCTTAAGTGCCCATATAAAATATTCTTTTAAAAGTGAAACATGATTATTATAAGCCTCATTACTTAAGTTATATACCTGTAGATAATCAGTATAGAATTTTGATATTTTTTTTAACAAACAATCATAATCTCCATTGATTAACATTTCTTCTAAATTTAAGTTTTCCTCATTAAAGAAATTTATTGCTCGTCTTATGACAGTACAGATATACGAAAGTCTCTTTTCAGAAAGATTAATTTTAGAAGAAATAATATATAAATTAGGTAAAAAGGCCGGAGAGCCATCTTCATTTAAAAGTATTACTAATGACTTAGTTCCGATATTAATTACTCTGTTTTTCAATATATTAAATTTAGTAAATATTTATTAAATTTAAATACCTTATGAATATGAACAAAATAAACACTACATCTCATTTAACATAATATAAATTATAGGACTTTTATTATTATCCAGAAATAGAGTAATTAACCGCCTGAGAATCTCTTATTCTGTCATTTTCCCTATCAAATATTCTTTAACCGTTTCTAAGAACTCTTCCTGGGTCATAAAACGATCCAGAAACTCTTCCAGCTTTTCTTCATTCTCAATTTCCTGAAAATACATTTCATGATCCGTTCCGTAGATTTGTTGGATTATTCTGGTCAGGATCTGTTGTGCACACAAAAAAATGATCAGGATATCCATAAGAATAAAATATACAGATAAAATCCATCTCTTTACCTTGTACGATTTTTTTTACTTCATATTCCTCTACAAGTCCATCCAGTTCTTCATAATCCTCTGAGTTTTTTTTAAATGGCGTGAAAATCCAATCTTAAAAAAAATATTGACCGCACGGCAATTCATCGTCACAAAAATAATGTTCCAGTATGTTATTATAAAAACTTTTCTGATTCGCTGCATATAAATCTTTATACTCTTCATAATACTGTCTATACCATAGACATCCCAATCTTTGTCATAGAGATGATGACTAAAGCTGAGACTCTTCCAGTTTTCAACAAAACTTTGATCAAGATCTAAAGCCTCTGTATTTCCTCCTAACTGCTTAATCTTAATCTGCAATACTCTTATTCATGTATTATAATTTCATTATGTTATGTTAAATTGGAGCCGTTCAAAGTCTCTTACTGATCTTAAAATACAAAATCTTGCCACATGGCAGGTTTTCTTTTGTAAAAACAGAATACCTTTATCCTAACCAAAAATAAAATAGTATGAAACCTAAAATGATCTGGGCCAATCTGGCCGTAACCGACCTTGAACGCACGCAGAAGTTCTATACTGAGCTGGGATTCAAACCCAATAATCCTCACAGTTCCAATGAGCTGGTAAGTTTTTTTATGGCTGGAAATGAACTGATTGTTCACTTTTTCTTAAAAAATGTCATAGAAAACAACCTGAAAAGCATGAAATTTGGAGATCCGCAAAGCTCCAACGAAATTATATTCACCCTTTCTGCAGAAAGTAAAAATCAGGTGGATGAATGGGCTGAAGAAGTAAAAAATGCTGGTGGAACCATTGTTTCAGAGCCTGAGAGCTTTGGAGAAAACTACTATGGTTTTGTATTTGCAGATCCGGATGGACACAAATTCAATGTATTTTTTATGTAGACTTTCAACATATTTTTCCCTATATTTGACATTCAACAGATCAATATGAACCGCTCGAACTGTCTGCCTCCTCCGGCACCTTAATATTTTCAATCTAATTTGAAGCGTACTCATGTCGTTAACTTATTAACGACCTAGTTTTTCGTGCTTCACATTCTAACAAAAATATTAATTCCAATTTTACAGTTCATTCTCTAATGAAAAAATCATATTTATTATTACATCTGGCCGTAATTCTGGCCGGATTTACAGGTGTATTCGGGAAATTGATCACTCTTAACGAAGGTTTACTGGTCTGGTACAGACTCCTCTTCTCCTCTATTATTTTGTTCTTTATTGTAAGACTCTTGAAAATCCCAACGGATATTCCTTTCCGGTCGAAAATTCAGATTTCAAAAGCCGGCTTACTGCTTACGTTACACTGGCTTCTTTTTTATGCCAGTATAAAATATGCCAACATATCCATTGGTGTGGTATGCTACTGCCTGACAAGTTTTTTCACAGCCGTATTCAAACCTGTTCTTGATAAGGAGAAATTCAAACTTTCAGAATTGCTTCTCAGTACATTAACTATTGCAGGAATCAGTTTAATATTTCATTTTGATACTTCCTATCAGTTTGGGATTATATTAGGTGTCTTTTCATCGGCATTCGGGGCTTTGTATACGATTTATAACAAACGTCTGGTGAGTCATTTTGATACCAAAATCATCAACTATTATCAGATGATTGCCGGCACTTTATGCTGGGGAGCGTTTTTGCCCGTATATCTCCTCTATTTTAAGTCAGATAGCATAGTTCCTGACTTAAAAAACACAGCTTATTTGGGCGTTTTATCGCTTTTTTGTACCGTTGGCTTATATGTGATGTTTGCAGAGGTTTTGAAGAAAATTCCGGCATTTACCGTCAACTTAACCTACAATCTGGAGCCTGTGTATGCTATTATTATGGCGTTCTTATTTTTCGGAGAAAGCAAAGAAGTGAATCTTTCGTTTTACATAGGATTGGTATTTATTATTGCTTCCGTGGTTTTGCAGACGGTAATTTCTATTAAGAAAAAAAACATTAAACGTCGACATATAAATAAAAACATTCTAAAATAGTTTATATGCGGTTATTTTTTTTACCTAAAATTATAAATTTGTACTTAAATAAAAATAACCGTGAGTAAACCTATCATATTTGGTGAGATAGAAGGTATTGAAGAAGGATATCATTTTAAGAATAGAAGAGAAATGATGCCTACAAGTTTTCATAGAAATTGGGCAGCAGGAATTGATGGAAACTCAAACGAAGGCACTGCTGCTATTGTTCTTTCTGGTGGATATGAAGATGATTTAGATTTTGGAGAAGAAATTGTCTATACAGGAGCAGGCGGCAATGATAGTAATACTGGAAAGCAAATAAAAGATCAAGTCTGGGAAAAAGGAAATGCAGGACTAAGAATAAGTATGGACCAAGGATTACCCGTAAGAGTTATTCGAGGAGCATCTCATAAGTCTGAGCACTCACCTAAAGAAGGATATTTATATGCGGGGTTATATAGCGTTGTAGATGCATGGGAAGAAATTGGTAAAAGTGGCTTCAAAATTTGTAGATTTCGTCTAGAATATTCAGGTAATAATCAATCTAAAAAAACAGTACAGCAAATTGAATTAGACTATTCTGAAAGAGCCAAAAGAATTATAGAGAGTACTGTTCTAAGAATTGTACGAGATACAAAAGTCGCATGGCAGATAAAAAAATTATATGATTTTAAATGTCAAGTTTGCCAGATTTCTATTCCTACCAAATTAGGCCATTATGCGGAAGGTGCCCATATTAAACCATTGGGCAAACCTCATAATGGAGATGATAATCCTGATAATCTTATTTGCCTTTGCCCTAATCATCATATTATGTTTGACAAAGGAGTATTTTCGATTAATGATAACTTGCAATTAATTGGATGTTTATCAGGTCACTTAATAATTCACAATCATCATAAATTGAATCTCTCAAATCTAAAATATCACCGTCAAACCCACGGTTTGGAATAAAAAAATGGGCCACTCAATAAAATTATTGAGTGGCCTTTATATTTAATTTTTTATAAGATGTCTTATTAAACACCAGTCTTTATAAGCAAAAACATATAACTATCCATTCAATCCTAAACTATTATACAGCTGCACCTGCCATATTCCCAACACTTCTTTTAGCATCACAAAAGTAAATGCCGCATTATAGCTGTTAGGAAATACAGTAATTTCAGTATCTATAAAATCTGAGGCTTGTGGAACTGGGTTTAATCCAAATGTCTGAAACAAAGCCATAGACCTTTTCATATGAAACCCGGAAGTAACCAGGTATACATCAGAAGGAGCCATCTGTTGTAAGATCTTGCTGGAATATTTTGCATTTTCATACGTATTCATGCTTTTATCTTCTTTTATGATATCAGCATCTGATACGCCCATTCTTTTAAAATTTTCACTGAATAATTCTGCTTCACTTTTGTGCCCTCTTCCTTTTCCGGAAATCAGGATTTTACAAGTCAGATTATTGGCCTTGTATTCATGATACAGCTGATAAGCCATTACCATTCTGGAATAAGACATGGTATGCAGCTTTTCTGTATATTCAAAATCTACAACTCCACCACCCAATACAACAATAACAGGATTTTGAGGAGCTCTATTTTTACTCACAACCGTACTCACGTAATTTTTCTGCAGATATCTGGAAATCAGTTTTCCCAGAAAACCATTTCCTATAAACAGGACCATTAAAACAGCAAAAAAGCCAACTCCTATCCTCAGATTTTTGCTTTTGTTTTTTCTTTTGAGGAGAGCAATGATAACTACTGCAAGAAATACTAAAAAATAAGGTTCTGTAAAAAGCTGAACAACACGGAATAAAAGGTCTAATAAAAATTTCATTTTCGAATACTATTGATTAATGCCAGAAAGCATAGAAACCCCAAAGATAGGGCAATTTCCTGAGTATAGCTTTCCGCAGCCATAAACCCTTGAAAATTATCCTGATAATTTGGTCTCATTTTTCTTTCTGTTTATACAATTATTTTATACATTTGCAAACAACACACTTTTTAGTGTGTTAATGAAAAACAAAATACCTACCCCCAGTGAAAAAGCAGAATAGTATTGCCGTTTTTATGACCGTACTCCATATATTTTTGGACAGACATTTTTGTAAAGAGAAAAGCAAAAACTCTTCCTCCAATATAAAGAAATGATTTCTCCCTTAAACAGATGAGAATCAAAGAATACTATCTTTTGCGAATCAAAGAGATCCCGCAAGTTATTGTATAAACATCTGCCTAATCACCCAAATCTGCGAGCGACTCTCATAGCACGTTCACTTACCCATCATTAGTTTTTTTTAAACAAAGCAAATCAATGCTTTAAAACTTAATATTTATATCAAAATAAGATATTTCACTGATCTATTACCGGACTCTATTTATTAAAAAATCTTAAACAGATTTACTCTCAAAATTAATATTGCATCAATGTAATATGGTTTTTAATAGGATACATTTGTCTTGTAACTTTAATACAATCAATGAAATGTCAACAGTTCTCAAAACATTTGTAGCTTATCTTAAAAGACCTGCTCTTTATCCTGAACTGGGCAGAAAAATCATTAAAAATACGGTAAGCAGAAGAAGTCCATTCAAAGGAAAAGCAAAAACAAATTCATGGGCTGCCTCCATTGCAGTTTCCCAAAAAGAAGCAGTTTCCAGACTTTTCTCTATGAATACTGATCATTTCAGATCTACCTATGCTGATATCCTGGAAAAAGCCAACTCTAAAGAAAAAGAATGTCCTATTACAATGGGTGGACCTGGCGCTCTGGAGCTTATTTATTACGCCTGCGAATTTACCAAAGCACAAAACGTTCTGGAAACAGGTGTGGCTTATGGATGGTCTTCTTTGGCTATACTGCTTTCCCTTCAACAAAGAAATGGCACACTCTATAGTTCAGATATGCCTTATCTTGCTCAGGATGGTGATCAGTATGTTGGATATGTTGTTCCGGAAAGCCTTACAAAATATTGGCAGCTATTCCGTTTTGCAGATAGGGAATCCTTACCGAAGATTTTTAAAAAAGTTTCCTCTTTTGATGTTTTCCACTATGATTCTGACAAAAGTTACCACGGAAGAATGTGGGCTTATCAAAAAATGTATAAAAGATTGAAGCCTGGTGCTGTGTTTATTAGTGACGATATTGGTGACAATTCTGCTTATCAGGACTTTTGTATTAAAAAAAACATAGAAACAACTGTGGTAGAATACAATGGAAAATACATCGGTGTTTTTATAAAACAATAAAGAAAAACCACTCACATCTCTTCATCAGGCAAGTTCACTTGCCCATCCTTCGCCACCTTAAAATATAAAATCCTTCACTTGAAAACTTTGCGTTAAATTCAATGGTAATAAAATCTCCTGCAGATCAAGCAGATATCACAGATTATAACTCTAAAAAGATCAAAATCTACGAGAAACTATCATCCGCTTCATCAGGCAGGTTCACTTGCCCATCCTTCGCCACCTTAAAATATAAAATCCTTCACTTGAAAACTTTGCGTTAAATTCAATGGTAATAAAATCTCCTGCAGATCAAGCAGATATCACAGATTATAACTCTAAAAAGATCAAAATCTACGAGAAACTATCATCCGCTTCATCAGGCAAGTTCACTTGCCCATCCTTTGCTTCCTTAAAATATAAAATCCTTCATTTGAAAACTTTGCGTTTAATTCAATAATAGTAAAATCTCCCGCAGATCAAGCAGATATCACAGATTATAACTCTAAAAAGATCAAAATCTACGAGAAACTATCATCCGCTTCATCAGGCAGGTTCACTTGCCCATCCTTCGCCACCTTAAAATATAAAATCCTTCACTTGAAAACTTTGCGTTAAATTCAATGGTAATAAAATCTCCTGCAGATCAAGCAGATATCACAGATTATAACTCTAAAAAAATCTGCGTAATCTCCAAAATCTGCGAGAGACCATCAAAAAAATCATACTGATCCTTCATAATCCACTTCCCTTTCCAAAATAATCTGGTTTCTGCTCACCGTAACCAGTATTTTATCTCCTGCCTTAAAACCACATTGCTGTACCCACTTCCCTGCTATTCTTATTTCGGGGAAATAGACTATTTTGCCATACGCTCTTGAAAATGATTTGAGGAAAACCGTAAGGTAACGATTGTTCAGTTCATTATATTTGCTGCTGTTCATTCTTCTTTTTCTTTTCATAGGTGTTATTTTTCTACAAATGAAGGGATAATAAGAAGGATAAACCATCTCAGGAAAGGATATTTTATTCTGAAAGAGGGATATTTTAGAATAGTATTTATTTTAAAACAGCGCTTTATTTTTTTGATCTAAAGCTTTATATTTGTTATTATGAGTTACACAGATATGCAAAATAAAAAAATACACCAAGGTAGAAATATAAAGCGTTTCCGCGAAATGCTGGGCATCAAACAGGAAGCTCTGGCTTTTGAGCTGGGCGACGACTGGAACCAGAAGAAAATCTCCCTTTTAGAACAAAAAGAAACCGTAGAATCTGATATTCTGGCCCAGGTAGCGCAAATCTTGAAAGTTCCTGCAGAAGCGATTGAGAATTTTGATGAGGAACAAGCGGTGAATATTATTTCTAATACCTTCACAAGCAATGATACATCAACTTT
Source organism: Chryseobacterium metallicongregator (assembly GCF_031324065.1). NCBI lineage: Bacteria > Pseudomonadati > Bacteroidota > Flavobacteriia > Flavobacteriales > Weeksellaceae > Chryseobacterium > Chryseobacterium metallicongregator. The sequence goes on from NZ_JAVIXS010000001.1 coordinate 92,607, forward strand.
AAATGCTATAAATGTACAACCCACTTTTAATCCTCTTGATAAGATGGTTGAGCTTTATGAGCGTATGCTTCAGCAGCAGAGGGAAATGATTGAGAAATTGGAGAGGTTGATTGAGAAGAAATGACTATAGTAATTCATAAATGATATAAAATTTAAAAGGTATATGTAAATGACCGACAAACAATTGAATATATATAAAGGTTTAAAATCAATTGGCCCTGAAATAGCTCAATTCTATATTGATGGTCTAGCAATAATAGATTCAAATTTAGGTACAAAATCAAACTTATTAGCACATACACTTAGAGAAATTGATGGAGGATTAAGAGATATTTTCGAACAAGAACAACTTAAAAAGGATATTCAAAAGAATCTCCAGTCAGAAGATCTCGAGAGGATTTTTCAGCAATTTAATGAATATTATAAAGATTTTGATTATTTAAGAGATCTCACATTTAATGAATTTAAAGAAGCTAAAGGTCATATCTCTTCAATATTAGTTTCATTTGGTTTCAGTATTGACCATCCTTTATCAATGCAATATATTAAAGCTGTAAGATGGTTAGCAAAATATGCACATAGAAGCGGAGCATACAATGAACCTCGAAATCCGAAAGATATTATTAATTTATGGAATGAATTTGAAGATGTCTTATCAAAACTTCTTGGTAATTACTATGCATTAACTGATAGAGTCGACTCATTATTAAGACACGAAGAACCTTCCTCTAGAATTCTAAAAACATTACCAAATTTACTCAATACACCCGCAATAATAAGTTATTTTTTCAACAATTTAAAATCCTATAAATGGTTGGTTCATTTAGAAAAAGAAGGTTACTTTGATGGCTCTAAAAATCCAGAACCCATTGAATTAGTAAACAATCCTAACCATTATTCTATTCCATACTGGGCAGCTCTTAGTTATTTAGAAAATATTACAGAAAATAGTCCCAATTCATCAGAAAAGGATACTTATGAATCAATAATAAAAATAATTGATAACATTTCTAATTTTAGAAATAAAAACGGGCAAAGAATTGAAAATTATCATACAGACTATGCAGTATTCAAAATAATATGTCATTTACCAGAACAATATCTTAATGAAAGGCATTTTTTATTTATCTATAATGCTTTAAAAAGCAAATGGCATGGTTTAATTGGTAGTAATTACGACAAATTTATTGATAGACTATTTACAATTGGGAATAATACCTTACTATTAAAGGGCATTGATTTATTATTAATGTATAAATTTCATGATGGTCCATTTTATAAAGTTGATTCAATTTTTACAAATTATGAACTTGAAAGAACTTTATCAGAATGTAAGTGTAAAATAATTTTAACGCTAGGATTGAAATTGCAGAAACTTACATTTGCAAGAATGAAGGAAGTAATAAATTTGGATGAATCCCTTTTTAATATTATATCTATTCAGACAATTGAAGATCATGAACAATCATTTGCTTGTGATCGATATGATTACCAACTAGTCCGTCTTTTAAGAGATATATTAGAAAATCTGGAAGCAAAAGATATAACTAAAATTATAAAAGAATTGCTTAATGAACAACATTCAATATTCAAACGATTGGCGATTCATATAATTCGTATAAGATACTCAGAATTACAAGAGTTATTATGGAGTTTAGAAGAAAATCCTTTAAACATGTCTTTTAAACATGAACTCTATGAGTTATTTCTTGAACATTCAATCAATTTTGATAATGAAAAAATTAAACAAACCATTGACTGGATAAATACAAAAGACTATTATATTAATGAAGATATTAAAGAAGATAAAGATATAATTGCTAAATCGATAGCTTATCAAAAAAAAGAATGGTTAACTTCACTTTTACCTAGCAATTCTGAAAATGTAAATAAATTAATTGCAGAAATGAATGCAATAAGTGACATTGAAATAGAACATCCCGGTTTTGACTCGTGGCACTCCACTCTTATAGGAACAATTTCCCCATTAACAAATGAAGAGCTTCAAGAACTTAGTATTAATGAACTTATTTCATATTATACTAATTTCAATAAGAAAGAATATTCTTTCATTGGTCCCTCAGTTGAAGGTTTAATTGATCAATTTACTTTAATTGTTCGTTATAATCCTGAAAAATATAATACCAATTGTAATCAATTTATTGATGCTCCGCCAGCCATTTTATATGCTTGGATAAGAGGACTTGAAGAAAGTTGGAGAAATGATAAAAAAGAATTTAAATATAATGAAATTATAAATGCAGTATTTAAAATCTTAGAAAAGGAAACGTTTTGGGATTCTTATAACTCAAATGGGGAATACAACAAATGGTTTGTTTCAAATTTCTTATTATTTATTGAAGGTGGCATTCGTGATGGTAATCAGGCTTTTGAGGTAAAATCATTACCTATAATAAAAAACATTTTATTCATCATCTTAGCGAAAGATTCAAATGACATATATGATTATCAAGATTTGTCAATGACCGTTTTGAATAATACAAAAGGAAAAGTCTATAAGATAATTTTCCAGTATTCATTAAGATTAGCTTGTATTGAAAATAAAAAAAATGAGAGATGGGATAATCAAATCAAAGAATTTATAACAACCGAGATTCAAAAAGATGAGAATAACCCATTACTTTTTTACATAATTGGTCAGTTTTTACCTGATATAAATTACTTAGATAAAAATTGGATGAATGAAGATTTATGTAGGTTATTTCCAATAGTATCAGAAATTAACTGGCTAGCCATTATGAATGGATACTTTTATTATCATAGACAACCTAATAAAAATTATTTAAAATTATTTACGTTAGAGAATCATCTTCAAAAAGCATTATCACTAGATTTACTAGAAAAACAATCAGTAAATAACATGGTTAGACAAATTTGTACTGCTTATTTATATAGCTTTGAGGGGATAAATTTAAAAGGTGAAATCATACAAATTTTAATCAAATCAAAAAGCAAAAAAATAATTTCTAATTTAATTTATTTTTTTTGGAGTCCAAATTTTCCATTTGAAAGTAAAGTAGTTAATAAAATAAAACTATTTTGGAAAGAAATTTATAATCATGCGATTAAGCTTGAAAATAAAGAAATTGATAAAGAAATACTTTCTGGTAGTTGCAAATGGTTAAACAGTATAGATATAATAGATGGAAAGATATATGAAATTTTACTTAATTCAATCAAGTATGTAACTCAAAGTGATAGATATTATGTAATTGAAGCTCTTTCAAACCATATATATAATTCACCAAAAGAAGTTGGATTAATTTTATTAGAACTATTTAAGATTGAAGTTACTTATGACATATCTCGTGGAAAATTGCAAGAAATAGTTCAAATTCTATATAAAGATGATTTTAAAGAAATAGCAGACCAAATTTGTATTTTGCACGGGGAAAAAGGATTCAATTTTTTACGAGACTTATACAATAAATTCAATAATTAATCCTTCTGAAAAGCTTCCACAATTCTATATTTAATTAATTATTCCACCTCTTTATTGGACATCAAAACTAATATATAATAAAAAACTTGTGTAAGCGAATAACCAAACAATAAACATAAGAAGAGGTGTATTTCAGACTATATTAGATTCTATAAAAAAATATACTTATTGAAGACAGACAAGCTATCAATCCTTAAACTTATCTTAAAATCCTCCTTCCCAACTCCTTATTATCAATATTTTTCATACATTCACATGATTTTATAAAAGCACATTGAAAACTCTTGTTTACTGCTATTTTCAATCATTACATTGAAAAAAGATCAATTAATGACAATAAAACAAGGATAGTTTTCAATTAAAAGCACAATCAGAGATATGTTGAAAAATTTTAGAACCGTTCGTTTATTACTTCTTCTTCCGCTTACATTTTTCGTGTTCGGTTTCCGTCCTCCCCTCAATGAAGAAGAAAAGATGCAGATCATTATGGTCAATACAAAGAATATTTTATCTTATCTGCATTACAGCCCCAAACCTATTAATGATGCGTATTCAAAAGAAGTGTATAAGCAATATTTTGAATCAATAGATCCTACAAAAACCTATTTCCTGCAATCTGATATGGATGAGTTTCGTAAATATGAAACCAAACTGGATGATTATCTGAACACCGGAGATTTGACTTTTTATAAACTGACAGTCGATAAATTGTACCAAAGGATTGATGAAATTGATAAAATGACGAAGGATATCTTCAGCAAGCCCATCAATCTCCAGGAGGATGAAACATTAACATTGGAACCCAAACTGAAAAATGCACCTGCCAACAAGCAGCAGCAATATAATGAATGGAGGAAATATGTGAAATACAATATTCTGCAGGAAATAGAATCCCTGAACAGGAAAAGCGAAGAAAAAAAGAAGGATGATTCTACCAATAAAGATAACAACAGCAAGCCCGAAGTACTGAGCCAGGATGAAAAGGTAAAAAAAGCGACAGAAAATGTGAAAGATCTTCTGGAAGAAAAATTTATCAGATTCAGGAAAAGACAAAAAATGGATTGGTTTACGGTCTATATGAATGCTTATACTCATATTTTTGATCCGCATACCAATTATTATTCGCCACAGGGAAAGAAAGATTTTGATATGGACTTCAAAGGAAAGATCATCGGGATAGGTGCAGTCATCCAGGAAAAGAAAGGAAACCTTTATATCGGTACATTATCCATTGGGGCTCCGGCATGGAAGACCAAGCAGCTGACAGAAGGTGATAAAATCTTAAAAATAAAATCTACCCCCGATACTGATCCTGTAAATGTTGTGGATATGCTTTCCAGTGAAGCCATCAAATTAATCAGAGGGGAAAAAGGAACTCCAATTACTTTAACGGTACAGAAAAAAGATGGAACGATTCAGGACGTAACCATGAACCGTGAAGAAATATCGATTGAAGATACTTTTGCTAAAAGTATTATCGTAAATGCGTCCGATAAAAAATACGGATTGATCAATTTACCCAAGTTCAATGCTGATTTTGAAGATAAGGACGGAAGAAATGCTTCTGATGATATTAAAAAAGAAATCATCAAACTTAAAGAACAAAATATCCAGGGAATTGTTCTGGATCTTAGAGGTAATTCCGGAGGTTCTTTAACGGAAGTTGGTGATATTATGGGACTTTTCATGGATGCAGGCCCGTATGTTCAGGTGAAGGATGGAAATGGAAAAATTACCACGTTAAAAAATAAAAATGAAGCGCCAATCTGGAACGGTCCGCTTGTGATTTTACAAAATGAATTATCCGCTTCTGCAGCAGAAATTTTAGCTGGCGTAATGCAGGATTACGGAAGAGCGGTTATCGTGGGATCTCCTGTATCCTATGGAAAAGGAACTGTGCAGGTATTTGTAGATTTGAACAGGTTTTTAAATACTGAAGAAGATTTCGGTTCGGTAAAACTAACTATTCAGAAATATTATAGAATCACCGGAGAGTCTACCCAGAGAAAAGGCGTAAGCTCAGATATCCAGATGAAAGATATCTTTTCTTATGCAGATATCGGGGAAAAATATGATGATTATGCATTAGCGTGGGATAAAATACCGGGAACGAGCTTCAACAAGCAAAACTTCCTCAATATTCAGGCTTTGCAGAAAGTAAGTGCAGAGCGAATTGCTAAAAATGATAATTATAAGCTGTTACTTGAGTACGCCCAATGGAAAGAAAATCTGGGTAAAGAAAAAACAGTGCCTTTGAGCATTCAGAAATACAGCGGCCTGATGAAGCAGAGAAAAACTCAGGATGACAAATTCAAAGTTTTAAAAACATTAGAAAGCGGTCTTACTTTCACTATGTATCCCAAGGATATTGAAAGAGAGAAAAGCGATGCAGCATTCAAAAACAAATCTGAAGTATGGGTGAAAAATCTTCAAAAAGATCTGTATCTGAAAGAAGCTATCAATATAGTTGAAGATTGGGAAATAAGATCTTAAGCATACTTCCTTATTCGAAATGTAAAAATTCAAAGCTCAACAATGTATTTCCTTACATTTTTGAGCTTTTTTTCATTAAAATCAAAAATTTATTACAAAATATTTGCGTAGCTAAATAACTACACATATATTTGTAGTCAAATAACTACACGATGAATTTAAGAAGAGATGTATTTCAGGCGATAGCAGATCCTACGAGACGATCTATATTGATGTTGGTGGCGACACAGTCGATGACAGCAGGAGCCATTGCCTCCAATTTTGATACGGCAAGACCCACTGTTTCAAAACATCTCCAGATCCTTACAGAATGTGAACTGCTGCGATCTGAACAAAACGGCAGAGAAATTATCTATCACCTAAATCCCAATAAAATGAAAGAAATAGCCGATTTTATAGAACCTTTCCGCAAGATGTGGGATGAAAAGTTCAACAAACTGGAGGATGTGATGAAAGCGTATCAGAATAGAGAAGCGTGATGCCAGGTGCGAGATACGTGTTTCGGGGTGCAAAGTTCCAAGATAAATTGGATAAATGAATTGCAATTTAAAAATCTACAATACCTCGAATTTCTTACCTCGAACCTCGCAAACACAAAACCCTGAAAACGTATCAAACTCTAACACTCTCAAACCCTCAAACCCTCAAACTTAAACACCAAACTCAAAATATGGAACTTAAAACAAAAATCCAGGCAGAAGACGGCCAGCAGGAAATCTTCATCATCAGAGAATTTGATCTTCCTGTAGAACTTCTTTTTAAAGCGTATACAGAAGCTGAACTGTTCGAACAATGGATGGGAACGAAAGTAACCCACTTCGAAAACAAACAACATGGAAGTTACCGCTTCGAAACCTCAAACCCTCAGGGAGATGTAGTTTTCAGTGCCAATGGAACTATTCATGATATTGTTCAGAATGAAAAAATTATAAGAACTTTCCAGATGGAAAATACTCCTTTTCCGGCTCAGATCGAGTTTTTAACATTTGAAAAATTAACGGATACCACCAGCAAGATTACCATCCAAACCATTTATAAATCTGTAGACTTCAGAGATCAGCATCTGAAAATGCCATTCGCACAAGGTATTAATATGGCGCATAATCGTTTGCAGGAATTGTTAGGTGGAAGGTAGCAGATTATAGATAAAAGATAATAGACGAAGAGATGATAGACGATACGAGTTTCGAGGTGCGAGGTTTATATACTACCCTGAATAACTTGCATCCCGAAACCCGAAACTCTCCCAATCAATACTCTCAAACACTCTAACCTGAATAACCCGAATCTCACATCCCGAAACCCCAAACTCTCTCACTCTAATACTCCCAAACCCCCAAACAAACCACACAATGAATCCAAAAGTTAATTTTTTCTTCGAAAATGCCGGACAGTGGCAGGAAGAATTTGAAAAGTTAAGAGCTATTGCCCTTCGTACTGAGCTTGTAGAAGATCTAAAATGGGGCTGTCCCTGCTATACCTATGAAGGGAAAAATATTTTCCTTATCCACGGTTTTAAAGAATACTGTGCACTTCTCTTCTTTAAGGGAGCTTTGATGAAAGATCCTGACAATATCCTGATTCAGCAGTCTAAAAATGTACAGGCTGCAAGGCAGATTCGTTTTACTGAGGTAGCGCAAATTAATGATTTGGAGGAAATTCTTCGGGCTTATATGTTTCAAGCTGTTGAAGTAGAAGAATCAGGTGCAAAAGTGGAAATGAAGAAAACAAAAGAGTTTGAAATGGCTGAAGAGTTTCAAGAGAAGCTGGATCAAAATCCTGCATTACAGGAGGCTTTTAAAGCATTAACTCCCGGAAGACAAAGAGCCTATCTACTCCACTTTTCTTCTGCAAAACAATCAAAAACCCGTGAAGCACGCATTGAAAAATGCATACCACAAATCATGGACGGAATAGGATTAAACGACTAATTATATAAAAAACAATCATGAACACACCACAACCATCACAAAAAAGAACAAAAATCATCTATTGGATATTCACCCTTTGGATGGCTTTGGGAATGGTTTCAACAGCCATCGTCCAACTAATGAAAAACAAAGATGAACTGGCCAATTTTACCAATCTCGGCTACCCTTCTTATCTGATGACCATCATCGGAGTCTGGAAAATTCTGGGCGTTATTGCCATCTTAATTCCTAAGCGTCTGCTTTTAAAAGAATGGGCTTATGCAGGATTTTTCTTTGTCATGTCAGGAGCTGTAATCTCTCATCTTATCGTGGGTGATACAGTTGGCAGAACTTTTCCGGCCGTATTATTATTGGTGTTGGTTCTTATTTCATGGTATTTCAGACCTGCAGACAGAAAAATCACTATTATTGATTAATAGTTTTAAAGAATAACAGTCAGAAATTTTATCGAAGATAAAATCTTTGCGTCTTAAGAAATATTCTCACTAAGAAAGTTGCGCCTTTGCGATTTCAAACAGCACAACACAATAAATTATAAAAAAATTTGACATGAAAAATAAACTAACCCAGGAACAAATCAACGAACTTTTAAAAACATTAAAAACCCGTTTCGAAAAAAATATGTCCCGTCATAAAGACATGAAATGGGAAAAAATCCAGCAAAAACTGGAATCCCACCCCGAAAAAATCCGGTCTTTACACGAAATGGAAGCCACAGAAGGTGAACCCGACGTGGTAGATTACAATAAAAAAACGGATGAATATTCCTTTGTGGACTGCTCTCCGGAAAGCCCAAAACGCAGAAGTTTATGCTATGATTATCATGCCTGGGATGCCAGAAAAGCCAACAAACCGGAAAGCAATGTCATTGATACCGCTTCCGAAATGGGTATTGAACTTTTGACAGAAGAACAATACCGCCATCTTCAGGAATTAGGAAAGTTTGATCAAAAAACTTCAAGCTGGATCAAGACACCCTCTCCAATACGAGAGCTTGGAGGCGCTCTTTTCTGTGACAGACGATACAACACTGTATTCACCTATCACAATGGTGCAGATTCTTATTATGCAGCAAGAGGCTTTAGAGGATTATTAAAAATATAAGGGAGAATTGTTAATTGGGATCTCTCAACCAGGGAGATTCCACACTCCAGAAAATAATGTTAACGCCAAGATAGTTTTCGGCATATTCTGTAAATTCTTCTTTGGTAAAAGGTTTCTTCGTTTTCGGATTTTTATAGGTCAACGTCGGCTCCTGAACGGCCATGGCTACCAAAGAAAGCTTTCCTTTGTATTGATTAAAAAAAGGATAAGAATTTTTCATTTGTGCTTTTTTATCCGGAACAATATCGGGTCCACCCAATCCGATATTATTTTTATAAGCAAACTCGAACAGCCTGGACATATACTGGTGATCATTTCCCCATTCACACGGAAAGAAATTGACATATTGCAAAACGTAAGAATGGTGGAAAGCAGTTCTTGCAAATTGTAAATTTTCCAATTCGGCCTGAAAATAACGGTCGCAGCTAAAACCTGTTTTATCCTTTTTCATATCAATATCGATCGCTGTTTCCGGAAGATTAATCCCCTGAATTTTTCCGTCAAATCGCTTTGCCAGCTCTCCTATCAGTTTCTGAAATCTCATTCGGACTGCTGGATTCCATTGCTGGGTAGCCCAGCCGTTTCCAACAGGTTTATTTTCACCCGGATTATCATACTGAGGAACCAGTCCTCCTGTATATTCTTTATCTTTCAACATATAGTCAGGGATATATTTTGCCTGTGGTTCAAAAAACCTGTCCTGAAGCTGGATAAATAGTTTTTTGTTGAGGCTCGTCAGATAATTCAGATCTTTCTCAATAACAGAAAAATCATACACATCTTTTGAAGTTTCCAAAGCCTTCCAGTTGTAAACAATCTGTACTCCGCCAATATCTTTGCGGGTAATCATCTTTTCAATTCCATGCAGATCTCCCGAGGACGTATAAATATAATTCTGAGGAGCCTGTCCTTGTACAAAGTATAAACCCAACATACATAATCCCAAGCCTAGTACTTTAGCGATCTTTTTCATTAAATCAATTTTAAAAAGTAGATCATTTTTCGTGCCTAAAAACATTAGACATTTTAAAGAGCATTAAAATAGTATTTCATTATGAGCAATATTTTTAAACATTGTTGTCCAATTAGATTAAAGTATAATTAACAGATCGCTCCTCTGGAGCTATAATTTTAAAGCGAATACGTACTATTAACAGTTAGCTCCTATTGGAACTGAATTTGATCCCATCGGAATCTACTGTTAATAGAAAAAATGAAGTCTCCGTAATAATAAAGCTCCGGAGGAGCGACCTGTTAATTCATGCCGTAAGTATTGATAATTTCAATGTATTTTTCAATTAATATTTTCCTTAAAATTCATTTTCTGAAATATTAATTTTCATCATAAAATCATTATCTCTTCATATCCTATTTTTAATATACAAATACTATTATTATTTTAGCAGAATAGAAATTTGATTTTTAACAATTAAGGATATGAAAAAATTAATCTTATTGGGCGCTGTATCAGCTTTTTTAATCAATTGTAATAAGAAAACTGAAGCACCGGCTCCCAAAGTGGAAGCAGATACCATTGCTGTGGAAGAACCTGTAATAGATACTCTTGGGCCAAAATCGTTCTGTTATATTGGCGCTACAGGAAAAGACAGTGTTTTTGCTTCTATTGATGACAATTTAGGAACAATCACCGGAAAATTATCTTATAAAAACAGTGAAAAAGACAGCTCAAAAGGAGATGTAACGGGTTTCAAATCCGGAGATACCCTGAAACTAACTTATGAATTCAGCTCTGAAGGAAAAAAGAGCAAAAGAGATATCTACTTCCTTCAAAAGGATAATGTTTTGACGGAAGGTATTGGTGATCATAAAGAAGAAGACGGACAGTCTAAATATGCTGATGAGAAAAAGATAAGCTATAAAGACGGACAGAAGCTAAGCCCTGCAGATTGTAAGGTCGTAAGTGAAGCTTTGAAAAAATAATCTGTTATAAAATAAAAAAAGGCTGTCTCAAAAGTTCTCTATTGCACTTTCGAGACAGCCTTTTCATTTTATATTAATTCTGTTCAATAATTTCAATAAAACGGTTTACAGCTTCATCTCCTGTGCTCCATGAAGTAATAAGACGAATGGCTGAAAAATTTTCATCTACTTTTTTCCAGACATAAAATTCAAAATTCTCTGATAATACCTCAATAAGATCATTATTTAAAATAGGAAAAATCTGGTTGGTATAGGTATCTGAAAGAAAAGCTGTTCCTTTTTCCTGCAAAGCCTTTTTAATTTTCATCGCCTGCTGATTGGCATGTCTTGCCAGATCAAAATACAGATTGTCTTTCATGAGTTCCATAAACTGAATTCCCAACAGTCTACCTTTTGCCAGTAACGCTCCTTTTTGTTTGATATTAAAAGCAAAATCTTCCTGCAGCACAGGATTATTTATTACAATTGCCTCTCCTATCAAAGCTCCGTTTTTAGTTCCTCCAAGATAGAAAATATCAGTAAGAGCAGCTACTTTTTCAAGGGTCAGATCACTGATCTCTGCTGTCAGTCCATGTCCCAGCCTTGCTCCATCCATAAATAGGTATAATTTATTTTCCTTACAAAATGCGGAGAGTTCTTCCAGTTCTTTTGCCTGGTAGATTGTTCCCAACTCTGTAGAATTCGAGATATATACCAGTTTAGGCATCACCTGATGCGGAACATTACTGTGCCCCTCTAAAATTGGAACAATATCTGAAGGTTTTATTTTTCCATCTGCTGTTTCAATACCCAATATTTTATGGCCTGTAGCTTCAATAGCTCCTGTTTCATTATTCAGTATATGCCCGGGAGCAGCAGAAATAACACACTGATAAGGTTTTAGAATGGCAGAAATAACAATTAAGTTAGCCTGTGTTCCTCCTGAAACCAAAAAAACTTCCGAATCCGGGTTGTTGATTTTTTCTTTAATTAATGCTTTCGCTTTTAATGAATACTCATCTTCTCCATAGCCAGCCTGCTGTACAAGATTATACTGTGAAAGTGCCTGTAAAATATTAGGATGGCAGCCTTCAGAATAATCGTTTTTGAATGAAAATTTCATAGAGTAAAAGTAAAAAAAGTTAAAATAACAAGAGTCAACTTTTCATTTTATTTTGTTAGATTTGTACTGAAAATCATCTAACATTTTGAAAACAACCCTAACAGAAGAGAATTACCTGAAAGCTTTGTTTCATTTAGTTGACAATGAAGGAAAGGTTACGATTAATGAGCTCAGCAAATTTTTAAATGTAAAAATGCCGAGTGTCAATAACATGATGAAGAAATTTGCGGAAAAAAAGTGGGTCATTTATGAAACCTACAAACCCTTAATCGTGACAGAAAGCGGGAGACGTGAAGCTGCCCTGGTTGTTCGTAAACACCGGCTTACCGAAATGTTCCTGGTTAAGAAAATGAATTTCGGCTGGGAAAACGTTCATGAGATTGCAGAACAGCTTGAGCATGTGCATTCTCAAATCTTTTTTGATAAAATGGACGAAATTCTGGATCATCCTAAATTCGATCCTCATGGAGAACCTATTCCTGATAAAGACGGTAATATTATCGCCCAGGATCTGCAGAAATTAAGCAGTTGTGAACCGGGAGAAAATGTAACTTTCGCCTCTGTTACCCTTTCCGATGATGCTTTCCTGACGTATCTGAACGACAGAAAATTACTTCTCAATACAAAAGTGAAAATTGTAAAAATAGAAAGTTTTGATAAATCAATGACGATAGAAATTGAGGGCAAAACAGAAATCTTAAGCAAAAAAGCGACTGAGAAAATACTGGTTAAGAAATAAGTCATTAAAACTGAGAAAATAAACCTCACACGTTTTTATAACCTGTGAGGTTTGTTATTTTACAAAAAGCATCATAAACAACTTAATTGACCAGATAGATCAAGCACAGACATTATTCACCTCTGCTCCTGAAGTTCAGCAATGTTACTACGTGACGGGAGAGTCAGATTTTGTATTGATTATTGTTGTTTCTTCTATGAAAGACTATGAACAGCTTACCCGCAGAATATTTTATGGTAATGATAATATCAAACATTTCAGAACGTTAGTTTCTATGAATACAGTAAAATCAGGACTTGAAATTCCTATTCATATGTTGTTGTAACATTATAAATGTGAAGAAGTAATTTTACCTGAAATCGTTAAAAAACGGTTAAACTCCCTTTTTACATTATCCGGAAAATTATTTTTAGTTAGGTTTGCAAAACAATCTACCGACTTTGTCTTTTCTGACAAATACAAACATTTTAATTATTACTTTAAAAAATTATGAAAAAAAGCATTCCGTTTTTTATTATTTCGATGTTGCTAAGCCCATTGGCAAATGCCCAAACCACTCAGATAAGAGACTTTGTAATTGAACCACAGATTCAACCCAATTTTTATATTTATAAAACTTTCGGGGTATTCGGAGGTAAAGAATATTCTACCAATGCCGTTTATCTGGTGACCAAAAAAGGGGTTGTTTTGTTTGATGTTCCTTGGCAGAAAACACAGTATCAAAGTCTTTTGGATACAATTCAAAAACGTCATCATCTTCCTGTGATAGCTGTATTTGCAACGCATTCACATGAAGACAGAGCCGGAGATTTAAGCTTTTATAATAAGAAAGGGATCAAAACCTACGCTACAGCGAAAACCAACGAGCTTTTGAAGAAAGATGGAAAAGCAACTTCTACAGAACTTATTAAAACAGGAAAACCTTACCATATTGGTGGAGAAGAATTTATAGTAGACTTTCTTGGTGAAGGACATACTGCTGATAATGTAGTGGTTTGGTTTCCAAAATATAAAATACTTGATGGAGGATGTCTTGTCAAGAGCAAAGCAGCCGTTGATCTTGGCTACACGGGAGAAGCCAACGTTGCACAATGGCCGCAAACCATGACAAAACTTAAAAACAAATATTCACAAGCTACCCTGATCATTCCTGGACACGATGAATGGAAAGGAGGCGGACATGTAGAACATACGCTTGATCTTCTGAACAAAAAATAAATTTGAAGCGCCCTGGCGAATGCCAGGGCGCTTCAAATTTTAAATCATCATATTAATAGTTACTATTTTCTAAAAGTTGTGATACTTTTTCAATTTCTTCCATCGTATTGAAGTAATGAGGGGATAAACGGATTGCATGATCTACATTTTTAGAGGTAAAATCTATTAAGGCATCCTGTCTGTGGTTTTCCTTAAAAAAAACCTTATGATCACTCAAAGCCTTATGGATTTTTTCTACATTTCCATCTGCCTGGCAAAAAGTCACAATACTGCCTAATCTGTTTCCTTTATCCAGAACTCTGAAACCATTATTCTGCAGATTAATTCTTAAAGTATTGGTCAATTTCCGGTTGTAATTTTCAATTTGATCCATTCCAATCGCATTGGCATAGCGTAAAGCCTCTGCAAATCCAGCTAGAGCAGCATAAGGTCTTTCAAAAAGTTCAAATCTTTTAGCTGTGTCATGAAGCTGAAAATCATCAAAAGCGGTCCATTGAGCACCAAAACTATCTAAAAACAGAGGATACAATTTCTGATTCAATACTTTATCCGAAACATATAAAAATCCAGTTCCTCTTGGTCCTCGCATAAATTTCCTTCCGGTTGCCGTCAAAAAATCACAATGAATTTTTTCTACATCCACCACGATCTGCCCTACAGACTGACAAGCATCCACAAGATACAGAACATCATATTGTTTACACAACTTCCCCACTCCTTCTACATTCTGAATTAAACCGGAATTAGTTGGAATATGAGTAACAGCAATTAATTTGGGATTATGCTTTTTGATCAGATTTTCAAAATCTTCAAGATCCAATTCATGGTCAGGAAGATTGGCAACCCGGATGATTTCAATATGATACCTTTTCTGCAAAGAAATAAAAGCAATCTGATTGGATATATAATCATCATTGGTTGTGATAATACAATCTCCTTTTTTAAAATCAATACTGGATAAAGCTTTTGCATATCCATCTGTAGAACTGCTTACAAATGCAATATGGGAAGGTTTTGTATTAATCAATTTTGCAGTCTCTTCATAAAACTGATTGATGATACCTGGGTTTTGCACCGCCGCTGCATACCCTCCTAATTCCTGTTCTTCATATAAAAACTTAATGGTAGTCTCCACAACAGATTTAGGCATTAATGAAGCCCCTGCACTGTTTAAAAATATCTTATCCGAACATCCCGGAGTATCCTGTCTTATAACCTCTAAATTCATTTTATCAATCCTTACAACAAATTTACTTTTAATTTTTCCTAAATAGGTCTATAAAAAATCCCGAATTTTCATCCGGGACACTATTTTTAATCAATAATTTTAATCTAAAACACTCCAACCTCTTTTTGGGTTCGTGTTCGTGGAAACTTCCTGCTCATTAACGATGATATTTTCTTTTCTCTGACCGATATAATCAAGCTCGCTCAGTTTAGAGAAGATAATTTCAAGACTTCTCAACATCTGTTGAATATAAAGCAATGGCTCTCCACAATTATGGTGATCATAGTTTGTTTCTGCTACAATAGACAACTGGTTCAATAAGGTATGAGGAGCAATCTCACTCCATTCCAAACTGTAGTTCAGCATTTCCTCCAATTCTGCAGGAACAAGAAGCTGGGTTGAATTGTATAAATGAAGCGCCAGTCTTGCAAAAGACTCAATTAAAAATACAGGTGGCTGCCAAGGCGTAATATTTCTGAACTGGAAATACATATCTCCAAAAGTATTCACCATGGTAGTACACAAGAACTTAACGTTTTGTGCCAACGCTGTATTCTGATTTTTATGAGATGCTTTCTGAATGATTTTAAAAGCATACTGCTGAAGATTTCCGATAGATTTCGCATAGCTGCTGTAATAATCTACCAAAGCCGGATGACTCTGTACAGAAGTACAGGGCGGAATAAAATTGGAATCCACCTGAGCAATATTTCCTTTTAAATCTACCTTACCAATGATAAGATAATTTCCACCTGAATAGCTGCTGTTTAAAGACGTTACAGGAAGAAGTTCAATATGGTGATTCGGTTGTGCACTTGGGTGGCGTGGTGGAATTTCCTCAGGATCAATATCTCCAAAAGGTACTTTATCAAAAGGATTTACAGAGATCAAAATATAATATTCCCCATCTGCCTGTTCTTCGTTCATTGATTTTGCCAATGATTTCACGCTGATTCGTCTGTCTGTCAACTCAATACGGTATCCTGCCATCGTAACAGCGCTGCAACGCTTAATGACAAGCTGTACATCATTGGTTGCCGTGTTATGAACATCAAAAATGGTACGGTCTGTAAATTCATTGGAAATAGGTAAAAGTCCGTAGTTATATGTAGTAATTCCAAGGGAATTGGAATCTCTGATGGTATCAATTAAGAAATTATCCTGATCATTAAGGTGCCTCTGGGAAACTTTCATCCCATCCACCCAATTGATTGCAAAATGTTTAATAGGCTGTATCATGTTTAATACTTTTTAATTTTTTGTGTTTATGATTTTCTTGTGACTCCCTCCTCTTCATGCTGAATAACTCTCTTACAAATCACCACTTCATTTTCAGAAATGTTGTTTGTCGTAATGTCGTGGTCGAAATCTATATATTTTCTAAAGCTGAAAAACGATTTTTTAGTGTAAAAGATCCAGTAGTAAGGCTCATTTCCTTCGTCTGAAAGGTGAATAATAGAACCTGGATTTTTGTGGTTGTAATCATCCACCACTCTGTAGAACCAATCTCCGAAAGTAACTCCTGTAGGAAGCGTTTTTGCTTTAATTCTGAAACGGTTGGTATCTTCTAATTTTTTGCTCAGTTCAACATTCAGTACCATCAATCTGTCAAAATCTGCACCTTCAAAATCAGGAAGTTTCTGCTCCGGTGAATATCTCCATGTTTTATAAATATCAAAAGGAATACTGATAAACTGAATATAGCAGTAATAAAATACCATCGGAACCACAAAGATGACCATACTTGTAGCTGCCATTACAGCATATCCTGTGCCTTTGCTCATCCAGTTAAAAATCAGAGTGAAAAGATATCCTCCCAAAGCCATACACGTTAATGAAAGAATAGACTCAAACAGAATACTCATTGCCAGAGAATCAATATGCTTTTTGAAATATTTATGTAACAGATTCACATGAATAATCCCAAAAATAAGATAAATAACCTGTGCAATAAGGTACCAGTACGGATTAAAAAGGTTTCCCGCAAATCCAAAAACACCCGGGATAGCCAGACATAAGCTGCAAAGCAGTACGTATATAATAATTACTTTAATTTTGATCGCAGGTTTATTTCTCCTGATTACACCGAGTATAACCATCATAATAATTGCGATTAAAGGCATTAAGATATACCTTAAAAAAATACCTTTTACTGAAGAAATTTCCATTTGTTTCTTTTCGAATTTATACTTTGTTGGTAGCTGTAAATATAATAAAATAATTTAGAGGAATGTAGAGTATCCAAGGCGGCTGGCATTTCTTTCATCGTCTTCAAGACTGAATGAATATTCCTCTTTTTCTGTAACAAAATTCTCTTCCACATCTACTGTTACAGGAAGAAAATAATCATACAGTGCCTGAAGCACATTTCTGAAAGGACTTCCAGGAATATACTTCTTCATATCCCCATAAGGAATAGGTCCAATGTTCACCACCCAATTTCGCTGTCCATCCATATGAGGCCCGCTTGGAATATAGGTGACTCCTAATCTCGAATTTCCCAATAACATGGAATCGTCATTTTTCTCAATTCCGTCAATAATATTAGGAGAAAAAGTAACTTGTACCGGTACCTGCAGAAAAGCAGTCATGCATCTTTCAAACCATCTTTTGTCTCCTCTTATCTGGTGGAAAAATGGTAAAATATGCATAAAAATATAGGCACTCTGCTTGTCCAGCATTTTGATCATAGGCCAAAGCTCACTTACTGTTTCCAGTAAAGAATCTGTACTGCTTGTAATATCAAATTCTGATTCTTTAAGCAAAGCACTGATTTCTGTAAAAAATACTTCCAGCTCAAAAGGTCGGAAAAACTTACGGGCATCATCTTCTACCCTTTTCTGTTTCCGGATTTCCCTTACCACAGTATCTACATTCTTTCTGGAAGCCCCGAGAGACGGCGGATGAAATAAACCTTCCGGAAGATAATCGTAAATACCTTCTCTGTAGCTCTCTATAGTAAAGACTTCCTCATCAAATCCTAAATAACTGCTTGAAATACTTTTAATGTCTTTCAGGTAAGCACGGTCGTTTACACCAACCCTCTCTATGAATATATTGCTTACCGCACGGTGGTATTTCAAAAGGTTAACAGCTACAGCTTCAGCCTTAAAGTCTGTCTGCAGCTTATTGTAATGCATATCTACAATATTACTCTCATACATAGTGTTTCCTCTGATTATGACTTGTAAAGATAATATATCTCATAAGTTTGAAAAAATATTTTTACAACAATTTTATTTTAAAAGTAGTAATTTATTGACATTAATAGGAATAATTTTCTACAAATTCCGTGAAAATACGGTAAATAGACTATTTATTTGTTTTTTAGAATTTAAAATTAACTATTCAGAACCAATTGTTTAGAGTGTGAGGTTCAAGGTTTAAGGTTTAAAGTTTAAAATTTAAAGTTCGGGAGTTAAGGTTTTAATTTAGGTTTATATAGAATATGAAGAGTTTTACACCTTTATCTTCAATGTTTTCTATTCTTTTCAAACCTAAGATTATTATGTATTTATTTACATTAAATTTTATTAACATTATCTTATAGAATAAATTCAGCATTATGTATGCTCATTCCGAAAGTGGGCCGTATCTTTGCAGACTGAAAATTGTTATTTAAAATGAAAAGTATTTATTCTAAAATTCTGATTTTAGCATTCATGGCCTCTTCACTTTATTCTTATGCGTGGGGATTAACGGGACACAGGGTGATTGCAGACATTGCACAAAACCACCTTTCCCGCAAAGCAAGAAGAGAGATTAAAAAAATCATGGGAAAAGAGCGTCTGGCTTATTGGGCGAACTGGCCGGATTTTATAAAATCTGACACTACAGGTGCATGGAAGCAGGCTTCTTCATGGCATTATGTAAACATTGATCCGATGACTGATTTTAAAGCTTTTGAACAAAATCTAAAAGCACAGGCAGGACCAAGCCTTTATACTCAGGTAAATACATTGTCCAGCCAGATCAAAGACAAAAACACTTCTGAAAAAGACAGAAAAATTGCCTTAATCTTCCTTATCCACATTATGGGAGACCTTGCACAGCCACTTCACGTAGGAAGAGCTGAAGATTTGGGTGGAAACAAAATCAATGTTACCTATTTCGGGGAAAAAACCAATTTACACTCTGTTTGGGATGGAAAATTAGTAGATTCTCAAAAATACAGCTACACTGAATATTCCAAGCTCTTAGATATCAAATCTAAAGAAGAAGTAGCACAGATTCAATCCGGAACACTGGAAGACTGGTTGTATGATTCTCATAAAATCGCCAACAAGATCTATGCACAGACTCCAAACGATTCTAAGTTATCTTATGATTATCAGTATAAATTCAATGAAACAATGGAAAGACAATTGTTGTACGGAGGATTGAGACTGGCAAAAGTATTGAATGAGCTTTTCTAAGTAGAATTTCGAGTTGCAGGTTTCGGGTTTTTAACCCAATACAATTTAAAATATAACTCTTAGAAATAAAAACGGGACTTCGGTTTCGTTTTTTTTGTTTAAAGTTTAAGGAATTGACAGGTTTCCCGAATGAATGCCAGGGTTTTAATTACTAATTTAAATTTTATTTTCAAAACAAGAAATAACATAAAACACTTTATATCAGTGAATTAAATTATTTTAAATGTACATTAATGTATTTTACTTTATATATTGTACAAAAAATATTGCACCTTGTGTAACCTTTTTACCTTTTCATACGTATATATTATAGTAACTCTTTTTTGAGGATAAAATAAATGAGACAATTAAAAATCACTAAGCAGGTTACCAACAGGGAAACTGCTTCATTAGACAAGTATTTGCAGGAAATTGGTAAAGTGGAACTGATCACTGCGGACGAGGAAGTAGAATTGGCACAAAGAATACGTGCAGGTGACAGAGCCGCACTTGAGAAATTAATCAAAGCCAACCTTCGTTTCGTAGTATCTGTATCTAAGCAATACCAAAATCAAGGTCTTTCTTTACCCGATTTGATTAATGAAGGTAACTTAGGATTAATGAAAGCGGCAAAAAGGTACGATGAAACTAGAGGTTTCAAATTTATCTCTTATGCAGTATGGTGGATCCGTCAATCAATCCTACAGGCATTGGCTGAACAGTCAAGAATTGTAAGACTACCATTGAACAAGATTGGTTCTATCAACAAAATCAATAAAGCATACGCTCACCTTGAACAGGAAAATGAAAGACCACCTTCTCCGGAAGAATTGGCTGAAGTTCTTGACATGAGCGAGGAAGATATCAAAGAATCTATGAAAAACTCCGGAAGACACCTGTCTATGGATGCACCTTTAGTAGAAGGTGAAGATTCTAATCTTTATGATGTATTACGTTCAGGAGAATCTCCAAGTCCTGATAAAGATCTGATGCTGGAATCTCTACAAATCGAGATTGAAAGAGCATTGAATACTTTGACGCCAAGAGAGGCTGATCTGGTAAGATTGTACTTCGGACTGAACGGAAAACACCCAATGACTTTAGAAGAAATTGGTGAAACTTTCGATCTTACAAGAGAGAGAGTTCGTCAGATCAAAGAAAAAGCAATTAAGAGACTAAAACACAATACCAGAAGCAAGATTCTTAAATCTTATCTGGGTAAATAATTTTAGCGTAAAAAATTTTATAGGCGGAGTCTGGTTTCAGGCTCCGTTTTTTTATTGATGTAACATTTTTCAAGGTTTGTTCAACTAATTAAAATCATATCCTTTAATCTCTTGTGTTAGAATTGAAATGATTAATTTTAGTTGCTTTGGATATGAAGCTGATTTTCAACCAAAACAAAACATACTATGAAAAAAATACTTTTCGCTTCTATTCTGGCTTTATCTCTGCTTTCCTGCGGAGAAAACAAATCGCAGCAGCCTCCTGGGGTAGAAAACGCAGTTGACAATGCTGAGTCTTCAGTTTCAGGAACTATTAAAAAAAATACCAGATACTCCTCACGTGAAGGAAACCTTGTTCATGAAATCTATCAGGAGCTGATAAAAAATGATAAAACTTTACAGGATCTTGATACAAGAATAGAAAATATTCAAAAGGAAGCTGAAAACTCCATTTCGGAATATGATGATATTATCGGTAAATCGGAAACCTACTATAATGATGCAATGGCACTATCAAATTCGGTAACCGATTCTGTTACAAAAAAACAAATTGAAAAAGAGATAAAAGCAAGCTCTGAAAAATACGATATAAAAACACAAACTATCCGAGACCTCATCGCCAAAATAAAAGCAAATAGGACCACACTTCATGATCAATACCTTGTATTCAAAATCAGAAAAACGCTTCCTGAAATTGAAAAATACCAAACCGCTCATCCACTGAAAGCAGACAACCTCAATCAATTTATCAATAAGCAGAATCAACTTCTAGAAGAATTGAAAAAATTAAAATAAAAACCATTACACCTCATGAAATATACTACCCAATGGCTTACCGATAAAAGCCGAGTGAAAGAACTCGTAGACTTTTTCATTACCCATAAAACAGATGCTTACATTTCTCATGGCGAAATGATGTCAGGAAGAGCTATAGATTCACACCACTGGAATCCAGATCTTGAACTGATTCTGACAGAACAACTAATCACTGATTTTAATTCTGACGGGAACTCCAAACTGAATATTCTGATCGCTGAAAATGAAAATGGAGAAATTGTCGGCATGATGGTTTTCAACGTCATCAACAGTCCTTTTAAAAAATACGCAATTCTGGAGGATATGCTCCTGGATCAGTCTGTGAGAGGTCAATCCCTGGGAAGTACTCTTTTGGAGAAAGCCATTCATGAATCTAAAAACTGGAATATCAGTTTCATTTTGCTGGAAAGCGGAGTCAATAATCATGGTGCTCACAACTTTTTCAGCCGATATGGTTTTAAAAAGGTATCAGAGAGTTATATTTTAACGCTATAAGTTACCATTAGACTGTCATAAAAAGATACACCAATAAGAATCTTTCACCTCTTTACGTTTTAAATAAAACTAAGCCTTATGAACACCATTTCAATCATCGGAGCCGGAATCGGAGGACTTACCCTCGGAAATGTACTGAAAAAGCATCAATATGATTTTACGATCTATGAATCTGCTCCCGAAATAAAACCTGTAGGAGCCGGAATTATGATGGCCGTCAATGCCATGCAGGTTTTTGATCGTTTGGGCTTAAAAGAAAAGATTGAAAATGCAGGTAATAAAGTTCATAGAATCGTTATCGCCAATGAATCTTTACAGACCATCACCAAAACAGAGATTATGGAACTGGAATTTCAGTACAATTCCTGTAACGTTGCCATTCACCGGGCTGAGCTTCAGAAAATTCTGGCTGAAAATTTAAATCCAGATTCTATACAACTGAACCATTCATTACAAAAAATAAGAAAAGAAGAAAACTATATTTTAGATTTTGAAAATGGAAAACGGATTGAAAGTACAATCGTTTTTGGAGCCGACGGTATAAAATCTCCTATCCGTAATCAGATCCTGAAAACAGGTATCATACGGAACTCTGGGCAGAAATGCTGGCGTGGCCTGGTAGATTTTGACCTTCCGGAAAAACACCATCAGGAAGCTTTTGAAATGTGGGGAAAAGGAAAACGTTTCGGTTTTGTAAAAATTTCTGATAAAAAAGTGTACTGGTATGCCTGTGTCAATGAAAAAAGCTTTGGAAAGGATTTGAAAATTGCAGAGATCTTTAAAGATTTTGATGCTTTGGTTTTAAAAATTATTGAAGCTACTACCAACGAAAATATTATCTGCAACACAATTTCTGACCTCGCTCCTATTCCTCAATGGTATTCTGAAAATCTTTGTCTGATTGGTGATGCGGCCCACGCTACAACTCCCAATATGGGACAAGGTGCCTGCCAGGCCATTGAAGATGCTTATATCATTGGAAGATTACTGGAAGATCATCAGGATTTCAATGCTATTTTCAAAAAGTTTCAAGGGATCAGAAGAAAAAAAGTTGACTCTATCGTCAATACAAGCCGTACCATCGGAAAGGTTTCTCAATGGGAAAGAGGAAATTCAATCCGGAATTTTCTGATGGGCTTACTACCGGAAAGTATGAATCAGAAAATGGCGAGAAAAATCATAGAACTGGAAATGTAGGTCATTATTGTTAGAATCGATAAAAATTAAAAAATCATAAACAATTTATTAATAACAACTAAAACTTAAAAACATGAAAAAAATCTTTTATGTATTGCTCCTGCTCATAGGAGTACATACAGCACGAGCACAGGAGGTCCCGGTACTGGACAGAGGTTTATTCTTTGGTAACCCGGAAATTTCAGGAGGACAACTGAGCCCGGATGGAAAATGGATTTCCTTTACAAAAGAATATGAGGGGATTATGAATATCTGGGTAAAAAAAATTGATGAGCCTTTTGAAAAAGCACGTCCTTTAACAAACAGCAAACGCCCGTTGAATGGATATTTCTGGACAGAAGACGGAAAATATATCCTGTATGTAAAAGATAATAACGGAGATGAAAACATGAATATTTTTGCAGTAGATCCTATGGCAAAAGTGACAAAAGGAGTTCCGGAATCAAGAAATATAACACCGCTTAAAGACGTTACTGCAAGTATTTATCTGGCAAGCAGAAAAGATCCTGATTTACTGATGATTGGATTGAATAACCGTGATAAAGCATGGCACGATTTATATTCACTGAAGATTTCTACAGGAGAGCTGAAAAAGATTTACGAAAATACAGACCGTATTACAAGCTATGAATTTGACTGGGATGAAAAATTGAGGGTTCTTTCTAAAACGGATGATAAAGGAACCACACAGTTTTTTTACAAAGAAGGCGATAAGCTGACTCCTATTTACGAAACACTGGTAACGGAAAGTGCTTATATATCAAACTGGAACGAAGACAATTCTAAGTTTTATCTGGTAACCAATAAAGGAGATCTGGATAAATCTGCACTATTCCTGATGGATCCGAAAACAAAACAGATTACAAAAATAGAAAGTGATCCTAAAGATAAAGTAGATTTTGGAGGACTGTTTATGGACAGAAATACAAGAAAGATGATTTATACGTCTTATACAGGAGATAAAACAGAATATTACTGGAAAGATAAAGCGTGGGAAGCTAATTATAAATTCCTGCAAAGTAAATTCCCAGGAAGAGAGGTTGGTTTTGCAAGTTCTACCAATGATTATTCTAAGTTTCTGGTTTCTGTGGGAGGAGATAAATATGCTTCAGAAGCGTATTTCTTCGATGCAAAGACAAAACAGCTCATATTCCAGTATACGCCAAGAACAGAATTGAAAAAGGTTGAGAAGTATCTGGCTGCAATGACTCCTATCAGCTATAAAAGCAGTGACGGACTTGAAATTCCGGCTTATCTGACTTTACCTGTAGGTTCATCTGGCAAGAATGTTCCTGTTGTTGTTTTGGTTCACGGAGGCCCAAAAGGTCCAAGAGATTATTGGGGATATAACTCAACAGTACAGTTTTTAGCCAACAGAGGGTATGCCGTGCTTCAGCCTAACTTCAGAGCAAGTGGCGGTTATGGTAAAAAGTTCCAGAATGGCGGAGACCTTCAATGGGGAAAACTGATGCAGGATGACATTACCTGGGGCGTAAAATACCTTATTGATCAGGGAATTGCAGATAAAAATAAAGTAGTCATCATGGGAGGAAGCTACGGTGGCTATGCAACACTGGCAGGTCTGGCTTTCACTCCGGATGTATATGCTGCGGGAGTAGATATCGTAGGACCAAGTAACTTATTTACGTTACTGGATTCAGTTCCTGCTTACTGGGAAGCTGCCCGTGCTTTCCTTTATGGGATGGTAGGTGATCCTAAAACGGAAGAAGGTAAAAAACGTATGCATGAGGCAAGCCCTTTATTCAGTGTAGATAAAATCAACAAACCTTTACTGATTGTTCAGGGAGCTAATGATCCAAGAGTAAAGCAGGCTGAGGCAGATCAGATTGTCATCGCGCTTCGTGATAAAGGTAAAAAGGTTAATTATATCTTAGCGGATGATGAAGGTCACGGATTCCGTAAACCGGTAAATAGTATGGCGATGTATGCTGAAACAGAGAAATTCCTCGCTGAAGTAATCGGAGGAAGATATCAGAAAGAAATGCCTGAAAATGTAGCAAAACGTCTGAAAGAAATGACGGTTGATATTTCGAAAGTTACTTATACACCAGCAAAGACTGAAAAAGCCGCAGGAGCTTCTAAATAAAAGCATTTGCATCAATTATATAAAGCCATCTCGTGAAAATGAGATGGCTTTTTTTATTGATTCCGGTCTATATAGAATATATCTTTAGGACCTATAAAAGGGAATAAACAAACTCTTTTTCTAAGCAAATGTATTACATAAAGCTTCTTCAGCGACGAAGTTGCTTCTTTGCCTTCTAAAATTAAACATTACAATTATCTATTCTTTGTGTTTATATACAGTTTGGCAATAACTAACATCTATTTGATCAAAAAAAGCTGCCTCAATGAGACAGCTTTTTTGAATATAATTTACTTGTAATTAATAAGTTAAAGTAACACCCGCACCCCAACCTATTTCTTTATCATAGTTTCCGGAAAAGGATAACCATTTCTGCACAATGTACCGAAGTCCTGTAGAAAACTCACCGTCCGAATTGATGCTAAAGTTCCCTCTCAGCCTTCTGGAAAGCGGTATATCTTCACGGCTAAGCTCCAATAAAACTTTTCCGTTTTGATCAACACTTGCGTCAGCAGTAATCAGCATTGGCAATACATACTGCATACCCACCATCAATGCAAATCTGTTTTTTGAAGCCTTCTGCTGTCCAAACCAGGTCTTTTTACCATGAAATTCCATTCCCAGATCTTCTGCCATCTGTCTCTCCATGATCTCATGATTTTTCTGCACTCTAATTCCTGCATAAGGTAATACCCATTGAAATTTACCTAAGAAACGCCCTACTTTTGCACTTCCTTCAAAATGATCAAAATTCCAGTTGGTATGAAATTCATTCAGATTGGCCCATCTCGGTCCAAACATCGTCATTGTTTCTGCATGGATCTTATTGCTTGCTATATCCAGCATTGCCATAGAACTGGTCATTTTATTATCCTGTATAAAGTTTTTCCAGGCCAGCTTTCTGTTCGGAAGCTGTGGATTGGGTTTCGAGTTTTCATAACTGAAAATTCTTCCCATCCCTGCCATCATATGGTATAGAATATGACAGTGGAAGAACCAGTCTCCGTCCTGGTTGGCCGCAAATTCTATGGTTACAGTTTCCATCGGCATGATATCCACTACATTTTTCAGCGGAGAATACTCTCCTTTTGAATTGATTAATCTGAAATCATGACCATGAAGGTGCATCGGGTGACGCATCATGGAATTATTATAGAGTTTAATTCTAAGGACTTCTCCTTTCTTGATCAGAATTTTATCTGTTTCTGTAACGGTTTTGTTATCCAGTGTCCACAGATAATGATTCATATTTCCTTCCAGTGTAAATTTCATTTCACGAAGACTGTCTGTGGGAAGAATTGTTTTCTCAGGAGATTTTAAAATATTATAAGAAAGTCTCTTGATTGTTTTCTCTTCCTTCATCTCCATTCCTGAGTGTTGAGAATGATCTTCTTTTTTATCTTCTTTGGTTTTCACTCCCATCATTTCATTGATATGCTTTGCTGTAGTTTTTCTTTGATTTTCAGATAATTCCGGATACATGACTTCGTTCATATCCATCACCTGATTTCCCATCGTCATATTCATCGGCTTCATATTTCCGCTCATCTCCATCATACCGTTCATCATTTTCATTCCTTCAAAAAGCATCAACCTTGGAAGATTGGGAGCTTCAACCTTTTCACCTGAACCCAGCCAGAAAGAAGCATGTCCTATTCTGTCTTCAGAAGTCGCTCTGAACTCAAAACTTTTGTTTTCTGGAATCGTAACTTCAATGTCATACGTTTCGGAAACTCCGACAATCAGACGGTCAACTTCTATAGGAACTACATCATTTCCGTCATTTCCCACTACTTTTATTTTTCCTCCGCCATAATTCAGCCAGAAATAGGTAGATGAACCTCCGTTCGCCACTCTCAATCTTACTTTATCACCCGCTTTTAAGTTAGAATAATCTGAACTTGGTGTACCATTGATCAGGAATTTATCGTAATACACATCACTTACATCCATGGCTTCCATTCTTTTCCATTCATTCAATGCCTTTGTTCCCAGGTTTCCCGACTTAATCGCTTCCCAGTAACTTTGTACAGCGTTTTTCTTTACCGCATACCAGTCTGTGTTGGCCATATGAAGTCTTCTTGCAATCTGCATGGGATCATCATCACTCCAATCTCCCAGTAATACCGGAATATCAGCATTGTATTCTGTTTTGGGTTCACCTTCTCTTTTCTTGAAAACCAGAATACCGTTCATTCCTATCTGTTCCTGAAGCGCTTCGTGAGAATGATACCAATACGTTCCGTTTTGAGAGATTCTGAATTTATATAAATGGGTTTCTCCAGGTTTTACAGGCTTGGTGGTAAGATACGGAACTCCGTCCTGTTCGTTGGGAAGAATCACACCGTGCCAGTGTAGTCCTGTATTTTCTTTAAGCATATTATGCAGATAGATCTCGGCTGTATCTCCTTCCGTAAAATATAGAGTCGGAGCCTGAAGCTTACCATTGATTGCAATTGCTCTTCTGTTTTTTCCTGTGAAATTCACAATAGTATCTTTTACATAGAGGTCGTAACGAACTGTTTTCCCTCCAAAGGTAATTCTCCCGTTTTCAGAGTTCCTTTTTAAAACAGAACCTTCTGCCTTCAGTTTATCTGTATGGGAATGATCCTCTTTCTCCTCAAGTTCCATCCCGCATTTAGGACATTTTCCCGGTTTGTCTGAAACTACTTCCGGATGCATCGGACATGCATAGGTAATTTGAGAATGGATTGTATTTATTTTTGTTTCTGAGGATTTTGCTTTTGCCTCTGTTATAGATTTCGCTTCCGGTTTGGTTACCGATTTTGACTTTACGGCAGCAGTTTTCTTCTCCAGAGTCATTCCGCATTTCGGACAGTCTCCAGGTTTAGAAGACACCACTTCAGGGTGCATCGGACAAGTATAAACGTTTTTTGTAGTTTGAGCGAAAGTTAATACAGAGAACAAAAGTATCAGAAACATTATCAGCTTTTTCATAATATTTCGAACTTCTTAGAAGTTGCAAAGCTTAAAGTTAATTATAGTTCAAGCCATGCAACTTATTATTTTAAAAAATAGTATGGTAATTATTTAATCTCCGACTTTACACTTCCACATGTAAGCATAGACTTTCCGTAATATGGATTAACGATCTGTTTTTCATCGCTTAGCCAGCTTCCGTCTGCCATTGGGCAATATTGAACATAAACTGGTTTTTCAGAAAGCTTGAACTGCTTGGTCAGAGCAATCATATTATCTGAAAGGTTTAAGAAAGTTTCTCTTTGTGCAGCAATAGTTCTTGCATCGGAAATAACAGAAGCATCTTTTCTTAGAACATTAAGATTTCCTTCTGAAACTACTTTATAATCAATAACAGAAGCTGTTTTAATGAATTCTGTTGCAGCTTTTGAAGTTTTATCCGCATCATCTGAAGCTAACGCTGATTTGATAGCAATATAATTCTGATATAGTTTAGAAACCTGAGCATCCTTTTTAGATTGTGCAGATAATGAAACGATTGAGAATAATGATAAAGCTGCTGTGATGATATATTTTTTCATTGTTTTAAATTTTAGAATTAATTTTTAATAAAGAATAATGGATTACGCATCAGTAAATGCGTCAGAACATGTCGCTCATAACAGTATATGCTTATACCGCAAACGACTGACAAATTCTAAATTCTAAAATTACAATGATTGATGTAGATAGCTATCAGACGGCCTTCAGGTGGTGCATTGATCTGAATTTGAGTAAATTTAGTGGCAGAAAAAGATTTATCAATGAAAGTAAACTGATGTTTCACCGGAATCTCTGAAACAGCACTTAAGAAATCAACATTCAGATAATCAGATTTCTGGGAATCGTCTACTTTTACGATTTTGATCTCCGTTTTGCAACATCCTTTCTTTTCTTTAACACCACATTTCGCACAGATGTCATCCGCTTTCTGACTTACAGAAATAAATTCTTTCATACAATAATGAATGCTAAAAGCTGCTCCGGAAGAAAATCCGAAGTAGAAAATAGAAAACAATATGGCAAGAATCTTTTTCATTAGTAAGACAAAGGTAAAAATATCTCTGAAACCGTTGTTATAGAATTTGGTAATGTTGTTATAAAATTCGGGTAAACAAAAAAGCTTCCGGATTTTCGGAAGCTTTTATTTTATTTTTTGATCTCAATTCTATAGTTTGAATTCCAGTTTCACATTAAAGAAACGCCCTGTAAGACGTACCGGAACAGGATACATATAATTGCTGTTATAGTCCGTGATCCATTGGTTAGCAACAGTGTTGTTGATGTTAAATGCATTGAAAACCTGAACACCTAATGTAAGTTCCTCGAAATTACCCCAGAAACCCGATCTCTTATTTTTTTCTTTCGGATCAATAAATACCTTTGTTAATCCTAAGTCTACTCTTTTATAAGAAGGCAGCGTCTGCTGATAATTATAAGCTGAACCAAAATCAGGTTGTCCGTTGCTGTTAAACATTACGGGAGCTCCTGTAGGCAATCCCATCGCATACACTAAGGTAAGGTTTACACGCATAGACGGAAAGCTTGGCATATAATCCTGATAGAACATCGCAAACCTCAACCTCTGATCTGTAGGTCTCGGGATATCTCCTCTTCCATCAATATTCTCATACACTCTTGCATAACTCGCAGATAGCCAAGAATCTACACCCGGAACAAATTCTCCGAATAATCTGGTATCAATACCATAAGCATATCCTTTAGAATTATTCTGCCCGGAATAACGGATCCTTACATTATCCATATAATATGGAATCAGGTTATCCATTTTCTTATAATAAAGTTCTGTAGTCAGCTTAAAGGGTCTGTCATACATCTGGAACTCGTAATCATTGGCAAGAATTACCTGGATAGAGCGTTGTGACTTTATATTGGAGTTAAAATTACCGTCCAAATCTTTGATCTCTTTATAAAAAGGAGACTGATAGTAAATACCTCCGGAAATTTTGAACAACATATCGCTGTCCCAATCCGGTTTGATCGCAAACTGTGCTCTTGGAGAAAATATTGTTTCTTTATTGAAACTCCAGTTCGCCACACGTACTCCCGCATTCACGAATACTTTACTGGCTCCCCAATAAAACTTCTGTGAATACTGTGCGTATGCTGAAAGTCTTGTAGGCTCAATATTATTTTGCCCGGCAATATAATAAGCAAGCTTAAGATCTCCTGTAGTTCCGGTTCTCGGATCAATGACTTCCGGTCTTGGAATGCTGTATCCTGCAGAATCTACTAATTTCCATTCATTGGTAAGATCTTTCAGATTTTCTTTTTCATATTTAAATCCAACCTCAAAGTCTGTATTAACATTGGGAGAGAATTTTGCTCTGAACTGTGTTCCGTATGTTCTTACAAACAAGTCATTTCTTGCATGTTCTATCTGCCCTCCAACATCGAAAGACGTTACAGGCTGCTGCGTCACAGGATCAAAAGTTTGAAGCTCGTAGGCTGACTGTATTGTGTAATACTCTCTTTCTCTGTTCTGATAAGCAAAGGCATCCAGTGTAAGCTTCCATTTGTCTGCAGGCTTATAGTTCATGGAAAATGTACCCATCATATTTTTATATTGGTCATTTTCCTGCCCTCCATAGCCAATATTTACAGTGATAGGCTGCTGAAGACTTCCAAACGTAACACTTTTCGCTTTAGGAATCATCTGATAATCATTCTTGGAATAATATCCGATGAATGACATCGTGAATTTATCACTCACATGATAATTCAGATAAGACTGAAAATCCCAATACGTCGGGTTAAAATCTGTATCTTCTTTTAAAGTATTAAGAACAAGATTGGTGTTTCTGTATCTTCCGGAAAATAAGGCTGTAAATTTTTTATTTTTGGAAGCCAGGCCTGTTGTCAGCCTTCCTCCAATTAAACTTGCCTCTCCTGAAACTTCAAATTTTTCAGGCTCACGGTAATAGATATTTAAAGCAGAAGACATTTTATCCCCATATTTGGCTTCAAATCCTCCTGCGGAAAAATTCACTGCGGAAACCATATCCGGGTTAATGATACTCATCCCTTCCTGCTGAGAGTTTCTGATCAGGAAAGGTCTGTAGATTTCAATATCATTAATGTAGATAAGGTTCTCATCATAGTTTCCACCACGAACCATATATTGTGAAGACAGCTCGGTGTTGGAGTTTACGGAAGGTAATGTTTTAAGCAATCCTTCAATTCCTCCATTAATAGAAGCTACTGATTTCGCTTCTTTCGCTGAAATTCTTACGTTGGTAAGGTCATTGGTTCTTCCTGTTGCTTTTTTCTGGAAGACAACTTCCTCTATATCGGTTACTTTAGTAGTCGCTGTATCTTTTTTCCTTTGTTGGGAGAAAAACAGTACAGGGACCATAAGGCTTAGCGGTAAAACTAGTTTTTTCAAAAGAAATGTTTTAGAATTTCTAAAATTAATGTTTTTTTAACAATTACAAAATCGATTCTCTAATTCTTGTCAATTTTTGTAACAAATCTTCTAATAAATCTAATCTTAACATGTTGGCACCATCAGATAATGCCGTTTCCGGTGTAGGATGCGTTTCGATGAAAATTCCGTCTGCTCCTACTGCAATTCCTGCTTTGGCAACGGTTTCAATAAGATCCGGTCTTCCTCCTGTAACCCCTGAACTTTGGTTAGGTTGTTGTAAAGAGTGAGTAACATCCAAAATCACTGGAGCGTATTCTCTCATCGTAGGAATTCCTCTGTAGTCCACAATAAGATCTGTATATCCGAAAGAATTTCCTCTTTCAATAATAGCTACTTTCTGATTGTTAGAATCTGTAATTTTCTGAACGGCAAACTTCATTGCTTCCGGTGAAAGGAATTGCCCTTTTTTCAAAGTCACACACTTTCCTGTTTGTGCTGCAGCCACCAATAAATCAGTCTGACGTACAAGGAATGCAGGAATCTGTAATACATCTACATATTGTGCTGCCAATGCTGCATGCTCATTCTCATGAATATCTGTAGTGGTAGGAATATTGAAGGTCTCTCCTACTTTTTTAAGGATTTCAAGAGATTTCTCTTCACCAATAGTTGTGAAAGAATCTACACGGCTTCTGTTTGCCTTTTTGAAACTTCCTTTGAAGATATAGGGAATATTATATTTATCTGTGAGACTGATTACTTTTTCAGCAATTCTTAATGCCATATCTTCTCCTTCAATGATACAAGGGCCGGCAATAAGGAAAAAGTTTTTTGAATCTTTGTGCGAAATATTATCTAAATACTGAATCATTTTGTTGTAATTAAAAAGTTCAGTAAAAATACTGAGAAAGTTTCACAAATGGAAATTATTTGTAGGGTTTAGGGTTTAGGGTTTAGGGTTTAGGGTTTAGGGTTTAGGGTTTAGGGTTTAGGGTTTAGGGAAAGTTAAGAAACAATAATCTGGGCAAAGTATTGCTTTGATTAATTTTTTACAATGCTTGTGGAATGCGAGATTAGATTCCTTCGGAATGACAAACTGTGAGTTTTATTCATTCCTTTATAAAAAATATACTATCTGTGGACTATTATTTATTCAATAGGAACGGGCTTTAGCCCGTTTAATAAAGATAAAATACTCAATTGGCTTTAGCCAAAACCTAAAATAAGCAGAAAATATTTTAATTCATCTTTTTCAAAACCTTCTCAAACGTATTCACATTCCTGCTGGTAAACTGATCTTTAAGACTTTTTTTGCCCAATACTTTTCCAAAGGTAGAATCTAAGGTATTGCCCTTCGGCACCTGCCAGTAAAATATATCATTGATAATCTCTGCCTTTTCATTTTCTGCCTGTGCAGCTTTCTGAAATTCTTCCATCAGAACTTTTTCAACCCCTGGAATTCCAACAAAACCATAAATATGAAGTTCATCATTTTTTTCGAAAGGAATACTGTTCCAGAAAACCTCAGTTTCTTCCTGAGATTTTACAAACAAAAAGGCTTCATAAGAAAAGTACTCTGACATTGCTTTTTCCAGAATGACCTTTAAATCTCCAATACTTTTATCTGAAGAAAATACAATATTTCCGGAAGCCAGTATTGAACTCACGTCTTTCATTCCGGCATCTTTAAAAACCTGGCACACATCAGCCATTTTCATATTGGTTCCTTTTACGTTGACACCACGGAGAAAAGCACAGTATTTCATTTTTTTCAGGGATTAGGGATTAGATGATAGGTTGCAGGTTGTAAGTTTGAGGGTTTGAGGGTTTGAGGGTTTGAGGGTGAAAAAATTATAAGAACTCCTTATTTTTTTAATCTTTAAATGCTTAAATATTTCAATCTTTTAATCAACTCTAATGTACAAATTATAGTCTGTTCCTGAAGGTTTCAGGTGGTAAATTTTTTCTAAAATCTTATTATTACTTTTCAGATGATCTTTCACCCGGAATTCTTTTAAAAGCCTGTAGTGAGTTTTATAATATTCTGAATTTGCCGTATTTCCTTCGTACAGATTCTGGTAAGAAAGAAGATATTTCGGTTTTCTTGTCTTTACGGTATTGATCCAGTAATTTACCTTATCTTTTTTTATTTCCTCCTGAATTTCTTTATCTACCAGCCCAACCTCATCAATCGTTTTTAACCCTGAAAAATAAGGAACATAACCTGCTGGTTCAAGCAAGATCCATTGATTTTTATCTTTTTCATATTGATGTAAAAAGGTACCAATTGTTCTGCGGTAGTTCC
Source organism: Chryseobacterium metallicongregator (assembly GCF_031324065.1). Lineage (NCBI taxonomy): Bacteria > Pseudomonadati > Bacteroidota > Flavobacteriia > Flavobacteriales > Weeksellaceae > Chryseobacterium > Chryseobacterium metallicongregator. Next base: position 126,733 of record NZ_JAVIXS010000001.1, read on the forward strand.
ATTCCCCATTTCCTGTTGCGATACAGTGAACAGTCTGGAAAACAAGCATGGGGAAAATATAGAATATCACAAGCAATGACAGCCATAGATTTCTCTTTTCTTTCTGTTCCAATACAAAAATAAGAATAGGAACAAAAAGCAAAAGCTGCGGCACCCAGTAATACCAGTCGAACAAGCTTTTCTGAGAAATAAAAATGATTTGTTTTGCCCATCCGAAAAGAAAAATCATCCACAAGAAGTAGTTTCTCTTCTCTCGTTGTCTGATCAGATAAATAAAGCAAAGCAGTTCAAAAATCAAGACTACAATGGTGAGAGGATTAAAATCTCCCGGAACTTTCAGCATTCCCCAGAAGTTTCCGAAGCTCTTAAAAAAGTAACCAATATGCTGCTGGATCGTAAAGTTCTCGCTATAAAGAAGTTTTTTTGCAGTAATGGTATTATTAACCAGTTCGCCAAAGTAAAACCAGTTGAAGGCAACTGTGGCTAAGACTCCCAGCACTCCGCCAAAAATATAATTCCATCTGATTTTTCTGTTCCAGAATAGATCCACTAGAAATACAATTCCCAGGAAGATTACTGTATCAATCCTTGTAAACATGATTAAAACAGGAAGAAGTGTCACTACCCATTTTTTCCCTTTGTTAAATCCGTAGTACAGCAATGCCATCTCCAGAAAAAACAGAATTCCGTATTCCATTCCAAGAATTGAAATTTTAATGGATGGCGGCAAAATCCCTATCAAAAATATAAAGATAACTTTATGCCATGGATTTTTTAAAACCAAATGAGACAGCCATAACGTTCCTATGGTAAACAGTAAAGAATTAAAAATCAAAAGAGGTTCAATAAAGTTTTCTTTTCCAAAAACAAAATTGAAAATATAGGATACAAATACATACAGATGTGTGGTAGAGGCAGAAATCTTGGTATCTCCATTGAAGCCGATTACTCCATAATCCAACAGGTTCTGAGCAACCCTCCAGGTAATAAATGCATCTTCCTGAATGTAGTGCGTTAATAAAAAAAGAAGCTTAAAAAGAACCGTAGCAATGACGGCATAGATTGGGAATTTGCTATTTTGTGTTTCGGACATTATGTATTTTTACTTTCACAAATATAACCTTAATATTCAGGATTCCCAATAATAAAAAAACGGAACCGAAGTTCCGTTTTAAAGTATTTTTATTTTGTCGCTTTGATAATCGCGTTGGTAATCTGATTTTCCTTTTCTTTTGAATACGTAGAATCATATGGTTCCATGACATCAAATAAGTACTGATAGAACGGCGTGATCTGCTGAACATTTTCAGACTCTTTCATCGCCTTATCTCTGCCCATTTCCTGAAGATCTTTGATAAATACATTGAACTTCTTGTCAATCGGCTCTATGGATTTTACCAGATAAGCATAGGCTTTTTCTTTCTGTCCGATCTTTGTGTAAGCGTCTGTTACTGCAGAAACAACAAGAGAATATTCCATTGGTTTTGTTCTCATTTGTCTTCTCAGATAGCTTTGATCTGCTTTAGAAAGACTTAAATAATAATCATATTCTTCAAAGATCCCTTTCTTAAGTACCTCAGCAAGCTGAAGACCTTTCTGTTCCTGACCTGCAATGATGTATCCTGAAACAATTGAACTTAAAGAACGAGGATCATTATATTTCTCTGCTGGAATTTCTTTCGCTGCAAGATCCAGAATTTCTAATGCTTTAGCTTTCTGTCCGCTTAACGCAAGGGCTGCCGCCGCTCTGCTTGCTGACATTCTGTAGCTGATGATATTGGAAGTAGCCGTTTCATCAAAGTGAGCATTTAAATTCTTGAAGTTCCCCCATCTGAAGTTTTTCACTACATTATAAAGAGAATTAGTATCTACTCTTCCCATATCTCCATCAGCTGTCGGAGGCGTTTGGATAGGAATTAATCTGTAGCTGAATCCGTCAAACTGAAGGTAATCGTTCAGATAGAAAATATTCTCGCTGTCATAAATCCCTCCTGATGAGAAGTTGATCGGACGCTTCCAGTCGAAGTTCGCTAAAAGATCCATCAGAATAAGGTTGTTCTTATAAAGTGTATTTCCTTTGTAAGTAATCATGATTTGATTGGCTACATTCGGAAGATCTTCTTTGTTGATGATTCCAGCTTTTAAAGCATTTTCTTTATTTACAGGAAGGATGAATTTGTTTACCGGAAGGATATTGTATTTTTCGAATTTCTCTTCTCCAAAATACATTTTCAACAATTCGTCTTTTTCAGGAGATTTGAATTTAATGAATTCAATTGCTTGCTTCAATGTTAAAGAATCCTGAGTAAGATACTTTCTGAACGATTGGAATTCTGTTTCCGGAGCTCCCTGTTCTTTCAGCATAGAGAAAACACCTTCCCAATCTTCCTTCTTCATCATATAAATCTGGTCATTTACTCCATCTCTGTAATCATCGTGTGTCAACTGGCTAGGAATACCCATAGCGTTGTACGTTCTTCTTTTCACCTGATCCAGATTCCATGGCGTTGAAGCAAGGGTAAAGTTCACTACCTTCACATCATCTCTTAACTGCTCTGTTTCCTGAATAGCCCAAACCGGATAAGTATCATTATCTCCGTACACGAAAAGGATATCGTTTTTCGGTAATGATTTTAATACTGAATATGCATAATCATACGCTGTATATCTGTCGCTTCTGTCATGAACATTATAGTTTTGGAAGCCCATCATGAAAGGTACTCCTAATAAAACCACTCCTAAAGCAATGTTAGCTCCGTTTGATTTTATTTTAGACTGTAAGAACCATAGGATGGCTCCTGCTCCCAATCCAATCCAGATCGCAAACGCATAGAATGAACCTACCATTGCATAATCTCTTTCTCTCGGTTCAAAAGGTTTTACTCCTGTATAGAAAACAATCCCTACACTTGTCAAAATGAATAAAGATAACAAGGCATAGAATCTTCCGAAGTCTCTGTTCAATTGGAAAAAGAATCCGATCAAACCTAAAATTAATGGAAGGAAGAAGAATTTTACTGTACTTTCATTCTTGAATTTAGCAGGCATTTTATCCTGATTTCCTACAGTAGCATTATCAATGAAAGGAATACCGGAAATCCAGTTTCCTTTTGTGCTTTCCATGTTTCCTTCAAGGTCATTTTGTCTTCCTACGAAGTTCCACATCAGGTATCTTACAAAGTAATATCCGTTCTGGAAAGTAATAAAGTAATCCATATTCTGAAGTAATGAAGGCTTCTGAACATTGATCAGGTTATAAGGTTTTACTTTCAGATAATCTGAAGCGGTAATGGATTTGTCTTCATATTTAGCTCTCAGCTCATCAAAAATCTGCTTAGCCTGTGGATTGTCTGCCACATCTTCATTACCATAGTTGAATGTAAAATCAGGAGCACCATACATAGAAATATAGTTTGCCATTACATCCTTATCCTCATTAAACATTCTTGGCATTAAGCTCACCTGAGACTTGTTGAATACATAATTGAAACGGTCTCCGGTTTTTCTGTATGTTCCGGTTTTTTCGTCTTTTTCGTAGATCTCTCCGGTTTTTTGTGTTTTAAAACTTCCGTCTTCGTTCTTTTCAATTCCGTTAGCATCAAGGAATGCGGTGTAGTTTTGCCCGTAAATTGTAGGCCAGTCACCATACTGCTCTCTGTTATAATAATCCAGCATACCAATTGCTGTATCAGGATCATTAAGGTTCATCGGTGGATTTGCGTTGGCTCTGATAGGAATAACCATCCAGCAAGAGAACCCAATCATCATGAAAACTACAGATAATGCAGCGGTCTGATAGATATTTCTTTTTGCTTTTCTTGCATACTTAATTAAGAAATAGCAAATCGCTACCATTAAAATAAACGCTGCAATTGTTCCTGAGTGGAAAGGAAGTCCAAGACCATTCACAAAGAAAATCTCAAGTCTTCCGAACATCGTCATAATTAAAGGGAAGATAATTTTGAAAACAATAATCAAAATCCCCAGTGTAATAAGGTTTGCCCAGATAAAGTTTTTCCAGGTAAACTTATAATTTCTTGCATAGTAAACCAGACATACTGCAGGAATCGCTAGCATACACATCATGTGCACTCCCACAGAAAGTCCTAAAATAAAGAAAATAAGAATAATCCATCTTTCACTGTCTCCCGCTTGATACTCATTCTCCCATTTGGTGATTAACCAGACCAAAAGCGCAATAAACATAGAAGCCATAGAGTAAACCTCTCCTTCTACTGCCGAAAACCAGAATGTATCTGAGAACGTAAAGCAAAGTGCTCCTATCGCTCCGGCAAATAAAATAGAGATTTCCTGATGTTTTGTAATTTCTTCAAAATCTTTGTTTAAAAGCCTTCTCACAAAATGAGTGATCGTCCAAAACAAAAATAAAATAGTAAGCGCACTGAACAATGCAGACATCGCGTTGATCACGATAGAATAGTTTTCGCCTTTCCCTAATGCAAAAATGGCTGCCACGGCACCCACTATCTGGAACAAAGCAGCTCCGGGAGCGTGCGTTACTTCAAGTTTTACTGCAGAAGAAATGTACTCGCCACAATCCCAGAAACTGAAATTGGGTTCTATGGTGGACAAGTACGTGAAAAAAGCAACGACGAAAATCACCCATCCTGAAACGGTGTTCCATTGCCTAAAAGTCCAATTTTTCATAGTATTAAATCAATTATGCGAAAATAAGGCTTTTATCTTATTTTATGCGGGTTTTAACAAAATTTAAAAATTTTGGCGTAGTATTTGCGATTATACTCGTGTCAAAACTGAAAATACTAAAATATTTTTTTACAAACTATGCCCTAGAAATCAAACAAAAGTTTAGTAATTATTTATTTTTTTGTATTTTTGCAGTCAGATTTTTATTGAAAATAACAAATAATGAGTAATGTTTACGATAATATTCTTGGCCTAATAGGACACACTCCTATGGTGAAGCTAAATACTGTTACAAAAGATATTCCAGCAACCGTATACGCCAAGTTAGAATCATATAATCCTGGACATTCCACCAAAGACCGAATCGCACTTCATATTATAGAGAACGCAGAGAAAAAAGGCCTTTTAAAAGAAGATTCTGTAGTTGTAGAAACTACTTCCGGTAATACCGGGTTTTCTATTGCGATGGTATGTATCATTAAGGGATATAAATGTATTCTTGCAGTAAGTGATAAAACAAAACCTGAAAAAATTGCTTATCTGAAAGCATTGGGGGCCACGGTGTATATATGCCCGGCCAATGTACCGGCGGATGATCCCAGATCATATTATGAAGTAGCTAAAAGAATCGCTCAGGAAACCCCTAATTCTATTTACATCAATCAGTATTTTAACGAACTTAATATTGATGCACACTATCAGACGACAGGTCCCGAGATCTGGGAACAGACAGAAGGTAAGATCACTCACCTTTTTGCCTGTACAGGAACTGGTGGTACGCTGTCCGGTTCTGCCAAATTTTTGAAGGAAAAAAATCCTGATATCAAAATTATTGGTGTAGATGCTGATGGTTCTATCCTTAAAAGCTATCACGAGACAGGTGAAATTCATAAAGAAGATGTACATCCTTATCAGATCGAAGGAATGGGTAAAAACCTGATCCCTTCCGCCCTGCTTTTCGACAAGGTGGATGAGTTTGTAAGGGTAAATGATGAAATGTCCGCGTACAGAACCCGTGAAATTGCTTTGAAAGAAGCTATTATGGGAGGTTATACTACCGGAGCTGTAACACAGGGATTGATGCAGTATGCCCAGTCTCACGAGCTTACAGAAAATGATATAGTTGTTTTAATATATCCTGACCACGGTTCCCGATACATCACTAAAGTATACAGTGATAAATGGATGGCCGAACAGGGATTTGTCAACAACTGTGTTCACAATTACGACGAAGTTTTCAAAACAGAGTTTATCAAATAAGAACGAATAAAATCACGATACAAATAAAGCCTTTTGCGTGTTCAGACAAAAAAGGCTTTATTACTTAAAAATTACGATACAATGTTGGATATTTTTGAAAGAATAAAAGAAAATCCAGGACCACTTGGACAATTTGCAGATTATGGTGAAGGCTATTTTATTTTCCCAAGATTAGAGGGACCTATCGGCCCGAGAATGCAATTTCAGGGGAGAGAAGTAATTTTCTGGAGTGCCAATGATTATTTAGGGTTGTGTAATCACCCTGAAGTAATAGAAGCGGATGCAAAAGCGGCTGCAGAATATGGAATGTTCTATCCAATGGGAGCAAGAGCAATGTCTGGAGAAACAGATCAGCACCTTCAGTTGGAAAGAGAATTGGCAGACTTCGTAAAAAAAGAATCAGCATATCTATTGAATTTCGGTTACCAGGGAATGGTTTCTACCATTGATGCTTTGGTAAGCAGAAATGATGTTATTGTTTATGATATGGATTCTCATGCCTGCATCGTGGATGGAGTAAGACTTCATTCCGGTAAAAGATTTACCTACAAGCACAATGATATGGCAAGTCTTGAGAAAAACCTTCAAAGAGCAACCAAGGTAGCTGAAGAAACAGGAGGAGGTATTCTTGTGATTACGGAAGGTGTTTTCGGGATGAGAGGACAACAGGGAAAAATCAAAGAGATCTGCGACCTTAAATCAAAATATCAGTTCAGACTTTTAGTAGATGATGCTCACGGTTTCGGAACACTTGGAACAACAGGTGCGGGTGTAGGTGAAGAGCAGGACTGTAACGATCAGATTGACGTGTATTTCTCAACTTTTGCTAAATCTATGGCAGGTTTCGGAGCATTCCTTGCGGGTGACAAAGAAATCATCAGATATCTGAAATTCAACCTGAGATCACAAATCTTTGCAAAATCTCTTACGATGCCAATGGTAATCGGAGGATTGAAAAGACTTGAGCTATTGAGAACAAGACCTGAGATCAAAGCTAAACTTTGGGAGAATGTTTACAAACTACAGAACGGACTTACAGAAAGAGGATTCAATATTGGAGACACTAATACTTGTGTAACTCCGGTAATGATGCAGGGAACTCCGGTAGAGGCTACTCTATTGGTAAAAGATTTAAGAGAGAATTACGGTATCTTCACTTCTGTAGTGGTATATCCGGTCATTCCGAAGGGAATGATTCTTTTAAGGCTTATTCCTACCGCTTCCCATACGGATGCAGAGATCAACGAAACTCTGGCAGCGTTTGAAGCAATTCATGATAAATTAGTAGGTGGCTACTACAAAGAGCAGGAACAAAAATTACTGCAGGAACAAGGATTAAGTTTTAAACCGATTTAATCTTAAAAATAAAAAAAAGCCACTGATTGATTCAGTGGCTTTTTTATTTAATAACTATAAAGCAAATGAAACTTAGAGGTTACACACTGGGAATTTTATCAGCCGTTTCATATGGTTTGATTCCTATTTTTATCCTGCCTGTTAAGCAGGCATACTTTTCAATGGATATCACGCTGTTTTACAGATTTTTCTTTTCGGCTCTAATGGTGGGAGGATATTTGCTGTATTCCAGAGAAAGTTTTAAAATCAATAAAAAAGAAGCCTTAATTCTGGCCATCCTTGGAATCTGCTATGCCCTTTCTTCAGAGTTTCTGTTTTTAGGATATGATTTCCTCACGCCAGGAATTGCTTCTACCGTTTTATTTATTTATCCGATTATTGTAGCACTCATCATGCTTTTCTTTTACAAAGAGAGATTGACCAGGCTATCGGGAGCATCTTTACTTCTTGCTTTCGCTGGAGTCATTGTTTTATGTTTAAAAGGAAACGGACTGGAAATTAATTTTGCAGGATTGGGAATTGTAATGCTTAGTTCATTGTTCTATGCATTATATATGGTCATTGTCAACAAATCGAATATCAAGGTTTCCGGATTTAAGCTTACGTTTTATTCTATGCTTTTCACCTCAATGTTCTTTATGACCAAAGCTTTGATGGCAAATGAATCGTTTGCTATTCCTTCAACAGAAATTTTTATTAACTTCATTATTTTTGCATTTCTTACTACAGTTATTTCCAGCTTATGTTTGGTATTTGCGATCAAATATATCGGATCTACTCCTGTTGCTATTTTAGGAGCTTTGGAGCCTGTAGTTGCTGTACTGATCAGTGTCTTGATGTTTCATGAAAAATTTACGCCTAATTTGCTCATCGGGATTACTTTAATTCTTTTTGGAGTTACCCTGAATGTCATTGGTGATCAAAAGAAAATAGGTCATGCTTAACCTGATATAAAAAATAATATAAAAGCCGGGCTTCTTTAGGAGTCCGGCTTTTTGTATAACTTTAGCAAGTATTTTTCTATAATTTTGATTGAGCTTCTGCAAGACTTACCGTTTTTCCCAGTGCTCCAAATTCATGCAAATCTCCAAAAACTTCAATACGGATCGACTGATCAATTCCTCCTACTTTTAAAGGATCAAATCCTGCATTTCTAATAACATCTTCTATATCTTTGTCAACTGAGGTATCATCTGAAGCATAAAACAATACTGCTTTTTCAGGATTACTGTTGGAAGCTCCCGCAAGACTTCCTGCACCCAATGTTCCAAATGCCTTTACCAGCTTAGCTCCCTGAGGAAGCACAGCTCTGTTGAGTTCTCCTGCAGATTCTTTTTCTCCGATAATCTTTTTAAATCCTCCATTTCCATCCGGAGTAATAGGATTGGATACATCAATAATGATCTTCCCTTTCAGAATATTCCCATGATCATTGAAAAATTCTTTGAAAGCACCAAACCCTATTGCCGGAATAATAATATCTGCGGTATTGATTGCCTGATCAATATCCATACTTTGGGCAAAACCATTGGACTGTTGAGCAAAACCAGCGGACTCTTCATCATTTCTTGATGCTACAATCACGTTACGGTTATTATTAACCAAATCATCTGCAATTGCTTTTCCAATGTTACCAAGACCAATAACGGCCACTTTTTTTAATGTTTCCATTTTCTTTTGATTTTTAATAAATTATCTATGTCAAAATTAGTAGGAAAGCCATTCAAAAAAAGACAAACTAGTTTAAGAACTCATCTTGACATTTGGTAAGGCGAATGATGAAACTAGTTTCATATAAAAATTAGTTTTTTATTCTTCTCTGCCGGATTTTGCTTAAAAACTGTGGTGTGATTCCAAGATAGGAAGCAATCTGTGTATTGGGAAGCCGATTCGCCAGGTGAGGATAATGTTTGAGGAAAAACTCATATTTTTCTTCTCCCGTAGCACTTATATTTTGAAGCACCCGATTTTGCAGTTCAATAAATTTTTGCTCAATAATTACTCTGAAATTTTTGTCAAATTTAGGATAATAGGTGTAAAGAAACCAAAGGTCATTTTTTTCAATCTGTAGTACAGTAGAAGTTTCCAGTGCAGCAATGTATAGTTTACTGGGCTTTTTATTATGAAAACTGTCTATATCTACAATCCAGTCGTTTTCTACAGCAAACTGAAGATTGTGTTCTTCTCCGTTACCATGTATATTGTACATTTTTAAGCAGCCGGAGACTACAAATGTATAATACTGGCAAATCTCGTTTTCTTTAAGAATAAACTGTTTTCGCTTGATTCTTCTTTCAACAAACCGTTCATTCAATACCTCAATTTCATTCTTTGAAAGCGGAATATAGCTTTTAAAATATTCTATAAGCGGAGTGGTTTCTTTTGACATTGTAAATAAAATGTACTTGTTGTATAAATTTTTAGTAAATCATTATTACAATATATCAAAAAAACTGAACATTATAGGAATGAAAGACTCCCAAAAAACAAGTATCTAAAAATATTTTTACATTGTTCTTTTTTGTATCATAAATAATAAAATGCCACACAGGAGTTCGTAGAAGTGAGCTTATTGATAAAATAATATCATATTAAGCTAAAAAAATATTATGCTGGAAAACATTTAAGAAAATAAATCCTTTACTTTCTGGCATAACAAAATTTATCTGATTATATTGCATTGGTCTATTAATAGGTGTTTCCCCCACTGAACTGACCCATGTATATACTTTTAAAAGCCGATGAAAGAATTGCAAAAACTTACCAAAGATCAATTATACAAACAGCTCAAAGATAAATCGGAAAATCTATATAGCATCGCTCATGAAGCTTTGGAAAATAATTTTTTCAATGAAAGCTATTTAGATGAAGAAAGTCTTGCCGAATTTCTCGAAATGCTGGATGATGAAACAGCAGAAAAGATCAAAGATGCTTCTCTGTATATCAACAATGAGGATAATGCACCTGAAATTGTTCTCATAGAAAATGAAGACAGCATTTCTCTTGAATTAATTACCTCTGAAGATGAAGGATACAAAATAATTCTTATAGAAGGTGACCTTCGGTTATCCAAAAAACTGTTTGTGGAAGACTATATTGTTCTTATTGTTACCGGTAATATACAGGCTGAAAATATTATCGTCAACGGTTCATTATATTGCTCTGGAAATGTTACCTCAAAAGTATTGTTTGGTGCTTCAGGAAATGATAATGAAACATATATCGGAGGAAGCATTATGACTTCTCTCATTGCAGAAAACGGACATTACACGGTGGCCGAAGGAAATATTTATTCCAGATACTTAATCAGTTTTCATAATGAAATAATAGGGAAAACCGGAAAGTTTATTGAAAATATAAGCCTTGAAAGACCTGGTGAAATCGGATTGCTGAAAGCTGAAATTCTTGATGAAGACGGATATTTTGACGAAGATGCTTTCTTAACATTTATTGACAGCTATTCTCCGGATGCTTTGTTTAATAAACCTTCTAATTTATTCTAAAATAATTTGCTGCTTCTATGAATTGGAAATAAGAAGAATCAAGAAAATCGAATAGTAATAAAATGCAATATCTCTAAAGACTTTTCCTCACTGTTTATAATCAGGAGAAAAAATTTTTTTCTAAAAAAACTTTGGAATAACTTTGCAAAAAATTTCTGTTGAAAGACCTGCTTCTTATTACTCCGCCGTTTACCCAACTTAATACTCCTTATCCTGCAACAGCTTATATAAAAGGTTTTTTAAATACCAAGAATATTTCAAGCTATCAGGTAGATTTGGGGATCGATGTTATTTTGGAATTATTTTCAAAGGATGGAATTCAGAAGGTTTTCAATAAAAAAATTGACCTCCTGAACACCTCTGAAAACTCTCAGAGAATCTATGCCTTAAGAGAGGAGTATTTAAAAACAATAGATCAGGTTATTACTTTTTTACAGGATAAAACTCCTACACTGGCAAGACAGATCTGCAGCATGAACTTTCTTCCCGAAGCTTCCCGTTTCAACCAGCTGGATGATATGGAATTTGCTTTTGGAAATATGGGACTTCAGGATAAGGCCAAGCATCTGGCAACTCTGTACCTGGAAGATATTTCCGATTATATTGTAGAAAATATTGATGCTGATTTTGGCTTCAGCAGATATGCAGAACGCCTTGGAAAAAGTGCCAATTCTTTTGATGAATTATATTCTAAACTATCTGGTGAACCTACATTTATAGATGGGTTCACTTTAAAAATTCTTCAGGAAAAAATTGAAGCTGTTCAGCCAAAGCTTGTTTGTTTTTCCATTCCGTTTCCTGGTAATTTGTATTCCGGATTCAAATGTGCCCAATGGATCAAAAAGCATTATCCTCACATTAAAATTGCTATGGGAGGAGGATTTCCCAATACGGAATTAAGAGAAGTCAAAGATCAGAGAGTATTCGAATTTTTTGATTTTATTACTTTAGATGATGGTGAACTTCCTCTGGAACTTCTTTACCAGAATTTAGAAATTGCATCTGAGGAAGGTGAGTTTAAAAGAACTTTTCTTCTCGAAAATAAAGAAGTTGTCTACAAGAACAATTCTAAAAGACATGACTTCAAACAGTCTGAAGTAGGAACTCCTGATTATACAGATTTAAAACTTGATCAATATATTTCCGTTATCGAAATTGCCAATCCGATGCACAGTTTATGGAGCGACGGAAGATGGAACAAACTGACCATGGCACACGGATGCTACTGGGGGAAATGTACATTCTGTGATATTTCTTTAGACTATATTAAAATCTATGAACCTATCTCTGCTAAGATTCTGGTAGATCGAATTGAAGAATTAATCAAAACAACCGGTGAGACAGGATTCCATTTTGTAGATGAAGCAGCACCACCAGCTTTAATGAGAGAGGTTGCTCTGGAAATTCTCAGAAGAAATCTTGTGGTTACGTGGTGGACCAATATCCGTTTTGAAAAAAGCTTTACCCGTGATTTATGTTATCTCCTGAAACTTTCGGGATGTGTTGCGGTTTCCGGTGGTCTGGAAGTGGCCAGTGACCGATTGCTGAAGTTAATTGATAAAGGAGTTTCTGTGGAACAGGTTGCTAATGTAACCAGAAATTTTACAGAAGCAGGAATTATGGTTCATGCTTATCTGATGTATGGCTACCCTACCCAAACGATTCAGGAAACAGTAGATTCTCTGGAAATGATTCGACAGATGTTTGAGATGGGAATTCTTCAAAGTGGATTCTGGCATCAGTTTGCGATGACTGCTCACTCACCCGTTGGAATGAGCCCTGAAGATTTTGGGGTAGTTCCGGTAAAACAGGAAATTTTGTTTGCCAATAATGATATTGACTTTAAAGATAAAACCGGAATCGATCACAACAAGTTCAGCTTCGGATTAAAAAAATCTCTGTTCAATTATATGCATGGAGTAAATTTCGAGTTACCGCTTCAGGAGTGGTTCGATTTTAAAATTCCAAGAACAACCATTCATCCGGATTATATTCACGACTGTCTTTTGGAAGATGGACAGTTTAGTCTGAAAGCAAATTCAAAAGTTGTCTTTTTGACCAAAAATGTAATCGCTGAGAATCGCGTAAAAAATAAAAAGAAATATTCTGGTACGTATACGCTTCTTACATTCCACCTAAAAACCAATATTGTGAAGGTAGAGCTGGAACAGGAAAAGGCAGAATGGCTAATGAATGTATTGGAAGAGAATGCTATTGAAAACTCTAAAAAGCCTACAATTCAACAACTTAAGAGTCAATTTGAAGAAAATTTCGATGATTTTGAATTATTCTGGTTCTCAAAACCGATACAGCAGTTGAAAGAAAATGGGGTGATTTTAAGTTTATAAAAATTTCTGCTTTTTTCTCAGAGATTTTTAAAAAAACATAATTTTCTATAAATTTTTCTTTTTCTGAACGAATTACATCTGTTTCTATAGAATTATAATCTCCCACAGCTTACACGGATTTACACAGATTTTTATTTAAGAGAATAAAGTTTTTTTTCATTTCGAAAAAATCAAGTCCAAATTTTTAACTACTATATATAAACCGGCAAAATATTACCATCCTCTGGAGAGTGGCGAAAATTCAAAGAATTTTTGACGAGGTGGTTTAAAGTAAATTATATAAGTTTTGGCTAAAGCCAATGGAAATTTGATCCTTAATAAATAAACGGGCTAAAGCCCGTTTCTATTGATATAAAAATATATTTCTTTTAATTAGGCGTTTCTTTTGTTACAGTCCCCACTGATACTTTCTCCTGTATTTTAATAAAATTAGGATCCATAATCGCCATACGTTCAGCTAATGCTTTATAGGTTGGGAATTTTAAAATAGAAGCTCTCCCGGACATTTCCTTGTATATGGTAAATGACTTCCCTCCTGCTGTTTTTAATTGCTTTGTGGTCGTGATATATCTACCGATAAGTTTACTCTTAGCATCATAGATTTCAATGTCTATTGGAGTCTTATCCATGATGGTATCTTCTGAGCCAAAACTCACAGGAAGATTCGTAAAATATCCTACCGGAACACCATTACTAAGAATCTCTCCTACTTTATTGACCTCAATATTCATCTTATCAATTTTCTTTCTGATAGCATACGCATCTTTCGTTTTAGTATCCAGCTTTCTTTTGGGTACATTTGAAAAAAGTTCATCGAGATTTTTGACATTGATTCCTTTGTTATCAATGATTTTAAGATCTTTAACTGAAGTAAAGACGGCAGATTTTTCTTCTCCGGAAAATGCAGAAGGTGATGAATAATCAATTTCGATTGTTTTATCCCTGTTATATACTCTGTTGACACTGATATAGCTGTCGCGAACAGAATCAACGATGCTTTTATCAATGAATTTTATCGTATAGAGCGGAGTCTCTTTTAAATCCATAAAAGTATATTCGCTGGATTTGTTGGAGAGCTTAGCTACCGGAATACCGTCAAGATTAATAATTCCTCTCTTGGTTTTAATATTCTGAGCATGGAGGAAAACACCCAGAACTGTAAAGAATATGATTATGCCTTTCTTCATACCATCAGACTTTTACATAAATAAAAAAAGTGTAACACAAAGTTACACTTTCTTGAAAATATATTTAGCTTTTCATTTAATTATTCACAAAGGATAATACCTTTATTATGATTAAATTCTACAACACCGCTTTTGATAGCATAAGCAAAAACAGAGTCTTTTCCAGTTTCTTTAGTGAAGTTTTTAGCATAAGCCTCATCAATAGAATTAGCAAAAAGCTTTACATCACCTCCGATTAAAGAAGAAACAATTCCTGCGTGGTTTTTCATGATGTGAAATTCACCATTTTTTCCAGGCAATAATACTGAGTCTACTTCTCCTTCAAAAACTACGTATTCTGGTGTTAAAATTTTTATATTCATTTAATTTAGATTAAAAGATTAAAAGATTGAAGATTAAAAGATTTTTGACAAACATTATATGTCTCTCATCTCATGTCTAAAAATCTTATGTCTAATTATTAAGCGTTTTCAGCTAACATTTTTTGTCCTGCTTCGATAGCTTCTTCGATGGTTCCTTTCAAGTTGAAAGCTGCTTCTGGTAAGTGATCTAATTCACCATCCATAATCATGTTGAATCCTTTGATAGTATCTTTGATGTCTACCAATGATCCTGGGATACCTGTAAACTGCTCTGCTACGTGGAAAGGCTGAGATAAGAATCTCTGAACTTTTCTTGCACGGTATACAACAGCTTTATCTTCTTCAGAAAGTTCTTCCATACCAAGGATTGCGATGATATCCTGAAGAGCTTTATATCTTTGAAGGATTTCTTTTACTCTTTGAGCACAATTGTAGTGATCATTACCTAAAATTTCAGGGTTTAGGATTCTAGAAGTAGAAGAAAGTGGATCTACCGCTGGATAGATACCTAATGAAGCAATCTTTCTGTCAAGTACTGTAGTTGCATCCAAGTGAGCAAACGTAGTTGCAGGAGCCGGGTCAGTTAAGTCATCCGCAGGTACGTATACCGCCTGTACTGAAGTAATTGAACCATTTTTAGTTGAAGTAATTCTTTCCTGCATCGCACCCATTTCAGAAGCAAGTGTAGGTTGGTAACCTACCGCTGATGGCATACGACCAAGAAGTGCAGATACCTCAGAACCAGCCTGTGTAAAACGGAAGATGTTGTCTACGAAGAAAAGTACGTCTCTACCTTGTCCGCTTTCTCCACCATCTCTGTAGTACTCAGCCAATGTAAGACCAGAAAGTGCTACTCTAGCTCTTGCACCTGGTGGCTCGTTCATCTGTCCGAAAACGAATGCAGCTTTTGAATCTTTCATAGCTTCTAAGTCTACTTTAGAAAGATCCCAACCTCCGTTTTCCATAGAATGCATGAAATCATCACCATACTTGATAATACCTGATTCCAACATCTCTCTCAAAAGGTCATTTCCTTCTCTCGTTCTTTCACCTACTCCAGCGAAAACAGAAAGACCTCCGTGTCCTTTTGCAATATTGTTAATCAACTCCTGGATCAATACTGTTTTACCTACACCAGCACCACCGAACAATCCAATTTTACCTCCTTTTGCGTAAGGCTCAACTAGGTCGATTACTTTAATACCTGTAAATAAAACTTCTGCTGAAGTTGATAATTGATCAAATTTTGGAGCTGGTCTGTGAATTGGAAGACCACCATCCTTAGAAATATCTTGAAGTCCATCGATAGCATCACCAACAACGTTGAATAGTCTTCCGTTTACTGCCTCTCCGATAGGCATCATAATAGGATTTCCGTATCCAATTACGTCTTGCCCTCTTTTAAGACCGTCAGTAGCGTCCATTGCGATACATCTTACTGTATCTTCGCCAATATGTTGTTCTACCTCTAAAACTACTTTTTCACCGTTTTCTTTTGTAATTTCTAACGCGTCATAGATTGCTGGAACAGCTTCCACATCTGTGAAGACAACGTCGATTACCGGACCAATAATTTGAGAAATTTTACCTTTAATTTGGTTTGCCATTGCTAAATTTTTTCTTGGTGCAAATATAGTGATTCTTCATAAACCCGCAATTGGTAAAAAAAAGATTTTTATCATGCTTTTGAAGAGATGAATGAGTTTGTCATTTACTATGTAAAATTCAATATTTATCATTATATTTAACAGCAAATTTGCAATTCATTAAATTGTTATTATAGTATTATATAATGTAGGATTTTTTTCAAAATTTTTCATTTTCAAATTTTCAGATTCCCTCCGTTACATTAAAAATAAAGGTTTTATATTTGCAATCAAAATTTTTCCGTTTTGAAAGTTTTCAAGAATTTTACAGATTACTCCTCACAGAAGCCTTTAGCATTGTCTTTAGGAATGTTTGACGGGGTACATCTCGGGCACAAGAGTATTATCGATGAACTGACTAAAATAGGTACAGAAAATAATCTGGAAACAGCAATCCTTACGTTCTGGCCTCATCCAAGATTTGTTTTTAATCCTAATGAAGATTTAAAACTTCTGAATACACTGGAAGAAAAGAAACAACTGGTTGAGAAATATGGCATTGATAATTTGTTCCTGAAAGAATTTGATGAAGAATTCAGAAATCTGACCGGAGAAGAATTCGTACGCCAGATTTTAGTTGATAAACTTAATGTAAAGTACCTTATTATAGGATACGATCATTCTTTCGGAAAAAATAAAAGTGGAAATTTTGAGCTTCTTCAGAAATTATCAAAAGAACTGGATTTTGAAGTAGAACAGATGGAAGCGATTAATATTCATGAAAATAATATCAGTTCCACAAAAGTACGTAATGCCCTGTTAGCAGGAAATGTTAAAGAGGCCAATGAAATGCTGGGATATTCCTACTCTGTTTCAGGAACTGTAGTTCATGGAAAAAAGATTGGGAGAACCATCGGATATCCAACAGCCAATATTGACACTGAATCTATCAAGCTATTACCTAAAAAAGGAGCTTATATTGTAGAAGTATTCGTAAAAGGCAACCAATATAAAGGAATGCTGAGTGTGGGAACCAATCCCACGGTAAACGGAGAAAAACTAACTGTGGAGGTTTATATCCTTGATTTTGATGATGATATTTATGAAGAAAAGATTACGGTAAGTTTCAGGGATTTTCTTCATGATGAAATCAAATTTGAAGGTCTTGACAAATTGATTGAAAGACTGGATGAGGATAAAAGATTAACACAAATATATGAATTCAAGGAGTAATAATTTTGACTTTCTAAGGCTTATTTTTGCAAGCTTTGTTGTCATTTCCCATTCCTATGCTCTTTCAGGAGCGCCTCATGGTGATCTACTGTCACAACTTACCAACGGCCAGATGGAATTTTCTTATCTGGGAGTTCATGGTTTTTTTATTATCTCCGGATACCTGATTTTTAAAAGCCTGCTTCGCTGCAAAAGTCTTCCCGATTTTTACTGGAAAAGACTTTTAAGACTTTTTCCGGCACTATTAGTCGTACTTTTTCTTACGGTTTTACTGGCACCTGCAGTGTATGAAAATACTGTTCCTTACTTACAGAACAAATCTGTTTACACTTATATTCCTCAAAATATCACTTTATTTTTCCGTCAAAAAGGTATTGATGGAGTTTTTGAAAACAATCCTTACAAACACAGTATCAATGGGAGTTTGTGGACTATATGCTATGAATTCAGCATGTATGTCATGGTTTCACTACTCTTCTTTATCAGGGAAAAAACATTTGTGAAAACAGTTGTCATTCTGCTATTTATATCAAGTTATCTCTTAAGTCTTTTTCATCCCTATTTCCTTCACGGATTATTCATGAAAATGGAACTGGGAAGTAATCACTTTTACAATCTGATGTGCTTTTTCGTCGGAGGAATGATCATGACTTACCTGAATACCAATAAAAGAACAGAAAACATTCTTATTATTCTTTCTTTCACTGTTCTTATTGCCAGTGTATATTTAAATATTAATCAGTATACCTGCTATATTACCCTGCCTCTGCTGGTAATTCTTCTTGGGAAAAACTCTACCCGATATCTTAATAAAGTTGGAGATACTATCGGAGATACTTCTTATGGTATTTATATTTATTCTTTCCCTATACAGCAGACGCTGATGTATTTCTTTAAACTGGATACAGCTATGTTATTTATAATTTCATTACCGCTATCTATTCTGTTAGGATACGTTTCCTGGCATCTGATTGAAAAGAAAGCATTAGAATATAAAGATTTATTAACAAGAAAGGCTATTCTCACTGAATAGCCTTTTAGTTTATTTTAATACTTTTAAGTAGATTTTCTGGGTTTCATTGTTCAGTTTCACATTGGGGAACTGTTTGTCATAATCAATGAAGATATCACCCTTTTCATCTGCTTTTCCATTTCCATCTGAGTCCCAGCTTATGGTTACATAGTATTTTGCCGGACCAGCAGGTTTTGGATTGATTTTACTTTCAGCATCTTTTGGCACCGGAAGATCAATAGTGAATGGTACAGATTTCTGCTCAAATTCTTTCTCTGTAATTAAGCTGGCAGGAGCATCAGCCAGTTTTTCATCCATTCCGTACAGGCTAACCTTTAGTTTTGGATTTTTAATGGTAAAATTCTCCACTCCTGAAAATTCTATTTTAAGATTTTCAGAGGAAGCGGATGCTGCGGATGCTTCAGGAGTTGTAGTTTCTGTAGTACTTTTCTTTACCGGATTGGTACAGCTTGATAGCAGAAATGCACCTGCTGTTGCGAATAATAAAAGGTGGTTTCTCATTTGTTATTTATTTTATTAAGATTAAATATATTATTTCACCGGTAATAGATAACAAATTTCATACCTCAATTTATTTTATTTACTATAAAGAATTTACTTCATTTTGAGCCTTCTTGGTAAGAGATTTAAAAACCAGATCATAGGATTGGTCAATAAGTTTAAAGATCAAATCTCTTTTCAGTCCATCTACTGCCACGGAATTCCAGTGGGTTTTGTTCATATGATAAGCACCTGTGATCTGAGGATATTGCTCACGAAGCTCTGCACTCCACTCCGGATCTGTTTTTACATTGATTGCTAACGGCTGTCTTTCAAGACCCATCAGTAAAAACATTTTGGTATCTACTTTAAGTACAAGTGTTTCGTTATCAAACGGAAAACTTTCCGTAACTCCTTTTTTGGCAAGGCAATAGTCTAAAATTTCGTTGGCATCCATATTCAATATGAGTAATGAGTGATCAGTAATTCGTAATGATTAAATGATATAATTCTTTAATCTTTGATTCAAATTTAGTAAATTTAAGAAAGAAATAATCTCACAAAATCGCAATTATTATGAAAGCTCTGGTAATAGGTGCTACAGGCGCTACAGGAAAAGATCTGGTGAATCAGTTACTCAATGATAAAGAATTTGATGAAGTAGATATTTTTGTCAGAAAACCTGTCAATATTCAGAATGATAAACTGAAAGTTCATGTGGTGAATTTTGAAAAGCCTGAAGAATGGAAAAGTATGGTGAAGGGAGATGTGGCGTTTTCATGTCTGGGAACTACCTTAAAAGATGCCGGAAGCAAAGAAGCCCAGAAGAAAGTAGATTTTGATTATCAGTATGAATTTGCAAAAGCCGCAAAAGAAAATGAGGTGGAAGATTATATTCTGGTATCTGCTTATGGTGCAAATCCGCAGTCTAAAATTTTCTATTCCAAGATGAAAGGTGAACTGGAAGAGGCCGTAAAACAATTGCATTTCAACAAGATTACCATTTTTAAGCCAGGAATGCTTGAACGAAAAGACTCTGAAAGAACCGGAGAAGTATTGGGAAGCCGCATTATTAAATTTGCGAATAAACTTGGGCTGTTAGAAAGTCAAAAACCTTTGCCGACCGATATTCTGGCAAAGGCCATGATCAATTCTTCGAAAATAAAAAGTAATGGCTATTCGAGTATCAAGCTGGGGAACATTTTCTGCTTTGCAGAGAAGAGTAATGAATGATTCGGGATGCAGGATTCGAGGTAATACGTTTCGTGTTAAAAGGGATTACCTATTTTGTTGTTTTACTGCCCATTTTCTGTCCTAACTTTTCATATTCAATATCATTAGGTTCCCAAAGCTCTATTTTATTTCCTTCAATATCCATGATATGGACAAACTTTCCGTATTCATAAGTCTCTATCTTATCAACCACGCTTACATTTTCTTTTTTTAACTGTTCAACCAGTTTTTCAAGATTTTCCACTCGATAGTTAATCATAAAATCTTTCTCAGAAGGCTGGAAATACTTTGTTTTTTCACTGAATGGGCTCCATTGACTGAATCCTTTTCTAGAATTATCAGCACCCTGAAACCATTCGAATACAGCTCCGTATTCATTGGTATTGAGCCCAAGATGGTTTTCATACCATTCTCTCATTTTCTTAGGATCTTTACATTTAAAAAAGATGCCTCCAATACCGGTAACTTTTTTCGTATCATCAAATTTGTTTCCTGTAACAGCTTTAAAAGCAAATCCCAACATGAAAGAGGCTAAGACACAAAGGATAAAAATTATTTTCTTCATAAGATGAATTCATTGGATATAAAAATAAAAAAAGTGGATGTAAAACACACCCACTTGTAAAAATATATATTTTTTATCTTTATTTCAGATACTTTGTAATCGCCTGATCTGTAGGATTTGTAGTACTTACAAAAGAATCAATCAGTTTTCCGTTTTCGTCCACCAGGAATTTCGTAAAGTTCCAAAGGATACTTGTATTTTTTACTCCGTTTAATTCTTTCTCTGTTAAAAATTTAAAGATTGGTGCGGTATCATCACCTTTTACAGAAACTTTAGCAGCCATAGGGAATGTTACTCCATAGTTTTTCTGGCAGAAAGCTCCAATCTCAGTATTGGTTCCAGGTTCTTGTCCTCCGAAGTTATTAGCAGGAAAACCTATAACTACCAATTTATCTTTATATTGCTCATATACCTTCTCAAGATCTGCATACTGAGGGGTAAACCCACATTCTGAAGCTGTATTAACAATCAGGATTTTTTTTCCTTTGAAATCTGCAAAATTGATTTCTTTGCCATCAAGACTTTCTACTTTGAAGTCATATATTGTTTTTCCCATAAGTTCGTTGGTTTTAGCTTTTGAAATTTCACTTTTTTGATTGAAGCAGCTTTGCAGAAATGCCATGAAAGAAAGCAGCAGTAAAAAAATCTTTTTCATGTCTTATAAGTTTATGCAGAGAACTGCAGTTGAATTAAAACTTAAAAATATTAGCCGGGAATACTTTATTAATGTCTACTCTGTTTAATAACATCACATAATCTCCATCTTTTTTAGCACTTGAAGATTCAATTCTGAAAGGCATTACAATGTTTCCAACTTTTTTAAAATCAGAATAGATCAATGTTTCATCTTTTTTCACTTCTTTGATCAACATATAAGTTTTTGTATCAAAATAGTACATATTCTTATTCACATTCTTGGTAAGTTCTACCTTATGGCAGTAGATCTCTCCTACTTTTTCTTTTCCAAGGTATTTGGCATCAAATCCTTTATTTTCCCAATCAATGAAGTCATTATCAAAGCTTTCCGGCACATATTCAGGATATTCCTGAAGTTTGTTGGCCGCATAATTCATAGCATATCCTTTGGTACCATCAAAACCTTCAATTGCGGTTTCTTTTCCTCCGGTAGTAATCAATGTTTTAGTAAGATTTGGACGTTGCTGGAAAATTCTTATCGGATATTCATCTTTAATTCCCAGGATTACTTTTCCCTGAAGCAATACTGAATTTAACAGTTTCCAATTGGTTAACCCTCCGGATAATTCAATATTTTTGTCAATAATTTCCTTTGCGGTCTGTCCGAATATCACATGCGAAAATATCAGTCCAAATACTAATAATAACTTCTTCATTAATTTTATTTATAAATTCAAATATAGGGGGATTTATGTAAAATTGCAAAAACACAAAACAATTAAAAGGTCAATTTGTTTTGCTCATTCTTCTGATTTTAAATTAACTTCCGGGCTTTTTCCAGATCTTCCGGAGTATCAATGCCTACTCCTACAAAATTGGTTTCTATCATTTTGATTTTCATTCCATATTCAAGATAACGGATGCATTCAATCTTTTCTGCTATTTCCAATGGCTTCATAGCCAGCTTTGAAAATAGCAACAAGGCTTCTTTCCTGAAAGCATATACTCCAATATGTTTAAAATAACTTACATCATAAGAAACTTCTCTGTGAAAAGGAATTACGGAACGGCTAAAATACAAGGCAAAACCATTATTATCAGTAATCACTTTTACATTATTCGGGTTTTCAATTTCTTCTTTTTCATGCAGTTGTATTTTTAAAGAAGCTAAAGATATTTCCTGTTGGTTGTCATTTCTGAAAACTTCAATCAGCTGACATAAAGGTTCTAACTTAAGGAAAGGTTCATCTCCCTGAACATTGATCACGATATCACAATCTATATTCTGTACTGCTTCAGCAATACGGTCGCTTCCGGTCTCGTGCTGTCCTGTCATTACGGCTTTTCCTCCGTTTTTTACGATTTCATCAAAAATAATTTCAGAGTCTGTGGCGACAAATACTTCGTCAAACAGTCCGGTTTCCACAACATTCTGATAGGTTGTGGTAATTACGGTTTTTTCTCCTAAAATCTGCATTAATTTCCCTGGAAAACGGCTTGCTTCGTAACGCGCAGGGATGACAGCGATTATTTTCATTCAATACAATATTAAGTAATTCTTTTTAAATCAGGAGGTTCCATTCCGGCATTTATAAAAGCCAGGATAAACCTTTTATCCTGAGACCAAATGTAGTGAAAA
This sequence comes from Chryseobacterium metallicongregator, assembly GCF_031324065.1. Classification (NCBI taxonomy): domain Bacteria; kingdom Pseudomonadati; phylum Bacteroidota; class Flavobacteriia; order Flavobacteriales; family Weeksellaceae; genus Chryseobacterium; species Chryseobacterium metallicongregator. The sequence goes on from NZ_JAVIXS010000001.1 coordinate 149,822, forward strand.
GTATCTTATTTCCTCTACAAAACAGAGATTTCAGAGTTTAAAAAGAGAGTTTTACGCCTACCATATTGTATTCCCATTGGCGGGATGCAGTGAAGTTGAGACTATATTTTGTCTTTCCTATTGTTCCTTCTGAAGAAGTATATCTGCTTTTTGAGATTGTTTTTCCTATAAAATATCCCATTAATAAGGCTAACGGATAGTCTGAAGCCCAGTGAACTTTACTTTGCATCATTTGAAAGCATAATGCTCCTGCCAGTGTATATCCTACAGGTTTGATCCATTTGGCATCCGGATAGTTATCTGCAATAACTGTGATCCCAGCCATAAAGGTAGTTAAATGTCCTGATGGCATTGCATCATAATTCGATGTATTTTTACTGAATGCGGAGAAACTTGGAAATGGATTCCACGCGCCTCCTTTATGCCCATATTCTTCGGCAATAAATGGACTTTCTCTTCCGGTAATTCTTTTAAGGGTTTGAGTGAAAACTCCGGAAAGAATTAAACTTTCCATCAAACCACTCGCTGTAGCCTGTGCTCTGTAATCATTTTTAATCAATCCATAGGTACCAAAACCAATTCCTAGTAATACTAATGTGGAGCCATTTCCTATGAGATACAGAGTAGATCCGATATCTTTCGGAATTTTAAATACACCTCCGACTTTGTGGTAGTTATTATCCTTATCCATTCCCCATTGTTCTGCAAGCTCTCTTGAGTTGTCAATCAGTTTCTGATCAAATGGCAGAAGAATCAAAGTTGCCGCAACAGCACCTCCCAGATAATAAGCATGATCTTTGGCTACAAAGTCTTTATTGGTATCGATAAAGTTTCTGGGTAATTTGGTTACAAAATCTAATAATTTAGGTTTAGGATAGGTTCTGACAGATCCGTCTTTTAGGGTGTAAGTTTGTACTTTTGGCAATCCAAGTTCCTTTGGAAGCTCATTTACCTTCAATGTATCAACCTCTTGTGAGCATACCAATATTGAAACTGGTAAGAGTAGAAATCTCAGTTTTTTCATCGTGTAATTTTCGACTTTATTATATTCAGGTGTGTAAAAGTCTCAAAGATAATTCCTTGTTGTGTGTCGTACAAAGAGATTATTTAATTTTTAATATTTATTTAATTTTTTGATTAATAAACACAACTTCAATGCAAATATTTGATCAGAAAAATAATTCCATACATCCAGGAGATATAGAGAAAAGAATAAAAAAGTCCGAATCCAAAACTTTTTAGCAAATTGCCCTTGCATTTTCCTGAGTTTTTGAAAACCAACCTTAAAGCTCTGAAAAAAATCCAGTACAAGATAGCTCCTAATAATAATACAGACGACCAAAAGAAAAGACCAAAAAAGTAGGAAAGAAAAATGAGTAGAATTGAAACTACAATCCATAAAAGAATTGATAAAATAATACCTCCTATTCCATCACCAACAGCTGGTGGATCAAACTCAAAACCATCAAGTTTTGGTGTTTTATCAGCATATCTTTGTATTCTTTCTTTGTTTAAAATATTTCCGATATTGTCTTTTAGTTTCAACCCAAAATATAGTCCCAACGTAATAAATAGGAAAAATGCTCCAGCCAAAACAGAGGTTGATAAAATTGAATTCTGAAATAGTGAACGATGAGATCCTTTTCCTGAAAGCCAAACACTGAGAATCACTATTACAATGATTGCCAGCGTTGAAAAAAACACATATTTTGTTTTAAGAAAGAATTTCTGTGAAAGTTTCATGGTTTCATAAGGTGTGTAAAAAATGTTTCGACTTTGCTCAGCGTGACACAATTAAACTCATTTTGTTTTTAACAGTGTCATGCCGGACAGAGTCGAAGCATTTATATTTTATGTAAAGATTACTTTAATTTGTTCAAAGCACTTTCCAGTTTTGGAAGCATTACTTTAATCTCATCTACAGCTAATCCTCCTACAGAAGCACGGAACCAAGGTTCAGTTTTTTCTTCTCCGAAGGCTGAGAATGGCACTAATGCTACTCCTGCTTCATTAATTAAGTAGAATACCAGGTCTGAAGAGTTTTCAATTACTACGCCATCTGGTTTTGTTTTCCCGATATAATCTAATTTAATAGTAAGATAAAGAGCTCCCATTGGTTCAATACTGTCAACAGCCAATCCTTTTCCTTTTAAGTCCTGAACTCCATTGTGAAGTACTTTTAAGCTGTTTTCAAGTTTAGCTTTAAAATCATTCACGAAAGTATCTACATTCTCTGAATTTTCATAGAATTTAGCCGTCGCTTCCTGCTCTGGTTTTGGTGCCCATGCCCCAACGTGAGTAAGAAGCGCCTTCATTTTATCAAGGATATGAGCAGGCCCGAATCCCCATCCAACACGTACTCCTGTTGCTGCAAGGCATTTTGAAATACCGTCGATATAGATAGTGTAGTCTTTCATTTCAGGGAAAAGAGAAACTGGATCTACGTGCTCAGCACCGAATGTAAGGCAAGAGTAGATCTGGTCATACATTAAGTATAAAGGTTTTTGATTTTCCCCTCTTTTTTTGTTTTCAGCAATGACCAATTCGCAGATCTCAGAAAGCTGTTCTTTTGTAAACATGGTTCCTGTAGGGTTCAAAGGAGAACATAAAGCTAATAACACAGCTCCATCCAAATGAGGTCTTAAATCATCAGCAGTCGGAAGAAAATTGGTTTCAGGCTTTGTCTTTACTTCTACAGCATTGGCTGAAGTAAGGTAAGCATAGTGATTATTGTTCCAAGATGGTGTAGGATATACTACTTTATCTCCTTCATCTACGATCGTTTTGTATACAGCATAGATCAAAGGTCTTGATCCTGCAGTAATCAGGATATCTTCAGGAGAATAGTCAAGATTCCATCTTTTTTTAAGATCTTTGGAAACTTCTTTTCTTAAAGATAAAAGTCCGTTGGCAGGGGGATAGTTCGTCAGATTATTCTGATATGCTTTCTGAATCTCTTCCTTCAATAATGTTGGAATAGGATAGATATTAGAATTCAGATCACCAATAGTAAGATTGGCAATTTCTGCTCCTTTTGCTTTTAGATCATTTACTTCGTTACCAATTTTTACAATTTCAGAACCGATCAGGTTCGCTGCTAATTTTGAAACTTTCACTTTTTCTTATTTTAAATTTATATTATCGTTCTCCATGAATCTTCTCATATATTTGATCTACCGGTGTTTGTGCATCAAAAAGGGTGATTACTTCTTTTGCTTTTTTTGCCGTGTTGGAATTCGGATATTTTTTGATCATCCTGTTGAATTCCGCTCTGTTTTCATCGTTTAGTTTTCCGGTTTCTTTGTCTGGTTCTCTTTCGTAGGTTGGAGTATTATCCATTCCCAAAAGATAATCAGACAAATAGTAGTTATAGTCTTGTTTTACAGTCTTTATCAGCTTGCTTTCAGGATATTTATTCATAAAATTTTCCCAGAACATCAGCCTGTCGCCTAGTTGCTCCCAGCTGATTATCAATCCTGCATCTGCTGCATAATTAGCTTCACTTTCTTTATCCGTTTGTGAAATATAAGCTTCATAATCCGGAGTCAGTTTATTTTTAAAAAGAGAAGAATAATATCCCGGAATGGTCCATATTTCAGTCATTCCTTCTCCTACTTCTCTGAATTCAAGACCTGCTTTCTTTAGTTCTGAAGCTATTTTTTTAACGTTATCCGGAAAGTTGTACTGATCCTTATCATAGTTATAATAATTCGCATATTTATCCAAGACATCAGTATGAAGATTCATCAGACATTCTGTATACTTTCCTCTTATTTTTAAATAATCTTCGTATACTCTGTCATTCTGTTCCGGACTGTTAGCTGCCATCTCTTTTTCGATTTTGGTACGATACCATTGAAGAGATGTAATATAATCCTCCGTTTTGTTAGTGGATGAACAAGCTGTGTCTATGGGTTTGTACTGATCTTCTTCGGATTCAGTTTTGGTAATCGAATCGTTTACCTGTTTTACTTCTGAAACTGTAGTTTCCTTTTTACAGGAAACTACAGCTGCAGATAGTATGCATATTGCTATAACTCTTTTTATCATCTGCTGTTTTCAGCACATTAATCCAGTTTCAAATCTGTTTTAACGGCTCCTATTTTAACTTCCAATGATTTTAATTTGTCTCTGAAATCAGCTTCTGAAGTAACGGAATCCTTCACTGAAACATAGAACTTGATTTTGGGTTCTGTTCCTGAAGGTCTTACGCATACTTTTGTTCCATCCTGTGTGTAATAGATCAAAACGTTAGACTTCGGAATATCATTCATTACTTTTTTCTCGTTGGTAGAAACGGTAAGGCTTGTCTGTTCCTTAAAGTCTTTCACTTCTTCTACTAATGAACCAGCCAGTTCTTTTGGAGGATTCTCACGGAAGTCTTTCATCATATTCTGAATTTCTTCAGCTCCTTCTTTTCCTTTTCTTACGATATTGATCAATCCTTCATAATACATTCCAAGGTCTTCGTAGATCTCGATCATGTACTGATACATAGTTTTTCCATTGGCTTTGCACCATGCAGCAATTTCACAAGCTACAAGGATACTTCCGCAAGAGTCCTTATCACGAACAAAATCTCCGGTCATGAATCCGAAACTTTCCTCGCCTCCACACACAAATTTCTGTGTTCCTTCTGCTTCGCGGATCATTTTTCCGATCCATTTGAATCCGGTAAGACCTACTTTGCATTCTACCCCAAACTTCTGTGCAATATCAAAGAAGATATCTGAAGTTACGATCGTAGAACCAATAAATTCTTTTCCGGTAATTCTTCCCTGCTTTCTCCATTCATTCAGGATGTAGTAAGTAAGGATTGTATTGGTTTGGTTACCGTTCAGTAACTGCATTTCACCCTCAAGGTTTCTTACTGCAATACCTAATCTATCCCCATCCGGATCTGTTCCGATAACGATATCAGCATTGGTAATTCTTGCCAGATCCATTGCCATTTCCAATGCTGCAGGTTCTTCCGGGTTTGGAGAATCTACAGTAGGGAAATTTCCGCTTGGTATCATCTGTTCTCTTACAAGATCTATTTTTTTGAATCCAGCTTTTTCTAAAGCTTTTGGAATGGTCGTATAAGTTGTTCCGTGGATAGAGGTGAAAACAATATTTAGATTTTCTTTTCCAACATTCTGATAGGTAGAATTTTCAATACAGGCATCGATGTAAACATCATCCTGCTCCTCTCCGATCCACTCAATTAGATCGTCATTTCCGTTGAATTTAATTTCTTCAAATTTTACGGAATATACCTCATTGATAATAGCTTCATCATTAGGCGGAACAATTTGTGCTCCGTCGTTCCAGTATACTTTATAACCGTTGTATTCAGGCGGATTGTGAGACGCTGTCAATACAATTCCTCCATTACATTTTTTATCACGAACAGTGAAAGACAATTCCGGAGTCGGTCTGTGATCTTTGAAAAGTAATACTTTAATTCCGTTGGCTGTCAGAACATCTGCTACCAGTTTTCCGAATTCTTTTGAGTTATTACGAACATCATAAGCGATGGCCACTTTAATCTCTTCTCCTTTGAACTGCTGAAGCATATAATTGGCCAATCCCTGAGTAGCCTGTCCTAATGTATATTTATTCAAGCGGTTGGTCCCCACTCCCATTATCCCACGCATACCTCCTGTACCGAATTCCAGTTCTCTGTAGAAAGAATCTTCCAGGTCCGGAGAATTGCTGTCGATTAATGTCTGTACAGCATCTCTCGTTTCTTTATCGAAGGTATCACTTAACCAAAGTTTCGCTTTTTCTAGTGTATTCATATTCGTATCGTTGTTCTTTTATAGTTTGTAAAGTTCCTAGTTTCTGGTTTAAATAATACTGGTTTAATCCAGTTTTTTGTTTTCGACTTTCGTCGTTTTATCAATCTTAAATGCTCTGATTGGATCGTTATAGTAAATAAATTTTGCAGTATTCTGAATATGTCCTTTTAAAGAATCTTTTACATTTACTTCTGCATAATTTCCGTTTTTTGAATCAATATTCAGGTTGGTGATTTTCCAGTAAGGTGCAATTAAACTTGCTGTATCTGAAATCTTTATCACAGCATCTTTAGACAATCCCAAAAAGTTAGCGCGGCTTCTGTTGTGCATTTCCACTTCTGCCCTTCTTGTGTTGACAGACCCCATGAAGCTTGCATTATTCTTCATATTTAGCCTGAAATTGTCTGTTTTGATTTCACTTGAAATATTCACTTCCACAGAATCAGAAACAGCTACTTTTTCAAGATTATATTTGGAATAAATTGTCACATTATAAAAATCAACTCCTTTTGTCGCTCTTTTTTCTTTGATGAAAAGTGTTTTGTCTTTTACATCTACATCCAGATTACCCGCCACATTCGGATAGGTCTCTATTTCTACAAAATTCTTTGGACCTTTGGCATAAAATACACGGAATTTACCTTCCAGATCAAGGTTGACGAACTCCGAAACATCCACATCTTTCTTTTCAATATTTCCTTTTGGAGAAACTTTTCCACAGGAAACTACGGCCACCAGCATTAATGTGTATACAATTTTTTTCATATGTAATTTGAAATATTCAATATTATAATCGCAATCATTTTTACTGAAAATCTCTGAAAGCCTTTCTTCATGCATCTTACAGGATTTTCAATATTACTTTGAACAAAAATAGGATTAAAATTTCTAAAAATCTTTGTCTTTTGACAATAAAATACCTGATAATTTTCAATTTTTTGCTTTTCTGAAAACTATTTCTTATTCGTCTTTTCTTTTACTTTTTTATAAAACCACGTTTTAGGACTACCTGCCACTGAAAATAAAAGCAGATAATTTTTACTTACACCAGAAATTTTCATTGGGGTTACATTTTCATCATCATTATACTTCATTTTCAACAGATTATTTTCTATCTGATATGTCCCGTTGTTCCCCATTGAAGTAAAAGTTTTATCCTGATAAAAGGTCAGAATTCCTGTTCCATATCTGGAATTGTTTGTTTTATTTTTCAACGTATCTGTATTACAGATTTCTCCATCATAAATATCAATAAACTCCCATGAGCCGGAAAGTTTGTTGGATGAACAGGAAATGGTCAGGAATAAAAGAAAATAAAAAAGAATTGATTTGAGTTGAAACATTTAGATTAAAAGTTTTTATAAAATTACAAAAAAGCACCCTGTTGACAGAGTGCTTTTATTTATTAAGATGAAGTTATTATAATTGTGGTTTCCTATTATTTAGTTTAAAAACCACGAATCACACTAATTTTATCCACCAATATCACAAGCATACATAGTGCTATTTGTGAAACATTCGTGCCATTAGTGTTTAAAGATTATATCACTTCGTCAATATTATAGTTCTTATGTTCGCGGTTTGTTCTGATAATCATTTCTCCCAAGAACCCTGCTACAAACAGAAGACTTCCCAAAATCATCATGGTCAAAGCAATAAAGAACCAAGGATTATTGGTAATTAAATGTCCGTAAATTCCTCTTGCAACATCAATAAGTTTAGAAATTCCTAACCAAAGTGCTGAAAGAAAACCAACAATAAACATTAAAGTACCCACAGCTCCGAAGAAATGCATTGGTCTTCCTCCAAAACGGCTTACAAACCAAAGGGTTATCAGATCCAGAAATCCTCTGACAAATCTTTCTGTTCCAAATTTTGAAGTTCCGTAAGGTCTAGCCTGGTGCTGCACTTCTTTTTCCGTGATTCTTCTGAAACCAGCATTGGCAGCCAGTACCGGAATATAACGGTGCATATCTCCATAAACATCAACCGATTTTACCACCTGTCTTTTATAGGCTTTCAAACCACAGTTGAAATCATGAAGATAAACTCCTGAAACTTTTCTCGCTGCTGCATTGAATAATTTTGACGGAATATTTTTCGTCATGACATTATCAAAACGCTTCTTTTTCCAACCGGAAACGATATCATAATTATCATGAATCACCATATTATACAGTTCCGGAATTTCTTCAGGGAAATCCTGCAAATCGGCATCCATGGTAATCACTACATCACCGTTTGTTCTTTCAAAAGCGGCATGAAGTGCTTGTGATTTTCCATAATTTCTGGAAAATTTAATAGCGTGGATCTGAGGATACTGAACTTTCATATTCTCAATAATACTCCACGACAAATCCGTACTTCCATCGTCTACAAACCAGATTTCATAAGATAAATTACTGGTTGTGCATACTTTATCGATTCTTGAAAAAAGCTCTTCCAGAGAGTCTTCTTCGTTCAGTAACGGAATAACTATAGATAAATTCATTTAATTTTAATAAAAATTAGGCTTGATTTGTTTCTTCGGGTTGATGTATCGTTCTTGTTCTGAAAAACGCTCCGAAAAACACCGACAAAACTACGTAAAATATAAGAATTGCTGCAAAATATCCTGAAAAATGACTTGCGGTAAGCATATCTTTTCCTTTAACCGCCTCTGGTGTGAAGCTTTGCAATCTTTCTTTGTATTTCTGATCCAGCTCATCAATATCTTTCTGATGCTTCAGAATTTTTCTTGCTGAAGTATATTCTGTATCCAGTTCTGATTTTTGTCTTTGAACATATTGATAGTTCAACAGGCTTTTAGCTGCAGGATCTACAAAAGTTAAAAAAGCATAAATACTGAAAATGGAAAGAATTCCTCCGATGAACATCGGAACAAATGCTCTTTTGAAAGCTTCCTTGAATTTTACGACTCTATGGTTGTTCCAAAACGATTTTACAGACCAGAAAGCAACTCCGGCATATAAAAGAGGCAAAATAAAAGCGTTGGCTTTCAAAGAGATATCAAAATAATTGATTCCTGAGAAAAAAGTATACACTACAAAAAAAACAATCATTGTAGCGATAAAAAGTATAATTCCTAGTGTTGATGGACTTTTCGTCATATTTAAATTTTTAAAAAAAGTTGAAAATTTTTCCCTCTAAATGTCAGACGTTTAGCTTTACCACTGCATTTTTTCAACTAATTTTCTTTGATAAAGTTTTGAAGTTTATAAAATATTCCTACCTTTGCAACGGCAAGTCCTAAACAACCAGCTCCTGAGAATCCTCCAGGGTGGGAACGCAGCAAAGGTAATCGGTCGTAGCGGTGTGATTTAGGTAGCTTGCCATTTTTTTTTGGTTTAAAGTAAGAAGAGAGGTAATTTGATAATTATCTTTTTTTGTTTTTAATACCTTACGCATCATTTTCATTTTTCTAATTTTCAGATTACCTCCGGTTTCGTTATTGATTAAAATTCGAACGTCTCTCCTAATTTTGGTAAAACAAGTTCTACATTTTTATCAGCAAAATGTTGTAGTGCACTTTCATGATTGATTTCAATGGCAGGGAAAGTATCAAAGTGACATCCGATTACTTTCGGTGTTTTTAATAGCTCTGCTGCTGCAAAAGAAGCTTTTCTAGGGCACATTGTATAGTGGCTTCCGATGGGAAGAATAGAAAGGTCGATGTTTCCATATAGTCTCGGGAACAGCTCCATATCAGCCATTACTCCTGTATCACCTGCCAAATAGATGTTCTTACCTTCAGGAAGTCTGAAGATATACCCAACAGGAACTCCTCCATAGCTTCCATCCGGGAAAGAACTTGTATGGTGAGCCGGAACCATGGAAATTTTAAGATCATCGATTTTTGCTGATCCTCCTAAGTTCACATCGTCTCTATTTTTAGCCTGCTGGAAGTAACCGCATACTTCAGGAACTCCAATGATGGTAGCTTCCGGATAATGCTGTAATACTTCCGCTACATCGGCAATATGGTCACCGTGCGCATGGGTCAACAGGATGTAGTCGATTTTTTGAGCAGCGATATCAAAACCTGATTCTGCTTTTTTGTAGTTGTAAAAAGGGTCGCTCAAAATTGTTTTGTCCTTGTAGGTAAACAGGAAACAATTTTGCCCTAAGAATTGTATTTTCATTTTAAATTTTAGTTTAAATTTTTAAACACAAATGACTCAAATAATTTCACAAAGAGCACAATGAGATTAGTGACATTTGTGAAATTATTCGTGCCATTTGCGTTTTCTTTAATTTGTTATTTCGATGGGAATTTATCTTCAATTAATCTGAGATTAATCCCATGTTCCAAATAAGCTTTACACCCGTCTAAAACTGTCGTAAAACCTCCTGTATTGTCATTAATTACTTTAAGCAGATCTTCACCCGTTTGGCTAAATCCATAGCTTTTAACGATAACAAGAGTTCCTTTTTCCATGGTTTTGAATTCATAGTCCACGTTGGTTGAAGGCTCTCCCCATTCTGTTCTGATCAGCTGATTCGGAATGATCTCGTGAACCTTCACTACGTTTTTCACGCCGTACATTTCCCATTCCCAGGTAATAGTTTTACCTTCTTCCAATTTTCCGGTAGATTTTGTAAACCAGAAATGGGTGGTTACTTCCGGATTGATAAATGCTTCAAAAACATCTTCAATCGGTTTTCTGATAAGCATTTGAGCTTCAACATAGACATTAGAACTCATGATATAATATTTTGGATTAGTTAAATAAATTAAGTCCAGCTGCTGTAAGAATAGCCATCACAAAGGTCATGATTCCCACCTGCTTTAAATATTGATCTAATTCCTTCGGTTCTTTTACAGACAATATCTTTCTTCTTAATTTTGATAGTGGAAACAACAGAATCATTACGATGAAGACGTAATAGTTTTGCTGCTGCATAAATCCATTCATTCCTAAAAATACAAGAATAAGTAGTAAAGGAAGTTGCAAAAGAACCATTTCATAGATCATTGCATTTTTGAATCCGATCCTCAATGCAAAGCTGTTTTTCCCTGATAGTCTATCACTTTCAATATCTCTCATATTGTTCAGGTTAAGAACAGCCATACTCATCATTCCAACAGCTGTTCCTGGTAATAATATATCCCAGCTGAAAGTTTTTGTAAATAAGAAATAGCTTCCACATACAGAAACCAGTCCAAAGAAGATAAACACAAAAATATCTCCCAATCCCATGTATCCGTAAGGTTTTTTACCTACAGTATATCCAATTGCTGCAAGAATACATGCTACGCCCAGTCCTATGAAGATATAGAATTCATTCATATAGTTCGGAATGAAAGCTACGTATAGCAAAGCAATGGTAGCAATGAAAGATAATGCTGCGAAAAGGATTACCGCATTCTTCATTTGTTTCGCAGTAATTTTTCCTGATGCTACAGCTCTTGCTTCTGCTTCATTGATTCTTTTGGCGTCGGTTCCTTTTACTCCATCCCCATAGTCATTGGCATAATTTGATAAAATCTGGTATAAAAGGGTAACCAAAAGAGCAAGCGCAAGGATTTTCCAGTCCCAGATTCCTCCTTCTCCGTAAAGTCTCCATTTTGCAATGAAAGCCCCCATAATAATCCCGCTTAGGGAAAGCGGTAAAGTTCTTAGCCTTGCGGCTTTTATCCAATCCGTCATAAATTTATAAGTAATAGGCAATGGGTAATAAATAATGAAAAATATTGCTCATTACTTATTACTCATCACTCATGTTATGATATCCATTGATCTTCTCCGAAGTTGGGCTTTCTTTTTTCAAGGAAAGCATTTCTTCCTTCCTGAGCCTCTTCTGTCATATAGGCAAGACGGGTTGCTTCTCCTGCGAAAACCTGTTGCCCTACCATCCCATCGTCTGTAAGGTTCATGGCAAATTTCAGCATTCTGATAGAAGTTGGAGATTTAGCCAAAATTTCCTGAGCCCATTCGTAAGCAGTATCTTCTAATTCTGCATGAGGAACTACTTTATTTACCATTCCCATCTCGAAAGCTTCCTGAGCAGAATAATTTCTTCCTAAAAAGAAGATTTCACGGGCTTTTTTCTGTCCTACCATTTTAGCAAGGTAAGCAGAACCGTAACCACCATCAAAACTAGTAACATCAGCATCTGTTTGTTTGAAAATAGCATGTTCTTCACTTGCTAAAGTAAGGTCACATACTACGTGAAGTGAGTGTCCTCCACCAACTGCCCATCCCGGAACAACTGCGATTACCACTTTCGGCATGAAACGGATCAGACGCTGAACCTCAAGAATATTCAAACGATGCCTTCCATCTTCTCCTACATATCCCTGATGTCCTCTGGCTTTTTGATCACCTCCACTACAAAATGCCCAGCCACCGTCTTTAGGGCTAGGTCCTTCTCCTGAAAGTAATACAACTCCTATTGAAGGATCTTCATAGGCATCATAAAAAGCATCGTATAATTCTGAAGTTGTTTTAGGTCTGAAAGCATTACGCACCTCAGGTCTGTTGAAAGCAATTCTTGCTACTCCGTTAGATTTTTTATAGGTAATATCTTCGTATTCCTTGGCGGTTTTCCACTCGATCATCTTAAAAAAATTTTTCTCAAAGATACGGAATTACAGAGAAATTCTCAGGTTGAAATTTAAGGTTCATCTCTATAAAAAACAGAAATTTTGAATGCATGAATTCGGCATGAAGAATTTTCAACAGAAACTGCATAGCAGAGTTGAATAAATTAAACCTGTTAGGTTTATACATCATAACAGATCTAAAAACTCCTGCATAAAAAATAAAATCCGGATAAGAAGCTCAGTCAACACTTTCTGTTTACAATAAAAAAACCGGAACATTTCTGTTCCGGTTTTCATATCTGTTATTGTAAAAAAATGATTATTTTGCTCCAGCAGCTGTAAGTTCAGCTTCTTTAGCTTTCATTTCTTTAACTTTATCCACGTTTTTAGTTACTACATAAATTTCTTTTAGAGCAGTAACAGCTTCAATATTTTTTGGTGCTACTTTATACCATCCTTCTGCAAATGGTAATGCTTTAGCAAATCTTTCTCTTCTTGCATCAATTAATTTAGAAGCCTCGTCTGGCTTATCTTTTCTTAATGCATTAATATCTGCTACTACTTTAGAATCATCACCAATTGTAGTATAAACCAAATTCTGGTAAGCATCAGCAAAATCAGGTTTTAATTCGATTGCTTTCTTAAATGCTTCTAAAGCATCTGCAACTGTTTCAGGTTTTTTGCTCTGCATTACACCTAAATTAAACCAGCTTACTGCATCATTTGGGTTTTTAGCCAATTGTTCTTTCAATCCTGCAACAAATTTTTCTGTGTTTCCTGACTGAAGATATGCTGTAGTTTGAGCTTCTTTAAGCTTAGCATTGTTCGGGAATTTAGCTAATCCCTTATCAATAACCACAAGTGCTTCATTAGCTTTTTTAGCATTCAGAAGTAATGAAACTAAGGTTTCATACAAATCAGTCTCTATACTCTTAGATTGTTCAGTTTTGAAATCAGTATAGTCTGAATTTTTCTTCATCACCTCCCAAGTTGCTTTATCAAAGTTCACAACCTGACCACTTTTCTTTTCTTTTGCAGTATATGTAGTTTCTACACCTGTAAACCCTGAATTCACAAGATCTGTATATATTTTGATAGACTGGTCACTGTTATTAGCTAACGCGTGGCTAAGTCCTGCATAATACATATATATTTTATTGTCCTGACCGCTGGATTTTAATAAGTCATAAACTTCAATAAACTTAGGTGCTGCTGCTGCATAGTTTTTTGCATCATACGCAGCCATCGCTGCTTTGTTGGCTTCCTGAAGCTTTGCATTCAGAGCATTTGCATCTTTTTGTCCGAAAACAAAAGCAGACGCCACGATAGCCATTCCTAAAATTAGTTTCTTCATAATAACTATTCTATATTTAATTGTACAATTTATTCTTCAGAATCAGAATTCTCATTTTCCTCTGCCGAATTTTCATTTTCAGCCTGAGGTGTTACATTGTCATTTTCCTGGTTATCAAATAGCGATCCTACAACTCCTTCTTCTGTTTCTTCAAGTTCTTCAGAATCTTCTTCTACATCTTTATCCATTTCTACTTTTGCAATGGCTGCAATTTCGTCATTTTTCTTAAGGTTGATCAGTTTCACTCCCTGAGTATTTCTACCCATCACTCTCATTTCATCCATTCCCATTCTGATCGCAACACCGGATTTGTTGATAATCATCAATCCGTCTTCGTCTCTTACATTCTGAATAGCGATAAGATTTCCTGTTTTTTCAGTGATATTAAGGGTAATAACTCCTTTTCCTCCTCTGTTGGTAATTCGGTAGTCTTCTACTGCAGTTCTCTTTCCGTATCCTTTTTCAGATACTACAAGTACTGTTTCGTTCTCTACATCGTTCACAACAATCATACCAATAGCTTCGTCACCTTCTTCAAGCAAGATCCCTCTTACACCGATAGATCCTCTTCCTACTTCTCTTACTTTCTCCTCAGGGAAACGGATACATTTACCATTTTTAGTAGCAATCATAATCTGAGATTCTCCGTTGGTAAGGTAAGCACCTAATAACTGGTCATTATCTCTAATTTCGATAGCATTTACCCCGTTTACTCTTGGTCTTGAATATGCTTCCAATGATGTTTTCTTGATTGTACCGTTTTTGGTTACCATCACAACGCTCATTTGATTTACATATTCAGAATCCTTAAGGTTGTTCGTTCTGATATAGGCTTTAATCTTATCATCCGGTTCGATGTTGATTAGGTTTTGTACTGCTCTTCCTTTTGCTGTTTTAGAGCCTTCAGGAATTTCAAATACTCTTAGCCAATAACATCTTCCTTTTTCTGTAAAGAATAACATGTACTGGTGGTTGGTTGCAGAAACAATATACTCAAGGAAGTCAGAATCCCTTGTTGTTGCTGCTTTGTTTCCTACACCGCCTCTACTTTGAATTTTATATTCTGAAAGTGAAGTTCTCTTGATGTATCCTGCGTGAGAGATCGTAAGAACTACAGATTCGTTAGGGATGATATCTTCGATAGACATTTCTCCTCCTGAATAATCAATTTCAGTTCTTCTTTCGTCTCCGTATTTTTCTTTGATTTCGATCAATTCTTCCTTGATGATCTGGAATCTTCTCGGCTCGTTAGCTAAGATGTCTTCCAAATTTGCAATTTCTTTCATGATCGCATCGTATTCATCACGGATCTTATCAAGCTCCATTCCTGTTAAACGAGCTAATCTAAGATCTAGAATAGCCTGAGCCTGAATGTCTGAAAGTTCAAATGCTTCGATCAAGCCTTCTTTTGCAGCCTGAGGGTTTGCACTGTGACGGATAATAGAAATGGCTCTGTCCAGAGAATCCTGAGTTCCAATTACTTTCATGAATCCTTCAAGGATGTGCGCTCTTTCTTTTGCTTTTTTAAGCTCATACTGAGTTCTTCTTACGATTACCTCATGTCTGTGCTCTACAAAGTGATGAATGATATCTTTAAGGTTCAACTGCTCCGGTCTTCCGTGTACCAGTGCAATATTGTTTACACTGAAAGAAGTCTGAAGTGCCGTATATTTATATAATAAGTTAAGAACTACATTTGGGATTGCGTCATTTTTCAATTCGTAAACCACACGAAGTCCTTTTCTATCCGATTCATCTCTGATCTCGTGGATACCAGGGATTTTTTCGTCTTTAACAAGCTCTGCTGTTCTGGCGATCATTTCAGCTTTGTTCACCTGATAAGGGATTTCAGTAACGATAATCGCGTTTCTGTTTCCGATTTCATCAAAGTTAACTTTAGCTCTTAAAACAACTCTACCTCTTCCTGTATGGAAAGCATCTCTTACTCCGTCATATCCATAGATGATACCACCTGTAGGGAAATCCGGCGCAATAATGTGCTGCATCAGCTCATCAATCGTAATTTCTTTATTATCGATATAAGCACAGATTGCATCTACGGATTCTGACAGGTTATGAGGCGCCATATTGGTTGCCATACCTACGGCAATACCTGAAGTACCGTTTACCAAAAGATTTGGAACTTTAGTAGGCATTACTGTCGGCTCCTGTAAACTGTCGTCGAAGTTATTCTGAAAATCAACTGTTTCTTTGTCTAGGTCTGAAAGAACCTCATCAGAGATCTTTTTCAATCTTGCCTCGGTATAACGCATTGCTGCAGGCGGGTCACCATCCATAGAACCGAAGTTACCCTGTCCGTCTACCTGAGGATAACGCAAGCTCCAATCCTGTGCCATTCTTACCATAGCATCATATACAGAGGAATCTCCGTGTGGGTGGTATTTACCTAATACATCCCCAACAATTCTCGCAGATTTTAAATATTTTCTGTTAGAAAATACCCCTAATCCATACATACCATAAAGTACTCTTCTATGAACGGGTTTCAAGCCGTCTCTTACATCCGGTAACGCTCTTGAAACGATAACCGACATCGAATAATCGATATAAGACGACTTCATTTCATCAACAATGTTGATAGGAATCAGTCTTTCTCCTTCTTTTTGCATAAACAAATTTTATTGTAATGATATTCAAACTCTTAGCTGTAAGTCTGAAAATTATTTATTTCCAATTTTTATTAACGGGCTAATTTACGAAAAAAATGCCGATTTTTGCTGTAGAATTTATCCAAAAAAATCTTAAAAATTCATAAAAATATGAGCGTATTAAGTATAACTTTCCACTGCACGAAAGATAACCTAGAAGAATGGGAAAATTATATTGATGAAACACTGGTTTTAATGACTGAAAACCTGATGGATGTCAACAAGTATATTCTTTCTGAGGTGCACAGTGACTTTATCGAGGAAGGAAAAAATTATAATCTCCTGTTAATTTTTGATAATGAAGAATTACGTGAAGATTTCATTAAAAGTGAGCTTTTAAATATTTCTGAAAGAATTGAGAAAAAGTTTGGGCAGGAAGTGATGGTATTTAACACTTTCCTTAATCCGAAAAAATCGAGATTATAATTAGTCATAAAAAAAGCACTGAAAAATTCAGTGCTTTTCTTTTTTATCTGTGATGTCCATGACCGCGACCTTTGTGATGGTGACCACGATCATCATAAATATACACTTTCTTTACCTGGCCGGGTGCATAGTACCTTGCACTTCCGCCATAATACCTTTTGGCATGCCCGGGTGGCATTCTTCTCCCATGATGCTCATGTACCACGCAAGAGGACATCATTAAAACAACTACTGCTACCCCAGCAATTTTCAACATACTTTTCATTATTTTCACTTTTTCAATTTCGATAGCGAAATATATCAATGTTAATGCCAAAAGAAATTGAAATTAAGCTAATGTATGTTAAAACTAACGGCTCATGTTTTTATTTTATATGTTTATTAATAACCACTTCTCTTTTTCACCTGTCCCGGAGCATAATCTTTTGCACTTCCTCCAAACACTTTCTTAGCCTGTCCTGGAGGGATTGTATTTCCTCTGGCTCCATTGTCATGAACTACGCATGATGACAGCATAAACATCACAATAAGGACTCCTGTAACTTTAATCAAATTTTTCATTATTTCTATTTTTTCACTTATTAATATAACAAGGGTAATGCCAAAAGTTCAAAGTTTAAGGTTGGTCAATTTTGTTTCGCAAGTCAATTGTGAATTTTGTTATGAGACTAGTATGCTTATCAAACAAATTCATCATTTATAATTTTTTAAATGACTTCGCTTCTTTTTTCCATCAGAACAAGGTCTTTCCACTCACCATTAAGCTTTCCGATTTTTTTACGGACTCCTACCATTCTGAAACCGTTTTTCTGATGAGATTTGATGGCCATTTCATTTTCGGAGAAGATATTGGTCTGTAATGTCCAGAATCCGTGATCCTCGCTATCCAAAATTATCTTTTTAAGCAATACCGAACCCAATCCCTTACCTTGGTATTCGTTATCAAAATAAATGCTTACTTCTGCGACTCCTTTAAAACATTCTCTTTTGCTGACCGGTTTCAGGGCACACCATCCTACTACTTCATTATTTTCATTTTCCAGCACCCAGCGGCAGTCATTGAAATATTCCATGCTCCAGGCTTCAGCTGTGGGAACTTCTGTTTCTAAAGTTGCGATACCGCCATCTACACCCTGCTTGAAAATCTCAAGCACGCGGGCTTCATCACTGGGAAGCATTTCTCTTAATTCGTAATTCATTGTATTTAATGGTATTTTCTTTTAAGTTTTCTTTTAATTCTTGAATAGTGGGTCTGTTTACTTTTTTCGTCCTGAGAAACAACACTGATATTCCCATCCACTTCCAACACAGAAAGCTTTACATTGTGTATGTTTTCAATTCCATGTTCTCTTATGGCTTCTTCCAATTCGCTTTCTGTAATTTTAACCCGATTCAGAGCGGCCTGATCTGCTACTCCGTCTCTGATAAGAATTACCGGTTCATCTTCCATAAAAGCCTGAAAGGAACGACTTGAAAACATGATCCTTTTCAAAATAAAATTAGCAACAAACAAAACCAATGCCGCAATAATTCCTCCCTGAAGAGAAGTGTCCGGGCCAACCATTGCATTCTGAACGGCATTTGAAATTAATAGAAGCAGCACAACATCCCCTGCATTGAGCTGAGAAAGCTGATTTTTACCAAACAAACGGATAGCGATCACCATAAAAAGGTAAACGCAGAGGGAACGGATGGCAACGTTAAGAATAGGATCCACATTTTTTTTTATCTACTCAAATGTATCGATTTTTGCGATTCGTAAAAAATATTTTATGGACAGATTTTGGTATACATTTTGAGCTTGGGATTCTGATAAACACCACAAAAAAATAATATCAAATGAAAAAACTACTCCTCTGTTTAGGAATATTCCTGTTCTTTGTGTCTTGCAAAAAAGACAAACCACAGCCTGTCATATCTCCAGAGTCGGCCATCACTGAAAAAGTAAATGAGCTTTATACTCAATACGGTAAATCTAATGAAGCAATTTACAACCAGCCTATTCCGGATACTTTGTTTTCTCAGGATTTAAAAAAAGTTTTAGACAATGCTATAAATGCCTCAAAAGCAGATATTGAAAGGGTAAAAAAGAGTGATCATCCTGATGAAAAGCCATTAATTTTTGAAGGAGCTATTTTCTCCAGTTTGTATGAAGGATTTACCAGTTATACAATTAAATCTGTCAAGATACAGGATAAAACTGCTGAAGCATTGGTATCCTTTGAATATGATATGGGTTCACCTAAAGAAATCTGGATGGATACAGTACACCTGACCCATACAGAAAAAGGTTGGAGAATAGATAATGTTACTTTTGATAAAATAGGGAATTCTAAAGATCTTAAAGCAAGATTAACAGAATTTGTTGAAAGTACAAAATAATAGAAAAGCCGCTTATAAAAGCGGCTTTATTTTTTTAGGGGCACTGAACAATTGGAACGTCGCTGCAAATTACTTTATTTGCCCATTCGCAAAATGTACAGTATTTTACAGGTGCTCCTCCGTACACTGACTTCAAATCTGATTTTGTCAGCTTCTTTAAATTTTTCATATAGTTTTAATTTTATGGTAGCCCAAAACTAAAACTTTACGGTTTATTGTTTATTACAACTTAATCTGATAAGTTTTCATTATTCACACATTATTGAATAATATGCAATGAATACTATCTGCTGTGGATCTCTACTGTCACAGGCATTACGTAAGTATAGGCAACCATATTTTCAGTCAGTTTTTTACGGTCTACTTTATAATCAAGGTCGCTTAATACCATTTCAATTTCTTTGCTTACGGTTTTACAGTCTCCTGTGGAGTGTACATTTACAATTTTACCATTTTTTGCAATATCAAACTTCACCACCGAATTTACGGTTCCCTGTTTGTAATCAGGATTGGTAAGGTCAAAATTGGCTTCTAATTTATTTCTGATATCGTTAAACGTTTCACTTCTACTCAGTTGAATTTCCTGAATGGTATTATGATCTGTAGTTTGAGCTTTAGCAGTGTTCAAAACAGCAGCAAATCCGCAAACGAAAAGTGAAGCCATCAATATTTGAATTCTATTTTTCATAACTAACTGATTTTAAATATTATACTAACCTATTTTTGTATCTCTTACCCAAAGTTATTAAAAATAATTCATATTAATTTTACATTCGGTTAACATTGAGTTAACATTAGAATTTAATTAACTGATTATCAGCGAAATAAATTTTTAAAATAATTGAAAATTTAATATTGGAGAGTTATTTTAAGCATAAAAAAGGCTAAACTATTTAAGTTTAGCCAATAATTATCTCTATTTTTTATTCTGATATCTACTCCAATTCCCTCTTCAAAAACTTCCCGGTCAAACTCTTCTTAGACTTCACAATTTCCTCAGGGGTTCCCTGTGCTACAATCTGTCCTCCATATTTTCCTCCTTCCGGTCCAACATCAATAATATGGTCTGCTAATTTGATGACGTCCATATTATGTTCGATGATGATGAACGAGTTTCCAAGTTCTACCAATTGGTTAATGGCATCCATCAGGATTTTTACATCTTCAAAGTGTAATCCTGTAGTAGGTTCATCAAGGATGTAAAGGGTATTTCCGGTTTGTCTTTTTGCCAATTCGGTTGCTAACTTGATACGCTGTGCTTCGCCTCCAGAAAGGGTTGTTGATTGCTGTCCCAGGGTAATATATCCTAATCCAACATCCTGCAGAGTTTTCACTTTTGCAAAAATCTTAGGAATCGGCTGGAAGAAATCTACTGCTTCATCAATCGTCATATCCAGAACGTCAGAAATTGATTTGCCTTTGTAACGTACTTCCAGGGTTTCCCTGTTGAAACGTTTTCCGTTGCAGGTTTCACAATGAACGTATACATCCGGAAGGAAATTCATTTCAATCACTTTCAATCCTCCTCCCTGACAGGTTTCGCATCTTCCGCCTTTTACGTTGAAAGAGAATCGGCCTGGTTTATAACCACGGATTTTACTTTCCGGCAGCTCTGCAAAAAGGTTTCTGATATCGGTAAACATTCCGGTATAAGTAGCAGGATTCGAACGTGGTGTCCTTCCGATTGGTGTTTGATCTACATCTACAATTTTATCAATATTATCTAACCCTTCAATTTTTTTGTACGGTAACGGCTCCTGAACCGCTCTGTAGAAATGTTTGTTAAGGATCGGATACAATGTTCCGTTAATCAAAGAAGATTTTCCACTTCCTGAAATTCCGGTTACTACAACCAGTTTTCCAAGAGGAATATCCAGGGTTACGTTTTTAAGGTTGTTCCCTGTAGCTCCTTTTAAAACAATATTTTTACCACTTCCCGCTCTTCTTTCTTCCGGAATTGCAATTTTTCTTTTTCCATTGATGTATTGAGCAGTGATGGTATCTGCCTTCAATAAATCTTTCGGTTTTCCCTGCCAAAGGATCTCTCCACCGAACTTTCCGGCTCTTGGACCAATATCCAGTACCTCATCGGCTTCCAGAATCATGTCTTTATCATGCTCTACCACCAATACAGAGTTTCCGATATCTCTAAGGTTTTTCAGAGAATGGATCAGCCTTTCATTATCTCTCTGGTGAAGTCCGATACTTGGTTCATCAAGGATGTACAACACATTCACCAATTGAGACCCGATTTGAGTCGCCAGACGAATCCTTTGTGATTCTCCTCCCGAAAGGGTTTTCGAACTTCTGCTCAGACTTAAATAATCCAACCCTACATCCAGCAAAAACTGAAGTCTGGTTTCAATCTCTTTTAAGATTTCATGAGCAATGATTTTATTTTTTTCTGAAAATTTATCTTTAACGTCAGCTAACCAGTCTTTTAAATCTGCTAAGCTTAATCCATTGACCTCAGCAATATTTTTTCCGTCAATTTTAAAACTTAAACTTGAAGGCTGAAGACGGGTACCATGACACTCCGGGCATGTTTCTTCTGTGGTGAAATGTCTTTCCAACAAAATGGCTTCATAAGATTCTCTCTCATCGATAATTTCTTCCATGAAAGCAATAAGACCATCGAAACCAATCTTTATTTTCTTGGTAATTCCTGCGTATTTCAGGTCTTTATTAAATTCTTTGTGACAACCGTTGTAGATATAATCCAATGCTTCTTCCGGAATATCCTGCAAAGGAGTTGTTAACCCCAATCCAAAGATTTCAAGGATATTTTTAATTTGTGACAGAATCCATTTATTCGATTTGATATCTTCCAACGGCAATAATCCTCCCTGATTGATGGATAATTTTGGATTGTCTATGAAATAATCCGTATTGATCTTTTTGATTGTTCCCAATCCTTTACAGTTCGGGCAGCTTCCTTTGGGTGAATTGAATGAGAATGTGTTGGGTTCAGGCAACGCCAAAGAATGTCCTGTTTCAGCATCCATCAGGTTTTTAGAAAAGTATTCGATGTCTGTACTTCCCAGTTTCTGAATTCCAATAATACCTTCTCCCATTTCCATCGCTGTACGCAATGATTTTTCCATTCTTCCTTCCGAAGCATTCTCTCCGATAATCCAACGGTCGATCACAATATCGATGTCGTGGGTTTTATAACGGTCAAGTTTTAAATCATATTCAATATCCTGTAATTCACCATCAATTCTTGCCTGTCCGTAGCCTTTTTTAGCCATCTGGACAAAAAGTTCATGATAATGTCCTTTTCTGGAACGCACCACTGGCGCCAAAAGCATGATTTTTTCTTTTTTATAATTTTCTTTGATGGTTTCAAGGATCTGATCTTCGGTATAGCTCACCAACTTTTGCCCTGTAGACAAAGAGTAAGCATCCGAAACTCTTGCATACAAAAGACGCAGAAAGTCGTACAGCTCAGTAACTGTTCCTACAGTAGAACGTGGATTTTTATTGGTTGTTTTCTGCTCGATAGCAATAACCGGTGAAAGTCCTTCAATTTTATCTACATCAGGACGCTCCAGTCCGCCTAGAAACTGACGTGCATAGGCAGAGAATGTTTCAATATAACGACGCTGGCCTTCCGCAAAAATGGTATCAAAAGCCAATGACGATTTTCCACTTCCGGAAAGGCCGGTAATCACGACCAATTCATTACGTGGAATTTTTACATTAATATTTTTAAGATTGTGTTCACGTGCTCCGTAAACTTCTATATATTCTGTTGATTTGCTCATAATTTGGAGTGACTTTGCCTGAAAATCACAACGTGCAAAAATACGAAATTTTATAGACTTTTTTGGAATATAAAAGGGATAAAAGTTTCATAAAAAATTCTTAGGTTTTGTTAAGACACTGAACCCGATATTATTGCATTTTTCTCAAATCATTTCGGTATTTTTGGATCATTATGTTTGGGCTGAAGCCAATGGAAAACTCATTTATTAAAAAACATGCTAAAGCCCGTTCCTATTGATATCATTCAAAAATGCCGCAATTGATACGGCATTTTATATTTTAAACTGATTTATTTTTTAAAGAATTACATATCCTGGAAATCAACATCTTCATTGGTAATTCTTACAATATATTCAATTCCGTCAATGGCTTTGGCAATAATCTGGTTTCTGATGATATTGGCCATATTCTCCCAATAGGCTCTTCCATAAAAAGAATAGTTTTGAGGAACAATTTCTACCTCAACAGTTCTTACAAATCCTTCTTTTGGTTTATTGCTGATCATGGTTCCTCTTCTTACTCTTACTTCTCTTACCTCATCTTTCAGAATCATGCGGCAATAATTTTTAACGTCTTCCAAAGAAATGATCTTATCTCTGGTCGTCAATGCATATTTGTAAGCCTGAATACTATCAGTTCCTTTCTGCTCTTCAGATCCTCCTAATGTTTCTGTAAGCAATACCACAGTCTGAGATTTCAGCTGATTGGAAAGTTCTGTTCCTGGTCGCATATGATTAGCCAGCGTACAATGTGTTACCCAGAAAGAAGCGTAAGTATGATCTGTTTTTTCTACAGGTTCCATGATGACATAATTCAGTTCCTGTCTGATATTCCTTTTGGCATTGTTTACTTTCTGCACCATAGTTTTCATTTTATCAGACATTTCGCTGAGAACTCCTTTTACATTATCTCTGTTCAAAAGGGAAAATGCAGCAATTTCGTCTCTGGTCAGTTCCAGAACATTGGCTATCATATCGACTGCATTTCTGCTGGTGAATCGTTCCATTCCTCCTTTTCTTACGGTATACAATCCTTTTTTAAGATCATCAGCAGGAGTAAAAGGAATTTCAGTATATTTTCTTCCGTCACCATCCTGTACTTCATCTACATAAAGGAAATGTTCTCCTTCGTCTGTTACTAAAGGAATATTATTTCCCATGATATCAAGGCTGTACTCTGTTTTTTTCCAGCCTCTATTGTAGACTGGAAAGGCATTCAGAACAAAAGAGAAGTTATCCAGGATTTCTGCGGAAAATTGTGGCGGAAACTCAAAAGTAAGCCACAAATAACTTTTATTGTCCAGGAATTTAGTAATTTCTTCTTTTCCTGCAAGAAAATCAAGATTCTGAGGAAGCTGTCCCGGTTCTGAAAAAAGACTTTGAGAAATTCCTGTTACTTCAATAAATTTATGGCGATAGATACTTTTAATATCCTCAATTACTTTATTTCTGATGGATTGTTCTTTGAACATCTGTTCATAACCATCATTCTGACTTTCTGCAAGATAGCTTAATCCTTCTCTTACAAACAGAGGATTACCATTACTTGATACAGAGATATAAGGCAATAATTTGTATACGAAATCAAGATGCTCAAAAGCAGGATTGGAGCAGAATATGCTCAGATATTTCGGAAAATTTTCACTTACATATTTGCTTACATCTACTCCGATTGTAATTTTCCTGTAATCTTCTGGTTTTCCCTGAAATCTTGCAATAGGAATTTTATTGAATCTATCATCGATGCTGTAGCAGGTATTTCCTACAAACATGATAGAAGTATGAACTTTATTGATTCTTACATTTCCTACCGGAGTAAAAGGAATGTTCAGCTGCTTATCTGATTCTGATTTTACAGTGGAAGTCATCTGTTTACGGAAAAAGAATTCCGTGTGCTCCAATAAAATTTCAGAAGACTCATAAGGTTGTGTAAAAGCTACGGAATGAGCCGGAATAGGATGTGTATAGATGGACGGTGTAAGTAATTTTGCCAGTTTTTCCAGTATACGGGCATTGACCGTCTGTATTTCATTATTCGCTTTAAAAACTTCTGTACTGAATGCATCTATCAACAGTTTAACAAAAGGATCCAAAGACTGCGGACTTCTCAATCCCCATACCTTTGTTGCATTCTGCAGCATTCGTGCTTTTACAGATTCTTTGGAATAAATATTCTGATCTAAATTCATAATTTTCTTTCGCTGTTAAAAATATTAATCAATAGACATTGGACTTAGAAACAATTCTGTTGAAAAACTAAAGCGTTCTCCTGTTTCTTCCATTTTTGCATTGATGGCAATTCTTACTTTCTTTTTAATTTCGGTGTGTTCTTTAGTATCATAACTGTGCTCTACAAATTGTATATGAGCATCAATCTGCGGGTTTACGATTCTTGGTTCATATTCCTGAATCTGTCTCCTTAAGCTTTTGATAAAAACGCTTTCCCAGATGGCACTTGTAACTCCATTATCGAATTCAAGGTTCCAAACATCATTTCCATAGTTTTCATCATATCTGTTCTCCCCTTTTTTGGTGGTGATCAGCAGCATAATATTGTGGGCAATACTTTCTCCCATATCGCAGGTATCGATACTTCCGCCTTCGGTCATTAAAGTAGACGGTACGAAAGGCATTCTGTAATTTGGTGTATCCATAGCTTATTGTTTTTACTTCATGGTCCTGTTTTAAAAACGAAATACCAAATTACACATTTTCGACAAATAATGATTACAATACTTTAAATATTATTCAAAAATAAGGGCCTTCAAACTGAATTGAAAGCCCTTTAATCTGTTATATTTTTATGTTATTTAAGAATTTGCTTTTTTTCGGTTGATAAAATAGTACACGGGAAGTCCCAGTAATACCAAAACAAAACCAGGCCATGTATACTGCTGTTTGTAAATAAGCAACAGGATGCAGAAACAAGTTCCGATGACAAGGTAAATAACAGGTGTTACCGGATAAAACCATGTTTTATAAGGTCTTTCCAGTTCCGGCTGTTTCATTCTTAAATAAATAACTCCAAAAACCGTAATCATATAGAACAGAACGATCACGAAAGAGATCATATCCAATAAATTTCCATACTGTCCGCTCAGACATAGAATTGAGGCCCAAACTCCCTGCATCCATAAAGCATTTTCAGGAACTTCATTTTTATTATTTTTTTCTGCTGACTTAAAGAACATTCCGTCTTTTGCCATCGTCTGGAAAACTCTTGCTCCTGCCAGAATCAATCCGTTATTACATCCAAATGTAGAGATCATGACCAATAAAGCAATGATGATAGTTCCCGCACTTCCGAAAATATTCTGGGATGCTGCTACTGCTACCCTGTCATTGGCTGCAAATGCAATCCCCTCTCTGTCCAGTGCATTTAAGTAGACATAATTCACCGCGATATAAAGAATCATTACAGCAGAAGTACCGTAAATCATAGACTTTACTACATTCTTTTTAGGATTTTCAATTTCTCCGGAAACGAATGTTACACTTTCCCAGGCAACGGAACTGAAAACAGAACCTACCATTGCAGCAGCAATTCCTCCTAAAAGAGTCATTCCTCCGATGGGTTTCCAACCTTCTTTAAGGAAATTACCAGTTAAATCTTTTTTAAGATTATTGAAAGAATCTGTTCCCCAGCTGAAATTTTCTGCTAAATGAGAAACGTCTACCAATATAAAACCGGCAGCAATCAAACCTAATAATGCGATAATTTTGGAACCGGTAAAGATATTCTGAAGGATTTTTCCACTCTCTACTCCTCTGGTATTGATGTACGTAAGCAACAGAATTACAGCAATTGCCAGAATCTGTATCCAGGTAATTTTAAATTCACCGCTCTGAAAAATAGGGGCAGCATCGTTTAATGAAGGAATCAGATATGCTGTAAATTTACCAAAAGCCATTGCTACAGCAGCAATTGTTCCGGTTTGTATTACGGTAAACAATCCCCATCCGTAAAGGAAACCCATTCTTTTACCGAAGATCTCTTTCAGGTAAGTATATTGCCCTCCGGCTTTCGGAAACAGTGCGGACAGTTCTCCATAGCTTATGGCTGCGGCTACTGTCATTATTCCTGTGATGACCCACACCACAATGAGCCAGTATCCTGATCCCAGGTTTCGCATCATATCAGCACTTACAATAAAGATCCCGCTTCCGATCATAGATCCCATCACAAGCATGATGGCATCCCATAGTTTCAGTTTTTTTTGCATAGTCAAGTATAGGGGTCAAATATAATCAAATCTGCCTTTGATTTTCAATTTTGTTGAAAATTCATCAAAACACCTGTTTTTTGTTATTTTTTATTCCTTTATGATTCAATTTTAATTAGTATTTTTGAGAAAAATATTAAACATGAAATTTAAAGTTTTATTATTTGCTGCCGCTTTAACAGGTTCTTCATTAGCATTTGCTCAATCCGGACCGCCAGAAGGGAAAGCTTTGGTAGGTGATACTTATGGAAGTCAGGTAACTTCATCTGCTGAATCCAAAGCGATTACCGTAGATAAATTGAATAAGCAGCTTAAAAAAGACAACAAAAAAGTTGAGAATGTATCTATTAAAGGAAAAGTAACTGACGTATGTGACAAAAAAGGTTGCTGGCTTACGATCCAGACAGAAGATAATTCTAAGTTTTTTGTAAAAATGAAAGACTATGCTTTCTTCGTACCTACAGCGTTAAAAGGAAAAAATGTAGTATTGGATGGCAATGCAGAAAGAAAAGTAATTTCTGTAAATGAGCAAAAGCATTATGCAGAAGATGCTAAACAGCCTCAGTCTGAAATTGATGCTATCACTCAGCCTAAAGAAGAGATCAGATTTGTAGCGAATGGAATTAAAGTGGTTAAGTAAACTTTAATTATTGAATAAAATTTATTTATAAGATTAGGTTTTGGCTAAAGCCGGATGAATGTTTATTTAAATTAAATGGGCTAAAGCCCATTCCTATTGATATTAAATTAGTTTATATTTTCAATTGGGTATGAACCAGAATAAGAAAATATAGAAAACAATAAAAAAGCCGATAATTTAAATTATCGGCTTCATTTTTAGAGTTGTGTTGGAAATATAATAAAAACATTAAGGAAGACTTTAAGATACAAAGGATAGTTAAGCTTAAAGCGAAGCTTCTCTTAATACTCTTATTACATCTTAATGGTTTTAAGTTTTTTAATCTTCAATTTTAAATTCTACCACAGCATCCAGTTTCGGATATTTAGTTGCAGAAATAAATTTCTTTCCCGTACAGTCAATTTCCAGCCAGCCCTTCTTTTGTTTTACATCACCTGCTTCCATTACAAAAGGAATAAAAGAGATTTCATTTTTCCCTTCTTCTTTCGTCTCCCTGTACTGAACTGCAATATCCAGGATACATTCATGCTCTGTATTTAGCTTTACATTTCTGTAAATAATATCATAATGCGTTTCCTGATTCTCAGGAATTTCAAGGTAAGTTTCCCAGCCTGCAATATCAGAGTTCAGTTCACTGATTGCTTTCAATGCATAATAAAGAGCAATTGTATAATATTTTCTTGTTCCTGTTCTGGTATAATCTTCTACAAAGTGCCCACCTTCGAATAAGATGGTTGGCATTCCCGCTTTGATAAAATTATCTCCGGTAGAAGTCGGATAAAATTCATCAGAATATCTTCCGATCTGGTTGGGAATCATTTCTTTTAAATGATTGTATACGCTTCCAATTACTGCCATACATTTTTTTCTGTTTTCAGTAACGGTACGTTCTACATTTTCTGAAGGTGCCAAAAAGGAAAGCGTAGCAGGATGAATTCCATCTGTAGTAAATATGGTTCTCTGCTCATGAAGGTTGAGTGCATAATCATATTTTTTTGAAGCGGCTGCTTTCTTCAGAAATTTAATCTCTTTACTGGCTTCGTTATGAAAATCTCTGTTCAGGTCAATATCGGATGCATTCAGTCTGGTCCATCTTTCAGATCCGTCCGGATTCAGCATGAATATAAAATCAAGCTTTATTTTACTGAATAAATCCTCTTTCATTTCGGGTACTTTATCAAGACTTACCAAAAGGTCAAGCATAGCATGAGTAGCATTGGATTCATTTCCGTGCATTTGTGACCAGGCCAATACCTGAATGTTTCCGGTTCCGATGCTTAACTGATAAATAGGTTTATCTAAATAGGATGTTCCGATCTCTTGAATATAATCGCTGAGATTGGTCTGTAGATAAGAAAATAATTTTTCAGGGGAAATATAGCGATTTGAGAAATCGGGGTTTTGAGAATAGATCTGTTCAAAATTCATTTTAGGAATAGTTTACAAGAATCAAATTTAGCCATTTTTAGCCAAAAACTTAAATTAACATTTGTAAATATGACTAAAATTAACAAATTTACATTTGACATCTGATTTTGAGATTGTTTACAAAGTTTAAATTAGGCAATTTCAGAGTTATGCAGACAAGTTAACACTTGTAACATTGTTAAACATTACTGAAGGACAAATTGTCTGTGGATAAAATTGTGGATTGCGAATAATTTAATTGTATATATTTAAACAACTGTAAATCATATATTTATAAAATTTATCTCAATTGTATTTGTAATAGTACTTTAAGTGCATAAAAAGGCTTTTTTTACTAATTGAGAGTTATTTTATTAAACATAAAAATTGTAGAAAACATGGATGTTTAATGAAATATACATATGTAAAACGAGTAAAAATCAAATGGATCTCTGAAAATTACTCAAATTGCACTTTTTTTAGGATCCTTAATCTTCGATAAAAAGAGTTGTTTAACAGAAACACAATTTTCACCTCAATTTAGCCAAATATGGGCTTAAAATGGTGTGTTTACATCAGTAATTTACCTATGTAATTCTATTAAAAGTGCTTTTATATGCGTTTTATGAGGTATTT
The DNA here is from genome assembly GCF_031324065.1 of Chryseobacterium metallicongregator. Taxonomy (NCBI): domain Bacteria; kingdom Pseudomonadati; phylum Bacteroidota; class Flavobacteriia; order Flavobacteriales; family Weeksellaceae; genus Chryseobacterium; species Chryseobacterium metallicongregator. The sequence continues at coordinate 179,656 of NZ_JAVIXS010000001.1, forward strand.
ATCGATAATCTTATTTCTGAAAATGATTTAAGTAGTTTAATAATGTATATTCTATTTTTAAAGATATCTAATGGACAAAATAGCTCATAAATGGGCTGAATTTACATTTTTAAACCAATATTTTGGAAAAATATAAGTCCTTTAATAGATATAAACTACTTGTGCAGAACTTTAATGATGGATAAGTATTATAAGTAAATACAATTGTAATTTAACTGTAAATAATTGATTTTAAAATAATTAAAATAAAGTTACAAATGTATACAAAGAATATTTTCAATTGTTTACATTTGTATTTTGCATTTGTAAATTATATATATTACATTTGTAAAATAATTAATGACTTATTTTTATGAGTTTAAATGAAAGAATTTCCAAAATTATAGAGTATTCTCATCTTACTCCTTCCGAGTTTGCTGATGAGATTGACGTACAACGTTCATCCATTTCACATATCACATCAGGAAGAAACAAACCGTCTCTTGAGTTTATCATAAAAATAAAATCCCGTTTTCCGGAACTTCTTTGGGACTGGCTGGTTACCGGTGAAGGTGAAATGTTGAAATCCCAGCTACCTGAATCAGAAACTAACGAAGAACATCCCGAAGAGGAAAAAATAAAGACAACTCCACTACCCGACCTTTTTACGATGATGAATGATGATGATGAATTCGGAAGTGATGAAACGGAAACACAACCTTCAATATCAAGTCCTGGAGAATCGGTTATACCAACCCATGATAAAGCTCAGGAAAAAATATCGGATTCTCAGCGATTAGAAAATTCTGGCGATCATATTTTTGGTCAACTATTTGGTAATCAACAAAGTAAAATAAAACGTATTGTTCTGTTCTACGAAAACGGAAAATTCGAAAGTTTTGAGCCTTAAAAAAACCTGATCAAAAAAAAATGATCAGGTTAAAAAATATTTGAAGAAGAAAACTAAAGCTATTGCTTTATTTTATTTTTAAAATTTTTACAGGATACCAGTTGATAGAGTTTTTTTTTTATGATCATCTGTTCCTATAATTTAATTATAGTTTTTACAATTTGGGCTATTTAAAAGGATAATATAGTACTGGGTTATTATATGGTTAGGATTCTATTCTAAGACAGAATTATAACAGTAATTGAAAATATTTTTTTTCATTAGTTTTTATGGTTCTATCAAATATAATTATTTAAAATTAAATCAGCAATAAAAATAAAATTATTTTACTATATAATCACAACAACAGACAATTGTTTCGATTATTATTAATTATCATATTTCCCCAGTCGCTTAGTTCCAATAAAAAAGACCCACACAACTGCAGGTCTAGTAATAGATATATTGAGAACAATATTATTATTTCTTTCTTCTTTCAAGTTCTTTTTTGATCAGTCCAAGCTCTCTTCCGGTTTGTCCGGCCACAGAGGTATTTTCCTGGGCTCTTCTCGTCAAATAAGGCACAACATCCTTTACAGGTCCATATGGAAGATATTTAGCCACATTATAGCCTTTATCTGACAAATAGAAAGTAATATTATCACTCATTCCGTAAAGCTGTCCAAAATAAACGTGTGGATTACTGCTTTCCAGAGATTTTGCTTTCATTTTATCCATGATCAGCTCAGAAGAGATTTCGTTATGGGTTCCGAAGAACGCTGAAACTTTATCCAAATGATCCATTACGAAGTCAATTCCTGCATTATAATTTTTATCTGAAGCCTCTTTGGTTGGCTGAATAGGATCTGCATACCCTTTTTCTGCAGCTCTGGCTCTTTCTTTTTCCATATAAGCACCACGAACGATCTTGTAACCAATGAAGTAATTCTTTTCTCTTGCTCTTTGAAGGTTGGCTTCCATATACTCCAGTCTTCCGGTTCTGTACATCTGGATGGTATTCCAAACAATAGGTTTCTGCTGGTTATATTTCTCCATCATCTCTTCGCAAAGATGGTCTGCTGCGTCCTGCATCCAGGTTTCTTCAGCATCTACCATTACTTTTTTATCATGTTCATGGCAAAGACTGCATACTTCATCAAATCTTTTTACGACTCTTTCCCATTCTTCTTTCTGGCTGGTAGTAAGCTCCGCTCCTTTTCCAACAGCTTCATAAAGATCAATTCTTCCGAAAGCGGTAGGTTTAAATACAATAAAAGGAATCGCCGGATTTCCTACTGAGAATCTTACAATGTCCTTAATTTCTTTGCAAACCGCATCAAAGGTTTCTTCATCTTCTTTCCCTTCAATGGAATAATCAAAAATACTTCCGACTCCTCTTTTGAATAGCTGCTTTACAACTTTCATACTTTCTTCACGGGTTTCACCACCACAAAACTGCGCAAATAAAGTATTTTTTACAATTCCGGTTACGAAAGGAAAATTATTGTGTACTGTGAAATTCAGAACAGATGTTCCAAGGCTTGTAAGAGCGGGCTGTTCAATCATTTTAAACATCCAGTAAGCCTTTCTCAATTGTGCATCAGACTTGTCTGCAAATGCAATTTTAGTATCATTAAAAATGGGCATTCCTATTTATTAAATTTAGTTATGCAAAGGTAATAATAACCTCAGTTTATTTAAAGATTTTTTTTACAATTTATGCTCTATTCCATTTAAAAGCATTGCTATGATTCCAACGAAAACCCAGAATCGTAATATATTTAATGTGAAGATGTTACTTCTTCGGGAAGCGTTTAACAGGAGATAAATGCATACGATCATGACAAAAAGCCCTCCGGCAAAATAATAGGCCATGAATCCGGTGATACCGGTTTTTGTAATAATCTTCATGGAAACTACCATGGTAAATATCAGTAAAGAAGTCAGAATAATTTTTGTATTTCTGCTTTTAAAGTAATTGGGAATTGTGGTATATCCGAATGTTTTATCCACACTTCTGGTAAGTGTATCTTTCACAATATCAATACATAGCAGGATAAGAAACAGAAAGACAGCCATCAGGAAAACCTTTTTGGAAAAGGTTTCGTAATACACCATCATTCCAAAGAACGGATACAAAGTGAGACTAACAAAAGTAAGATTGTTCAGGATCAGTATTCTGCTCAATTTATGGCTATAAAACCACATAAAGAATTGATAGACCACAAAAAAAACAAATACATTGTGAGAAATCATCCAGGCGACGCCTAAAGAAATAGCACTGAGTGCCAGATAGGCATAGAGAAAATATTTCTGTTTGATGAAGCTCTGAACTCGTGTTCTGAAAGGTTTTACTACATGATCTTTTTCCAGATCGTAGAATTGGTTGATAATACCACCGGCCAGAATCGTAAGGACGGTACAAAAAATAATACCGTGAACTTTAAAATCAAAGACAAATTTTCTGAAAGATTCATCCTGATTGAACAGGAAAAAAGTAGAAACATAAAGAGCAAACGTCAAAAGAGCAGCTACAAAAAAACGTGCTCCAAGCAAAAAGCCCACGAATTGTGAAAATCTGTAAAATAGAGATTTTGAGAGATAGTTTTTAGATTGGAAAGGTTCTTTTTCAGAATTCATTCCAATCTATTTAAAATCTGTAAATCACTTCTTTTTGGAAGCCATCAAGCATTTTTTCTGCTTTTGCATAATCTTTGGTAAATCCTAAGATATAGCCGCCTCCACCGCTACCACACAGTTTCAGATAATAAGCGTTAGAATCCAGTCCTTTTTTCCAGATATTAAAAATACTTTCAGGAATCATAGGACGGAAATGTTCATAAGCCCAATGAGAAAGCTTTTTAAGATTTCTGAAGAATGGGTTCATGTCTTTTTTAAGGAAAGATTCGATACATGCGTTGTTGTAACGGATGAACTCTTCCTTCAGGGTTTTACGGAAACCTTCTGTTTTCATTTTTTCGAAGAAAATCTGGATCATAGGTCCTGTTTCACCTGTCATTCCGGAATCAATCAGGAAAATAGCTCCTTTTCCTTCTTCACCTTCCGGAATATCTACCCTGCCTAAATTTTCTTTATTTTCGATAAGAATTGGCAGATTCATATAACAGATCAGTGGATCCATTCCCGAACTTTTTCCATGGAAATAACTTTCCATTTCACCAAAAACAGCTTTTAATTTTTTAAGATTATCTTTTGAAATGTTTTCAGGGTTCAGTTTGCTGACTGAATATTTTTCAAAAATAGCAGCTACCAAAGCCCCGGAACTTCCCACTCCATATCCCTGAGGAATATTGGAATCAAAGAAAAGTCCGTTTGAAATATCATTTTTGAAGCTCTCGATATCCAACTTAAAGTCGTCAGAAAGATCAAGTGCTGTAAGAAATTCAGAATACTTCTGCAGATGTCTGTTGGAATTAAGTTCAAATTCAGAACTCAAATCTGAAAATTTTAAAGTTCCTTTATAGAAGCTGTAAGGTACTACAAGCCCCTGGGAATCTTCAATCATTCCATATTCTCCAAACAGGATTATTTTTGCATAAAATAAAGGGTTGGTCATATTGACAATAAATCTTTTTGCAAAGTTAAAAATTATTCCGCTGAATATAAGCAAAACTCAGGCCGAATTGTCTTCTATTTTACTTTATTCAATTCTTCTATTAAAAATACGAAAAAAATATTGTAAATAAATATAATTTTATAGATAAAATTCAATGAATTACCTTGATAAAAAAAGACGTTAAAAATAACGTCTTTTCAATTTTATAATGTTTCTCTGTCTTTTCTCATTTTAACGTTCAGGAAGCGTATTAAAATTAATCCTGCTCCAAAAAATATGGTCATTGATAAGGCTGCAATACGCATATTATTGAAATGTTCAATCAATGTTGCAAAGATGAATGTTCCGATAATAATGGCAATTTTCTCCAAAACATCATAGAAACTGAAATAAGTAGTATTTTCCATTGAGTTCTCCGGAAGCAGTTTTGAGTATGTGGATCTGGACATCGCCTGAAGACCACCCATTACCAAACCTACTACTGCTGCCACTCCATAAAACTGATATTCTACGGTTGGATTTTCTTTATTCAGGAAATAAGCCCAAAGACAAGCTATAATCCAAAGGATGATCGCAATTGAAATAACATTTCTGTTTCCGATTCTCTTTGATAATCGGGAGAAAATAACCGCCCCAATGATTGCTTCAATCTGAATCACCAAAAGAGTTCCGATCAGTTTATCCTGAGCAAGATTAATTTCACTTTTTCCAAATAATGTAGCCATCAGGAAAATCGTCTGCATTCCTACACTGTAAAAGAAGAAACTGGACAGGAAGAATTTCAGATTTCGATCTTTGAAAAGTTCTCCTCCTACTTTAAACAGTTCGTGGAAACTTTCTTTGGCTATATCTTTATAGAAGCTCAGATTATCTTTAAATACTTCAAAGAAGCCACCCTGCTCTTCATGTTTTTTGAAGATATTCTTATAGTTCAGTAGTACTAAATCTTTAGGAAGTTTATCTTTCACATCCCCAAATTGAGGAAGATGTTTGAATGTATATTGAGAAAACCCGAACCACCATGCTCCTGTTAAAAGGAAACTGATTCTTGTAAACAGGAGCTGCTGGGCTGCTCCTTTGGCAAAAACCTGAATCAGCACCAAACAAATCACCACTAAAACTACAGAACCAATATATCCGTAAACATATCCTCTTGCAGAAAGTGCATCCTGCCTGTCTGGTGTGGCAATATCCGGGAGGAAAGAGTTGTAAAACACTAAACTTCCCCAGAAACCGACACTGGCTGTAATACTGAATAAAAGTCCTAAAAATACATTATGCATTCCTGTAAACATGGCCAATCCCATACAAGATGTGGCACCAAGATAACAGAAAAACTGCAGGAAAGATTTTTTGTTTCCAATAGTATCCGCTAATGAAGATAAAAATGGAGACAGTAATACCACAACAAAGAATGATATGGTAAGGGAATATCCATACACCGCATCCGGCTGATATTCTTCGCCAAAAATTTTAATCATATGCCTTACCGGAACATCAATCCAGGTTTTTGTTTCCGCTACATATTCTTTTTTCTCGTAAGCGGTGGTCAGGATAGAGTAATAAATGGGGAAAATGGTAGAGGTAATCACCAGGGAATAAACAGAATTTGCCCAGTCATATACCGCCCAGGCTTTCATAATTTTCGGATTATTCTTTATGTTTTTAGGCTGTCGATTCTCAGTTTCAGACATTTCAAATATATATTAGTAGCACAAAAATAGAAAAACTACGGAATATTCTACGGTTTTTAATGTTATTTTGAAAATAATAATTGTAGGGTATTGAAATCATTCAGCAAAGTTTTAATCTTATTTTATACTTTATAGGGGCTGAAAATCCTTAATCTATGTTGGTAAATAATGTGTTGACCAATCTGAATATATGATTGAAGATCTCATCATTCTATTCTGTAACGAAAAAATCGGGGTACAAAGACCCCGATTTTTATATTTTAAATACACAATGTGTTTGTATGTGTAATTATAAGTTTTCAATCACAATTGCAGAAGCACCACCACCACCATTACAGATAGCAGCAGCTCCATATTTCGCATTATTTTGCTTCAATACGTTGATTAATGTAACGATGATTCTTGAACCTGAACTTCCCAGTGGGTGTCCTAATGCTACAGCACCTCCGTTTACGTTTACTTTAGCAGCATCTAATCCTAAGATTTTGTTGTTAGCTAATCCTACTACTGAGAAAGCTTCGTTGAATTCGAAGAAATCGATATCTGAAACTTCTAATCCTGCTTTTTTAAGAGCGATAGGTAAAGCTTTAGCCGGAGCAGTTGTAAAGTTTTCAGGCTCATGGGCTGCATCAGCGTAAGAAACGATTTTTGCTAGAGGTTTCAATCCCAGTTCCTCCATTTTTTCTTTGGAAACAAGGATTAATGCAGAAGCTCCATCGTTCAAAGTAGATGCATTAGCTGCAGTTACTGTTCCTTCTTCTTTTTTAAATACAGTAGGAAGTGTTGAAATTCTGTCGAAGTTTACCGCTTTATATTCTTCATCTTCAGCAAAGATTACAGGTTCACCTTTTCTCTGAGGAATAGAAACCGGTACAATTTCTTCGTTGAATTTACCTTCGCTCCAAGCTTTTGCAGATCTTTTGTAAGATTCTACAGCGAAGTTATCCTGATCTTCTCTTGTAATATTATAGTCTACAGCACATTTTTCTGCGCATACTCCCATATGTACTTTGTTGTATACGTCTGTAAGACCGTCAAGTACCATTCCGTCAAGCATTTTGATATCGCCTAATTTTGTAGCGACTCTTGCATTGTAATAATGAGGAACTAAAGACATATTCTCCATACCTCCTGCAACTATTACATCAGCATCACCAGCTTTGATAGCCTGAGCTGCCATTGTTACAGCTTTCATTCCTGAAGCACAAACTTTATTTACTGTAGTAGAAGGTGTATTGATTGAAAGACCTGCTCCTAAAGCAACCTGACGAGCCGGCGCCTGGCCTTCTCCTGCCTGAAGAACATTTCCCATATAGATTTCCTGAACATGATTAGGATCTAAACCAATTTTATCTAATGCTCCTTTTACGGCAGTTGCTCCCAGTTTTGTAGCCGGAACTGTTGATAAGCTTCCCATAAAACTCCCCATAGGTGTTCTTACTGCGGAAACAATGAATACTTCTTTCATGTATATAATTTTATTTTAGCTAAAACGGAATAAAGATTCCATTTTTATAGTTAGAATTTATTTCACTTTTACGTATACCAGATCAAACTGAGTCCCTTCAATTTTGGTATTCACTTTCAGAAGATTATCCTGAGTGGCTACTATTTTATTATTGAAGACATCTCCAATCTGTGCGGGATCATTTTTATCGGATTTTTCCATCACGATTGCTTTATAATTGCAGTCGTCCACAAAAACCAATGTTGACTTGATATAATCTTTTCCATTATTGAAATATTCAGTTTGAACATTATCTTTAATAGTCATATACCATATTGCTTCCGGGTAATTGGGTCTTGTAAACTTCCCTTCTTTTATATTCACACATTTAGGCGGATTATCCGGTTTTTTCTGTTCTGTTGTCTGAGCATGCATCTGTGTAGCTGCTGTCAACAAAATACCTGCTGAAAATATTTTTAAGAAGTTCATATTTATATTTGTGTTCTGTTGTTAACTTTTTTATTTCCTCCGGCAAAAACCATCAGAAAAGCGCCTAAAAACTCTACAGCCCAACCCCATTTCAATTTAACAATTCCTGCAAAAGTTTCCTGCCAGGATTTGAAAGGTAAAAAGCTAAAGTATTGCAGTGACTGCATTTTCACGGCAATCAGGGTGAATCCGAATAAAAGAATAAGCAGAATACCAAAGAATCTGACAATTTTAGCACTGTTATTTACAATTCCAAAAACTGCACATGCCGAAAAAATCCAGCACGCAATAGCAAGATAATGATCAAGCTTCCAATAGTTCCAGTTCCCGATAACAGGCACATGCACCAAGGGTAAAAAGCTGCCTACAATTACTAACAGTAATCCTAATAACTGAATATTTTTCATATTTACTAAAGTGCCAAAATACAAAAAAAAACACACTTTTAAGTAGTGTGTTTTAAAAATAGAAATTCCATACCCGAACACTTGTTAGTTACAAAAAAGCTCCGGAGTTTTTGATTATTATATAAATAAAAATGGAATTTATTATCAAATTAAAAATCACCACCTGAAGTTTCTATCACGATGGAAGTCCATATTTTTCTTCTGCAAAGCTTTATTGTATAAAAGGATATCTCAAAATAAAAAAATTGCATTTTTTTTCAAAAATGCAATTTAATATCTTAATAAATATACGTTTCAATTAGTGTTTCACTGATGAAACATCTTCCGGGTTATGTTTATGTTTAAACAGTACGGCAAAGAAAACCGCCAGTATTAACGCATAGATTGCAAAAGAAAGCCAAATCTGCTGCCAGTCTTTTACCATCACAACAGAGGAAAGAGTTCCGTCTGAATTGACAGCAGCATTAAAACTCTTCTTTAAAATATTCAGGAAAGTAGGATTATCAGGGGTTGTCTGCAGGTAAGCAGAAAGATCTGAAGCTGTAGAAAACTTATGCGTAAAGAACTTATCAATAGCCCAACCTGCGGCATAACTTCCGAAAACCGCTCCAAAACCGTTGGTCATCATCATGAATAATCCCTGAGCCGAAGAACGTATTTTTTTATCGGTAGTCGTTTCCACGAAAAGTGACCCTGAGATATTAAAGAAATCGAAAGCCATTCCGTACACGATACATGAAAGAATGATTAAAGAAAGGCCAAATCCGTCCGGCACCCCATAAGCAAAGAATCCGAATCTTAAAACCCAGGCCAGCATCGATATCAACATTACTTTTTTAATTCCAAATTTCTTCAGGAAGAAAGGAATTGCCAAAATAAACAGGGTTTCTGAAACCTGAGAAATTGACATAATGATGGTAGATCTCTTTACTACAAATGAGTCTGCATATTTAGGAAAATGAGCAAACTCACTTAAAAATACATCACCATATGCATTGGTAAGTTGAAGTGCTGCTCCCAAAAGCATTGAAAACATAAAGAATAAAGCCATTTTATAGTTTCCAAAAAGCTTAAATGCATTCAAGCCTAACTGCTCAGATAATGGTGAATGTTTGTCAATCAGTTTTTGTGGGGGACATTTTGGAAGTGTAAGGGCATAAATTCCTAAGAAAATTGCGACAACACCTCCGATATAAAACTGACCTTCTGTTTCTTTATTCCCACTAAGGTTTGTGATCCACATCGCAACAATAAAACCAATAGTTCCCCATACACGAATCGGTGGAAAGTCTTTCACCACATCCAGATTGTTATTTTTCAGGATCGTATAAGAAATTGAATTGGCAAGTGCAATGGTAGGCATGTAGAAACACATGGCCAGAAGCATTACTGAAAAGAAGGAATTCGGGTCTGTAGAATGAGGTAAAATAAAAAGAATAACCCCATAAAGGATGTGTAATACTGAAAATATGCGTTCCGCATTTACCCAGCGGTCAGCAATAATTCCAGTAATGGTTGGCATAAATATAGAAGCAATTCCCATTGTTCCGAACACAGCTCCAAACTGAGTTCCATCCCAATGTTTTGTGCCAAACCAGAAGTTTGCCATCGTAATCAGCCAAGCTCCCCAAACGAAAAATTGGAGAAAACTGAGGATGGTCAGTCGTAATTTTAAATTCATAGTTTATATAAAAAGTATCTCTTTAATCAATTTTCTTTTTCCTCCTCTTGATTTCTTCCTGGATTTCAAGGGCGGTATCATAGTCTTCTTCTTTAACGGCTTCATCTAGTAATTTCTGAAGCTCTTCCATAGAAAGAGATTTTAAGTTATCTTCTGTTTGTACAGTTTCTGAGAATGATTGTTCTTCTTTTGAAACATCTTCCAGTTCCAATAAAATCCCGGCTTCATTTAAAACCTGCTGCGTTGTAAATATGGGCGCATCAAATCTTACAGCCATTGCAACAGCATCGGAGGTTCTGGCATCAAGGATCAGTTCTTCGTCTGTTACTTTATTTTTAAAGTTGATATTTGAAAAGAATACTCCGTCTACAATCTGATAGATAATGACAGAAATCAGCTCATAATTGGCAGAAACTATAAATTTTGTAAATAAATCATGAGTAAGAGGACGCGGTGGATGAATATCTTTCTCCAATCCGAGAGAGATAGACTGGGCTTCGAAATTTCCTATAACAACAGGTAATTTTATGTGTGTTTCTTCATGCTCCAGTAACAATGCGTACGCCCCCGACTGGGTCTGACTGTACGATATTCCGCGAATAATTAGCTGCTTATAATCCATAGCTACAAATATAGATTAATTTTTTGTTGTGTTTTCACTTTTTTACGCAAAAATAAAAGCCCGGAAAGCCGAGCTTTTATCTGTATTGTTGATGATTGTCAAACGTCAATAGTGAATTTTGCTTTGCAAGTATTTACTTAAAAATTGACGAGCAAAGCGAATTGACTATTCACAATTCACTTTCTTATCCTTTAATTGCTTTAATTTTCTCTGTTAGTGCAGGAATAATCTGGAAAGCATCTCCTACTACTCCATAATCAGCAGACTTGAAGAACGGTGCTTCAGGATCACTGTTGATTACTACGATTGTTTTTGAAGAGTTTACTCCGGCAAGGTGCTGAATAGCTCCTGAAATTCCTACTGCAACGTAAAGATTAGGGGCAATTGCTTTACCTGTTTGTCCTACGTGCTCTGTGTGAGGTCTCCATCCGATATCAGAAACAGGCTTAGAACATGCTGTAGCTGCTCCTAAAACGTTTGCCAAATCTTCGATCATTCCCCAGTTTTCAGGTCCTTTCATCCCTCTACCAGCAGAAACAACAACTTCTGCTTCTTTAAGGTCTAATTTACCTGAACTCTGCTCGTGAGAAATCACTTTAGTATCTTCATTAGCAACAGATAAGTTTTTCACTTCTTCTGAACCTGATACTGCGTTTTCTTTAACACCGAAAGCATTTTGAGAAACAGTAACAATTACTCCGTTTCCTTCCGCTTTTGCATGCATGAAACCTTTTCCTGAGAATGCTCTTCTTTTTACCTGGAAAGGAGAAAGGCTTTCAGGAGCTTCCAATGCATTAGTAATTAAAGAATAGTTCTTCATTACCGCAAGCATAGGAGCAATGGAAGAAGCGTCAGTAGTGTGAGGGAAAACGATGATATTTCCGTCTGCTACTTCACTTACAGCCTGAGCGAATGCTTTTGCTGAGAAATTTTTAAGACCTTCGTCTTTGATATTGATAACATTTGATGCTCCATATTTGTATAATAAATCTGAAGAATCTGTTGGGTTTACAGAGATTGCTGTAACGGTATCTCCTGCTTTATCAGCGATAGCTTTAGCATAAGAAACTGCTTCAAAAGCTGCTTTTTTGTAAACTCCGTTTATATTTTCTGCGTATACGAATACTGCCATTGTTTTAAATTTAAAAATTAAAAGATTGAAAAATTTAAAGATTAGATTACTTTAGCTTCTTCGTGAAGTAATCTTACCAATTCATCAAGATTATCCGGAGAAACCATTTTCACAGCAGCTCTTGGCGGAACGCTGTCATAAGATACTCCCTGAACTTTTACTTCTGAAGAAGAAGGTTCTACTACCTGCAAAGGTTTTGTTCTTGCAGACATAATTCCTCTCATATTCGGGATGATAAGATCTTTCTCATCTACTAATCCTTTCTGACCTGCAATAATTGCCGGTAATTTTACAGAAATAGTTTCTTTTCCTCCTTCAATTTCTCTTACTGCAGTAGCTTCGCTTCCGTTTACGTCTAATCCTACTGAAGCGTTTACGAAAGGTTGGTTTAATAACTGAGCTACCATTCCAGGAACAGAACCACCGTTATAATCGATAGATTCTTTTCCGCAAAGGATAAGATCATATCCTCCGTTTTGAGCTACAGCTGCAATTTCTTTTGCTGTAGAATAGCTGTCTTTTGGATCAAGATTTACTCTTACTGCATCGTTAGCACCAATTGCTAAAGCTTTTCTGATTACAGGTTCTGTAGCAGCATCACCTACGTTGATTACTGTTACTGTTGCTCCCTGAGATTCCTGAAGTTTAACCGCTTTTGTCAACGCAAATTCGTCTAGAGGGTTAATTACCCACTGAATTCCGTTTTTGTCGAAAGCAGATTTGTCTGCTGTAAAGTTAATTTTGGAAGTAGTATCCGGAACACTACTAATACAAACTAATATTTTCATATGTTGTTCTTAATTTTTTTATGGGTCATATGTAACCTTAAGGTTTCATGTGTACTATTTTATTTTTTCCCTTTTGGCGCATAAAATCATGACAGTTTATGCAGAGATTTTGTTTGAATTAATTTTTGCTAATATAAATAAAAAATATATTATGCATGCATAATACTTATTAAATTATTATTCAATACATTAGATGTAGTTACTTAGCTGGTTTCGTTGCCCTAAACTCTATTTTACTTGGCAAAACTCTTGGATTCATCTTTAAAATATCCAATATAAGATTCCCCATATCTTCAGGCTGGATCTTCCAACTGTCCTTTTCAGACGGAATATTTCCGTTAAAATGAGTGGCTACAGAACCCGGCATGATCACAGTAGATTTAATATTGTATTTCCTTAGATCAATCATGGCAGCCTGTGTAAAACCTACCACTCCGAATTTTGAAGCATTGTATCCTGTCCCATTTTCAAAGAAATTCGCCCCTGCGAGACTGGAAATGGTAATATAGTAGCCTTCTGTCTTTTTCAGTTCTTCCACAGAGGCTTTCAAGGTATAAAAAACACCTGTAAGATTCGTTTCTATCATATCATTCCACTCCTCTGCCGTCAACTCATCTACGGGCTTAAAAATGCCCAATCCTGCATTGGCAATAATATAATCCAGTCTTCCGAACTTTTCAACGGTATATTTTACAGCTTCCTGTTCGCTTTCCAGACTTCTTACATCAGAAACAATCCCCAAAACATTTTCTGAATATTGCTTAAGTTCTTCTTCTGCCTTCATTACATCTTCTCTTTTTCTTCCTGAAAATGCTACAGAAATGCCATTTTCAAGTAAAATTTTCGCAATCCCGAAACCTATTCCTTTGGTTCCTCCTGTTATATAAGCTGTTTTATTATCTGACATATGATTGAAATTTTTAATTCTCTAAAATAACAAAAACGCTCCAATTGGAGCGTTTTGCTGATACTAAGATTTATCAGTATTATTTTTTGATGAACTTCTCTGTGAAGTTTCTTCCTTCTGTTTCTACATTCAGTAAATAAGCTCCGGCAGACAGGCTTCTGACATTTACCTGATCTCCGTTTAATGTTACATCTACTCTCTTTCCAGACATATCATATGCTTCAACATGTTTGATTTTGTTTGGTGTTGTGATTTTTATAACATCAGTAGCCGGGTTTGGATAGATAGACAGTTTTATGTCATTTTTAACGGCGTCTTTTGTAGATAAGGCTGCTTCATTATTAATTTTGATATTATCGATATAAGCAGAACCTCCATAGTTATCATGTACAAAATCCATCCTGTTAATATTATTGTTACTGAATGGTTGTCCTGTGTAAATGAGAGCATCATTCAGGTAATATTGGATTCCCGTAGCCGTAGAAACTATTTTTACCCTGTACCAGGTATTGGCATTCCAGGTTTGATTGGTATTGACTAAATTATTTGAACCTGCTGTTGCAATCAGAATGCTTCCATCATAAGAGAAGTCAATATAAGTAACGATTCCTCCTGTACCTACTGTATTTACAGTTCTAAAAACAAAGTCTGAACTTGATGTACTTTTTTGAGTCAGTCTTACATCAAATGATTGTGTAAAGCTATTATACGTTAATGGTGTCGTAAAGGTATAAAAACCACCCATTACAGGACTTTGCTGTGGCCCATAAGGGGCATCTGTTGTTATTTTAAAACTGTTTGATCCCTGGCTTGCCATTTCACCTGACACCAATTGACTTGTCAGATATACTGGCGGTGTTGCTCCATTATTAGTCGTAACCCAGCCCTGCTGTCCATTAATGTTTCCTGCTGTATACCCTTCACCGGCTTCAAAAGAAATAGTCTGCTGAGCAAAAGATGATATTGAAATCAACGAAATTGCGAAAATGTAAAGTTTCTTCATGATATTTTTTTAGTTTCGAACAAATATATACGTTTTAAATCTAAAAAGCAAAATATATGAATATTTTACACCTATTAACAAATTAACATAATATTTTTAATCAAAAATAATGAAGATATTAAATCTAAGAAAGAATAGTAATTCCGAAAAAATCATCCATAAATATATCAAAACACTAAACAGAGCACATGTTTTCAGCGGTGTGAAATAATTTATCTGACGATCACTTTTTCTGTAAAATTTCTTTCTTCAGTTTTTACATTGACCATATATACTCCTTTGGGTAAGCCTTTTACCTCTATTTTATTATGGTTTATTTCAGTCTTTATAAGCTTACCTGTTTCGTCATAGAGTTCTATACTTTTTACTTTGGCAGCAGTATTGATATTGATAAAATCAGTTGCAGGATTAGGATAAAGAGATATTTTTTTAGTATTTGCATTGGAATCCTGAACACCCATTGTTCCCAACTCGCTATTAATTTTAATATGATCAATATAAGCTGATCCCAGCGAATTATTATGAACAAAACGAAGCTGGTTTATATTCAATGAACTTGCTGCTGTACCTGTATAGATCAGCAAATCATTAAGGTAATACCGTACATCTGTGGCGCTTCCTACTACTTTTAACCGATACCAGGTATTCGACAGCCAGGCGGAAGGTGTAGAAATAAGATTCTGTATGCCAGATAACATATCCAGGATCTTTACCGACCCGGTTTTTCCAAAATCCAATCTTACTACAAACTGGTCATCCATATTGTTTACAGCCTGAAAACCAAAATCAGAACCGTTGAGCTGTGACATATTAATATCGAATGATACAGAAAAATTATTGTAAGCAAGAGGAGCCGACAGATTATAAAAACCTCCTATGATTGGCTCAGCCTGCGTTCCATAAGTATTTTCTTTGACAATTCTCAGGGAACGGCTTCCATCACTGGCTTTATCAAAACTGATGCTTTGATGGGTAACATTTTCCGGCACCCCTCCGGTAGGAGTACTGATCCAACCAGCCTGTCCATTGATATCTCCAACGTTGAATCCTTCAATAGGCTCAAATGATATGGCTTGTTGGGCGAAAAAACATATTGATGATAGCAAAAATGCAATTGAGTAGTATTTTTTCATAGTAAATCAAGTTTTGTATTAAAAATATAAACTTTCAATGAATAGTGAAATAACTTATTGCAAATAAAAAATTAACCCATTTATTTTCAGCGAATTTAATTTTCAAAACCTTGAAAAGACTTCGTTAATAATTGATAAAAGAGCAAAAAAATAAGGTATTTCTTTGCAGAAATACCTTATCATATCTTGTTTTCGATTAATTATTTTGAATAATTCTCAAAGAACAAAGGAATACTTTCAATCCCTTTATAGAAATTAAATAGTCCATAATGTTCGTTTGGAGAGTGGATCGCATCAGAATCCAATCCGAAGCCCATTAATACAGACTTAGCTCCTAAAATCTGCTCAAACATTGCTGTAATCGGGATACTTCCTCCACCT
This sequence comes from Chryseobacterium metallicongregator, assembly GCF_031324065.1. Lineage (NCBI taxonomy): Bacteria > Pseudomonadati > Bacteroidota > Flavobacteriia > Flavobacteriales > Weeksellaceae > Chryseobacterium > Chryseobacterium metallicongregator. The sequence goes on from NZ_JAVIXS010000001.1 coordinate 195,785, forward strand.
CTGTAAGGGAGAACTTCTTTTCCGAATGCTGATTCCATTGCTTGTTTTGCCGCAGCAAATTCTTTTGTATCCGTTGGTAAAACGTAAGGCATACCTCCGTGGTGAGGGGTTACTTTAATTTTTACCGTATCGGGAGCAATCTTTTCAAAATATTTTGTGAATTTCTCCGTAATTTCCTGAGGAGTCTGGTAAGGAACCAAACGCATTGAAATTTTAGCAAAAGCTTTTGAAGGAATTACTGTTTTTGCTCCTTCTCCTGTATAACCGCCCCAGATTCCGTTGCAGTCTAAAGTAGGGCGAATAGAAGTTCTTTCTAAAGTTGTATATCCTTTTTCCCCTTCGATATTGCTTAATCCGATTGATTTTTTGAATTCTTCCGGATTATCTTTCAATTTGTTCATATCAGCTCTTTCAGCATCTGAAACAGTTTCTACATTGTCGTAGAATCCGTCTATAGTGATATGCCCGTTTTCATCAATCAGATTGGCGATCATTCTTGAAAGAACATGAATAGGATTCGGAACTGCTCCACCGTAAAGGCCTGAGTGCAAGTCTCTGTTTGGACCTTCCACTTCTACTTCTACATAACTTAAACCTCTTAAACCTGTTGTTACAGTAGGTTGTTCATTACTATAAATGTGAGTATCAGAAATTAAGATACAGTCGCAAGCTAATTTCTCTTTATTTTCATTGACCCAGTCTCCTAAGCTTACAGATCCTACTTCTTCTTCTCCTTCTAAGATAAATTTAACATTGCAAGGAAGAGCATTGGTCTTCATCATCGCTTCAAAAGCTTTCAAATGCATAAAGAACTGTCCTTTATCATCAGCAGAACCTCTTGCGAAGATAGCTCCTTCAGGGTGTAATTCAGTTTTTTCAATATAAGGCTCAAAAGGTGGCTTTGTCCATAATTCCAATGGATCTGCCGGCTGAACATCATAGTGTCCATACACCAAAACTGTAGGTAAATTTTTATCTAAAATCTTTTCCCCGAAAACAATTGGATATCCTTTTGTGTTGCAAACTTCCACATTATCAGCGCCTGCATTTTTAAGATGTGCTGCCACTACATCTGCGCATTTCAAAACGTCATCTTTATACGCCGGATCTGCAGAAATAGAAGGAATTCTCAATAACTCAAATAATTCATCCACGAAACGCTGTTTGTTTTCGTTAATGTAATTTAATGTCTCTTGCATTGTAAAAATTTATTTTGTTAAAATTAAAAAAAATGCCCGGCAGGAACAAACAAAAAGCAAGGATTTTACGAACCTCCTGTTAATGAACCTCGTAACCCTCTTTTTTAATAAAAAAATGCCCTGCAGAAACAGGGCACTTATATATTTTGTACTTCTAATTAGTGTTCAGCTTTTGGTGCTTTATCAGCTTCAGCAGGTTTCGCAGCTGCAGTACTGTCTGTTTTTGGAGCAGCAGCTTCTGGTGTTGCATGAGCCTCTTCTTTATGCTCTGCAGCTCCAGCTTCATGTCCGTGAGCTTCTCCCTGAGGGTCGTCAGAATATCTTTCTACTCCTTCTTCAAGTTTCAAAGTACCTCTGTTTCCTCCTTGTGGAACTTTCTTACAGCTTACCGCTACCGTTGCAATCGCTAAACATATAACTAATTTTTTCATATGTAAAATTATTTTTTTTAAAAGGTAATATGAAACCGCACTATTTTTAACTTATTTGATCCTCCAAACAGCAAGCGATTTCATGCTTAAATTTTTGATTGCCCAAAAGTAAGAAATCCTGCTTTTTTCGGCAACATTTTTATACTGATTTTAATATTATTTTCCCTTTTTTGGATTGGGTAAAAATAAGATACTGATCTCCTCCGTCTTTTAAACCATATTTCTTTTTGATTTCTTCAGGTTTTAGAGGATAATTTTTTGTTATAATATTAAACTGACCTTTCTTTTTAATGCTTTTAGAATCAACAGATTCCATCTCTAAAATTCTTCCCGGGAAGTTTTCAATTCTTTCGCTGGAAGTATAAAGATGACTATTGGGATGAAGTTTTTTTAATCCAAATTTCTGAGAGATCAGATTAAAGACTCCAGCCTTTAAAATGGAATGATTGGGGATGTAAATGTATCTTTCGGGTTCAGAATATTCGGATTGGGCAGTTTCTTCTTCCCCAAATGTAAAGCTAAAGACAGATTCTTTGCTTTCAAGGTTCACACAATTACAGATGATTTTATCCGTATTTTCGTTGGAAAGAAATACTACAACTTCTTTCACATCATTTTTCAGAGCGATAATATCCATTCTTGAAATACCCGGCAATACTGAAACAAGATACTTAAGATCAATAAGCGGGGAAAGCTTTATCACCACAAGATCGGATATAGAGCATAATTTTTCCTGAATTTCAAGAATATCAGGAGAGAGATCTTCCAAAAGAAAAACTTTGTTTTTTTGCTCGTCTCTTCTGGCCGGATCAAGATAAATGACATCAAAGTGTTCCTGATTTTCATTCAAAAAATCTTCAAGCTTTAGATTGATAAATTTCGCCTTACGATTTAAAATACCCCAGTTATTTTCAACAATCTCTAAAAGCTCTTTATTCTGCTCTATTAAAGTGATATTATCAAAATTTTGAGACAGATAAAAGGCATCAATCCCGAAACCACTTGTAAGGTCAATGAATGTTTTCCCTTTCAGTATTTCAGATTTATAAAGTGCCGTTTTTTCTGAAGAAGACTGTTCAAGATTAAGCTGTGGTGGGAAGAGAATGCCTTCTTTTAAGAGAAATGGAAATTTCCTTTCCGCTACCTGTTTTCCTTTGATCTGCTGTACAATTTCATGCATGGAAACTTCTGGAAACGGAGATTTTTTTAATAACAATGAGTGCAGATCTGTTTTTAGATTTGCATTGATATAATTTTGAATTTCTTTGTTTAGTAATTTAACCACAGATTTTCACAGAATTACACAGATGATTATGTTTTATATTTTAAAGGATGCCAAATAAATTATGTGCAATCATCTGAGGAAATCCATGTAATCTGTGGTGAAATTAAAGTATCCTACAGTTTTCATAAACTTTCGAAGATGATTATTCTTTATTTTTTAGTCTAACTTTCCATTTATCTTTCTAAAAATACTTTTATCAATATAGTCTGTATTAAAGTTAACCAAAATCCCTAATTTCAAATTTGTTAGTTTTAAATATGTTAATAATTGCTGATGATGGATATTTGATATTTCAGTAACTGCCTTAACTTCTATGATTACTTTATCTTCAACAATTATATCTGCTATAAAACCTGAATCAATAAATACATCTTTAAATTTAATATTCATTGAAACTTGGGTCAGTACTCTTAAACCATTATTTTCCAGTTCATAAGCTAAGGCTTTTTCATAAACTTTCTCCAAAAGACCTGGACCTAGTTCGTTGTAAACAGAAAATATAGATTTTCTGATATAAAACTTATCTCATTTTCTTTCATTACATTGTATTTGTATCAAAAGTACAATATTATGAGATACACTATAGTTTCTTAATTTAACCAAAATTCAAATAGAATTTATATTTCAACTTAAACTGGTTTTAATTTTATATAATTGTTCGTATTTAAACTTTTGATAAAAAAATTCACAGAATATTATGAATAATCATCTGTGAAAATCTGTATAATCTGTGGTTAAAAATATTATTCAAACATTTCGGCCCAACGAACGGCTTTTATTTCTTTTTCGTTGTAAAGATCTGCAATAGACTTTTTAATGTCTAATTTAGGGTACAGATTCACTCCGATAAGCTTTATTTTCCCTTCTTCAATCCATTGCTGCTCTTCAATAGCATGATCATAGATTTTTTTCTGAACGACTCCCTGTTTCAAAAGCTCTAAATATCCTCCCGCTTCTTCAATTTCAACGAACAAAGCCCATGCTTTTTCAGCAAACTGCTGAGTAATATCTTCAACATAGTAACTTCCGTTAGAAGCATCTTCAAATACATTGATAATACTTTCGTAAGCCAGAACGATCTGTTGTTTGAAAGAGATCTCTTCTGAATTATCGGTACTTCTGTCAACAAGATAATTGTTAGAGAAAACAGCATCTGCCCCACCAATCATGGCAGAAGCAAGCTCCAGTGTAGAACGGATAAGGTTATTTTCGTTATCAGCAACCGCTTTATTTCGCAGCGAAGTTTCGGCAAAGATGTAAGGAACTTCGTCCAGTCCGTATTCTTTAGAAAGCTGATTAAAAATGATTTTAAAAGCTCTCAGTTTGGCCATTTCAAAGAAATAACTTCCTCCTACAGCTATTCTGAAGATCAGTTTGTTTAAAACTTCAGCACCATATATCTCTGCCAGCTCCTTAGCTTTTGCAAGGGCAATTCCCAGCTGTTGGTAAATAGCAGCTCCAGCATTCTGATGAAGTGAAATATCTATACAAATATTTCTTTTAAAATCTTTTGACAGCAATTCTTTTACCATCTGATCATCAATACTTCCTTCTTTTTCATTAAAGACATCAATCAGCGAAAAATACTGGTCTTCTTCTTTAGGACTTATATGCCCTGCAAGATCTTTATTATTCACAAAAAGAGTTTTCTGATCAAGATTTTCGACATTCTGATCAAGGATGAATGCAAATACTTCTTCTTCCAGACTTTCATGGTATCTAGCTACCAAATGGGTGCTTTCTTCCACTCTGGGCAGGTTTACCAAAGGTTTCTGAACCTCTGTATAAAAAGGCTTTACCTCTACTCCTTCCAGATTCTGTTTTTCTAAAACAGGGTAAATATCTTCTGTTTTAAGCTGTTTTTTGACTAGATTTTCCCAGTTTGAAAGTATATCTGTATTTGACATTAGTTTTTTATTTGTGAATGGTCAATGTGAATTTTTAAATATTCAAAATACATTTCCTCATTGACGTCATTCTATTCAACTTTATTACTTTTTAGCGACTTTTGTACTGTCTACTACCAGAATGAAGATCTCTTCATTTGGTTTTTTCATAAAATAATTTTCTCTTGCGTACTTTTCTTTTTCTGACTTGTTGTTCATCAGTTTTTTATAAAAAGCATCATTTTTCTCATATTCTTTTTTATAATAATCCAGCTGATCTTCATATTTATGAATCTCACCATTCAGTTCATTAATTACAAGAAATGAGGTTTTATCGAAAAAAATCATCCATACCAAAAACAGACAGATCGTAATGGTATACTTATTCAAAACATATTTCTGGATAAGTTTGAATGTTTCAGATTTCGGCTGAATGTCTTTGATAAGGTTGTTTTCTTCCATTTTTTAATGTTTTTTCAACGAATTTTTAATAACGGTAGTTAAAAAATCAATCGCTACGGAATTCTGCTTCATATTGGGGATAATAAGATCGGCATCATTTTTAGACGGCTCGATGAATTCCTGGTGCATTGGTTTCAATGTGGTCTGATAACGGTGTAATACTTCGCTCAGATCTCTTCCTCTTTCCTGAGTATCTCTTCTGATCCTCCTGATCAGTCTTTCGTCAGAATCTGCATGAACAAATACTTTCAAATCAAATTCCTTCAGCAATTCTTTGTTGGTTAAAACAAGAATTCCTTCTACTACCAATACGTTTTTAGGTTCTACAGTAACATGATCTCCTGTTCTGGAATGAGTAACAAAGCTATAAATCGGCTGTTCAATAGACTCATTGTTTTTTAAAGCTTTTACATGTTTTATCAGTAAGTCAAAGTCTATAGATTTCGGATGATCATAGTTTAAAGCTTCTCTTTCCGTCAGTGTAAGACCCTGGTTGTCGTGATAATAATTATCCTGAGAGAGGATATTCATTCCCTCAATATCAAGCTGCTGAAGTATCTTATCAACAACTGTAGTTTTGCCGGATCCTGTACCACCGGCAATTCCTATTACAAGCATTGTTTTTTTGTTTCTTTATAGTTGGTACAAATATACTATTTTAGATAAAATATGGCAATGTAAGTGTATTGAGAAATTAAAAGATTAAAGCATTTAAATATTAAAATATTTTCGGGAAAGCTGCCAGTCTTTATGATTTATTGTTATTACTCAAATTTACTCTCTTGATTTAATAAAAAAATCCGACAATTAATTTGTCGGATTTTATTTTATACGATTTCGCTTGTTAATTCACGCGAAATTAATTTTTCATGCATAGGCTTCAAAACATCCATTGAGCCGGTTTTTACGGTACACTTGCCTTTGTAATGAACCAGAATCGTACATTGCTCAGCTTGTTCCAGGGTATGCTTACATATTTCGATCAGACAGTCTATGACATAATCAAAAGTATGAATATCGTCGTTATGCAATACCAGTTTATAAACTTCATCCGTATCATCTAAAACGAGAACTTCTTCTTCGTACTGACGTTTCGGATTTTCGTAATCTTTTATGCTGTTATAAAAATTCATTCTCATTCTTTTAAACTTCTCCTATTTTATCTGCCAGATGATCTATAGCATTAGGTTCCTGATAAATCAATTCCACAAGTTCCACACTCTTGTTGTTCATTTTCAGAATTTTGAAGTGATAATCCTCAAGATCAAATTCCTGGTTTTCTTCAGGGATTTCTTCCAGCTCATAAAGAATGAATCCTGCCAGTGAGTTGTACTCGCTTTCTTCGGAAAGAGGAAGCTTTTTAGGCAGAAACTCATTGATTTCGTCCAACGGCTGTGTAGCCTGCACCCAATAGGTATTGTCCGCTATTTTATCAACGATTTTTTCTTCATCGTCTTCTTCATCCTGAATTTCTCCTACAAGTTCTTCAAGAATATCTTCTAATGTAATAATACCTTCTGTTCCTCCAAATTCGTCGATAACAATGGCGATATGTTGTTTTTTAAGCTGGAAAGTCTTCAGTAAGTCTGAAACTTTTTTGCTTTCCACCACGAAAAAGGCATCACGCATTAGATCTTTAAGGTCTTCATGATCCAGATCTCCTTTTCTCTTCACAAATTCTCTTATAATTTCCTTTGTGTAGAAAATTCCGATCACGTTGTCAATAGAATCAATATAAACAGGAATACGGGAATAACCGCTGTCCATAATTTTATTGATGATATCATTAACATCTTCTTCAAAGTCTATGGAAGTAATATTCTGTCTTGGAACCATGATCTGCTTGGCAGAATGATCGGTAAAATCAAATGCATTTTTGATGATCTCATAGTTTTCCTCCTCAATTTCTCCACTGTCTGCACTTTGTTTTACCAAAAGCTGAAGTTCTTCCGTAGAGTGAATTTCCTGTTCGGAAGCAGGGTGAATTTTTACAAGTCTTAAGAAACCATTTGACATGGAGTTCATCAACCAGATAAACGGTTTAAAAATAGTATAGAAAACTCTCAACGGAACCGCTGTTGCCATTGTAGTTGCTTCAGATTTTCTGATAGCGATTGATTTTGGAATAAGTTCACCAAACACAATATGCATGATGGTAATCAATACAAAACTTGTCACTACTGAAATGGTAGTAATGGTTGTCTGAGTCAAATTAATGCTCAAAGACGTAAAAATATTTTCAACAATATGATGCAGGGCGCTTTCTCCTACCCAACCAAGGGCAAGGGATGCTAATGTAATTCCTAATTGTGTAGCGGAAAGATATTCATCAAGATGTTTGATGATATGTTCTGCCTGCTTAGCCATAGAGTTTCCTTCTGCGGCTTTTAACTGAATTTGTGAATAACGAACTTTAACAATTGAAAATTCTGCGGCTACGAAGAAGCCATTTAGTAAAACAAGAAATAAGGCCAGCAAAAGCCTGACTATGTCCGAGTCCATTTAGAGGTTGTATAAATTTTATTAGCTACAAAGATATGTAAAATAAAAATAACCTGCCTGAATCCGGGATTGATTATTTCGATGAAGGAATTTTCTTACAAAAATATGGCTTGATATAACATGGCTATTTTTAAATAAAAACAATAATTGGAACAACTGCTCATTTTCTGATGGAAACGGGATTTTTGAATAACCAATGACTGTTTCATCACTATGTAAACAAAAAAGCACCGATAATTTCGGTGCTTTTATTTGTATAATAAAATAATTCTTTATGAATTTTTCAAAGCTTCTGCTCCGGAAACAATTTCCAGGATTTCGTTGGTAATTGCAGCCTGTCTTGCTTTGTTATAGAAGATCACTAGATCATTCTTTAAAGCTTGAGCGTTGTCTGTTGCTTTGTGCATTGCAGTCATTCTCGCTCCGTGCTCAGATGCTACTGAATCTAAGATGGCTTTGAAAACCTGAGTTTTGATAGACTTTGGAATCAAATTATCAAGAATCTCAGTTCTGTTAGGTTCAAAGATATAATCTGTTTCAACCTGTGGCTCAGTGTTTTCCGGCATTGAGATAGGAAGAAGTTTTTCTGTAGTTACTTCCTGAGTAGCAGCATTAACGAATTTGTTATAGATAACATAAACTTCGTCAAATTTACCTTCTCTGAAGCTTGTCATTACCCCTTCAGTGATATGAGCAACTGCATCAAAGTTCAGATTATCATACACAGAACTTCCATTAGCATATACCGTACGGTTTCTTCTTACAGCATCAAATGCTTTTTTACCTACAGGTAGAATTTCAATCTCATATTGAGAATTATTCTGAGACTGAAGGTTAAGCTCTTTTACGATAGAAGAGTTAAAAGCTCCCGCAAGACCTCTGTTTGAAGTAACAGCGATGAATAGTACTCTTTTAACCTCTCTTTTCTGAGCATATACAGAAATCTGATCAGGGTCAGAGCTAGAATTTACATTCTGGATAAGCTCCTGTAATTTTTCAGAATAAGGTCTTAACATTACGATTGCGTCCTGTGCTTTTTTAAGTTTCGCTGCGGAAACCATCTTCATAGCACGTGTAATCTGCATCGTAGATGAAATTGACGTAATTCTGCCTCGTATTTCTTTTAAGTTTGCCATTAATTTGGGTTCAAAGTTTAAGGTCTAAAGTTTAAGGTTTAAAACACTATATTTCAAACCTTAAACATTGAATTTTTTAGTTGTATTTAGAAGCTAAATCGTTAGCTGCCTGCTTAAGAACACCTGTAATATCGTTATCGATTTTTCCAGACTTAATAGCAGCCATTGTATCAGGGTGCTTAGACTTAAGGAACTCGATATATTCGTGTTGGAATTCTTTAATCTTGTTCAATGGAACGTTTCTCATTAAGTTTTCTGTTCCAGCGTATACGATCGCTACCTGACTTTCTACAGGAAGTGGTGCATTTACCGGCTGCTTAAGGATTTCTACGTTTCTTTCTCCTTTAGAGATAACTGCTAAAGTAGAAGCATCAAGGTCAGAACCGAATTTAGCAAACGCTTCTAGTTCTTTATACTGAGCCTGGTCAAGCTTCAATGTACCAGAAACTTTTTTCATTGATTTGATCTGAGCGTTACCTCCTACCCTTGATACAGAGATACCTACGTTGATTGCAGGACGAACCCCTGAGTTGAATAGATCAGACTCCAAGAAGATCTGTCCGTCTGTAATAGAGATTACGTTTGTAGGGATATATGCAGAAACGTCACCAGCCTGAGTTTCGATAATTGGAAGGGCTGTTAATGAACCACCACCTTTTACGATTGGCTTAAGAGACTCTGGCAAATCGTTCATTTGCTTAGCAATTTCGTCATCAGCGATTACTTTTGCAGCTCTTTCCAATAGTCTTGAGTGAAGGTAGAAAACGTCTCCAGGATAAGCTTCACGGCCCGGTGGTCTTCTCAATAGTAGAGAAAGCTCACGGTAAGCAACAGCTTGTTTAGATAAATCATCATAAACGATAAGTGCTGGTCTACCAGTGTCTCTGAAGAACTCACCGATAGAAGCTCCTGCCATTGCAGAATATACCTGCATTGGAACTGGATCTGATGCGTTAGCTGCAACGATTACCGTATAAGCTAAAGCTCCTTTATCAGAAAGAGTTTTAACGATTTGTGCTACAGTAGAAGCTTTCTGACCGATAGCAACATATATACAATATACTGGTTTACCAGCATCAAAGAATTCTTTTTGGTTGATGATCGTATCGATAGCAACAGTCGTTTTACCTGTTTGTCTGTCACCAATGATAAGCTCTCTCTGACCTCTTCCTACAGGGATCATCGCATCAATTGCCACGATACCAGACTGTAAAGGCTCAGTTACCGGCTGTCTGAAGATAACTCCAGGAGCCTTTCTTTCCAATGGCATTTCGTATAAATCCCCAGTAATAGGACCTTTACCATCGATTGGGTTACCAAGAGTATCTACTACTCTTCCTAACATACCTTCTCCTACTTTGATAGAAGAGATTCTGTTTGTTCTTCTTACTGTATCACCTTCTTTTACTAATTTACTTTCACCAAGTAGAGCAACACCCACGTTGTCTTCTTCAAGGTTAAGTACAATACCTTCTACATCACTAGAAAATTTCACCAACTCTCCGTATTGTACGTTTTCTAACCCGTATACACGAGCAATACCATCACCGATGGTTAAAACTGTACCTACTTCCTCAACGTTTGATTGAGTATCGAAGTTGGCCAATTGCTGTTTTAAGATCGCAGATACTTCTGCCGGATTTATTTCTGCCATTGTATGGTTGTTTTTCTTAATTTAATTGGAAATCTTTTTTAACTTGGTTCAATTTTGTCTTCACAGACGCATCTACCTGCTGGTCACCTACTCTCAGAACATATCCTCCAAGAATTTCAGGCTTCACATTTACTTTCAGATCAAAGTTTGAATCAGCATTTACAAGATTGGTAGATCTTAAAATCTGATCAAGGTTTTCTTTTGAAAGCGGAGTTGCTGTTGTAAGTGTTACTCTCTGTACACCACTAAGGTCTTCAACTTTGTTGATGAATTCCTGAGCGATATTTTTCAATTGGTTTTCACGTCCGTGCTTAATAACCAATCTGATCAGGTTCTGAGAAGAGACAGATAAACCTTTGAAAATTTCGTTTGCTACTTCTATTTTCTTTTTAGAATCGATGTAAGGAGTCATGAAAAATTTATTTAAGTCCGCAGACTCTTTCATGATCTTTACTACATCTTTCATTTCAGAAAATACAGTAGCCGTTTGACCTGATTCGTTGGTGAAGTCAAGTAAACCTTGTGCGTATCTTTTAGCTACTTTAGATGTAAGCATTCTTAGTTAAGGTTTGATTTGTTTAAATAATTTTGAACTAATTCGTTTTGAGCTTCGCTGTTGTCTAGCTTTTGCTTCAAGATAGACTCAGCAATGTTTACAGATAAAGTACCAATCTGAGTTTTGATGTCTGCCATTGCAGCATTTTTCTCAGCGTTGATAGTCTGTTTAGCAGCTTCGATCATTTTGTCTCCTTCAGCTTTAGCAACATCTTTAGCTTCTCCTACGATTCTGTCTTTAATTTCTCTGGCTTCTTTAAGGATAGCATCTCTTTCGATTTTAGCTTCACGAATGATTCTTTCGTTATCCTCTTTTAAAGTTTCCATTTCTTTTCTAGCTAATTTAGCTTGATTAAGAGCGTCAACAATAGATGTTTCTCTGTCATTGATAGACGTTAAAATAGGTTTCCAAGCGAATTTACCTAACAAAAATAATAATGCTAGAAAAATTACAGACTGGATAATAAATAACCCTGATGAAAACTGATGAATTAATTCCATTATATAAATGTATAAATAATTATTACTTTTTTAAAGAACCATTACCTGTAACCAACCGTCACAGATAATGGTTTGAATTTAATTAGTTTACTGCGAATAGAGCAGCAAACGCAACACCTTCTACAAGTGCAGCTGCGATAAGCATAGCTGTTTGGATTTTTCCAGATTGCTCAGGTTGTCTAGCGATAGCTTCAAGAGCAGCAGCTCCGATTTTACCAAGACCGATACCTACACCTAGTACTACGATACCAGCACCTACAATTTTAGGGATTTCCATAATATATAATTTTAAAAAATTTGTTTTACTTTAATTTATAATTTCAATTAGTGAGCTGCATGATGTTCGTGCTCGTGCTCTTCTACTGCCATTCCGATAAACAGTGCTGATAACATTGTAAAAATATAAGCCTGTAGGAATGCTACCAATACTTCCAGTAAATAAATTACTAATGTTAAGAATGGGAATGCAACACCTGCGATGAAATTCTTGAATACATAGATCAATCCGATCAAACTCATTACTACGATGTGTCCTGCAGTCATGTTTGCAAAAAGTCGGATCATCAATGCGAATGGTTTAGTGATTGTTCCCAACAATTCGATAGGAAGCATGATCAGTTTCATTGGAACCGGCACTCCTGGCATCCAGAAGATGTGTTTCCAGTAATCTTTGTTCGCTGAGAATGTTGTAATCAAATACGTAAGGATAGCCAGGAAGAATGTCATTGTAATATTACCTGTAACATTGATTCCGAAAGGCATTAATCCAAGAACGTTAAGGAAAAGGATAAAGAAAAACACTGTTAATAAATAACCCATGAATCTCTTATACTTGTGCCCGATATTAGGAATAGCAACTTCGTCTCTCACAAAGATGATTAGTGGCTCTAAGAATCTTGCTACACCTGTAGGAACTGCAGACTTCTTATAAGATTTAGCCATTCCAACAAATAATACAAACATAAAGATTGACACTAATAAAATGATCAATACACTTTTTGTAATAGAAAGATCTAAAGGTTTTACGTTAGTTGGATGACCGTCTTCACCAAGTGTTAAAGTTCCAGCTGCATCAGTCTTGTAGATTTTCTCATGGTGCAATACATAAAAAGAACCGTCTACTTCAGTAGGCTCTCCGTGCATGAACCCTTCTTTGTTACTCATGAAAGAGTGGAAACCGTTATCATAGATAATAACAGGAAGAGGGAAACCGATGTGGTGACCATCTTTATCAACCATCAATGTGAAATCATGTGCATCTAATAAGTGATGATCGATGAACTCTTTGTTTTCTTTGCTTACTTTGTCTTTCTCTGAAAGCTCTTGAGCAGGAGCTGCGCCAGCAGTAGCCTCACCGTGCTGTGCAGACACTAAGTTTAATACAAAAATACTGTAGAATAAAACTGCGAATTTCTTAAACATTGATAGGTTTTTTTCGTTGTGCAAAAATATGATATTTTTTCTAGTTTCAATAAATTATTTTACTGTTTTTTATCATGATTAATCAGCTTGATGGCATAGTATGTAAGCAGGGCTGTCAGGACAAAATAGGGTATAATAAAATGAAATTTATAGCCGGGAATCACTTCAAAGTTCAGTTTTTTTCTGATTAAGTACATCAAACCGAATTTTAAAAGGATCAAACCAATAACAGACAATCCTAAAAATTCCGGTGCTACTCTATTGATTAAGATAATAAGAGTGATCATCATCATAAACATGACGCTTAGAAAAAGGTAAAATTTAATGATCACAATTTCATCCAGGTGAAAAACAAATTTCCAAAGGGAAAAATGCACCAGGAAAGTCAGAAAGAATAAAATGACAACAAGAATATTGGGATTGATTTTCATTCTATATTTTAATTGATCGCAAAAATAGACTTTTTCTATCGGATTATACCATGATTTGATATTTATCATTTTTCTTGTCTATAATAATATTACGTATATATATAATATTACGCGATCAAACACTTTAGATATGCTAAAAATTCCTTATTTTTGCAAACCTATAATTTACAATAAATATGTTTAATAGTTTACAGGATAAATTAGACAAGGCATTACATAATATTTCCGGAAGAGGAAAAATTACTGAAATCAATGTTGCGGAAACCGTAAAGGAGATCCGTAGAGCATTGGTGGATGCCGACGTTAACTATAAAGTTGCCAAAGATCTTACAAAAAGAGTTCAGGATAAAGCATTAGGAGAAAACGTTCTTACTTCCCTTACTCCGGGACAATTGATGACAAAAATTGTTCATGATGAATTGGTAGACCTGATGGGAGGTTCTCAGGAAGGAATTAACCTTTCAGGAAAACCTACTGTAATCCTTATTGCGGGTCTTCAGGGTTCTGGTAAGACAACTTTCTCAGGAAAGCTTGCTAATTATTTACAGACAAAAAGAAATAAAAAACCTTTATTGGTAGCATGTGACGTATACCGTCCTGCAGCAATTGACCAGCTGAAAGTATTAGGAGGACAGATCAATGTTCCTGTTTTTACTGAAGAAGGCTCTACAAATCCTTCTACCATTGCTGAAAATGCAATTAATTTTGCAAAATCAAACGGTCATGATGTAGTAATTGTGGATACGGCAGGTCGTTTGGCCATTGATGAGCAGATGATGAACGAGATTAAATCTGTTCATTACTTCATTAAACCCAATGAAACGCTATTCGTAGTAGACTCCATGACAGGTCAGGATGCTGTGAATACAGCAAAAGCATTCAATGATGCTTTGAACTTTGACGGAGTTGTTTTAACGAAATTAGATGGTGATACAAGAGGTGGTGCTGCACTGACAATCCGTTCTGTTGTTGAAAAACCAATCAAATTTATCTCTACAGGAGAAAAAATGGAAGCTTTAGATCTTTTCTACCCGGAAAGGATGGCAGACAGGATCCTGGGAATGGGAGACGTTGTTTCCTTAGTAGAAAGAGCTCAGGAGCAGTTTGACGAAGAAGAAGCTAAAAAACTTCACAAAAAAATTGCTAAAAACGAATTCGGTTTTGACGATTTCCTTAAGCAGATCAATCAAATCAAGAAGATGGGTAACATGAAGGATTTGATGGGAATGATTCCCGGAGTTGGAAAAGCGATTAAAGACGTAGAAATCAGTGATGATGCATTTAAGCACATTGAAGCGATCATCTACTCTATGACTCCTGAAGAAAGAAGAAGACCTTCTATCATCAATACACAGAGAAAAGGAAGAATTGCCAAAGGTGCCGGAAGAAAAATCGAAGACGTGAATCAATTGATGAAACAGTTCGATCAGATGGGTAAAATGATGAAGATGATGCAGGGACCTCAAGGAAAGCAAATGATGCAGATGATGAGCAAAATGCCAAATATGCCTGGAATGGGTGGAATGTTTGGAAAATAAGAAAGACAAAAATCATTCATAAAAAAACTCTCAGAAATTCTGAGAGTTTTTTGTTTTTATATTGAGATCTGTTTATTTAAACTTATACCCTACTCCTAACTGAAAGAAATTCATTTTTAATGTTTCACCATCCACAGGATTCTTGATCATATTTGTAAGACCAAAACTATAGCGTGCATCTACAAAGAATCCTTTGTATACTTTATAATCTGCCCCTAAGAACAAACCGAAATCAGTAGATTTCAACCCGTCATTCAATTCTCTTTCTAAATAACGCTCCCCTTCTTTAAGTCCTGAAGGATCTACCATACCGGCATTAGGACCACTTATTTCAAATTTTACTTTATTATTTGTTTTAAAGCTTACATAAGGACCTGCGTAAATTCCCAGCTCCGGAGTTGCGTAATACCTTGCGGATACAGGAATTACAATTCTGTTAAGATTCATCTTTTCAGTTACAGTAATGCCTGTGCCTGGTATTCCAACCTCTGCCTTTCCTCCAAGATTAGCATATTCTACTTCTCCCTGAACCGCAAATTTAGCTGTGAATTTGTGCTCAACCAAACCTCCGATATAAAACCCTGATTTTGATTTTAAATTTGCTTCTACCCCTCCCAATTCAAGATCTCCTTCACTGGAATTTAATTTTGATAAAGCATATCCTGCTTTTACACCGAATGTCGTTTGTGCATTCAAACCTGCAAATAAAGCAATTGCAGATGCCAATAAGATTTTTTTCATGATTATTAAATAGTTTTATAGTAAAGAAGCCCTAAGGTGGCTATCTCAGGGCTAATATATCTATTTTATTTATTATTTTGCAAATACATATTTAACTCCAAAAGTCACGGACGTTAAACTGATACCAAATTTGTAATCATCAGTTCTTTTTGCCCCGTCAATATCTCTTTTGTGAGTATTGTACCCGAACTCTCCTATTGTAGCTTCAATTGACCAGTTCTTCGTGATGAAATAGTCCAGCCCTGGCTTGATATTCACCCCAATATTAGTATAGTTATTTTCTCTGTTCAAAGCAGCTGTAAGTAATGGATCCGCATCGTTAATATTACTGTTTGCATTCATTTTTTCCTTACCAAACTCTAATGGAACCTGTAACTGCCCGAAGATGTATAATTTATCCGATAAAGTCCAGTATTTTCTCACGAATGGAGCTACCACAAAAGCATTATCTGTATATTTAACTTCAAATACATTACTGATGGCAGGATTGCCCAATTTGTATTTTGTAACAGCACTTTTATAGCCTATACCAAGTCCCACAGCCAGATTATTAGTAACGAAATACCCCGCTGTAGGAAGGATTCTGATCACATCATCCTTTCTATTGGTTTCAAATTCGTTTTTCTCATTGTGATAATATCCTACCTGACCTGAAAGATAAGAAGTTCCTTTTGCAATCTGTGCATTTGATAAACCGAAAAGCACCACAGCGCCCATCAATACGATTTTTTTCATGATTATTATATTAGTTTTATATAGAAAAAAAGCCCTAAGAGTTTCTCAGGGCTTTCTTGCTATATGCTTTGTTTATTATTTTGCAAATACATATTTAACTCCGAAAGTTACAGAAGATAAATTCAATCCGAAGTTGTAGTTGTTTGTAGCATCACCATCTTTTGGCTTGTAGTTGCTATAACCGAACTCACCGATAGTAGCTTCAATAGACCAGTTTTTGTTTAAGAAATAATCTAAACCTGGTTTAACAGTAACACCGATTTTAGTGTATTTAGCTTCAGTTGAAGTTGAAGTTGAAACTGTATTGTTTCCTATTGTAGTTACAGAGTTAGTTTCAGTTTCAGTTTTTCCAAATTGCATTGGCACTGCTAATTGACCGAAGAAATATAACTTGTCAGATAAAGTCCAGTATTTTCTTACGAATGGAGCAACAACAAAAGCTGGTTGCTTAGTGATGCTTTCCCCTACTGTGTTACCAAGAGTAGTTGTTATAGTGTTCTTTTCAGTTTGGTATCCAACTCCTAATCCAATTGCTAGGTTAGTGTTTACGAAATATCCAACTGTAGGTAATACATTGAAATTTTCTTTTTTATCGTTACCGTTGTTAGATTCTACCTGAGAATAACCAACAGATCCTGATAAATATGTAGTTCCTTTAGCAATCTGAGCGTTTGATAAACCAAAAAGTGCAACAGCACCCGCTAATAATATTTTTTTCATTTTAAAAAATTTTAATACTTTCTGAGGGCAAATTTACAGTGGTCCCCACTAATATTAAAATTTGTTAATGTGATTAATATCATTGTTAAAATTTGGAGTTTTATAAAAATAAATCCTAGTTAAGAGAACTTATTAAGTTTTTCACAAGATTATGAATAAAAAAATCACTTTTTTTCAACAAGAGACAAATATATTTAACTTTTTAAATTTTGCGATTTTTTGCAAAACCCCACCAATTCTGGAGAAATGCTAAAATTAATTAACCTAAACCATTAATTTTAAAGTTATTAACTCTTAAAATTTAAACAAATGTTTATTATTCAAAGCTGTTTTTCCTTATTTCTAATCGTTATACATCCACTCTATTAAAAATTCATGATCAGAAATCCGTACAGTCTATATATAAGTAATCAAAAAACTCCGGCCTTCGGCCGGAGTTTTCATATACAATTGCTTTTCCTTATTTCAAGAAGAAATTATAACCAATGTTAACAGCTCCTACATTCCAGCTATAGCTTCCCCATCCTGGCAGGTCACGCTTGTTGCTGATAGATTGGTAACCGATGTACAACTCCCCTTTAGACATTTGATATCCAAATTTAGGCTGTGCATAGAAACCACCATCTACACCATCTTTTGTAGAAATACCGTATCCAAGGTCTAATCCTACAAAGATAGGAGCTCCTTTAAATCTATATTTCCCGGAAACAGCTACAGGAACAAATCCGAAATCATCAAAGTGATCTTTTCCGAAGAAATGAGAATATCCTGTGGTTACCCCAAGATCAAGACCTTTAGCAATATTCCACATATAAGCTGCATCTACTCCTAATGTAAACGAAGATACATCACTTGCATCTGATACGGGAACACCAATATGTCCACCGATTTTAAAACCTTCCTGCGCTTGAGCAGCACCTCCTAAAAGTGCAAAAGCACCTAGTAATAATAGTTTTTTCATTTTTTTAGTAGCTTTGAATTACCGTGCAAAAATACTAATTATTTTTATTATTAGAATAAACCATACTACAACAGGAAAAGCAGGACAAAATTTGTCCTGCATTATATTATTTGATAGTAAAAAATTTCAGAATTAGTTTCCTCCGAATTTGAAACCCACACCCACCTGAGCAAAGCTGTTCTTTACAGTACCTCCGCTGTTGTCATTGGATAGGTTGGATACTCCTAAGCTGTATCTTGCATCAAAGAAAAGACCGTTTTCCAGCATATATTCAACACCTAAGAACGGAGCAAGGTTCAATGATTTGATATCTTTTTTAATATCTACATCACCGCCTTCACCTTCCATTTCTACATCAAGGAAATCTGAACCGATGACAGTCTTTTGTTTAGCGGTAAGAATAATTCCCACGTTAAGACCTGCAGCTACAGAGAAGCCTTCTGTAATAAAGTATTTTGCAGAAACAGGAACCAAAAGAGTCCCGAAAGTCACTTTAGTCGACTCCCCGAAATACATTCCTCCGGCGTTTACTCCATCAATCTTTTCTTTAGCTCCAAGTGGTGAATACAACACCTCTCCCTGAACAGCAAAGTTATCATTGAATTTGTACTCAGCCATTCCACCGATATAGAAGGTATATTTAGGAGACATTTTTCTTCCGTCAAGATCATCTTGCTTATCGTCTAGTTTAATGGTAGACATTGCGAAACCGGCTTTTGGACCAAATCGAAATTCTTGTGCGTTGGCACAAATTCCCATAGCAGCGACTGCCGCAACAAGTAAAAGTTTTTTCATGTTTAATTAGTTTTTACATTTAAAGGTCTGCAAAACTAATTATTTTTTTCAAATTAACAAATTTTAACTAACCAATTTAAGGTTAATAAAAGGTTAATGGAAACTTTTACTCATTCTCCCTAGTCGTTTCTTAGTCTTTTTTCCTCATCGTTATAAGCCAGGATAATCTTTCTTACTACCGGATGCCTTACCACATCCTCTTCTGTAAGATGTACAAATCCTATTTCTTTCACTCCATTTAAAATTCTCATGGCTTCTTTCAATCCGGACTGTTGATTTTTAGGAAGGTCAATCTGACTTGGATCTCCTGTAATAATGAACTTGGCATTCATCCCCATTCTGGTAAGGAACATTTTCATCTGAGCATGAGTGGTGTTCTGTGCTTCATCAAGAATCACAAAAGCATCATCCAAAGTACGTCCTCTCATGAAAGCCAATGGTGCTACTTCAATCACTTTCTTCTCCATGAAACCTTCCAGTTTCTCATGCGGAATCATATCACGAAGTGCATCATACAAAGGTTGTAAATACGGATCAAGCTTTTCTTTAAGATCACCAGGCAGAAATCCCAGACTCTCCCCTGCTTCTACAGCCGGTCTTGTCAGGATAATTCTTTTCACCTCTTTATCTCTCAAAGCTCTTGCCGCCAATGCCACACTGGTATATGTTTTTCCGGTACCTGCAGGTCCAATGGCAAAAACCATGTCCTTTTTCTCCGTCTCTTTTACCAGCTTTTTAAGATTGGTTGTTTTAGCTTTAATAACTTTTCCGTTAACTCCTTTTACAATGATATCCTGATCGAATACCAGTTGCTTCTCATTTTCGTCTTTAATATTCAATATATTTTCAACATCTTTCAGCCCTATTGAATTGTTTTTGGAGATAAAACTGACAATATCATCCAGTTTTTGTTTCAGTATGTCTAAAGCTTCCTGATTTCCCATGGCAAAGATAAAATGATCTCTTCCTGTAATTTTAATGGTTGGAAAGCTTGATTTTATTAAGTTGAAATATTGGTTATTAACTCCATAGAAGATTTTCGCATCGATATCTTCCAAATCATATGTTAATTCAAACATGCAGTATTTTTATTTTTAGATTTTAAAATTAAAGCTTTTTTTCAAATTTATATCAAATTCTTTTCAACAATCTTTCGGGCTTTCTTTTTATTTTAAATAACTTTGCAATACTACACTATTCTATAAATTGCTCATGTCAATTATTACCCTTACTTCGGATTTCGGAAATTTAGATTACAGAGTTGCCGCTGTGAAAGGCAAAATTCTGTCCCTAAACCCTGAGGTTAATATTATTGATATAACCCACGATATCCAGGCATTCAACCTTATACAGACTTCGTATATTGTAAGAAATGCTTATAAATATTTTCCTAAAGGAAGCATTCACATTCTTTCTGTAGACAGTTTTTACAACAAATCAAGAAAGAATCTCATCTATAAAGCAGACGGATCTTATTTCCTGGCAGCAGATAATGGTCTTTTAAGCCTTATATTTTTTGATATTAAACCGGAAGCGATCTACGAACTTACGCTGAACAATCGTTTTGACGACGTTATCAACTTTACTTCTACAGACATTTTTGTTCCTGCAGCAGTACATCTTGCCAATGGCGGACTTCCTGAAGTCATAGGAAGGAAAATAAGCACCGCAAAACAACTGATGTTTCCACGAGCGGTTTATAATGAATCGGAAGGGATGATTATTGGTGAAGTGACTTATATTGACAATTTCGGAAATATAATATCAAATATCAATAAAGATTTTTTTGAAAACATCAGTAAAGGTTACAGTAGTTTTACTATAAAATTCAGAAATTTAAGCCTTTCAAGAATATTTTCAAGTCATACAGAAGTCGTTTCAGACTGGAAAAGGGAGACTGAATTCCACGGACAGTCTGCTGCAATCTTCAATGATAGCCAGTTATTGGAGCTTACCATCTACAAAGGAAGCAAGAAAAACGGTGCTAAAAGCCTGTTTGGCCTGAATGTAGGTGAAAATATTTATATCGAATTCAGCTAAGATTATATATTTCTTAAAAAAACCGATTTTTTTTATATATTTGTCAAAATCTAAAAATCAAAAATGGCAGAATACAAATTATTGCTTCCATCCATGGGAGAAGGGGTTATGGAAGCGACAATTATCACTTGGTTATTCAATGAAGGTGATAACGTAAAGGAGGATGACTCCGTAGTAGAAATTGCAACAGATAAAGTAGATTCAGATGTACCGACACCAGTTTCGGGGAAAATTGTAAAAATTTTAAAGCAAAAAGATGAAGTTGCAAAAGTAGGTGAAGCCATTGCTATTTTAGAAATTGAAGGAGAAGGTTCAGCTTCTGAAGAAGTAAAAACTGAAACTCCGGCAGCTACTCCGGATGCTGAAACTTTAAAAGCGATTGAAGAACCTCTACAAACAGTAGCTGCTTCAAACGTAGAATTCTCAGGAGACCTTTATCTATCTCCACTGGTAAAATCTATAGCACAACAGGAAAATATTTCTGAAACTGAACTGAAATCTATCAAAGGAAACGGTTTAGAAGGAAGAATTACCAAAGAAGATATATTAGCGTATGTTGCTAACAGAGGAAGTAAGCCAGCTCAGCAAGCGGCTCCTGTACAGGCAGCTTCTACTCCACAACCAGCAGTATCTGCTCCTGCAGCTACCATTCCGGTAAATGCAGGTGATGAAATCATTCCAATGGACAGAATGAGAAAGATCATCGCTGAAAACATGGTAAAAGCGAAACAAATTGCTCCACACGTTACTTCATTCATTGAAACAGACGTTACCAACGTTGTAAAATGGAGAAATAAAAACAAAGCAGTATTCGAAAAACGTGAAGGTGAAAAACTGACTTTCATGCCTATTTTCGTAAAAGCTGTAGTGAAAGCAATCCAGGATTTCCCAATGATCAATGTTTCTGTTAATGGTGAAAACATCATTAAAAAGAAAAACATCAATATCGGTATGGCTACTGCTCTTCCGGACGGAAACCTTATCGTTCCTGTCATCAAAAATGCAGATCAGTTATCTCTTTCAGGTCTTGCAAAAGCAATCAATGACCTGGCTTACAGAGCAAGAAACAAGAAATTGAGACCAGAAGATACTCAAGGGGCAACTTATACAATTTCTAACGTAGGAAGTTTCGGAAACCTGATGGGAACACCGATCATTCCTCAGCCTCAGGTAGCTATTTTAGCCATCGGAGCAATCGTTAAAAAGCCTGCAGTTCTTGAAACAGCTGACGGAGATGTAATCGCAATCAGAAACTTAATGTTCATGTCTCACTCTTATGACCACAGAGTGGTAGACGGTTCTCTCGGAGGAATGATGCTGAAGCACGTTCACGACTACCTTGAAAACTGGGATCTGAACACAGAAATATAAGTAATAAATAATCAGTAATAAGTAATTTTGCTTATTGCAGATCATATAAAATGAAAACCTTCGATTAAATCGGAGGTTTTTTGTTTTTTACCAGTTAAGTTTGATAAACTTTCAAAAGACCAAATATTTCACAAAATAAATATCAAATACTCAATAAAAACAACAATTACCAAACAAATCAACAATTATCAAAATCATTTATATACTATACTAACTTTTTTGGAAATTAGATTGATTAACATTATTTTTAAACAAATATTATTTGAGAAAATGGATCCGGATTACAGAAAATATGACGTTACACGATTTTTTGATTTCACAGAGGAAGATGAAAAATTAATTACTGAGGTTTTTGATCTGCTTTCTGAGTCATATGATATTTCAGTAATTGATAGTAAAGAATCCCCTTATGAACAATTCAGCTCTCATGATATATATTCATTGTTTATCCCACAAATCTGCTATTTAGTAAAAGGCAAAACCCAAAAAAGTTCTTTCTATCTTTTTATTGTCAGTAAAGTTGGAATAACTTCCAGAGGTGGGCGTTTAGGACGTAAATATGACACTATTCAGCTTTGGGGATTAAAAGAATTAGATGAAAATTTTGGATATATTTTTCTCAATAAAAAGAAATTAATGGATAAAATTGCAGGAATTTTCAGCAGTTTCAATGTCAATTTTAAAGACCGTGATTTTAAAGACTTTTATGTAGTAGGAAATGATCAATTTAAAGTCATGAACTTTTTAACCCAGCAAAGAAAAAATACCATCAAAAGTTTCCCCAACAAGGATTTTAAACTTGAAGTGAGAAACACTATTTTAAGTTTTGGCATTCCTGATATTCTTACGGTTGAAAGTGCTGAAATCATTTCAAAGTTTTTAAACGAAATATAATTTCCAAAAATTTTACCGTAATTTCATCCCTCAAAACCTGCAAATGCTGAAAATTTTCGCCCTAATAAAAAGATCTCTCAAAAATTCCTTCGATAACATACGGAATGAACAGCTGAAACACAACCTGCTTCAGGCCATCCCTTTTTGGATAGGATCTGTAATTACAGGCTTTTTTGCTGTAATGTATGCACAGGTATTTGCATGGGGTGAACATCTCATGAATTTTATTTTCGACTGGCATGCATGGATGATTTTTATTATTGCTCCCCTTGGATTTGTTTTATCGTGGTGGTTGGTGAAAGAATTTGCTCCCAATGCCAAAGGAAGTGGTATTCCTCAAGTGATGGCAGCTGTAGAACTGGCCAATCCGAAAGAACATAGGAAAATCCGGAATCTATTAAGTATTAAAATTATTTTTTTCAAAATACTTTCTTCCGTGATCCTCGTAATCGGAGGAGGTGCTGTGGGGCGTGAAGGCCCTACCATTCAGATAGCAGGTTCAGTTTTCAGAAAAGTGAATGAATATCTTCCGGAATGGTGGCCGAAAATTTCCAAAAAAAATATGATTATGACAGGAGCAGCAGCCGGACTTGCAGCTGCGTTCAATACTCCGCTTGGAGGAATTGTGTTTGCAGTTGAAGAATTGTCAAAAACCCATATCAATTACTTTAAAACGGCTTTATTTACAGCAGTAATCATTGCAGGTCTTACCGCTCAAACATTGGCAGGATCTTATTTATATCTGGGATACCCCAAAACCAATGATGTTTCTTTAATGGTTATGTTTCCCATTGTATTGGTTGCTGCTACTGCTGGCATTATGGCTAGCCAACTATCTGTTACCATGCTTAAAATCAATAGCTGGAAGAAGAAAAAACTGAAAACGGATAGAGCCAATGTTGTTTTTCTTATTGCTTGTGCTTTAATTATTGCTTCCATCGCTTATTTCATCAACAGAGAAGTTCTGGGATCAGGAAAAGAAATCATGGAACGCGTTCTTTTTACTAAAGACAAGCACGAAGACTGGTATGTTCCTATCCTCAGAATGCTTGGCCCTGCACTTTCCTTTACTTCAGGAGGTGCTGGCGGAATTTTTGCTCCAGCTCTTACTGCGGGTGCAAGTATAGGTTCTGTTATTTCAGGAATTATTCATTTAACACCTAACGAAACCAATGTGGTGATTCTGGCGGGAATGGTAGCTTTTCTTACCGGTATTACAAGAGCTCCGTTTACTTCAGCCATTATTGTGCTGGAAATGACGGACAGACATTCCCTGATATTCCATCTGATGCTTGCCGGAATGGTATCTTCTATTGCCTCTATTCTGGTGAGCAGACATTCTTTGTATGATGTTTTGAAGGTGAATTTTCTGGCGGAAATCAGATCCAAAGATGAAACTGAATCCAGAAATCAATAAAAAGATGAATAAACATTCTCAGGAAACGTCAACTATTTCACCGATACTCTTGCATATAAGAAATATATTTTCTACTTTTGCACCTCGAAATAATTAACAAATTTTTTAACATTATGAACAATTACGAAACTGTTTTCATTTTAACTCCCGTTCTATCTGAGGCACAGGTAGAGGAAGCAGTGAACAAGTATGTAGATCTAATCAAAGAAAAGAACTGCGAAATCGTTGCTAAAGAAAACTGGGGATTAAAAAAATTAGCTTACCCAATTCAATTGAAAAAGAATGGGTTCTATACTTTAATCGAATTTAAAGGAGAAGGTACTGTAGTTGCTGATTTAGAATTAGCATTTAAGCGTGACGAAAGAGTAATCCGTTACCTTACTACAAAACTTGACAAGCACGCTGTAGAGTACGCTGTAACAAGAAGAGCTAAAGTAAAAGCAGCTAAAGCTTAATTATTAACCCTATTTTTTAAAAAAGACAAGACATGGCAATAGATGAAATGGCTAAACAAGCCTCAGCAGGAGGAGAATCAGAAGTAAAATTCCTTACTCCACTTGATATCAATACAAAATCTGAAAAGAAATATTGTAGATTCAAAAAATACGGAATTAAGCACGTTGATTACAAAGATGCTGATTTCTTATTACAATTTGTAAACGAGCAAGGTAAAATTTTACCAAGAAGATACACTGGAACTTCTTTAAAATACCAAAGAAAAGTTTCTGCTGCTATCAAAAGAGCAAGACACCTTGCTTTACTACCATACGTAGCTGACTTATTGAAATAAGACAAAAAATAAATAAAAGAAGAGGTCTCCTCTTCTTTTGTTGCTGAATACATCATTAATTCTAACTTGATTTTAGATATAAAACTAAAATCTTAAAAAGGACAACAACAATGGAAATTATCCTAAAAAAAGACGTAGAAAACTTAGGACTTGAGTTTGATACAGTAAACGTAAAGCCAGGTTATGCTAGAAACTTCTTAATTCCTCAAGGAATTGCTCTTTTAGCTACCCCTAAAAACAAAGCTGCTTTAGAAGCTACATTAGAAGCTAGAAAAGAAGAAGAAGCTAAATTAATCGCTGCTGCTAACGCTGTAGTTGAGCAATTGAAGAAAACTTCTATCACGATCCCTGCAAAAGTAGGTACTGGTGACAAATTATTCGGATCTATCAACAATGCTGATCTATCTGCTGCTTTAGAAAAAGCTGGTGTTTCTGTAGAGAAAAAATACATCAAAATTCCTGGTAACACAATCAAGAGAACTGGTAAATTCGCAGCTCTTATCAGACTTCACAGAAATGTAGAGTACAACTATGAGTTTGATATCGTATCTGACGCTCCAGTTGTAGCTGCTCCTGCTGCTAAGAAAGAAGAAGCTAAATCTGAAGAAGCTTAATATAAGCAACTGAGATTTTCTCACAATACAAAACCACTTCAATTTATTGAGGTGGTTTTTTTATGTAATTTAGAAAGAGTTACGCAGAGACTACCCCGTACTTTTGCTTGGCAAAAATCCACCTCTTCTGAGAAGGGGAATGTAGGAGATCTTAACTGCTATTACTCGTTACATTGGCTTTTTAACAACCTTATATGTAAGAACAGGCAAGAAAGTTTATCCCGTATTATAAAAACCTGTTACCACGCAACACGCAACCCGAATCTCAAACTCTCAAACGCTCCTACTCACTACTTATCCCCTCTCAATTTGTGCTGATACTCCGTAGGGGCAATACCGATTACCTTTTTGAAAATATTACTGAACGACGAGAGGCTGTTGTACCCTACCATCATAGCAATTTCGTACATATTATATTTTCCTTCCAGCATCAGCTCAAGGGAGCGGGTAATTCTCAACGCTCTTAGAAAACGAATGTAATTCATGCCCAGAATCTCTTTAAATTTCCTGGAAAGGGTTCTCGTACTCATTCCAAATTCTTTTGCCGTAGATTCGATTGTAAGAGGCTTCTCAAGGTTAGCATGAATATATCTTGCAATTTTCAGTAAAGTTTCATCTTTGGGAAACGGATGCTGTATGGGAAAGGCAAGGTGTTTGTGTTTTTTCTCTTGCAAGACACCTTTAAGAGCTTTGAGAAAAAAATATTTAGACGTGTCATTTTTTGTGATTTTCCCATCCCATTCTTTAGTATACAAAATCATCTCCCGCAGTAAATTATTTACAGAATAAATATTGATTTCATCAAAAAAGCCACTTTCATTTTCTTCTTTTTTAAAATAAAAGTTATATAAATCAACCTTTGGACTGGTAGAAAAGATATAGTGAGGAGTTCCGGCTGGAATCCACATAAAACATCTGGCAGGAAGATACCAGTGTTTCTGATCTGTAAAAACATGTACAATACCGCCTTCTGCATAGACTAACTGTGCAGAACTGTGATAATGAATTTCCGTGGTTACATTTCCGGTAAGTACATGATAAACGTAAAATTCGGTATCATCTTCTTCTACTTCTTTAAAATGGCTGTTGTTCATCCCATAAAGGTAAGAAGAATTTCTAAATTGGCGTAAATGAGCAAATCTTTTTCTGTTTTCACAAATAGGGTCTGTGGCTTCTCATCGTAACTTTGCTGCATCAAAATCATTTTAGCAAAAATCTTTTAATTAATTTATGAATATCATATTTAACGCATGCCGGTATATGTGCATTGCGTTGTGCTTATTATTGAGCAATTTTTTACACTCACAGATGATCGATTACCAGCATCTCGGCTTACAACAAGCTGTAGAGATTGGTCTGAAAAACAATAAAAACATACAGATAAGTCATCTCAAACAGGAAATGTCCGTTACCAAAGAAAAAGATCTCAAAATGGAAAAGCTTCCGGACATTGAGTTTCATACAAGCTACAATCAGGTAACGAACCTGTTTCAGCATCAGAATGGTGTATTTAATAAAGCCACCAAGTACGATGTGATTAATGGAATGTACGATTTTACATTATCTGCTTCAATCCCGGTTTACATGGGAGGAAAAATTAAAAATACAGAGAAAAAAGCGGCTATAGATACTGAAATTTCAGCTTTAAAAACCCATCTGGACGAAAGACAGCTTAAAATGGCCATCATTACTGCTTTTCTACAAATCCATCATTTAAAAGAGCAACAGAGTCTTATTAATGATAAAATGAAAGAAGATTCTGTAAACATCAAGCAGGTAAAAGCTTTGAAAGCTAATGGTGTTGTAACGGTAAATGAAGTCTTAAGAACTTCACTGCAGCTGTCAAACCATAAAATGAGCTGGACGGAACTGGATAATGATATTCAGATCGCAGAACATAAATTGAAGACGATTCTTTCTCTTCCTGAAAATCAGGAAATGCATGTGAATACAGAAGATTTGATTTCAGACAATGCAACGATTCCCTATGTTGATGAACTGACAGAAACTGCTTTAAACAAAAATGAGTCTGTTGAAATCACTCATAAGAATCTTTCTCTTAAGGAGCTAGATCAAAAGATTATCAAAGCGAATTATTTACCCAAAATTACAGCTGGTGGAGAATATTTTTTAAAATATCCGAATATGATGTTCTTTCCTCCTGAACCCTATGCATATCGTTTGGGAATGGTAGGTGTAAATCTTACCTATCCTATCGAAAATCTGTACAAAAACAAATACAGAATGCAGGAAGCACGGGAAAATATTGATCTTGCCAAACTGCAGATTGAAGAAAACGAGGAAAATCTAAGACATAATGTTTATGAGGCTTATAAAAAGTTTGAAGAGACAGACCAGAAGGTGAAAATTGCTGAAGAAGCGATTAATCAGGCTAAAGAAAATTACCGTATTGTAAGAACTAAATACGCTAATAAACTAAGTCTTATCACTGAACTGATAGACGCCGATAATACTTATCTGGAAGCTGAATCTAATCTTATTTCCGTAAAAATCAACAGACAACTTAAATATTACCAACTCCAATATACGATTGGAAACTTATAAAAACTATGGCACAGAAACAATTGACACAAAAGGAAAAAAGAATCAACAAATCCATTACTTTACTGGCCTGGATCCTTATTATCAGCGGAATCACAGGAATGGTAAGCTTTTATCTTTTTTCTAGAAAAAATGTGACGACGAATGATGCGCAGATCGAGCAATATATAACGCCTGTATCCAGTAAGGTATCGGGTTTCATCAAAACGATACGATTTAACGAAAATCAGTTTGTACATAAAGGAGATACTTTAATTGTCATTGACAACAGAGAGTTTGTGAATCAGGTACACATGGCTGAAGCGAATCTTCATGCCAATACGGCAACCATCAGTACCATTGAAAGTGGTGTCAGCACCAAAGAAAGTGACACAAAAATTATTGATGCTAAAATTGCTTCCGCAAAAATTGATATCTGGAGAACAGAACAGGATTACAAAAGATATAAAAACCTTTTGACAGAAGATGCGGCTACAGAGCAGGAATTTGAAAATGTAAAAGCATCTTATGAACAGTCAAAAGCCAACCTTTTAGCATTGGAACAGCAGAAAAATGCAGTAAAAGCCGGAGCGAACGAACAACAGACGAAAGTTGCTCCTGTAAAAAGCCAGATCCAACAGAGTTCTGCAAGTCTTAATAATGCGAAACTGTATCTTTCTTATACTGTCATTACGGCTCCTTATGACGGGAGGGTTGGAAAAAAGACCATTCAGGAAGGGCAGTTGATTAAAGAAGGTCAGGCCCTGGTTCAGATTGTCAGCAAAGAAAAATGGATTATTGCTAATTATAAAGAAACACAGCTTGGGCAGATTGACCAAAGCCAGGAAGTAATTATTACTGCAGATGCTTATCCCGATGTTGAGTTTAAAGGAAAAATTCTTTCCGTTTCTCCAGCTTCAGGTTCTCAGTTTTCCTTAGTAAAACCTGATAATGCAACGGGAAACTTTGTGAAAATTGAACAGAGATTTCCTGTGAAAATTATTCTAGATAACAATAAAGACAACGAAAAACTGCTTTCCGGAATGAATGTTCTGGTAAGTGCGAAGAAGATATGAGTTTGAGTGTGGGAGGGTTTAGAGTATTAGAGTATAAAAATATCCGGTTTTATTATCATTTTCAAATTCTCTCATTTTCAAATTTTCAAATTAAATTATTTTTTTAGCGAAAAGACAAACTGCAAAATAGCGAATCTGCAAATTTTTTCGTACGCATATTTGCCATTTTACCTTTTACTTATTTACACCTTTGCCCTTTGTCTTTTCGCATTTTTAAATCTGGTTCAATGACAATTTGTTCATGTGCCATCTCCTTTTTCTAAGCTTAATGCTTACAAATTATGCAACATAATACAGTTTATCATAAATGGGTACCACAATGGCTGAAACTGCCACTTCTTATACTGGCATTGTTTCCCCACCTGATGTTGTTGTCGCTTTTACATTCGAACAGCGCCTTCACATCTTCTTTTATGGATGTAGATTCAGATGACATCCAGTATTTAATGATTTTGATGTATGGGACATTTGTGGTTACCCTTTTAGTTTTACAGCGGTTTATGGCCTATTTCAGTGTCAAATATTATGTACTGTTGATGGCTTCCATTTCCGTTATTATTCTTTACGTTTTATCAGTTACCCATGATTATCATGTTATATTGGTGATTCGGTTTTTAGAAGGAATTTTCGGGCTGCTGGAAGGGGCTATTTTCCTTCCTTTAATTATTGCTGAATTAAAAACAAAACACGCCAAAGTTTTAGCATACCTCTTCATGTATACGATCATGCTGACAGGAGGAACAATTACCACTTCCCTGCTAAAATCAAGCATTGAAGATTACGATTTTCAGCATATGATTCTGATGATGGTGTATTTTCATGTATTTGTACTGATTATAGGCATTGCTTTATTCAACAGAAACAGATTCTTTCCTAAAAAACCTTTATACCAATTGGATATTACAAGCTGGTTTTTGCTTTGGGTTTGTCTGCAGGCTGGTGGTTATGCCATTATTTATGGGAAAAGACTCATGTGGTTTGAATCTGATATCATTATTATGTGTCTGTTTATATTCCTGCTTTCAGGAGGCTTATTTATGCTTAAACAAAGAAATTCTAAGAGACCTTTGTTTCATTTTGAAGTTTTCAGCTCCAAAAATGTCATTGCGGGAATGATTCTGTTTTTTATTTTTTATTTGATCCGTTCAGGGCTAAATAACGTCTACAGCATTATGGCTACGGTATGGAAATGGCCCTGGGATTATATTGTGAACATCCAGTACTGGAATGTGGCAGGAACTCTTGTGGGAATACTATTATCAGGAATCTGTCTGGTTCGTGGAATATCTTCAAGAATTGTTTTCTTTACCGGATTTCTTTTACTAGCCATAGATTGTGCCTGGTTTACCTATACTTTTTATCCTGACACTACCCTTTCCACCATCTGTCCGCCTTTATTTCTGCAGGGAGTAGCTCAGGGATTATTATTTACGCCGCTTGTTTTCTTTTTAATTTCAGGAACTCGTGAAGAATATGTATCCAACGCTACGGCACTGGGAACGACAACCCGTTTCTGGACAACTGCGATCGGTTACGCTTTGATGCAGAATCTGATGTTATTTTTAACATTAAAACATTCTGATACCCTCAGTGCTAATCTTACAGATACCAATCCCGTTTTTTACAGTCAGTGGAATCAAATTTTCGGAGCTCATATTTCCAAACTGTCAGTGAATGATTCTTTATCCATGACAGCAGGAGCTTTTAAGGCTAAAATAACAGCCCAATCTATTCTCCTTTCCAATATGGAAATTTTCACAGGATTGTTCTGGCTGGCGCTTGTTACCGCAATTGGTCTGTTGCTTTACCATCCTGTAAAAATAGCAGTGAGGAATATTATGTAAAAGAAAGAAGTTTCGCTTAAAATTTTTTGGCCGATTTATTGTTCGTATTTTTAAACCGCAATATTGCGCAGATGACTACGTTTAACACAAAAGCCTACCCATGGAAATTGAAAGTATTTTACTGAAGCAAAGAGATTTTTTCACTACCCAACAAACCAAAAGCCTTGCTTTCCGGAAAATGTATCTTGAAAAGCTTAAAAAGCTTATTATTTCTAATGAAAATATGCTGTGTGAGGCGATTTATAAAGATTTTGGAAAATCGAGATTTGATACCTTCACAACAGAGCTGTCTTTCATTGTGAATGATATTAATTACTATATTAAAAACTTAAAGTCCCTTTCAAAACCTAAAAAAGTAAGCACCAACCTTGTCAATCAGCTGGGAACCAGTAAAGTTTATGCTGATCCGCTTGGCTGTATACTCGTCATCGGAGCCTGGAATTATCCTTATCAATTATCACTTTCTCCTATTATTGCCGCAATGGCTGCCGGAAACTGCTGTATTCTTAAGCCCAGCGAAATAGCCGAAAATACAATGAAAGCTATGGCATCCATGATCAATGAAAATTTTCCCCCTGAATATCTTTATGTGTATGAAGGAGGAATTGAAGAAACAACAGCTCTTTTAAGATTAAAATTTGACAAAATATTTTTTACAGGAAGTACAAAAGTTGGAAAGATTGTTTATAAAGCGGCTGCAGAACATTTAACTCCCGTAACCCTTGAACTGGGTGGAAAATCTCCGGCTATTGTTACAAAAAATGCGAATCTCGAAATGGCTGCCAAAAGAATTGTGTGGGGAAAATTTCTCAATGCCGGGCAGACCTGTGTAGCTCCCAATTATCTGTTGGTGGAAGAAACTATTCAGGAACAGTTTCTGGAAATGTTGAGAAAATACATCAAAGAATTTAAATATGATCAGGATTCTGAACAATATACAAGAATTATTAACCTAAAGAATTTCCAGCGCCTTATCCGCCTTATTGATCAGGAAAAAGTATACTCAGGAGGTCACTTCAACGAGGAAAAACTGTATATAGAACCTACTATTTTGAATCCAGTAGATTGGAATGATGCAATCATGCAGGAAGAAATTTTCGGACCGCTGCTTCCGGTCATCAGTTTTCAAAATTATAATGCTGCACTCAACTCTATTGTAGAACTTGAAAAACCACTGGCAGCTTATCTTTTCACCAACGATTCTGAGGAAAAAGAGAACTTTACCCGTAAATTGTCGTTCGGAGGAGGCTGTATCAATGATACGGTGATGCATTTAAGCAATGATCATCTTCCGTTTGGAGGAGTGGGAAGTTCCGGTATGGGAAATTACCATGGGAAATATGGCTTCGAAACCTTTTCTCACGCAAAATCAATTCTTGAAAAAGCGACATGGGGAGAACCGAATATTAAATATCCACCTTATTCTGAGAAAAAATTAAGCTGGATCAAAAAATTAATGTAATACTGAAGTCCCTATTTACAGATTACACTCATTGTATGGTAATTATATAAATCAACTCAATAGAAATAAAAAACTGCCTCATTGCTGAAGCCGTTTTTATATTTTATCCTTTTTTAGGAGCCCAGGTTGTAAAGAATTCTTTCACTTTTTCTTTACTATATCCTTTCCCTTCTTCTAAAACATCACTTTGCTGAACTTTGATCATTTTCCCATCTTTATCTAAAACAATAAAAACCGGATAACCAAATTTATCCCCTGGATTGCCATATTGGGCAAAAACCTTTTCATTCTTGTTATCAGGAGAAAAGTTTAAATGATAGTAGACATAGTTCTTATCTACAATTTCCTTCAGTTCAGGGGTAGTCTGAACGTAATTATTAAAACGAAGACACCAGATACACCAGTTTCCACCAGCCTGGATCATTACATTCTTGCCTTCTTTCTTAGCCTGAGCAACTAATTTATTAATATCAGCCTGAGCATCCGCTTTTGGATCATATGGCTTTGGAAGCTTCGCTTTTTCTTCAGCGGCCTTTTTCTGAGCTTCTAATTTAGCTTGCTCTGCAGGCACTATAAGAGCTGTTTTTTGTTTTCCTTTATCGGGCGAATTCTTTACATCTTGCGAAAAAGCGAAAACACTTAATCCCAAGGAAGCGAATATTATCAATTTTTTCATAATATAAAAGTAAAAAAAATAACATATATCCCTCTGCAAAAATAGAACCATAATTTTATTATCACTAAATTTGCGTGTTTTATGAATTTTCTAATCAAAATATTAACTCTGATCTCTAAGCTTCCGCTTAAAATATTGTATATTTTTTCGGACGTTATCTTTTTCCTGAATTATTATATTGTAGGATACAGGAAAGAGGTTATTACTCAAAACCTTAGAAAGTCTTTCCCTGAAAAATCCGAAGAGGAAATAAAAGAAATCCGAAAGAAATTCTACCTTAATTTTTCAGATTATCTGGTAGAAACTATTAAATCTTTCACTATTTCAGAGACAGAATCCAGGGTGAGAATGCAGCATATCAATCAGCATTTATTTCACGAAGCTAAAGAAGAAGGTAAAAATATTATCCTTTTGGCAGGGCACGTTTTCAATTGGGAATGGATCAATGCATTAGCAAGAATTATCCCTCAGGCACATTGCCATCCTGTGTACAGAAAGGTAAACAGTGATTTCTGGGAAAATCAGATGAAAAAAGTCCGAAACAAATTTGGAAACGAAGCACTGGAAGCCAATGAAGTTATTCTGAATATTTTCAGATCTAAAAACAACGGAGATTCAGCCTATATGTTTGTAGCTGATCAAACACCTCACCATGCTCATGTCACTTACGGACTGGAATTTCTGAATCAGCGTACTCCTGCTTTTATAGGCTATGACAGGCTTGCCACAAGGATGGATCTTGTCTTCATCTATTGTGAAATGAAAAAGGTAAAACGCGGTTATTATCAGGTTAATTATCACAGAATATATCCGGATGGTGAAAAGTTTACAGAAAATGAAGTAGTGAGAAAATTTCATAAATTATTGGAAAACACTTTACACAAATATCCGGACAACTATCTTTGGTCACACAGAAAATGGAAATACCAGGATTCTATTAAAAATTTTGATTCTGAAAAAAAATAAATTGACATGCAGAAAAAACTGGCAGTAGCCATCTTAAACTG
The DNA here is from genome assembly GCF_031324065.1 of Chryseobacterium metallicongregator. Taxonomy (NCBI): domain Bacteria; kingdom Pseudomonadati; phylum Bacteroidota; class Flavobacteriia; order Flavobacteriales; family Weeksellaceae; genus Chryseobacterium; species Chryseobacterium metallicongregator. Next base: position 230,471 of record NZ_JAVIXS010000001.1, read on the forward strand.
GAACGGCAGAAATTGGCTTGAAAAATTTCTTCCGGGAGTGGTTCAATTTTCTCAGAATACAGATATCTATGTAATAGACAACCTTTCTACAGATGATTCCATTGAATTTCTACAAAAGAACTTCCCAACAGTAAACATTATTAGAAATGATAAAAACTATGGGTTTGCAGGAGGTTACAATGAGGGATTGAAAGCAATCAAACATGAATATTACTGTCTTCTCAATTCAGATGTGGAAGTTACAGAGAACTGGACAGAACCTGTGTTGGAATTATTGGAAAAAAATCCTTTAATTTCAGCAGTACAACCTAAAATTTTATCTTATCATAACAGAAGTCATTTCGAATTTGCCGGGGCTGCCGGTGGATTGATTGACAACCTTGGATATCCTTATTGCAGAGGAAGGGCTTTTGATGATCTGGAAGAAGATAAAGGCCAGTATAATGATGAAACAGAGATCTTCTGGGCATCAGGATGCTGCTTTTTTATCCGTTCAACAGATTTTTGGGATCAGAATGGTTTTGACGCAAGATTTTTTGCTCATCAGGAAGAAATTGACCTTTGCTGGAGACTTATCAACTCAGGAAAAAAGATTTATTATACCGGAAAAGCCAGTGTTTATCATGTAGGTGGTGGAACGCTCAACAAACAGAGTGCACAAAAGACTTATTTAAACATCAGAAATAATCTTTCCATGATGCTTAAAAATCTTCCTTTTCCACAACTGATCTGGCTGATTTTTTTCAGATTATGTCTGGATGGTGTGGCTGGAATTTATTTTGGATTAAAGCATGGTTTTCCACATCTGTGGGCTGTAGTAAGAGCTCATTTTGGATTTTATGCTCAGCTTCCCGGAACATGGAAACTTCGCCAGAAACATCAGAAGAATGACTTCTACCAATCAAAATGGTTGATTTTTAAACACTTTTTGGGAGGAAGGGAATAGGTGGCAGATGATGGGTTATAGGTTGCAGGGATTAGGGATTAGGGAAAATTGCCACTTTCTATACCTATTTTGAGCTAAGACGCATTAGAGTAAAATTTCATAACTTCAATTAACCTTAAACTTTAAACCCAAAACCTTGAACCTCCAATTCTAAACAAGAGAACCAGTAACCAGCAACAAAAACAACCAGCAACCAGCAACAAAAAACAATTTATAATTTAAAACAATGGATTTCTGTGCAATAGATTTTGAAACGGCCACTCACGAGAAAAGCTCAGCTTGCGAGATGGGAATTTGTGTCGTACAGGATTCTAAAATTGTAGAAACAAAGACCTGGCTGATAAAACCACCAAGTTTTCCTTATTTCAGTAAATTCAATATTGCTGTACACGGTATTCATCCTGAAGATGTAAAAGATGCACCTACCTTTGATGAAGTATGGTATGAAGCTCAGGATATGATGTATGGAAGTCTTATGATTGCTCACAATGCAGGGTTTGACGCTTCTGTTTTAAGAGGATGTCTTGAGCATTACGGAATGTTTACCCCAAAATTGAACTATCTCTGCAGCATACAGCTTGCTAAGAAGTCCTGGAATTATCTTCCGAAATATGGTCTGAAGCCATTAGCTGAATACCATAAAATTGATTTTACCCACCACAGAGCCGGGGCAGATGCTGAAGTATGTGCCAAGATTTCTTTACTGGCATTTGAGAAACTCTTCCTCACCAGTAATGATGAAGTAAACGAGTATATGAAAGCAAAAATTAAAAGGCTTTAGTAATTTTATAAACAAATAAACCCGGGTTTTTATTGATCTGTAAAACCTGTACTTTTTACAGGGCATCAGTTTTTAATTACTCAACACTTCAGACAACAAATTGAATTTTGGAATATCAATCTCAAAAGTTTCCTGTGTCTCCATGTTTTTAACCAGGTATTTTCCGCTCATATTTCCTACTCCGGAACGAAGCATTACATTGGAGAAATAAGCAAAATTTTCACCAGTTCCTATCTCAGGGGTCAATCCAATCACCCCGTCGCCTATAATTTCTGTGTATCCGAATCCGACATCGAAGATCAACCATTTTCTTTTCAATACTTTGATAGGAAAGCTTCCGTCATTTTCTATCGTGATATTGTATTTAAAAACGTAACGGTTTTCGGAAGGATAACTGTTTTTACTATCATATTCAGGTATAACTGAAACTTTGATATTGGAAGTCATTTTTGAAAACATCATTGTAGCATTTTCTTAATAAATACAAAAATCTCGCCTTTTTTGAGGCGAGATTATATATTATGTTATAATTTCATTAAAAACTATAATCCAAGGCCTTTTCTTTCGTCACCTCCCATTAGAATTTCAACAGGATTGTCGATACCTTCTTTTACCGCTACAAGGAATCCTACAGATTCTTTACCGTCGATAATTCTGTGGTCATAAGACATTGCAACGTACATCATTGGTCTGATTACTACCTGTCCGTCAACAGCTACTGGTCTCTGGATAATGTTGTGCATTCCTAAGATTGCAGATTGTGGAGGGTTGATGATTGGTGTAGACATCATAGATCCGAAAGTACCACCATTAGTAATAGTGAAAGTACCACCAGTCATTTCATCAACAGTAATTTTACCGTCTCTTACTTTTACAGCAAGATCTTTAATGTTGGCTTCAACACCTGCAAAAGACATATTTTCAGCATTTCTCAATACCGGAACCATTAATCCTTTAGGACCTGAAACGGCAATTGAAATATCACAGAAATCATAGTTTACTTTAAAGTCTCCGTCGATAGATGCGTTTACATCCGGATACATTTGTAATGCTCTTGTTACTGCTTTTGTAAAGAAAGACATGAAACCAAGTCCTACTCCGTGTTTTTGAGCAAATTCTTCTTTATATTGCTTTCTTAATCTGAAGATTTCAGACATATCCACTTCGTTGAAAGTTGTCAACATTGCTGTTTCGTTCTTCACAGAAACCAATCTCTGAGCGATTTTTCTTCTTAAAACTGAAAGTTTAGTGGTAGTGGTAGTTCTGGCACCTGTAGCAGTCATAGGGCTTCCTCCTAATGCAGGAACTGCCGCTAATTCAGCATCAGTTTTAGTGATTCTTCCATCTCTTCCTGTTCCTGAAACCTGAGCAGCATCCATCCCTTTTTCGTCAAGGATTTTCTTAGCAGCCGGAGATGGAGCTCCTGTTGCGTAAGTTTGTGGAGCAGCTACCGGAGCAGCTGGTTTTGGAGCTTCTTGTTTAGCAGGTTCAGCAGCTTTCGGAGCTTCTTCCTGTTTTGGAGCTTCAGCAGCAGGTGCAGCACCTTCTGGTCTTGCAGCATCCATATCAATTAAACAAACTACCTGACCTACTTGTACTACATCACCTTCTTCTGCCTTTAAAGTGATAACACCACTTTGTTCTGCAGGCAATTCAAGAGTTGCTTTATCTGAATCCACTTCGGCGATAGGTTGATCTTTTTCTACATAATCACCATCTTTTACAAGCCAAGTTGCAATTTCAACTTCTGTAATTGATTCGCCCGGTGAAGGAACTTTCATTTCTAAAACTGACATATCGAGTATTTTTTATTTTTTAATTGATTATTATTTAAATTAAGCTGTAACTGGTCTTTTTGCAGGAGCATCATCTCTATCGAAAACTCTATTGATCACTGCATTTTGGTTTTTCTCAAACATCTTGTGGCTACCCGGAGCCGGAGCACCGCTTGGTACCGGAGCTACTACCTGGATTCCTGTATCTCTGAAGTTTCTCAGGATATAAGACCAAGCACCCATGTTTTCAGGTTCTTCCTGAGCCCACACTAATTGTTTTTTGTTTTCATACTTATTGAAGATCGCTTCGATAGCATCTGCCTGAAGCGGATATAACTGCTCGAATCTTACTAAAGCAATGTTTTCACAGTTCAGTTCTTCTTTCTTCGCTAATAATTCGAAGTACAGTTTACCTGAACAAAGAACTACTTTTTCTACTTTTTTAGGATCTGCTGTAGGATCGTCTAAGATTGGCTGGAATGAACCTGTTGCGAAATCTTCAAGTGGAGAAACTACTTTAGGGTGTCTCAATAAAGATTTAGGGCTCATTACAATTAATGGTTTTCTGAACGCCCATTTCAACTGTCTTCTCAATAAATGGAAGTAGTTGGCAGGTGAAGTAATATTCGCTACTACCATATTTTCGTTAGCACAAAGAGTAAGGAATCTCTCCAATCTTGCTGAAGAGTGCTCTGCTCCCTGTCCTTCTGAACCGTGAGGCAATAACATTACCAATCCATCCTGAATTTTCCATTTTTCTTCTGCAGCAGCTAAATACTGGTCAACAATAATCTGAGCACCGTTCACGAAATCTCCGAACTGAGCTTCCCAGATGGTTAAAGTATTTGGAGACGCCATTGCATATCCGTAATCGAAACCTAGAACACCATATTCTGAAAGGTGAGAGTTGAATACATCAAATCTGTTTTCAGAAACATGTCTTAATGGGATATATTCTTCTTCTGTATCTTCAGTTTTTACCACAGCATGTCTGTGAGAGAATGTTCCTCTTTCCACATCTTCTCCGGAAATTCTTACATTGTGACCTTCTACAAGCAGAGTTGCATATGCTAACCACTCTCCTAGTGCCCAGTCTAATGAGTTTCCTTCAATCGCTTTGATACGGTTATCGAAAAGTCTTGTAATTTTATTGATGAACTTTTTGTCTGCAGGAAGTGTTGACATTTTAAGCGCCAATTCTTTCAGCTTCGCTAAGTCATATTTTGTATCTACCGGTAACTGAACTGCTCCTCTCTTACCAATTGGATAATTTACCCAATCTTCAGCCATGAACACATCCATTACGTTTTTCTCAATTTCTTTAGAAGCGTCAAAGTCTTTATCTAGAAGAGCTTTAAATTCCGTTTCCATTTTAGCAATTACATCGTTTGAAGTAACACTGTCTTTAAGCAATTTATCTTTATAAATTTCTCTTGGATTCGGGTGTTTTGAAATAGATTTATACAAGTTAGGCTGAGTAAATCTTGGCTCATCACCTTCGTTGTGACCATATTTTCTGTATCCTAAAAGATCGATGTAGACATCTTTTCCGAATTTTGCTCTGAAGTCAGCAGCAAAGTGGATAGCATGAACAACCGCTTCAGCATCGTCAGCATTTACGTGCATTACAGGAGATTCTGTAACTTTTGCAATGTCTGTACAGTATGTTGAAGATCTTGCATCCATATAGTTCGTTGTAAACGAAACCTGGTTATTAACAACGATATGAACTGTACCTCCTGTTCTGTATCCTTCCAAAGTCATCATCTGAGCAACTTCATAAGCGATACCTTGTCCGGCAATAGCTCCGTCACCGTGGATGATAATTGGCAATACTTTAGAATAATCTTTGTATTTGTCGTCTACTTTTGCACGGCAGATACCTTCTACAAGAGCAGCAACCGTTTCAAGGTGAGACGGGTTTGGCGTAAGGTTGATACACACTTCTTCTCCTGAAGCAGTTTTGATCTTTTTAGAAGAACCTAAGTGATATTTAACGTCACCAGAGAATACATCTTCTTCAAATTCTTTCCCTTCAAATTCTGAGAAGATCTGCTTGTAAGATTTTCCGAAAATATTCGTAAGAACATTCAGTCTACCTCTGTGAGCCATCCCTAGTACGACTTCATCTACTCCTAGTTGAGAAGATCTTGAGATCAGCTGGTCTAAAGCAGGGATTAATGTTTCCCCTCCTTCTAATGAGAATCTTTTTTGTCCTACAAATTTTGTGTGAAGGTAGTTTTCAAAAGCAACCGCCTGGTTTAATTTTAATAAGATTTCTGTTTTTTCATTTGCAGAAAGACTTGGATGGTTTTCGTTTACCTGAAGCCATCTTTTGATGAAATCTTTTTCTTCAACATTGTTGATGTGCATGTATTCTACTCCGATAGAATCACAGTAGATGCTTTCAAGATGCTTGATAAGGTCTGCTAAAGTAGCAGGCTCTTTCATTCCTGTTTCAACGGCACAGTTGAATTTTGTATTTAAATCTTCTTTAGAAAGACCGAAATTTTCGATGTCTAAAGTAGGTGTATAGTGTCTTCTTTCTCTAACAGGGTTAGTCTTTGTAAAAAGGTGTCCTCTTGTTCTGTAAGCCTCGATAAGGTTTACTACTTTAAATTCTTTCTTGATATGCTCAGGAACTTCTCCGTTTGATACTGCCTGAGAAATCTGTTGTTGAACTGCCGGGGCAGCGTTGGCCGAAGCCTGAATAAACTGGATGTTATCGTCATCTCCGTAGTTCTCCAAAGCAAAATCGAAGCCTTGAAAGAAAGCTTTCCATGATGGTTCTAGAGAGTCCGGGAATTTTAAGTACTGTTGGTATAAATCCTCAATTAACTGAGAATGAGCTGCGTTTAGGAATGAAAATCTGTCCATTATTACAGTTTATCTATTTATTAAAATTTATTTGTAGAATTAATCTTCAAATTTAATAAAAAAAACCGAGTTAGAACAGTCTGAAACCGTTAAAAAAACTTAAGAAAAAATAAAATAAAAAAAAATTACTTATACACTGATAATGAGAGCTTAACATTTACTTCCTGACCTTCCATCGGACGTTCAATAAAGGTCTGACGGATATCTCCGAAGCGCATCTCGTCTTTTTTGGCTTTCTGAATGAGCTGCTGGATTGCCCGAATTCGTCCCTCATAGTTCCCTTTGTAGTACATTACGTAATTTTGAGACGGATTTACGGACCTAAAATTGAAATTATTATCAGACACTCCGATTTTCTTAGAAAGTGGAATTCCGAGGAAATAAGAAACCTCCTTGTCTTTGTAATTATCTGCATCAGTAATCAAGACCGGATACCCGAATTCATCATCTCTTTTGCCAAGATCCATCGTTACGAAGTTATAGACTTTATTATAATTCATCACGATATTTTTGTACAGTGCATCTTTTTTGTTTGAGGTACTTACATTGATTCCCAACAACAATTTGTCCTCTTCATTTTCTACCATCAGACTATCATATTTGATGGCTGCCATCTGGTTATCTTTTTCCACTTTATTTCCTAAAGAGTTTTTAAGATTCACCATACTTTTGTTGATATTTTCAGCAAAACGATCTTCAGTCCAGAAGTTTTCTACTCTTCTCCAGACCGCGAGTTTTGGGGTATGAACATACCAGATAATCTTTGTCTTTTCAGCAGAAACCGGCTTGAATTTAACATCAACCAATGTCGGATTTTCATTTTCGTCCTCAAAAAGCTGATATTTCAATGTTTTATTAAGATTTTCATACCTGATGAACATTTCTCCGTCGGTGTCATTTTTAGGATCTACATAGCTGATGGCACTTCCCTGTCCTTCATATGGCGTATAATAATCAATGTCTATAGATGGTGAGCTGGTAAAAAAGTTATTCCATCTTGTAAAATTCTGAAGGTTATTAAACTGGGAAAAAACTTTATCCACGGGATAATCGATCTCTTTTTCAATCGTAAAGTTTTTACTTTCATCTACAAAATAATACATGGAAGCAGCATAAGCTCCCCCCAAAAGAATAATGATTACCGCTAAGATTTTAAAAATACGCATCGCACAAAAATAATACAAATAAAAAGAGTGAACAATACGCTGATCACTCTAGTTGTATGTTTAACAATAATTAACCTGTTAAAGGCTGGAAGCAGGGTGAGGGAAGCAGGAGGATACTGTTAGCCAGAAATCATTCGTGAACTTATGATTGAAAATTATTGAAATAATTGTATAAACCGGAATTTTATATAAAAATTTTTGTATCTACTCCGGCTTTCATAACTTCAATCTTCCAGCATCCATCTCCCTTTCTCTACCCTATATGTGTTCCCGGAGCAATCACTGCTCCCTTCTTTACCACGACAATCCCATCCTGTACGGAATAAGTCCCATAATCACCATCCGGAATATGTTTTCCTCCAATGATTTTCACATTGTCACCGATGTAACAGTTTTTATCAAGGATTGCTTTTTCTATGTAACAGTATTTTCCAATTCCCATATTAGGACGGCCACCTCTGTCATTCAGAACAATTTCCGTTGTGTTTTGATAGAAATCAGCTCCCATGACGTAGGAATTTACGATGGTACTTCCTTTATCAATTCTTGTTCTGTTTCCGATCACGGAATTTTCAATTTTATCTGCCATTATGATACATCCATCTCCAAAAACAGCCTTACTTACATATGAACCATTAATTTTTGAAGGCGGAAGCATCCTTGCTCTGGTATAGATAGGAGAAGAAGAGAAAAGGTTAAATTGAGGCAGATCCAGACAAAGGTCCAGATTGGCTTCGTAGAAAGACTCTATGGTTCCGATATCCGTCCAATAGCCTTCGTACTGATAGCTTAATGTCTTATATTTTCCGATAGAGCTTGGAATGATATCTTTTCCGAAATCATCTCCTGCTCCTTCTTCAAACATCTTTTTAAGGATATTCTTGGTGAAAATATAAATTCCCATGGAAGCAAGAAACTCTTTTCCGGTATGTTTATTTTCTTCTGAAACTTCAGATTTCAGGCCTGGCAGCATATCGTAATCTGGCTTTTCATAAAATGAAGTGATATTTCCTTCATCATCGGATTTCAAAATCCCAAACCCTGTGGCATCTTTTGCATTAACCGGAATGGTAGCAATGGTAAGGTCACCTCCGTTTTCAATATGAAAATCGAGCATTTCCCTGAAATCCATCTGATACAACTGATCCCCTGAAAGAATCAGGATATAATCATAGTCATATTTTTCAAGATGTTTCATAGACTGGCGCACGGCATCTGCAGTTCCCTGATACCAACTTTCATTTTCTACATTCTGCTCAGCTGCCAGAATATCAACAAAGCCTTTGCTGAAGATATCAAAGTGGTAAGAGTTTTTAATATGTGAATTGAGGGAAGCAGAATTAAACTGCGTTAACACCAGAATTTTATTCAATCCTGAATTCAGGCAGTTTGAAATAGGAATATCCACCAGTCTGTATTTTCCTGCAATAGGAACAGCCGGTTTTGATCTGGTATACGTTAACGGGAATAATCTTGTTCCTCTGCCTCCTCCTAAAACAATGGAGATTACATTTCGATTCATAAATATCTTGCGTTTTTTATTGTATTAAGTTTACTGTTCGGTTCTTAGTGTTTACTGCTACTTTAAAGCATTCTTTGTTTTCATGTAAGAATGCTTATCAGCTATTATATAAAGCTATGTATTTTTCTGCAGATTTCTCCCATGCAAAGTCAAAATTCATGTTGGCATGAATAAGATCATCCATCACTCCTTTTTGATTATAAATCGCCATTGCCCTGTTCATCGCATGTACAACATCATCTACGCCCGGATAAGTAAAATTAAGTCCTGCTCCACCTGTTGAAATATCTTCCACCGTATCTCTGAGACCTCCTGTATATCTTACCACCGGAACGGTTCCGTATCTCATGGAATACATCTGATTCAGTCCGCAAGGCTCTACTCTTGAAGGCATCAGAAGGAAATCTGCTGAGGCATAAATCTTATGGGAAAGATGTTCTTTATATCCCAGATCGAGAGCAAAATTGGTGTAGGTATAATCGTATTCTTTCAGTTTATTTTCAATATAGGTATTTCCTGACCCGAGAATCATAATATTTAAAGCACCATAGCTCTGCTTAATACTTCGCCACACAACATCAGGTAGCAGGTCTGCTCCTTTTTCCGTGGCAAATCTTCCGATAAAGGCGAACAAAGGAAGTTCTGGTTTTAATCCATATTCTTTGCAAAGCTTTTCTTTGTTTTTCTTTTTCTGAGCTATTGCATTTTTGCTGTTAAAATTAAAATCCAGCATCGGATCAGTTTCAGGATTCCAGACTTCCGTATCAATACCGTTGATGATTCCATATGCTTTTCCGAATTCCTGACGAACGAGACTTTCCAGCCCACGAAAGCTGATGAAAAGTTCTTCAAGATAGCCTTCGGAAACAGTGGTAAAAGCATCGGCACATTTAATCATACTTGCCAGAGGATTCATGAATCCGTTCCAATCCATCAGCCCCCATTTGTAATTATCAAAAGCAGGCATATAGTTAGCCATGCCCCAGCTCATCATTCCCTGATATTCTCCGTTATGAATAGTTCCTATTGTCTTTACTCCTTTTAAGAATCCGAATTCCGGACAGTTTTGTACCATAAAAGGAACCAATCCGGTATGATAATCATGGCAATGCAGTACATCTGGGCGAATTTCCATAGCACATAACCAATGCAGCACTCCATGCTGAAAAGCCAGAAACTGGAAGCTTTCGTCCTGATACCCGTAAGGATTGTCTCTGTCTAGCAACCCGGGAATTCTTACCATATACAGTTCAAATCCCAGCACATTACTCTTTTCCTTCAATATCTGAACCTGCAGCATATTCGTTCCCTGATGAATAAAACCATCAAAAACAACTTCAAATTCATGATCATGGATAAAAGGTTTATTGTACCATGGCATCACTACTTTTGCCTCTATTCCCTTTATTTTATTCTGATACTTTGGTAACGCTCCCACCACATCTGCCAGGCCTCCCACTTTTGCTACGGGATAACATTCTGTACTTAAATGATAAACAACCATTCTTTATCTCTTGTGTTTAATTCTATGTAATTTATACTTTTTATCTTTCTTTTGTCGTAAAATAATTCCAGCCAATGGAGGTAACTTAATCGTCATTGTTTTCGGATATCCTCGCCATTCTTCATACTTTTCTTCCACAATTTCGGGTTCTACTCCGCTTCCGCTGTATTTTTCATCATCGGAATTTAAAACAACTTCCCAATGGGTTCCTGCAGAAATCCCGATTTTATAATCCAATACTTTTGGTGCCAGATTTAAAGCTACCATCAGGACATCATCTTTTCTTTTTCCTTTTCGAAGGTATACATACACTGAGTTTTCCAGATCATCCGCTTCTACCCATTCAAAACCATTTTTATCAAACTGATTTTCATAAAAAGCAGTTTCTGACCGGTACAAATGATTCAGTTCTTTCACTATATCCTGCATTCCTTTATGAACAGGATATTTCAGCAAATGCCAGTCGAGGCTTCGGGTAAAATTCCATTCACTGGTCTGCCCGAATTCATCGCCCATAAAAAGCAGCTTGGCTCCGGGATGGGTATACATGTATACATATAAGGTACGAAGATTGGCAAATTTCTGCCATTCATCGCCTTTCATTTTATAAATAAGACTTGCTTTTCCGTGTACCACTTCGTCGTGCGACAAAGGCATCATATAATTTTCATTATACATATACATGGAAGCAAAGGTTAGTTTATGATGATGAAATTTGCGGTTAATAAAATCTTCTTTGAAGTAATCCAGTGTATCATGCATCCAGCCCATCATCCATTTCATTCCAAATCCTACACCACCGTCATGGACAGGTTTTGTAAGCATAGGAAAATCTGAACTTTCTTCCGCTATGGTCATGATATTATTCCCAAATTCTTTATAAACAGCCGTATTAAATTCCTGAAGAAAAGCTTTAGCTTCCAGATTAACATTATCCCCATAGATATTAGGTTCCCATTCTCCTTCATTTCTTGAATAATCAAGATGAAGCATTGAGGTTACCGCATCCACACGCAGTCCGTCCGCATGATAACGATCCAGCCAGAACATGGCATTTGAGATCAGAAAAGATTTAACTTCATTTCTTCCGTAATTGAAAATATGTGATTTCCAATCGGGATGAAAGCCTTTTCTCGGATCTTCATGCTCATACAGATAGGAGCCATCAAAACGGTGAAGACCATTAGCATCTCCCGGAAAATGGGACGGAACCCAATCCAGAATAACGCCTATTTCATTGTTGTGAAGTTCATCAATAAGAAACATCAGATCCTGCGGCGAACCAAAGCGCGAAGTGGCTGCATAAAAACCGGTAATCTGATATCCCCAGCTGGGTTCATAAGGATATTCCATCACGGGCATCAATTCCACATGGGTAAACCCCATTTCTTTGATGTAAGGGACCAGTTTTTTAGCAATATCTCTGTAGTTTAAAAATCTTTTAGGTTGATCTTCTTCCCTCACCCAGGAACCCAGATGAAGTTCATATACTGATAGGGGAGCTTCAAGTCTGTTGTTTCCCCAGCGGTTATCCATCCACTTCTGATCGTTCCATTCATACCATGTGGTAGAAACCAGAGAAGCCGCCTGTATATTCTGTTCCCAGCTTACAGCATAAGGATCACTTTTTTCCAGAATTTCACCTCCTTGTGTTTCTACAGCATATTTGTATAACGTTCCCCAGGTTAATCCTTCAATAAATCCTTCCCAAATTCCAGATTCGTCCCATCTTGGAAACAAAATATGATCTTTGTGATTCCAGTTATTAAAATTTCCAATCACGGAAACCTTCTTTGCATTGGGTGCCCAAACTGAAAAATAGACACCTTTTACACCATCTTTTTCCGCAGAATGCGCTCCAAATTTATTATACAGCTTATAATGCCTACCTTCTTTGAAAAGATACACATCATGATCAGTGAAAAGTGTGTAGGTCTTAACAGAATTCATCAAGATCAGTTTGTATTTATATTTTCCCTGAAACTACGAAAAATACTGACAACAGCGATGAATTATTCATCAAATAATTGTCAACATCACTTCGTGTTTTGTCTATCTATCAAATATATCATTTTTTACTTCACATTTTTATGATTTCAAAACAATCTTTTTTTATAAATTTAACATCAACATTTTATTAAACACAACGATGAGGTTTGAACTTTATACAGCAGAAAAAGACGACAGACCGGTATTTATTACCGGAAATTTCAATACATGGAACCCTAAAGATTTCCATTTTCAGCTTAAACAACTTGATGCATCCAATTATTGTATAGAAATCGAAGATCAGGCACTTCCTGATGAAATTGAATATAAATTCACAAAAGGCGGATGGGAGAATGTGGAACTGGATCAGTATGGAAATATCACCCCCAACCGGAAAATCAAAAAGACTGCAGGTAAAACTTCAGATTCGGTGGAAAAATGGAGATTAAACTGGGGACCTTTCAAAGAAGAATATTATCCTATAGCAGAAGTTATTTCCGAAAATTTTTATATCCCGCAGCTTGACCGTTACCGCAAAGTCTGGGCTCTTCTTCCCTACGATTATCACACAACCGATAAACGATATCCCGTTTTATACCTTCAAGATGCACAGAATTTATTTAATGAAGGAAGTGGTTTCGGGAACTGGGAGATTGACAAAAAGCTGTCTATTCTTGCAGAGTACGGACGTGGTGATCTTATCATCATAGCAATAGAACATGGCAGTGAAGAAAGAATCAAGGAATATATTTTTGATAATGATCATGTAGCCAACGGTTCTGAAGGAAAAAAATACATCCGCTTTATTGCAGATACTTTAAAACCTTTTGTGGACGAAAATTACAGGACTAAAAAAGACCGTGACAATACCGGAATCGGAGGCAGTTCACTGGGAGCGCTCATCAGTATATACAGTGGATTTCTTTATCCTGAAGTATATTCCAAATTATTGATCTTCTCGCCTTCGCTTTGGGTAGAACCGAACAACAACTTTCCGATGATGAATTTCAGAGTTCCTTTTAAAACCAAAATTTATCTTTATGGCGGAGGTCAGGAAGGATCAAAAATGGTCAAAAGAATTCATATTTTTGAAGAATATCTGAAAAGATGGGAAGAGAAAAAACTTTTTGATTTTGAATTTAAAACCAATATCAATCCTGAAGGCACTCACAATGAATTTTACTGGTCTCAGGAGTTTCCAAGGGCTATTGAATGGCTCTTCTATGATAATACGGAAAATCCTGTAGAAGTAAAACCACAACAACAAAGCATAAAAAACTAAATATAAAATTGCTGTAGAAGATTTCAGTCAGACAGATGCAAATGAAGACAGCAATCTTTATGAATTTAGAAATATAACATCTATTTATGAAACTAATCAATAAAAAAAACAAAAATTACACTCAGGTTTTTCACCTGTTTACCGAGGAAGAATGGACAAAAACCAGTAAAAATTTCAATAAAAATATTTCCACTTTTTTTACAGGAAAAAAATATGAAGTTTTTGTCAACGCTCATGAAGAAGGAATTACTTATTTCATTGGATTAGGGAAATCTACTTTACAAAATTTCGAAATTCAGCAGGTAGCAGCCAAGTTTTCACAGACACAGAAAGAAAAACTACAAGCAGTGCCTACGTTAGCCCTTGCCGATTTCATGAACGAAAAACAGTTCGAAGAATTTATAAAAGGACTTTTGGTTGGAACTTACAACTACCCTTTTGATAAGAAACATACTTTCTGGAATACAAAATTTGAGTTGCATTTTGAAAATTTAAGCCAGAAAAAGCTAGACCATATCAGCCAGAAAGCTGAAGCACTGGTTAACGGACAGACTACCTGCCAGGACTGGCTTAACAAACCAGCCAATCTTAAAAAACCTGATATTTTAAGTGCATACCTTAAAAATATGGCTAAAAAATATGACTTAAAATACACTGCATTCAACAGAAAGAAATGTGAAGAACTTGGATTAGGTGCTTATCTTTCTGTGAACCAAGGAAGTGCTTACGATGCTGCTTTCACTATTTTAGAATATAAAACTACCGTTAAAAATGCCAAAACTTTCGGAATGGTAGGAAAATGTATCTTATTTGACACAGGAGGAATATCAATAAAAAGCTCTGCCAATCTGCATTATATGAAATCCGATATGGGAGGCGCTACCGCTGTTTTGGGAACGCTAATCTATGCCGCTGAAATGCAGCTTCCTGTGAATATTGTTGCTGTACTACCCATCACAGATAATGCCGTTTCAGAAAAGGCATTGCTTCCAAGTGACGTAATCACCGCTTATAACGGAAAAACTATTGAAGTTCTTGATACCGATGCGGAAGGCAGACTGATCCTTGCAGATGGTTTATCTTATCTTTCTAAGAACTACAAAACAGATTTCCTGATTGACCTGGCTACTTTAACGGGAAGCTCGGTAAGAATGTTCGGTGACACTTGTGCTGCCATGTTCTCCAATAATGAGGAACTGAAAAATAACCTGATCAAAACAGGAGATCAAACCAATCAGAGAGTATGGAATCTGCCTTTATGGGATGTATGGAAAGACGATATTCAGTCTGATGTAGCCGATATGAAAAACATCTCTCTGAAACCTGTAGGAGACTGTATTATTGCGGCAAAATTCCTGGAACAATTCATTGAAAATCACCCTAAATGGGCTCATCTGGACATTGCCGGAGTAGCCTTTGGAAGTGTAGGATATGCTAAAGAAAAAGCAGCAACAGGTTTTGGAGTTCAACTCCTCGTGAATTTAATTGAAAATTATCACTAAAAATTAGTTTTTTACAAAAAAACTCTGTATAATTGATTAGTGGATTTTCAAAACCATACAATATTTCATTTTTTTCTATTAATAAAATAATAAATAAATGCTTTTATTTTTGAAAATTCACTAAATCTTAAAAAACATTATATGGAGAAGAAAACCATTGTGTGTATTTCGTGCTATTATAAAGGCTACGATTTTATGGACGAAATGAAGAAGCTCGGTAATAAAATCATCCTTGTAACCTCCGAAAACCTCAAAGAAAAAAACTGGCCCTGGCATGCTATTGATGAGGCATTTTACATGCCGGAACTAAAGCCGTCTGTATGGAATCTGGAACATTTAATTCAGGGATTTTCCCACCTGATGAAAACCAGAAAAGTAGATGCTGTAGTGGCTTTGGATGATTATGACGTAGAAAAAGCTGCATTAATCAGGGAAACATTCCGTATTCCAGGGATGGGACAAACTACCCACCGCTATTTCAGAGATAAACTGGCTATGCGCCAAAAAGCAAAAGATTCCGGGATCAGTGTTCCTGAGTTCACCGCTGTTTTCAATGATCATGAAGTGGATGAATTTACAGACCGTGTTTCTGCCCCTTGGGTACTGAAACCCCGATCCGAAGCATCAGCATCAGGAATCAAGAAAATAACCTCTAAAGAACAGCTTCTTGAAGCATTGGAAACTCTGGGAGAGGAACGTCATCTTTTTTTACTGGAAAGCTTTAAACCGGGAGACGTTTACCATGTAGACAGCCTTACTTTCAATAAAAAAATAGTATTCACTTCTGCTTCAAAATATCTTGCTCCTCCTATGCAGGTCTCTCATGAAGGCGGAGTATTCCGGTCCAAAACTTTAGGAAGATATTCTGAAGAATTTAAAGCACTGGAAGAAATAAATGCTAAAGTATTGTCCAATTTCGGGCTGATCAACGGAGCAACCCATACAGAATTTATCCGTGGAAAAGAAGACGGAAAATGGTATTTCCTTGAAACGTCATCACGAGTTGGTGGTGCTCATATTCCGGACCTGGTTGAAGCATCAAGCGGTATCAATATCTGGAGAGAATGGGCCAAAATTGAAGATGCCCTTCTGAGAGGAAATGATTACAGTGTTTCTCCGCCTACAGGATACTACTCCGGACTGATTGTCGCCCTGATCAAAGATAAAGAACCCAACTACAGCAACTTTGAGTGCGAAGAGGTGGTAAAATTCCTTCCGATAGACTATCATGTAGGAATTGTATATAAATCCGGAGATGCCACCGTTGTACAGGACAGATTAGATTCAGCTGCCGAAATAATTCATGCAGATATGCTGAACATCCTTCCCCCCAAAAGCAACAAATTGAGTTCTTAAAAAATGCAGCGTGATATTGATATTCAAAATGTTATTGAATTCATAATATACAATCTGCCTGAAGATTCCATACTAAAATGTAATTTAGAGAGCATAAGTTCTGGAAAATGGCAAAGCAAAGCATATTATAGGTTTGTAGATTCAACTTATGCTAACAAACCTCGATCAAAATGGATCTTTAAAGAAAATATAATCCTCGAACATCCTACATTAGGAACCATCGTACTGGATATTTTAGAAAAAGATCAGCTTGGAGGAATTGAATTTATTACACTCATATAAAGCACAATATTAAAACCAAACAAGGAAAAATGCCTCACATAGAACATACAGAGTATTATTCAAATATATTGGGAACAAGTCTCAAGGTAGAAGTGACCGGACATTACGGCCATCCTATCATCATGTTTCCAACCTCCCAGGGACAGTATACCCAGAATCATGATTTTCATCTCAACGGAAGTATCAACTGGTTTATAGAACAGGGAAAAGTAAAGCTTTACAATGTACAGACCATCGATAGCTGGAGTTTTTATGATGACAACATATCTCCTCAGCAAAGAATAAGAAACTACGAAAGGTATGTACAGTTCCTGATCAAGGAATTTGTTCCTTATATCCAAAAGCTTCACAAGACCCATCGTGTGGCCGTAGCAGGCGCTAGTTTCGGAGGATATCATGCGGCTAATTTTGCATTCAGATTTCCGGATGTGGTTTCTCATCTGTTCTGTCTTTCAGGAGCATTCAGCATAAGAAACTTTATGGATGGTTATTCCGATGATTTGGTCTACTTCAACTGTCCAAGGGAATTTGTAAGAAATGATGAAGCCTGGAAATACAAACATATGCACATTGTACTCAGCACTTCTGATCAGGATATCTGCAAGGATAAAAATATTGAAATGTCCGAAATCCTGAGGATAAAAGGCATTGACTTCTGGTATGATGAAAGAAAATGGATTGGCCACGACTGGCCGTTGTGGAGAATGGTCTTCCCTACATTTATAGGAGCATTTTTCTCTTAAAAACAATAAAAAACAAATAGAAAAAAATAACACCCACCTTAAAAACAAAAATTATGACAAAAAAAGTAGGAATTCTTTTCGGTATGGAAGACACTTTTCCCTGGGCATTTATAGACAAAGTAAATGAAATGGGAGGTGGAGATATCATCGCTGAACCCGTTACTATTGATAAATTGGAACAGGGTGCAGATTATGGTTATGCAGTGATTATCGACAGAATTTCACAGGACGTTCCCTTTTACAGAGCTTATTTAAAAAATGCAGCCCTTAACGGTACTTATGTAATCAATAATCCATTCTGGTGGAGTGCTGATGAGAAATTTTTCAACAATGCCCTGATGTCAAAACTGGGAATTCCGCTTCCTAAAACGGTTCTCCTTCCATCGCACGAAAGACCGGACAATACTTCAGAAACTTCATTCAGAAACCTGAAATTTCCTCATGACTGGGAATATATCTTCAATTATGTAGGGTTTCCTGCATATATGAAACCTCATGACGGTGGAGGCTGGAAAAATGTGTACAGAGTAGAAAATCCGGATGATCTCTGGAACAAATTGGGAGAAACGGAACAGCTGGTGATGATGGTACAGGAAGAAATTATCTTTGATGATTATTACAGAGTGTACTGTCTGGGTCAAAAATATGTCCACATTATGCCTTATGAGCCGAGAAATGCACCTCATCTCAGATATGCCACCACTCATCAGACCCAAGGTGAAGAACTTGAAAAATTATTGAAAACCATTCATGATTATACGATTAAAATGAATCAGGCTTTAGGATACGATTTCAACACTGTGGAATTTGCTGTAAGAGACGGTATTCCTTATGCCATCGATTTCTGTAATCCCGCTCCTGATGCAGACCGAAATTCTGTAGGAGAAGAAAACTTTGCATGGATCATAGAACATGCTGCCAAACTGGCTATTGAAAAAGCTAAAGAATATGTTCCGGGGAAACCTAACATTGCCTGGGGAACATTCGTGAAGGATTCCATTAAATAACATTGAAAAAGAATTAAAAAACACAAAAGTACATGCATCATCAGTTTACTATTGGAATTGAAGAAGAATATCAGATCATCGATGTTGAAAGCAGAGATCTGGTTTCTCACGTTTCAAAAATTATTGAAGGCGGCAAAGCGGTTTTAAGTGAGAACTTAAAGCACGAAATGCACGAATCCATGATTGAAATGGAAACGGGAATCTGCCAGAACATTCAGGAAGCCAGAACAGAATTAACGAATTTAAGGCGTCACCTTATCAATATAGCCCATGAACAGGGACTTCGTGTTTCCGGAGGTGGTACTCATCCTTTTTCGCATTGGTCAGACAACAGTATCACTCAGGGAGAAAGATACATTAAAATCGTAGATGATATGGGAGATGTGGCCCGTGAAAATCTTATTTTCGGACTGCATGTTCATATTGGAATTCCCAATCGTGAAGAAGGCGTAAGAATTCAGAATGTGATGAGGTATTTCCTTCCTCACGTATACGCCCTTTCTACCAATTCACCTTTCTGGATTGGAAGGTATACAGGTTTTAAATCGTACAGACAGGAAATCTTCGTAAAATTCCCAAGAACCGGTATTCCGAGTTACTTCAACTCTCTGGCAGAATTTGACAGTTATGTAGATCTCCTGGTAAAAACAGGAACCATCGACAATGCCAAGAAAATCTGGTGGGATCTACGGGTACATCCATTCTACCCTACAATTGAATTCAGAATCTGTGATATGCCGCTAAGAATTGATGAAACGGTATGCCTTGCTGCTATCATGCAGAGTCTCGTTGCCAAAATCTATAAACTTCACCAGCAAAATCTGAGCTTCAGAAGCTACAGAAGACTGTTATTGAACGAAAATAAATGGCGTGCCTCCAAAAGCGGTATCGAAGCCCATCTGATCGATTTTGGGAAAGAAGAATCCGTTCCTTATCCTCATTTATTGAAAGAACTTTTAGAGTTTATTGATGATGTGGTAGACGATTTGGGATGCCGTCATGAAGTGGAATATGCATGGAAAATTCTTGAAAACGGAACCGGTGCAGACCGACAGCTTCAGATCTTTAAAGAAACTGGTGATCTGACGAAAGTCGTTGATTATATGATCTCTGAAACCGAGTATGGCATAACCCATGGTGAACCTGCTTCATAATTTTTTTGGTAACTTTACAAAAAATATGATGTAATGAAAGATATTCGAATTGCTCTGCTGGACATGAACAATAATCATGTGAACCAAGGCTTTAGAAACATTAAAGAAATTTCTGAATCTTTTCAGCAGAACTCTGAAGAAAATGTTGTTATCAAAACATTTGATGTAAGATTTAAAGATGAAATGCCGGAGATTGGGGATTTTGATATTTTCATTTCTTCAGGCGGTCCCGGAAATCCACATCGGGAAGGTCTTGCCTGGGAAGACAGATTTGCTTCTTTTTTAGATGCTGTTCTTGAGCATAATAAATACCATGAAGATAAAAAATATCTTTTCCTGATCTGCCATTCATTCCAGCTGGCAAGTATTCACTGGAATCTGGGAAATATCTGCAAAAGAAAGTCTTATTCTTTCGGAGTAATGCCTGTTCATAAAACAGATGAAGGTAAAGAAGAATTCTTGTTCAAAAATCTTCAGGATCCTTTTTATGCGGTAGATTCGAGAGCCTACCAGTTTATTGAACCGGATCATGAGCGTTTTGAAGAATTGGGCATGACCATCATGGCGATTGAAAAATTCCGACCTCATATCAATCTTGAGAGAGCGGTAATGGCCGTTCGTTTTTCGGAGGAAATATTCGGAACACAGTTTCACCCGGAAGCCAACCCTGAATCTTTGATCGAAAACCTGAAGGATGAAAAGAATAAAGAAGCTATGATTGAAAGCTTCGGAATGGAAAAATATCTTGAAACAATAGATAGAATAGACGATGAAGATAAAATCATTCTGACCAGACATCAGATTCTTCCGAGATTCCTTCAGTTTGCAAAAAAAAACATTTTGAAAGAAGCTAAGACTTTGGCTTAAAAAATTAAATCAATATAAACCACAAAAGTCACAAAAGAGATTTGGGCATTAAGTCTAATAAGCAATCATAAAAGCTGTTGAAAAGAACACATAAGCTTTCTTGAAAATCAAAGATTTCCCAATTAAATAGATATTTTATAAAAGTGTATTGTAAACTTTTATATTCTAAAAACTTTTGTGCCTTTTGTGGTAAACTCAAATCGGGCAGAAATGCTCGATTTTTTTAACATCACAAAGAAAAAAAATATGATTCCAAAATATAGAAAACAGTACAATCAGGCGTTTTCAGATGAAAAATACAATCAACTCAAAAGTATCCTGACAGAAAAGGGAGGAACAGAACCTACGTTCAGAGTTTCAGAAAGTCCTATTTTTTTGACCAAAGAATTTGAGAATAAGCTTATAGAAGCCAGTGAGAGTATTATCAGCCAGATTAAGTCAATGCCGGCAGAACTTCTTCAAAAAGCCATTCCTGAAAACTGCAGAGTTCCCAATGATACCCTTCAACCCCATTTTTTCACCATAGATTTTGGAGTCTGCAAAAGTGAAAACGGAGCAATAGAACCTCAGCTGATCGAGCTTCAGGCATTTCCTTCTTTGTATGCTTTCCAGAAAGTATATGAGGAAACGTATTGTGAAGTCTACCCTTTTCTTGCAGAGATCAGAAATCCTATGCCGCATGAAACTTTTAAAAACTATTTAAAAGAACTGATTGTAGGAGATGAAAATCCTGAAAATGTAATCCTGCTTGAAATTTTTCCGGAAAGACAAAAAACAGCTATTGATTTTGCTTTGACAGAAAAATTAATAGGAATTAAAACCGTATGCCTGACGAAAGTAAAGAAGGAAGGACGAAAGCTCTATTATGAAAATAATGGTAAGCTAACTGAAATCAAAAGAATCTACAACCGTGTGATATTTGACGAGCTGGACAATATTCCTGATCTTACTACAGAATTTGATTTCCGTGAAGAAGTGGATGTCAAATGGATCACCCACCCCAATTGGTTCTTTAAAATCTCAAAGTTCCTTTTGCCATTACTGAAGCATGAGTTTGTTCCAAAGAGTTATTTCCTGCATGAATTCCCGGAAAATGAAAACCTGGATGATTTTGTATTAAAACCTTTATTTTCATTCGCGGGAAGTGGCGTTAATTTAAATCCTACAAAGGAAGTTACAGAGGCTATTCAGGATAAAGAAAACTATATTTTGCAGAGAAAAGTGTACTATGAACCCATTTTTGAAGATATCAACGGAGATTTTTCAAAAGCGGAGATCCGTTTGTTGTATATTTGGCGGGAAAATGACGACCGTCCTATTCTATTGGAAAATCTTGGAAGAATGACAAAAGCCGCCATGGTCAATGTAGATTTCAATAAAAAAGATGCCATCTGGATTGGTAGTTCTAATGCTTTTTTCGGATAAAATCAGCTTCACCTCAGATTAGAACGTATTCCTTTATTTTTATCTTAAAAATGCAGAGTATAAAGAAAACCTGGGAAAACGTATAGAAACAAACCTCCGAAATGTCGGAGGTTTTATCTTTTACTACTGAAGATCTCTCCGGGATTAAAAAAAAATCCCCCAACAAAGGAGGATAAAAAAATTGACATGTACGCTGTGTTTTCACAAACATTGTAAATATACGGATAGGCTGTTGGGATATTCTACGGGAAACCGTAATGACTGATTTTTAATTGTTTGTATATTAAGTTTCCCATAATGTTATTTTAAAAACGCTTTTGCACGAGTTCATGTTATTAATAACCCAGCATATTCTTTCTTAGCATCAAAACTAGGGCAAGCTTTATGAACATTGGGAA
This sequence comes from Chryseobacterium metallicongregator, assembly GCF_031324065.1. Taxonomy (NCBI): domain Bacteria; kingdom Pseudomonadati; phylum Bacteroidota; class Flavobacteriia; order Flavobacteriales; family Weeksellaceae; genus Chryseobacterium; species Chryseobacterium metallicongregator. Next base: position 253,047 of record NZ_JAVIXS010000001.1, read on the forward strand.
AATCTCTATGTCCTTGAATTTTAGCTCTGGGAAATTTTGATTTTAATTCTCTTAACAGCTTTATAATAGATTTTTTTTGCTCTTCCGTTCTTGTGTCTTTTGGATGGTTGCTTTTATCAATGCCTCCGATGTATGATATATTGATAATTTGAGAATTCCACCCTGCAACTCCATTGGATACCTGATCGATGGGCAAAGTGTTGACTACTTCTCCATCCGCTTTTATCATATAGTGATACCCTGGATTTTTCCATTTCAGGTTTTCCTTCCAATACCTTTTAATGCTCTCTATTTTAACATCTGGCTGTGTTGCGGTACAATGTATAACGATGTAATTGATTGTTCTCATGGATTCATTTTATTTATTTTGAGCAAAATTAAACCTGTAACTCCCAAAATAGTGAAGGAAAAACACCCTATTTTAAATTGACAGGCCCGGACGCCTGAAAACCAGGAAAAGCTGATTAAAAACTATTTAGAAAACAGTAGATCTCGGGAAGAAGTCTATAAAGTCTGAGTGAAGATGTTTAAACTTTGAAATATAAGAACAAAAAATCCCTCTCAGCGAGGGATCGTTTTTTATAAATCGGGACATGCCATTTCATTGTCATGCGGAATGCATACCTTAACATTCCATGGCACCGGGCAATCATGCCAACCTGGAGGACATCCTCCTTTTCCGTTGATACTCCTTAATTTCTCCTTAGAGATTTTCTTTAAATTTTTCATGGTTTTGATTTTAGTTTAGAAGTCAAATATAAAAACTATTCTCCATTTAGAGATTTAATATAAAGAAATAATGGTTACGGGTTTCCGTAAAAAAAGAAGGTTTAAAAATAACTATAGAATCCCCACTCTCAACTCATAATAAAAAATCCTCCCAAACAGGAGGACATTAAAAAAACTTGACTTGTACTTTTAGTTTATACAAACGATGTAAATATACGGAGAGACTGTAGGTATACTCTACGGGAAACCGTAATGATTAACTTTTAATTGTTTGTACAATAGTCATCACAGATATATCATCTGTTTTTAATCAAACAAACTCTACTACAACACAATAGATAAAAAAATTGCAATACGTTTTTTTGTTCCGTATTGCAATTTTAGTAAGTTTTATATAGATGTATTACACGTTTTTATCATCTTCCAAAAGTTCTTTGGCCTGATATTCCTGAACCAGATCAATGGCATTGGAAATAACATCACTTAAGGCAGTAATAAACGTTCCTTCTTCTGCCATTCCAATCGCATGCTTTAAAGCTTCAATCTCTTTAGGAATAATCTCATAACTAACGTCTCTGCCTGCAGAATTAATCCCGTCAATAATCAATCCGTTGATTTCTTCTTCCGTTCTTCCACGTAGATGTTTCTCATTTCGGATAATAATATAATCGAACATTCTTCCGGCAATTTTTCCGCATTCTCTGATATCATTATCTCTTCGGTCTCCGACACCGGAAATAATACCGATTTTCTTTGTAGACTCTACGTTTTTCAGATAATCTTCAATGGCTTCGTATCCTGAAGGATTATGGGCAAAGTCAATCAGAACTTTAAAGTTTTTGAATTTAAAAACATTCAGTCTTCCAGGAGTAAGCTGAGCACTTGGAATAAACGTTCTCAAAGAGTTCGAAATATCCTCAATTCCAAATCCATAAAGATAACTTGCCAAACTGGCTGCCAGTACGTTTTCAATCATAAATCTGGCCTTTCCTTCCATCGTAATCGGGAAATCTTTGGCTTTTCCTATTCTGATTTTCCAGTCTCCTTTTTTGATGGTTACAAAACCTTCTTCAAACACACAGGTGATCTTTCCTTCTTTGGCAAATTTTACAATATGAGGGTTGTTTTCATCCATACTGAAAATAGCCACATTAGAATCGAGATCACTAACAATCTTCATGGAATATTCGTTGTCGGCATTCAAAACACTCCAACCACTCTTTTTCACGCTATCCAGTACAACACGTTTTACTTTGGTAAGATCTTTCAAACTGTGAATATCATTCATTCCCAGGTGATCTTCTTCAATATTGGTCAGAACTCCGATATCGCATTGTGAAAAACCAAGACCGGATCGTAAAATTCCGCCTCTGGCTGTCTCCAGAACTGCAAATTCCACCGTAGGATCTTTTAAGATAAATTCTGCAGAAAGCGGCCCTGTAGTATCTCCTTTTGACAGCATGGTATTTTGAATATAAATTCCGTCTGAAGTCGTAAATCCTACTCTGTAACCATTACTTTTTACAATATGAGAGATCAGTCTCGTTGTGGTTGTTTTTCCATTGGTACCTGTTACCGCAATGATTGGGATGGTAAAAGGTTTTCCTGGAGGATACAGCATATCAACCACCGGAGCAGCTACATTTCTTGGTAATCCTTCACTTGGAGCAAGGTGCATTCTGAACCCTGGTGCTGCATTCACTTCAATAATAGCTCCACCACTTTCTTTTAAAGGCTGGGTAAGGTTTTCTGCCATCACGTCAATACCGCAGACGTCCAACCCGATAATTTTAGAAATTCTTTCAGCCATTGTGATATTTTCCGGATGCACCATATCTGTTACATCAATGGAAGTTCCTCCGGTTGAAAGATTAGCCGTTGATTTCAGATAAACCACTTCTCCCCTTTGAGGAATAGTTTCCAGCGTATACTGAAGCTTATCAAGCAGTTCTAAAGTGTCTTTATCAACTTCAATTTCAGTAAGGACATTTTCATGACCATAGCCTCTTCTTGGATCTTTATTTTCTTTTTCAATAAGCTGCTGAAGGTTCAGTTCTCCATCTCCTACAACATGGGCAGGAACTCTTCTGGCAGCAGCCACCATTTTATTATTGATGACCAGTATACGGAAGTCGTAGCCTGTGATATATTTCTCAACAATTACTTTTCTTGAATATTTCTGAGCATGTTCAAGACCTATCTTAGCAGCATCCCAGTCGTTGACATTAATGGAAGAGCCTTTCCCGTGGTTTCCATCCAAAGGTTTTAAAACAATAGGATATCCAATTTTTCTGATAACTGCGTTTAAATCTTCTTCATCAACTACCAAATCCCCAATCGGTACGGGAATCGCAGCATCGTGAAGCATTCTTTTGGTTAATTCTTTATTACAGGCGATGTCAACCGCAATAGAACTTGTTTTCCCTGTAATAGTGGCTTGAAATCTTTGCTGATTTACTCCATAACCCAGCTGTACCAATGAATTTGTTCCCAATCTGATCCATGGGATTCTTCTGGAAGCAGCTTCTTCCACAATACTTCCGGTAGAAGGCCCCAAACGGACACGCTCTCTGATTTCTTTTAATCTATGGATACATGCATTCAAATCATAGTCTTTGCTTTCAACCAGAGCTTCTGCAATCTTCACAGATTCTTCTGCAGCATAAATTCCGGCATTTTCTTCGATATAATTAAATACCACATTATATACTCCCGGAGTTTTTGTTTCACGGGTTCTTCCAAACCCTACATCCATTCCTGCCAGGGTTTGTATTTCCAAAGCAATATGCTCAATGACATGTCCCATCCATGTTCCCGTTTCCACTCTGTGGAAAAAGCCTCCTTCCACTCCTTCCGAGCATCGGTGCGTCATCAATGATGGGATTAATTTTTCAATCCTTTCCCGGAATCCTTCAATTTTATTGGTAGGATAATTCTCCATTTCTTCTAAGTCCAACCTCATCTGTATCAGCTTCTTTCTTCTGATGCTCCAGATGTTAGGACCTCTTAGTGCCTGAATCTTTTCGATTTTCATAGTCTATTGGCATTTTAACAGTTAACAATAACTCCTTTCAAAACCAAAGATAATGTAAAACCCTAAACGAAACTATACCACATTTAAAGATTCGTTAAAAAAAAATTAATTTTAATTAACATTCCTAAAACATTAAAAATCAACTAAAGATGGCACGAATTTCGCCAAAGAATGTTAATTATTTTTTAATTTTGTACCATGACGAAACCTGTTGGAAAATTAATAGTTATCGGAGGCGCTGTAAACAAAGGAAGTTTTGCTGAAACCGATTATGATCAGAATATCGAAAAGAATCTTAATTTTTTTGAACGTGGGATCTTAAGAAAGATCATCAACGAATCAAAACTGAAAGAAAATTCTGTGATTGAAATCGTTACCACTGCATCTCAAATTCCCCAGATCGTAGGTTCTGAATATAAAAAAGCATTTGAATTTCTTGGGGCTAAAAATGTAAATGTTCTTGACATCCATAATCGTGAGGAAGCCAATTCTGATGCGATGGTAGCCAGAGCCAATGCTGCCGATGTTATGATGTTCACAGGAGGAGATCAGTTGAGACTGACTTCTATTCTTGGAGGCACAAGATTCCACGATACGGTTTTATTAAAATATCAGGAGCAGGATTTTATTTATTCCGGAACTTCTGCGGGAGCTGCTGCAGCTTCTGAAAATATGATTTATCAGGGAAGCAGCTCTGAAGCTCTATTAAAAGGAGAAATTAAAACCACTCAGGGATTAGGTCTGATTGATAATGTTATTATTGATACGCATTTTGTACAACGAGGAAGAATCGGCCGTCTTTTCCAGGCAGTAGTCAACAATCCGAGAACTCTGGGAATCGGCCTGGGTGAAGATACGGGACTTTTCATTCATAACGATGTCATGACTGCTGTGGGCTCAGGCCTTGTGATCTTAGTTGACGGAAGATTTATCAAAGATACCAACCTTACTAATATCAACCTTGGAGAACCTATTTCTATTGATAATTTAACGGTACATGTGATGTCTATGAATGATCATTATGATCTTACAACGAAGACATTAACAATTGAAAACTCTCAGTTTAATCCGATACCACAGGATAAATAGCTGATATAATCAAAAAAATATTAAAAGCGTCTAAACTTTTTGCAATGATTATTTTTTAACCATAAATTTATAATATTTTAAATACTTAAGTTTTTTATAGTTAAGCTTCATGTATAATAAGTACACTTAAGTATTCTGAAAATCTTTGATTTTCATCTTATGTAAACTTTTATCCAGAACCATTTTAAACCTACTGAGGTGAGCTAATGTGTTTTAACATGAAAACTTTTGTGACGTTGTGGTTTTATAAAATTTAAACAACTTCATTATTGATGAATATAAAATGGAACTTCGGTTTCATTTTTTTGTTTAAAGTTGAATGTTTAATTAGAATATATAAATTAACTTCGTAAAAGAATATCATTTATCAATCATCATCTATAATTTTATGAAAGTAATTATCCACGGCGGTTTTTTCTCTGAAAGCGACCAAAGTCATGAAGTAAAAATAGCAAAACAGAACTCTTTAAAAGAAATTGCTCAAAAATCGTTTGAGTATCTTAAAACTCATTCTGCATTTGATACGGTTGCCTATGCCGTTTCATTACTGGAGGATGATCCTTTATATAATGCAGGAATCGGTTCTCAGATCCAGAGTGATGGTGTTATCCGTATGAGTGCTGCCATTATGAATGGAAATACTCAGAGACTAAGTGGTGTAATTAATATTCAAAATGTACAGAATCCTATTTTTGTGGCTAAAGATCTTATCAATGAAGATGACAGAGTTTTAGGAGGAAATGGTGCCAAGATCTATGCTACAGAGAATGGATTTGAGAATTTTTCTACAGAAACACCTCAGAGAAGAAAAGAATATGAAGCCAAACTTGCTAATGGAGGTAAAGGAACTGTGGGCTGTGTAGCCATTGATCAGGAAGGAAAACTAGCTGTTGCCACCTCTACGGGAGGGAAAGGTTTTGAGATTCCAGGGAGAATTTCGGATTCTGCCACAGTGGCCGGAAATTATGCCAATGCTTTTTGTGCCGTAAGCTGTACCGGCGTAGGTGAAGATATTGTGAGTAATGCTACTGCTGCCAAAATTGTAACGAGAGTTACAGATGGTATGAACCTTGAACAGGCTTTTAGCAAGACATTTGAAGAACTTGCAGTCATTGATGGGTTTGCAGGTGCTATCGCTATTGATAAAGAGGGAAATATTTATCATCAGGATTCATATCCCACTATGGTTTTCGCCAGTTTTGATGGTGAAAATTTTGAAGTCTTCTCTTAAATTTAACATTTTTTTATAAGTCCAGTTATTTTTTTGGCACGTATTTTACATTATTCATAACAACAAATTTTAATATTAATACTTAAAAAAATAGAAATCATGGGAAACAAGACAAAAGGATTATTAGCTTTACTAGGACTAGGTGCATTAGCTTATTGGAAATATAAGAATTCAAGCCCTGAAGATCAACAAGCTGTAAAAGATAAAATCAATACTGCAAAAGATAATCTTAATAAGTGGGGAAATGACCTTAAAAGCAAAGCAAATGACGTTGCTTCCCAGGTTCAGAATAAAGTAGACGAAGTAAAGACAAAAGCAGAGGATTCCCTAAGCTAATCAACACAGAGCAGTTTTTTTAACATTCATATATAGGAAAAAAGTCATCGTAGTAGTACTACGGTGACTTTTTATTGTAATACAACCCTTAAGGTTTTATTTTTTCTGTGCTATAAGCGCATAGACAAGAGGTATTTTATTTCCGAACTGTGGAATTCTCCATTTTCCTGTTTCAAATTCTTCTACATGCCTGAAACAAGGATATGGTGACCAGTTAAACTCCAGGAAAGTATTCAGTTGCAAATCTTTCTTTATCAAATTATCGAGAACTTCTGATAAAGAGTGATTCCACATGACGTATTCCTGCTCAATAGGTGCAGACTGATCCGCATAAGTACCTTCATAGGTTTCTACAATCGGTTTCTCATTGAAATAATTGTAAGCCACTTTTGTAAAGTCATCGTCAAACATCCAGACAACAGGATGGAATTCTGCCATAATGAACTTTCCTTCCGATTTTAAGAAATGATTGATAATTCCAGCCCATTTTTCAAGATCAGGAAGCCATCCTATTGTACCGTAGCTTGTATACACAATATCAAATTTCTGATCCAGAACATTGGGCAGATTATACACATCTGAACAGATAAATTCTGTATCAGCACCACATTTCCGGGCAAGCTCTCTGGCAGTATCAATAGCTTTATCAGAAAGGTCTATCCCGGTAACTTTAGCTCCCATTCTTGACAAGGAGATAGAATCCTGACCGAAATGGCACTGCAAATGCAGAATAGTTTTCCCTTTTATATCCCCAAGAATATCTAATTCTATTGAGTTCAGAGAGGTTCTTCCTTTTAAAAATTCATCCACAAAGTAGAAATCCGATTTCAGATGAGGTTCTACTTTAGCGTTCCATGATTTTTTATTGATTTCTAAGTAATTTTCCATAGTTTAATTCTTTAAATCATCTATCTCATCCAGCCTTGAACAATATAGTTTTTTGTGATTAATTTTCTTTCAGGTTTATTGACATCATCTGGTTTAAACCAAACCTCAATTCTACCCCCATAAAACTGTCCCCAATCGCCTTCATAGATTGTAAAGTCATCTTTTAATTCAAATCTTTTTAATTCATCTGGCTTATTTTCAACTTCAATCTGGCTTTTCTTTTTTATACTTTCCTCAGAAAGAATCTGGTTTTTAGTAATTTCAAATATTTTCAGATATACTTTCCCTTTTTCAATCTTATGTAAAAACAGATCATATTTATACATCCCCGGCTGGAAATAATCGTAAAGAATAAAGTCCCGCTGATGAATATTTATTCTGTCATTTTCATCATTAAGCTTCAAAGGTTTTTCAAATTTAATATTTCCGGGAATTTTTAATCCTTCCGCGAAATAATCATAAGGATAAAACATCAATGCAAAAGTGAAGTAACCAAAGGTAACCGCCGCCAATGCTACTGTAGAAAGAATCTGCAAAATTCCTTTCAAATAATCTTTCTTTACAATCCTGATGATACCCAGAACAAAAGTAATCAGAAGAAAAATAAAAGGAAGAAAACAGCAGATATACAATGTATACCTATTAAATAGAGAAAGTCCAAAAAAAAGCAGAAGAAAGCTACAAGGACCGAAACTAATACAGAGTTATACCAATTATTATTAAAAACTTTCCACATATTGTATGTTTATGGCAGTTTCTCCATCAATTTTTTCTTTTGCTCCAGAAATTCTTCTTCGCTTAATACTCCGGCTTCCCTTAGTCTGCCCAATTGTTCCAACTGATCTAAAACGCTAGGTTCGGATTTGCCTTGAAAGGATTTTTCAGGTTGGGACATGAAATCCCTTACTTTTTCGCAAAACAGCTCAGCATGATACTTTCCTACTCCATCAATCTCTACAATATCATCAGTAACCTGAATATCTATAGAAGCCAGTAAGAATTCCGTTTCATATTGTATGGAGCTTATTTTGCTGTAAGAAAAATCTTCTACTTTCAGTCCGTACATGAACTCCTTATCTACAAAAATCAGCCTTCTCTCTGTAGCTACTAAGATGATATGATGATTGTTCAGTTTGTTTCTACCTTCTACGAGATAGACAATTCTTTCATCTGATGATAGGATATCCGGCAATTCATGAATTTCTTTTCGGGCAAATATGGTAGGGCTTATATCGAGATTTTTAAGTTCATCTCTTATTTCGTCAAGTCTTGATTTTTCACTCATAGCATTAGTTTATGGGTCTAAATTACTGTTTATTAGTAATAAAATTTAATTCAATAAAAATATTAGTCTTCTGATGGTATCACAATGGAAGTATGCAGACTGTACAGCTTCCAGCCTAAGGTTTCATACAATAGTTTACCTTCTTCCGTAGCCACTAAAAGATTATTGGGACATCCTTTGGACAAAGCGATCTTCTCCAATTCTTTCAATAAAAAACGGGCAAGCCCTTTCCTTTGATGATTTTTTTCGGTAATGATCCTGTCATAGATAGCACAACCATCTATAAGAGAGACACGCCCTATGGAAGCCAGTTCGCCATTTTCGGCTACAATTCTGATCACGAAGGTAGTGTTATATTCAGAAAACATAAAGTGATATCCTTCTGCAAGACTGGTTTCCGGAAATTCCATCGGGTGAAAACAGGTCATCAGATATCCCTGTGACTGCAGTTGCCATCTTTCAGGGATTTTCTCTATAAACTCATCAGGAGAAGTGGATACCTTCAGATAAATCCAGGGCTCATCAATTGAATCGGCAAGCTGGAAAAAATCCTCATTAAGCTCAGGAAATACGAAACGTTCTTTCTGTTTTTCATCTCCTACAGTCACATGGAATCCTGATTTATAGGACACAGGAAAAGGTGTTTCTCTTGACAGGCACCATCCTTTCAGCCAGTTTTCAACTATTTTTGAAGATACTTTATCCTTCATGATTGGGTGTTAAAAGTTTTATTTTAATTGCTCCAATAATTTCTTTTTTTGCTCTGCAAATTCCGCATCGGTTAAAATTCCGTTCTCTCTCAGCTTTCCTAATTTCTCAAGTTGATTAAAAACTTCTTCTGATGAAACTGAAACACCTTTGTTTGCAGAGCCGATTTGTTTTGAAGGTTGTTCCTGAGGACTATTATAAGTACTTTTTATCTTATCGTAGAATTTTTCTGCATCTTCTTTATCCATGAAACATTCAAACTCTACCACTCTTTCATCAAGATGCAGCTTAATAATGGGGGATCTCGGATCTGTTACAAAGCTTATAGCTTTAATAGTTTCATTAGGGTAATCATTGATTTTTGCGTCGCCAAACATAGCTTTTGATACAGAAATTAATCTCGTAGGGGTTGCCACTAATATTCCGGCAGCTAAGGTATTGACAAACTGTGCATCTGTAATTGCAATGATCTGTTCTTCTTCAGAGATAAGATAAGGAAGTTCCTTGATTTCTCCTTTGGTAAAGATGGAAAGATTCGCATTCAGCATTTCCAGTTCATTCTTTATTTTCTGGTGTCTTCGTTTGTAAATCTCTTTTGAGATTTGATGAGAGCCATAATTTATCGCTGCAGGAAGATTCTGTTCTGCTATCATGACTGCCTGAACTGTTTCAGTTTTTTCTGCACTCAGCATGGTATTGATATCTTTAATGCTGAATTTATTAAGATTATAAAGCAACTCATCATTGATATCGGTTACTTTATTTAAACATTTATTACATAAAATATTACCGTCTGAAAGCTTATTTGCACCCAAAAGCGTATCCATGGATGTTAATTCTGTAGTACACAATGCACAATTATTGTTCATTTCTTCTTCTTTTATAATTTATCAAGCAGTTTTTTCTTTTGTTCTGCAAACTCTTCATCTGTTAAAATTCCGTTTTCTCTTAGTTTTCCCAATTTTTCCAGCTGTTCAAAAATTGTATTTGAATCTTCTTGAGCTGCAGAATATACATCTTCTTGTACCAGATCCGGAATTGTTTGAGTAAATGCCTGTAATGGACTAGACTCTTGTCTGAATTCATTTTCAGTATAAGTTGTACTTCTGTTTTGAACATTGGAAAATGCTCTTCCATCATTTTTATTATGCAGTTTAAACTGTGCAGAACCTCTATAAGTATTGATTTTCAGTATTGAATACAAAAGGTTTTCAGTATGATCGATAGAAGAGATATCCTGAATGAAGAATTCATTTTTTGCAACACCACCCAGAAATTTTTTATCAATAAAAGCAATTCTTTTCTGGGTTGAAAATATAATCCCTTCTCTGTTACTCTGAAGGTCTATACCTTCTGCAATGGCCAATAATCTTTCATCTCTATCCAACACATTCGCCAATTCATTCACTTCCTCATTCGCCAAAACGCTCAGTCTTGCATTAAGTGCAACAATCTGATCTTTTATTTCATCCAGTCTGGTGGGCGCATCATATTGGTCGTGATGATTGGTCGTGGAATGAGATCCTCCCGAGTTCTGGCCGGCATCAATTTTACTTTTCAGAATCATTCCTGTAATTTCTGCAAAATAGAATTGGTCAAGATTATTGATAAGGTCTCTATTGATCGTAATAGCTTTAGTAAAACATCCTGCACACAAATAACCACCATCAGCAAGTTTATTTTTACCAACGGACATATCAGTAGCCGTCAGCGGTGTTCCGCACAATGCACAAATAATATTCATCTGGTTTTTATGTTTAAAAGTTTTTATGAATACAGAGCGTCATTTCACCCTGTTTTATAATATCGACTCCAAATTACAAATTCTAAACCGATTGTACAGGTTAAAAATATTTAAATCTTAGCATCCATCAAATAAAACAACCACAAAATTACTTTTGTGGTTGTTTTATTTTTTATAGGTGTTTACTATTATTCTCCTAAAAACTCTTCTAAAGAAACAGTTTTCTGTTCTCCAGCCTCAAGATCTTTGAAAGTAACTGTATTATTTTTAATTTCTTCTTCACCCAGGAAAACAAGATTTTTTATGCCTTTCTTTTCAGCATAGGTAAACTGCTTGTTGATCTTTGCATTTTCAGGATATAATTCAGCTGAAATACCTTTTGCTCTTAGCTTCATGATCAGCTTTAATGCATCAGTGATTCCTTCACCTCCAAAGTTAGCAAACAGATACTCTATTTTGGCTGATGCTTCTTCAGGGAAAAGATTCAGTTCTTCCATTACCAGGTAAATTCTGTCTAATCCGAATGAAATTCCTATTCCCGGAATGTTTTTCACTCCAAAAACTTCAGTCAGGTTATCATATCTCCCACCACCTCCAATGGACCCCATGGCAACCTCATCTGCTTTCACTTCGAAAATAGCTCCGGTGTAATAGTCCAGACCTCTTGCCAAAGTAATATTGAAAACCAGGTTTTGAATATCCACACCCAGGTTCAGAGATTGTGTAAGAACAAATTCAAGTTCTTCTACTCCTTTCAGGCCGATTTCATTTCCTGTAAACTTTTCTTTCAACTGAAGAAGATTTTCCAACGCATCGTCTGACTGGCTGAATAAGAAATCCAGTTTATCAATAGATTCCTGAGAAATTTCTCTTTCCAATAATTCTTTTACAACTCCGTCTTTACCAATTTTATCCAGTTTATCCAATGCTACAGTAAAATCAATCAGTTTATCTGTGATTCCTGCATATTCTGCCAATCCGGAAAGAATCTTTCTGTTGTTCATATGAATGGTTACTGGAACTTTCAGATCGGCAAATGACTTCAGATATAACTGAACCAGCTCCACTTCCTGTAATAAACTCTCACTTCCTACAACATCAGCATCACACTGATAAAACTCTCTGAATCTTCCTTTCTGGGGTCTGTCTGCTCTCCAAACCGGCTGGATCTGAGAACGTTTGAAGGGAAATGTCAGTTTACCATGATTCATTGCCACGAATCTTGCAAAAGGTACGGTAAGGTCATAACGAAGGGCTTTATCTGTAAGACTTTCCGCACTGAATGGTTTGTCTAATGCTTTCTGAAAGTCATGAAGCATCTGATTCTTTTTCTCTTCTTTTGCTTCGTTGATACTTGAATTTAAAATTTTAAAAATCAAGCGGTCACCCTCTTCTCCGTACTTTCCTGTCAGTGTAGACAGATTTTCAAAACTTGGAGTTTCCAGTGGCTGAAACCCGAATAATTCGAAATTATTCTGTAAAATATTGATGATATATTTTCTTCTGGAAACTTCCTGTGCCGTAAAATCTCTCGTCCCTTTTGCTAAACTTGGCTTCATTTCTTATATGTCATTTTGATAAATGCAAAAGTACGGAATTACAAGGACTTTACACAGTATAAAAAGCTGAAGAAAATCTTCCCTCAGCTTTTCTTGTTGTGTTATCAATTATTAAAAAAATCATACGCTTTCAAGAATCTCAAGGATCTCTTCACCATAGTTTTCAATCTTATGCTTTCCAAATCCCTTGATCTCCAGCAATTCTTCTTTTTTAGCAGGTTTATACTTGGCTACAGATATCAGTTCTTTATTGCTCGCGATGAAATAAGTGGGCAGGTTCTGTTCTCTGGCTTTTTCTGATCTCCAGAGTTTCAGAGCATCCAGAATCTTTTCTTCATCTGTATTCAAAAGATCATTTTCTGCAGAATATTTAATTACCTTAGGTTCTTTTATTGTATTTTTTATCAATTTTAAGTCTTCAAAATACAATATTACAGACCAATATTTTTCTTCACTCACAAAAGCTGTTTCCACTTTCATGATCTCATTGCCTTCCAGAAAATCATCCAGCATTTTCTGATCTTTATAGAGAAACTCTTCAGGCAGCCTGATTTTAAAAATTTTCACTCTCATCATTTGTGTTTTTTATTATTTACCTCCTAATAAAAGAATCTCGTCTACACGAATTTCTGTGATATACCGTTTTACCCCATCTTTATCATCATATGATCTGTAGGTGATTTTTCCTTCTATGGCAATTTCTTTTCCCTTAGATACATACTTTTCAAAGATTTCTGCTGTTTTCCCAAAGGCAATCAGGTTGTGCCATTGTGTTTCTTCTACTTTTTCTCCTTTAGCATTCGTGTAGTGATCGCTGGTAGCTAAAGATACACTTGCTTTTACATTTCCGTTGTCGAAGTTTACCATTTCAACTTCTTTTCCTGTGTAACCAATTAATGTTACTTTGTTTCTTAGTGACATAACTTTTATATTTTAAAGATTAATAAATTCAGATAAGAGACGTTCACTTTTTTTCTCAAATCTCTGTTGCAAAGATTGCGATGTTCCGATACCACAGTCGGTTATAAACTATTTAAATCCGTTTGTAGTCGTTTGAAAACGAATAATAAAAAAAACAGAATTCCGTAGAAACAATATTTATAAAGATTTAAAAGCATTAATCATCACTTTTAAAGTAAAAATTAAATGATGAAAAACCACATCTTAAAATATTTTTCTCTTTCTAAAAAACATTGAAAAATAGATGCGTTACAAGGATTTTTTTTCTCTTTAATTTAATTTTTTTTTGCAAATTTGTAAAAATGTCTGATATGCAAAAAGAAAAACTCCGTACAGTAAGAAAGATGAAGGGCTTCACTCAACAGCAAATGGCTGAAGTGATTCCTACTGACGTCTCCAATTATAGCAGAAAAGAAAGCGGTGCTGTATCTATAACACAGGCAGAATGGAACAAGCTTGCCCAGTATTTAGAGGTTCCTGTGGAAGAAATCTACGAGGAAGAGGAAGCTAAAATTGTTATTGAAAATCCTGTTTTTAATGACAGTCCAGGATCTTCTGTAAATGCTAATAATGGTGGTGATAATAGCAATGTTACAAATATTGGTCATGAACTAAGCATAGAAATCATAAAAACGATGCAGGAATATATTGGTTTGCTTAAAGAAGAAATTGAAAGACTTAAAAAATAGAAAGCATCAAAAAAATTGACAGATTAAAATTAATTCTTTTAATAAAAAAAACATCTCCTAGAGATGTTTTTTAGTATATGCTTAATTCGATGGGATTGTAATTTTTTGCTCTACTTCCTGCTTTTTTAAGGAGAGAACGACGCTCTTCAGTATCTTCAATGAATTTGTTATAAAGAGTGGGATCAGTTAATTCTTTTCGTTGATAGTCAAATATTTTTTCTTTCTTCACTGGTTTAGCATTAGAATGCAAATTAGCAGAAATACAATAATATTTCCTTTTTTTGAAATTATACATCGTAAAATGATAATCATCTTTGTCATCAAACACTTCCAAAATCAACCCTGGTAATTTACTAAACTTGTATGGACCAAAAGGAAAGGGTATTTCTTTTGTAAAATATGCAATCCAGGTTCTACCATATTTTTTTGTTATAGCTTTTTGGCATTTATACTTCCCAATTGTTTTAAAGTCATTTGTAAGTTGCCAATTGATATTATTTGTTTCTTCGTATTTAAAGTATTCATTAGATGTTTTAAAAGTTACATAAATCTTTCCTGTTGTTGTTCCTATATTTTCCGGAAAGTCGGAAATATATTTCATTTGCTCGTCAATCGGACTATTTTCATGAAGTTTTTTTTCTAAACGCAATGAGTCTCCGACATATTGATTAATGTTTTTATAGTAAGATTCTTTTTCGTTCATCAAAAGAGCAAACGCAGCATCCTGGATAATAGCATTTTTGGTTTGATTTTTATAAACTAATTTGTAATCAGCTTCATATACTACATTAAAACCTCCTTGAGATTTAATAATGATTATAAAGAAAAAGAAAAATAGACTGCAGTAAATTTTCATAGTTTAAATAATACAAGCAAAGCATAAATAATACTTTGCTTGAAATTTTGAATTAGTAATTAATGAATATAAAGAGTTATTCCTTTGGGCTTAGTACCACATTCATTATAATTAACAAATTGTAAAAAGTTGGTTATTTGCTCCATTGTATATCCTTCTGTTTGCGTTACATTTACAACACTCCCACACTAGGTTCTGAAAGGGAATGCGCTAACTATACCAGCTAGCAAAATAGCACCTAATAAAATTGTTTTTTTTCAGAATTTGTTTTTTTTAATGATTAATAATAAATTTAAATTAAACATTTTAAAAATAGAAAATAAATCAAAATTGATGTGAATTATTTCATTATGTTAAATGTTTGAAAAACAATATTTTAAATAAAAAAAATCACATGTATTTAAAAATTACAGCTTTATATAATTTCTGTAAAATATAATTTCTAATTATAATTAAATAAGAATATAAATTTAAAATTATGTGGGAAATTTTCTGTTCTGACTTTCATCTAAAAAAATCCAACAAAAAAGGCACTCAACAAAATTGTTGAGCGCCTCCTACTTAATCATGCAACTAAAAATAAAATTTGAAATCTATATTTTTTCACATTCAATAATGCTTTTTGCTTCTGTTCCGATATGAATAAGCTGATTAAACTTTAATCCTGCTTTTTCAATGATTATTTTAAACTCACTTAAACTTCTTTCTTTTCCTGTAAGGCAGGCCAGCATAACAATATCCAGAAGTTTGGCCATATGGGGTTTATTTAAAGAATCATCAGGGATAACGGCATCTATGATTAATAGCTTTGCCCCTTTAGACATGGCATTATAACAGTTTTTCAGAATTTGTACACATTCATCATCACTCCAGTCATGCATAATCCATTTCATGGTATATAAATCTGCTCCCTGCGGAACTTCATTAAAAAAACTTCCTGTAGCGACAGAACATCTTCCTTTCAGATTTTCAGGAATCATCTTAATTGTTTTCTCAATCACATTGGCTTCATCAAAGATAATCCCTGAGCTTTCCGGAGCATTATTCAGAATGGTATGGATCATTATCCCATTGCCGCCGCCTATATCAACAATTTTTTTATAAGGTTTAAAATCATAGTTTTCTATAATGCCTTTCAGCTCCATTCCGGACATTCCCGTCATTCCTTTTCCAAAGTTTTCCCCTATTTCAGGAAATTCTTTATAAAAACCCCAAAGATCTTTCCCATGAATATGTTCAAATGGTATTTTCCCTTTCTGAACTGCATACGTCAGATCCCCATAACCAGGAAAGTGCTCATTCATAATGGTTAATACAAAGTTTTTTGCAGTTCCTGGCGCATCAGTTTGCAAAGCAGCTCCAAAATCATTCAAAATAAAAGTTCTGTTTTCTGATTCTTCAAATATTCCGGCACCACTCAATGCTCTCATAACCCGGTACAGTTGCGTTTCATGTGATTGAGTTTCTTCAGCAAGGAAGGAAATTGTTTTCGGACCAGAGGCCAGCAAATCTGCAATATTGAGTTCAGCAGCTGTTTTTACACATCCGGTTAACCATAAACCTCCTAATATTTCATACATTTTAAAAGTAAACTCAGGTTTAACGGCTTGTTTTTCCATAGTAAGCATTTTAATTGAATAGTATTTTTATGGGTTTTAATGTTTAACAAATTATATCTGTCACCATGAAAACAAGAACAAACTCTTTAAGTTTGTTCTTGTCTGACATCTGTCAAATTTGAAAATAAGCTTTTAATAATGAGATTAATCTTTGGCTTGAGAAATCCTTGTAACACTATCAATAGTAGCATCTAATGTGGTATCAGATTTTATTTTAATAAGATACCCGCTGCCTATAGATAAAGGATCTGCAACGCTCACCAGATAAAAGACAAGATTTCCGGAAGTTACCCCGTTGGGAGCCACAGCAGTCTGATCTATAGAAAATGTTGAAGGAGGAAGTGGATTGGAAAGATTTACAGTCACAAATGCTACAGAGCCGTTATTCTTATTACTGTAGCTCACAATAACCCTCCACATGTGAACCTGACCTGCAATAGGATTTTCCAAAAACTGTCCTGTAGAAGGGTTGTATATATCTCCCGGCACCGGGCTTGCAATATTTTCCGGCCATGTGGTAGTAGGAGGTGCCGCAAAGTCTGTTACAATATTCATCGGTGTCTGATAAACAATATTCTGATACGTCATTAAAGGAACTCCTCCTGAAGATTTGAAGGCAAATGTGGGTTTCACACCTGCTCCACTATTCAGTTTAACAACTCCTTCATTCGCTGTTGTTAAGGTTGCTGAAGAGATCACTGTACTCCATTGGGTCCCATTATAGTACCTTAAAGTCTTATTGGTGGAATCGTAGATGATCATTCCCGCAGTGGGTGTGGTTACGTTAGCCGGAGGATTGGCATTTCTTGAGAGTACAACTGCTGAATTAGCTGAGGTGACATCAAGAACTCCTTGTGGAGAAGTGGTGTTAATCCCTACCTGTCCAAACATAAATGAAGAACACAGAATACTGAGTAATAAATTGGATTTTTTCATGGTTTGTTTTTTTTGAATGTTTGATATCAAAATTACAAAAAAACACAATACAGTGAAATAAAAATTAAATTTATTTACTGAAAATAAGACTGTTATACATAACAATATAGGTTTATGAATGAATATTTTTTCATAAACACCGATCAATATTACATTATTCAAAACACAGAGAAGTACAAAAAAAGTTTACATGTTTTAAAAACTGATCCTATAAATCAAAATCCTTTATTTTCATAAAATAGAATGAAATACTGATGAGTGCTTTTTTAATTATCCATTTACAAACGGATAATTCCTTATCTTTGTGAAAATTCATCTATGAAAAGGAGCATCAATATTTTTGAGTTTCCTCTCAATTTGGGACTTACCAAAAAGGAACATGAGACAGAACCCGGAGTTCGAAAGCTTCCGGAATGGCTCAGAAAATTTGGTTTTCATAGCAGAATTAATCCTGTCAATGTTTTCAGACTGGAAGCTCCTGAGTATTCTATGGACTTTGATGAGGAATCGAAAGTCAGAAATGCCAATCAGATTATTGAATATGCTAAAAAACAGGCAGACTGTATTCTCCATCATTACGAAAAGAATACATTCAATATTATTCTTGGAGGCGACTGCAGCATTCTCATAGGAAATGCCATCGCTCTGAAAAAAACAGGGAATTTCGGACTTTTTTATCTTGACGGGCACACAGACTTTATCCTGCCGGAGCTTTCTGAAACCGGAGGTGCAGCAGGAATGGATCTCGCCATTATTACAGGTACCGGACATCAAAAACTGACTAATATTGACGGTTTAAAGCCTTACCTTTCCGAGGAAAATATCTTCTGCTGTGGAAATGCAGAAACTGATGATAAAGAATATGTTGATCAGATGATCAATTCCAATATTCATTATTTTGATTTATACCGTCTGAGACAAAATGGTTTCAGAAAAACGGCTGTAGACTTTCTGAAAATGGTAAACGATAAAGGGTTGGATGGATTTTTCATTCATTTTGATGTTGATATCCTGAAAGATGAGATTATGCCTGCTGTAGACAGCAGAATGGAAGACGGAATCAGCTATGATGATCTCGGGGAAATGCTGAAACCTTTATTCGAAAACCCTTTATGCTTTGGAATAGAGATTACCATTTTAGACCCTGATTACGATGAAAACGGAACGTACACCCGTCCGTTTGTAGACAATTTAATTCAAATTATAAAAAATAAAGAAGAGTAAATGAAGAAGACAATCAAAAGAACATTCAGAGTTTCAAAATATGTGATCTATAAAGAAACACTTGTTGACTATAAAGAGCATTTCTGGTCATTTTTAGGTGCATTTTTTGGCATCGGGATCATTGCATTTATCCAGTCTCACTCACTTACAGAAACGGAGAATATATTCCTGATTGGTTCTTTTGGAGCATCAAGTGTTCTTATTTATGGAGCAATACAGAGTCCTCTGGCACAACCGAGAAATCTTATCGGCGGACATGTTCTGTCTGCATTGGTAGGAGTTACTGTTTATCAGTTTGTTCCGGATATCATCTGGCTTTCGGCACCTTTGGCAGTAGCATTTTCCATAGTATTGATGCAGTATACAAAAACTTTGCATCCACCAGGCGGAGCTACTGCTCTGATTGCAGTAAGTTCTACAGGGAAAATTCCGGAATTGGGATATTGGTATGTTCTCTCTCCTGTTCTTTCCGGATGCATTATTCTTTTGATTGTTGCATTATTTTTCAATAATATTACACCTAACAGAAGTTATCCTACCCACAGCATGTTCAAAAAACTGCTGAAAAAAAGACACAACCATCACTTAAAATAAAAATCATGAATTGTCTGGAATGTGGCGAGAAAATCATCGGAAGATCAGATAAAAAATTCTGCAACGATGCCTGTCGAAACGCCTATAACAATAAGCAGAATAAGGACTCTAGTAATCTAATGCGGAATGTTAATAACAAACTCCGTAAGAATTACCGTATCCTGATGGAAATAAATACCGATGGCAAAACAAAAGTCCCAAAATCCAGACTGGATGGCTTAGGTTTTGATTTCGATTATTTTACTAATCTGAAAGTTTATAAAAACGGCTCTGAATACAAATTCATTTATGATTACGGTTATAAACTTCTGGAAGATGATTTTGTACTGATTGTAAAAAATCAGGCATAACCTATCCACCACAAATATAATACTATGAAAGAAGTTGTTCTGATCACCGGTGCCAGTGGTATGATTGCCAAAGAACTGGCAAAAAAAATAGGCAAGGAATACGAAATCCGGTTTCTGACCCGAAAAAAAGTGCATGATCATGAATATGAATGGGATATCCAAAAAAAGGCTATAGATGAAACTGCCTTTGACAATGTTTCTCATATCATTCATCTTGCAGGTGCCAATATTTCGGAAAAGCGCTGGACTCCGGAAAGAAAAAGAGAATTGATTTCCAGCCGTGTGGATTCCGCAGAATTGCTTCGAACAACTTTAAGAAAAAACAAAATCAAGCTTAAATCCTTTATTTCAGCCTCAGGAATTAATTTCTACGGTACAGAAACTTCAGAAAAAATTTACACAGAAACTGATCCACCAGGCAACGATTTTCTAAGTGAAGTGGTTGTTTTATGGGAAAGAGCCGCTGATGATTTTAAAGAACAGTATCTGGCGGAAAGAGTTGTGAAAATACGCACTGCTGTAGTGCTTTCTGAAAAAGACGGAGCATTAAAGAAAATGATTCCCACTGTTCAATATTATATCGGATCTCCACTGGGAAGTGGCCAACAATATATGCCATGGGTTCATATTGAAGATATCTGTTCTATATATGAATTTGTTTTAAAAAACCCAGCAATAGATGGCGCTTATAATGCTGTATCTCCACAGCATGCCACCAATAAAGATCTTACAAAAAAGATTGCCCAGGTGCTTGAAAAACCTCTATTTATGCCTAATGTTCCCGGATTTGTGCTAAAACTCTTATTCGGAGAGCTGGCTACTGCAATATTGGAAGGTTCAAGAGCTTCCTCAAAGAAACTTCAGGATGCAGGTTTCCATTTCAAATTCCCGGATCTGGAGAATGCTTTAAAAGACTTATTAAAGAAGTAAATTCAAGAAAAATTAATTAAAAAAATATTTCAACACCTATTTATTATAATACAGAAAATATTCTCATGAAAAACCCGAATATCACCTTATTAAACACAGAAATCCTTTCAGACAACTGGTATACTTTAAACAAAGTCACCTACTCTGTTTTGAAAAAAGACGGAACTACAGAAACTCAGAGCAGAGAAGCCTATGACCGCGGAAACGGCGCAGTAATCCTTCTTTACAATACAGATTCAAACACTGTTATTCTTACCCGCCAATTCCGTTTACCGACTTATATCAACGGAAATTCTACAGGCATGCTCATTGAAGCCTGCGCAGGACTTTTAGATAATGATAATCCGGAAGACTGTATCAAAAGGGAAACTGAGGAAGAAACCGGATATAAAATTTCAAAGGTTGAAAAAATATTTGAAGCCTATATGTCGCCCGGGTCTGTGACGGAAATTCTTTATTTCTTCATTGCAGAGTATTCAAATGAAATGAAAATCAATGACGGAGGCGGATTGGAAGAAGAAGGTGAAAATATCGAAGTTCTGGAATTATCGTTCGAAGAAAGCCTGAAAATGATTGATACCGGAGAAATCAAAGATGCAAAAACCATTATGCTTCTGCAACATTTGAGGATCAAAGGAATCATGTAGAAATCAATGATGATTGATACTTGAAAACTGCATATCTAAATAAAAATATTAACTTATAATTCATATTTAAACTATTAACAGATGATTGAACATGTGAAGCTTGCCATTAATCCCAAATTTCAGGATTGGGTTCTTTTTGAAAATGGCACTTATATTATTTTTGATGATATCAGTATTATCGAAGATATAAAAAAGGAAGCATTACAATTAATGAAAGAATTTGGTCCGGTTTATGCCGGAGGCCCTGCCGGAGATTTCAATGTAATTCATTTAAACCTTACTGAAGGATGGCTGGTTTCCGGGCATGGATATGGTATGTATACGTATGTACATCCTTCCGAACTGGACAGTGATTCTCCAAATGATCTTGAAATAGGACTTTATGGTAGATCTAAAAGAGATTCAGATGGTCAAAATCCCGAAATTATTCATATCAACAAGAGTGAAATTTCATAAGACCTACAATTCATCACTCATAATTTATAATTCAATAAAAATGCTCCAAGATCATATTACGGTAGAGAATCGTCATAAAGACTTTATTAAAAAAATTACTGAGACAGAAACAGTCTATGCTTTAAAAGATGGTAATGGCTATGCTACCTCCTACTCCAACGAGTCAGAATACGAAGACGGTGAAGAGGTACAGATCATTTGCTTCTGGTCTGATGCTGTCATAGCAAAATCATGCATAGAAAACCAGTGGAATCATTATGAGCCCTCTCCTATTCCTCTCAACGAGTTTGTAGAAAACTGGTGTCTGGGAATGAATAGTGACGGATTATTGGTAGGAACTAATTTTGACAGCAATCTGTTTGGCTACGAAGCTGAGCCTTTAGAATTAATCCTTGATATTATTGCAGAGCTCAGATCTTCAGGAAAGTCACTGGAATTGAGAAAGTTTGAAAACATGGAAGATCTTGAAAAACAGATCAGAGAAGTATTGGAAGATTAATCGTTTTATACCATATGAAGTCTTTGGGAATAAAGATCATTAAAGTAAGTGCTTTATTTTTGGTCCTTCTTTTCAGTATTCTGATGCTGAAAACCATTTCCCAGTATACTTCTTTTGAAAAAAATATAGGATTTCTGGCTTTTAAGCAGCAGGTAGTGAATAATCCGTACTGGATGACTTTTTTCTACATTCACATCTTTTCCATAACGCTTTGCCTTCTGGCAGGTCTGACACAGTTTTCAAATCGATTTTTGACTGAAAATAAAGGACTTCATAAGATAATTGGAAAAATATATGTTTATAATATTCTGATCATCAATGTTCCGGCTTGCTTTGTACTGGGACTTTTTTCCAATGGCGGCATTATTGGAATTACAGGATTTCTGATCCAGGATGTCCTTTGGGCTTATTTCACTATTGTAGCCGTACTTTTCATCAAAAAAGGAAATGTGAACAGACACAGGATGCATATGATCTTAAGCTATGCAGTTACCACCACAGCCATTACGTTCAGAATTGTTAAAAATCTGTTTTATAATGAAACCCGTCATGATTATGAACTTTTTTATGGTCTGAATGTCTGGGCAGCCCTTATGATCAATCTTTTTATGGCTTATTTAATTCTCAGAAAAGAATCATTATTACCTGGAAAAATCAACGGTGGAAAAGAAGATTAAAAGACTGATAAATGACACCAGAAAAAATGATGCAATAAATATCAGGGTATTAAAAAATGCTCCATATTGACTATTTCGGGTCCATTTACTGAAAAAACGCATTATCAGATAAGAGATTCCTCCCAAAACAGCAATAATAAAAAGAAGAAAAAAATAATATATCATGGCTTCGTGTTAATGTGTGTAAATCTATTATTTTAAATCTAAAAAAACAATCAATTACAGGACAACAATCGTCTAAATAGCCTTAATTTTGATCTGCATTATTATCTAAAAATTAATGTATGAAAATTAAAAACCTTGACCATCTTGTTTTAACGGTGGCAGATATTGATAAGACTATTAAATTTTACACTCATGTTATGGGATTTGAAGTCGTTACTTTTGGAGAGAACAGAAAAGCACTCATTTTTGGAAATCAAAAGATTAATCTGCATCAGAAAGGATATGAATTTGAACCTAAGGCAAAGACTCCAACCTGTGGTTCTGCTGATCTTTGCTTTATTGCAGAGACAGATGTTCATGAGATAATGAAAGAGCTCAGACAGAAAAATATAGAAATTATTGAGGGAGTTGTAGACAGAACCGGAGCGGTAGGAAAAATCAAATCAGTTTACTTCCGTGATCCGGATTATAATCTTATTGAAGTAAGTAATTATTATTAATGAAAATAACTCTGTATCAGTTTATTGCTATTCATTTTTTAGAATTTAAGGAGCTTGGATTTTTAAAACATAAACCATTCAGTATAAAATTCATATAAAATTTGCAAAAACCATTGAGAAAATCTATTTAATCCTTTATATTTCGAATTTAAAGCCTTAATTTTGCATAGAAATTCAGAAAATTCGGATTCTTTCAACAGGTTATGTACATGAAAAAAATGATGATCGGGCTTGCTTTGGCCTTATCCATTACTATTTGGGGGCAAAAAACTCCTGCAAAAGCAAACAATCTGACCCCTTACAGCTATCAGACTTTTAATTGTGACAATAAAGGGTATTTTGACCCGGCTAAATATAACAAGGAAGAAATAGACGGGGTAAATAAACTTTTGTATCAGTTCAATGGTGTTGTATTTGACACCCAACCTGTTTTTAAAATTACCCAGCTTGACGAGATCCGCAAAAACAGAGAAACTTATTTACAGGAACTGGAAAAGCAGTATGAGGAAAAGAAAAAGGAATTGTACAGCCTTAAAGTCATTGATCTTCCCCAATGGAAAAAATTAATGGAAGAAACCATTGATTCTTTTGAAAATGAATACCAACTTAACAAAGAAGAAATCCTAGCCTATTCTGATCCTTCCACGCTGAGAAACAGTAAATATTATAATACCTGCAGAGAACAGATTGATGCTATATCTTCTCCTGACAGAGAAAAGATGTTTGCAGCCTGGAGAGCGTATACTGAACTTAAAAGCAAAAATAATGCTGACCCGAAAGGCGTAATGGCAAGGTTTGATGCCAAAATGAACGACCCCCAAAAAGAAGATTATGCATTAATTGATATGATCGGTCTTGGTTTTCACAACTGTGCCAACAGCAGTTTCAGACAAAAGCGTAATAATGAAGAGACAACTTATAAGGATTTTGATAAGATTTTCACCAAGTTAAAAAGAACTTGTGATCAGCCATAAACTTATTAAAAAGATTGAAAGATTGAATCATTAAAAAATAGAATAGCAGCACTCAGATTGGGTTCTGTTTTTTATTGGTTAAGTCTGCAGAGAACGGTTAAGGAACGGTTAAAAGTGGGTTAATGGCCTGTTATTTCTTTGTAAAAGCCGTCATTACCTCTATTTTCGTCTTTAAAACTACTCCATGAAGCCAATTGTTATTCTCCTGACCTTGGTATTGTGTCTAACAGTATCTGCTCAAAAAACACCTACTATTCTTCCCTTTTCCCTGGAAAACAATTCCGTCTATGTGTATTGCCAAGTAAACAAAACCGACAGTATTAAGTTCCTGTTTGACACAGGTGCCGATGGCTCTGTGATTAATAGCAATTCAAGGAAAAAGATCCCAATGAAAATTGATGGAAAGTCTGAAAACAGAGGTTCTAATGGAGTGAATACTGTAGATTACAGCAGCCACAACACAATACAGTTTGGAAATTTTGAGAAAAAGGAAATACAATTTACTCTTATTCCTTATGAATCTACCCATTTTGATGGGGTCTTCGGAACGGATATAATGAAGAGCAAACTCATTGAAATAAATTATCATAGAAATGAAATCCGGTTTTATGAAGAAGATGACCTGTCTGTGGATTTAACAGGATATGAAAAGGTAAAACTCCATATGATCGACAATTACCCTGCCGTAGAAAGCAGTATCCTTGTGAATGATAAAGAATATTCAGGATTCTTTGGGCTCGACAGCGGAGCGGATGATGTGCTTACGATTGCTTCTCCTTTTGCAAAAAAGAATGTTCTGGTAACAACCATGAAAACAATAGGTAAAGCCACAGCACAAGGTTCTGACGGATCTGTGTATGAAATGCCTGTTGTTATTTGTCCGACTGTTAAATTCGCTCAGAAATATCTTTATAATCTTCCGATTACACTTTCGGGTTCTACAGAGGGAATTGATTCCACAGAAAAAATGGCGGGATTTTTTGGTAATCAGTTTTTAAAAAGGTTCAATACAGTGATTGATTTTAAGAATGGATTTATTTATTTTAAACTGAATAAAAATTTGTATTCTGCGTTTAATTAGCTGTAAAAGTTAATTTTACGCTCTGTACTTACCTCTATCCATTATAAATTTCCAACTTCAAAAATGTTCAAATAAATTAATAATGAATAAGTTATGATTTTATGGATTTAATTTCTTAATTTTGCACCCCGAAAATAAGGATTAGAGATATGAAAAAAATTGGTGAGCACAGAACACTTCTTGGAGTTGATAAAAACGTTACTTTAAGAGAATTAAAGACGATTTACAGGAATGTAATGAAAGATACCCATCCTGATAAATTCATTAATGATGAAGCAGGAAAGCAGGAAGCAGAAGAAAAAAGTAAATCTGTGATTGAGGCATACCACTTTTTGGTAAGTATTAATCCTGAAACACAGGAAAAGTACAAAGAAGAATATACTGAAACCATTACAAAATCGAATATTCAGGATTTTTATCTGGAGAAATCAATTTTAACGGTTCAGCACTTAAACGGAAATATGTATGAGTATATGGGAGTTCCTAAAAACACTTACATTAAAATGATCAACGCTGATTCACCAAGCCGTTTTGCAAGAAGACATATCTACGGAAACTTCGTTTACAGAAAGTCCGGAGAGGCTATGGCAGATTAATTTTTTCTACTACAATATAGAAGAGCTTCCAGTTTTACTGGGAGCTTTTTTTGTTCCATGAAAATATATTCTATTTAAAGATTTATATTTTTTTGGTTGGTTACGGATTCCCGTAAGGGTTTTTTTTAAAAAAAATATACATTAGTTAAAATTACATAATAAATTAAACTAATGTCATGATAGAAAATTTATCCTTAACCAATTATAAGGCATTTGAAAAAGAAAATTTAGATATCAAACCAATAACAATTTTACTTGGAACAAATAGTTCAGGAAAAAGCAGTATTATTCAATTTTTATTAATGTTAAAGCAAACTATTAATAATGTTAATGACTATGAGTCTGCTTTGAAACTTAATGGAAAATTTGTCAACCTTGGCGAGGTTGAAAATATATTCAGAAATAAAAATACTAATAAAAATCTGCGTTTTTCATTACAATTTAATATTTCACAAAAGAATCATTTTTTTACGGAATTTAATTTTTTGAAACGTTCTATGGAAAATGATATTATTGATCTTCATTATCGCCTAACCCAATTAGATGAAAGATTTAATAGTATTACTAATCAAAGACACTTTTTTTCAACTAAGAATTTCAAAGATATTGACACAAGTAATATTTTCCTTGTAATTAAAGATGTAAAAAGACTTAAAAAAAAATATTTAAAAGAAGATTTAGATATTTTTTTTAAAAACTATAAACTGTCAAATAAAACATTTTCTAAAAATATTCGATTTCAAAAAGAAGAAATCAAAGAATTATTAATTAGCAAAAATATTAACGAAATTGAAGATTCGTATTTCTTTATTGATCAAGTTTCAAATAAAATTTCAGGAGAAATAAATATAGAATATGAAATTAGACGTAATAAAAAAAACGATTTATTGGAAGTTGTTGAGTTATGCTGGAAAAATAGTTCTCAAATACTATTGAAATTTAGTATAAAATACAACAAAGGACACAAAAAATACATCCTTGAAAGTGATTTAATTGAAAGTAAAATTTTAGAAAAATATAGAGTTGAGTTTGGGAAAAGTATAAAATTTGAAAAACTATCAATAATACCTTCAGCAGACACTCCAATAAATCAATTATTTAGAAGAAAGCTCTATAATAAAAATTATTTTTGCAATAACACATTTAATATTTTTTCATTATTAAATAGGATCTTATCTAGTAATTTTAGTATCGATAAAATAAATTATATAAGTCCACTTAGAGCTTTTCCAAAAAGATATTATTTTCTAGATGAATCCAACATTTCCAATTCATTAGACTCCATTGATGGTGATAGTATAACCGAAACACTAAAAAAGCATTCAAGTCTAATTTCAAAAGTTAATTTATGGTTCGAAAAATTTGGTTTATCTGTAGGTGTCGAAGATGTTAAAGAAGTAATACATAGATTAAAAATTAACCAAAATGGACTTAGTTTGGATATAACTGATGTCGGTTTTGGTATATCTCAAGTACTACCGATTATTGTACAAGGCTTTTTATCAAAACCAGATTCACTAACAATCATTGAACAACCTGAAATACATCTTCATCCAATGATGCAATCAGAACTTGCAGACTTATTCATCGACATTGTTGCTGATAAATCACAATCAAAAAAATTATTAATAGAAACTCATAGTGAATCTCTATTGAAAAGATTAAGAAGAAGAATAGCTGAAGGTAAAATTAATAATAATGATGTAGCAATTTATTTTATCCAAGGTAGTAAGAAAAAAACAACAAGTGCAAGAATACAAAAATTGGAAGTCAGTAGTAGAGGTTCTTTTGATTGGCCAATTGAATTCTATTCAACAGATTTAGAAGATACTACAGAATTTTTAAAACATCAAATTTAATATGCAAGAATATACAGTTTGTCCCAAATTATTAGAATATTCATGTATAAACAAAAAAAGCATTCTTGATTTATTATTTGTTTTTGTACCAGAAAATTCAAAAAAGATTTGTATTGATAATGATGAGGAAATTATTGAAATTTATAAAGGAATTATTGAAAAAGATAAAGATTTATCCGACTGGTTTAGATTTTTAAATATGCGTAAGGAATCTTCTTTTTTTAAAGTTCCATTGAAAAATAAAACGAAAAACTTAATATTAAATATATGTTCAAGCTCTCTATCAAAAAATTTAATTTCAGATGCGATTATAAATTATAGTGACGAGTTTGATTTTCTTAATAAAGAAAATATAAAAGTATTAGATTTTAATGAAGCTAAAATAATTCTTAATTATGGGAATTCAACATTTCCGAGTGTTGACCTGTCAAAATTTAATCCTGTAACAAAAGATAATATTTTAGAATTAATCGTTGAGATTTGTAAAAATTTCAAGGAATTAATTGAATCAAATGGCTTATATAAATTATTATATGAAATTAATGGGAAAAGAGTTGAAGAAAAAAAAGCACAACTTTTATTTTACGCCGTCGCTTTTACTTATTGCTCTGCTAATAATTTAAAACTATCTCCAGAAGTAAACTCAGGAAATGGTCCTGTGGATTTTAATATTTCACAGGGATTAAAAATTAATGTAAATGTTGAAATAAAATTTGCTGATAACCCGAAATTAGAAAATGGCTTTTTATACCAATTAACAACTTATGATAAAGCTGAAAAAACTGACAAAAGCATTTATTTAATATTAAAAAATAACAATAAATTCGATGATGAAATTGATAAATTAAAAAAAATAGCTGATAAGTGTAAATCAAACAATGAATATTCTCCCATTGTTTTTGAAATAGACTACAGAAAAAGGCCTTCAGCAAGTAATCGAACTGAATAATAATAATAATAATAATAATAATAATAATAATAATAATAATAATAATAATAATAATAATAATATCAACAAAAAAGCGCCTCAGAAAATCTGAGGCGCTTTCGGTTAATTAAAGGTTTAATTTATTTATCTAAATGCTTCGGAGTAAATCCGTCTTCATTCAGTTCTCTGTGTACATAATCTGCTTTCATTTCAGCTTCGTAATCTACTTTAGTATCTTTACCCATTCTTCTTAGAACAGAATCAAATAAAGAGTATACTACCGGTACAATGATCAATGTAAGGAATAGTGATGATGTTAAACCACCGATTACTACCCATGCAAGACCTTTGTTCATCTCAGCTCCGGCACCTGTTGCCAATGCGATCGGTAACATACCGAAGATCATCGCAATGGTGGTCATCAGGATCGGACGAAGACGTGCGTGGTTGGCTTGTACCAAGGCATCGTGAGTATTGGCACCTGCTGCCTTTCTCGCATTCGTAAAGTCAACGATAAGGATCGCATTCTTCGCTACCAGACCAATCAACATGATCATCCCTAACATCGTGAAGATGTTCAACGAGTTAGCCGTTAAGGCAAGGATTACCATTACCCCGATCATCGCTAACGGGATTGAGAACAATACCACGAAAGGATATACGAAACTGTCATATAGTGAAACCATTACCAGGTATACCAATACGATAGCTGCCAATAATGCAATTCCTAACGTACCGAAACCTTCCTGTTGGTTTTCCATATCTCCACTCCAGATGTAATCTACCCCCACAGGTTTTTTGGTGCTGTTCATGAACTGATTTGCCCATTCATTAGCTACGTCCCCTACTGGTCTACCTACAGCTTTAGCTCTTACTTTTACAGATGGAGATTTATCTCTACGTTCAAGCAAACTTGGTCCTGAACCCATTTTCACATCCGCAAACTGGCTTAAACGAACCTGCTGTCCCTGAGGGTTTGTAAACATAAGGTTTTTAACGTCATCAATAGACTGTCTGTTCACATCTCCGAAACGGATATTGATGTCATATTCATATTCCCCGGCTCTGAACTTTCCGTCAGTATTTCCGTTGAATGCCGTCTGCATTGTCTGTCCTACACTTGAAAGGTTTAAACCTAAAGCAGACATTTTATCTCTGTCAATACTTACCTGAACTTCCGGGCTACCTGTATCGGTTGACAATTCTGCATCTACTGCTCCGGGAACTTTTTTCAATAGTTCAAGGATTCTTGTAGCTTCTTTTACTGCTGTAGCGTTATCCGGAGCGGTTACCACCATTTCAATAGGAGCATTTTCAGCACCCATGATACCGATTGGAGCGGTTTTAAATTCAACTCCTGTGAATTTCTCCTCTAACTGTCTTTTAATTTTTGCAGCTTTGATATTGGTACTTTCAGAACGTTCAGACTTATCTGTTAAGTTTACCTGAACCTCAGACTGATATGTTGTTGCCTGAGCACCACCAAAACCTGTAGACTGCTGTCCAACTGTTGTAATAAGATCTACAACATCTTTATCATTTCTTAAAAACTTCTCAACGTCTAATGTTAATTGGTTTGTTTTTTCAACGGTTGCATCTTTTGACAATTCCATTTGTACTAAGAACTGACCACGGTCGATTGGCGGGAAGAACTCACCTCCAATGAATCCGAATGCTACCAGCATGAATGAACTGATTAAGACAATGAATGTAATTACTACTGTTGAAATTCTTCTTAATGTTGTTTTCAGACACCATTCAAGGATTCCTGTGATCCAGTGTGTGAATTTGTCAATTAATCCTTCAAACCAAAGGATGAATTTCTCAAACCAGTTTTTACCTGTTAAATGTTCCAGTTTACCGAATCTTGATGATAACCAAGGAATGATGGTAAATGAAGCCAATAAGGATAACAAGGTGGCAATAACTACCGTGACGCAGAACTGTGCCAGGATGTTGGCTACAAGACCTGAACTCATTGCAATCGGTAAGAATACCACCACAATTACCAGGGTAATCGCAGCAACGGTAAATCCAATTTCTGAAGCTCCGTCATAAGCCGCTCTGATCTTACTTTTACCCATCTCCATGTGACGGTAAATGTTTTCCAGTACTACAATTGCGTCATCCACCAGGATCCCTACCACGAGTGAAAGTCCCAGTAAACTCATTAAGTTCAAAGTATATCCCATAAGGTTCATTCCGATGAACGCTGCCACCAATGAAGCCGGGATAGAAACCATTACGATGAATGCGTTTCTGATACTGTGAAGGAATAATAACATCACAATGGCCACGAGGATAATCGCTAAAAATAAGTCGAAAATAACGTGGTTGGCGGATTCAAGGGTAAATTCTGTAGTATCGTTTACGATTTTTACTTTTACTCCCTGAACTTTATAAGCTTCTTCTACTGTTTTAATTGTTTTCTGAACACTTTCAGATACCGCTACGGCATTCGCATCAGATTGTTTTTTAACCTGCATTAAAATGGTAGGAAACTGGTTGAATCTCGCTACTTTTTCAACATCCTTCTGAGAGTCGAAAACGGTTGCAATATCAGATAAACGTACTTGTGCTCCATTTTTGTTAGAAACAACAAGGTTATTCATTTCCTCTGTAGATTTATACTTTCCTGAAAGTCTGATCGTAGATTTTGTAGTTCTCGTTTTCAAACTTCCTGTAGGGAAGTCAAGGTTTGATGAAAGAATTGCCTGTTGTACGTCTCCGATTGAAAGTCCGTACCCCTGTAATTTTTTTTCATCAAGATTCACCTGGATTTCTCTCTCCTGTCCACCTACAAGGTCAACCTGAGCCACACCGTTTACACGGGAGAAAATAGGTTCAATCTTTTTATCCAATAAGTCATAAAGATCTTTACTGTTCAGTTTATCCGATGAAATACTCATCGTGATAATAGGTAAGTCATCTAAGGAGAATTTATTCAAAGACGGTGCTTTTACATCCTCCGGAAGATCTGCCAGAATCGCATTTACCTTTCTCTGGGCATCATTCAAGGCGTAGTCTACATCGGCACCATCGTTCAGCTGAACCATGATTACGGATAAACTCTCGTATGAAGAAGATTCTACTTTTTTAACGTTTTCCAAAGACCCTACGGCATCTTCAATCTTTCGGGTCACGGAGGTTTCCACCTCTGCAGGTGAAGCTCCCGGATAAACCGTAGAAATGGTTACCATGTTGGTTTCAAACTTTGGAATCAATTCGTATCCCATGAGCGTATAACTCAGGATACCTCCCAACGTCAGAATTGTAAATAATACAATTACCAGCGAGGGTCTTTTAATCGATATTTCTGCTAACTTCATAGATCTACTACTTTATAATGTTCACTTTAGATCCGTTATCCAGATTGATCTGTCCGCTGGTTACCACCTGCTCTCCTCCATTCAATCCGCTTAACACCTGAACTTTATCTCCGTAAACTTTTCCAATGGTTACTTTGATCAATTTAGCAACTCCATTCTGAACAACGAATAATTGTCCTGAGCTTACTCCATTTACAAACGCTTCTGCAGGAACTGTCAGCATATTCTGAGTCTCGGCACCGTTGTTTGTACTGAATTTAGCAGTTGCGTACATACCTGCTTTCAGGTTTCCTCTGTTTTGTACTTCAATTTCTACAGGGAAATTCAGAGAAGCATCACTTTTAGGAGCGATGAAAGTAATTCTACCTACGAAAGAATCTTCAGGTAAAACATTTACTTTAATCGGAACTTCCTGACCTAACTGGATTTTTCCGATCTGGCTTTCATCTACTAAAACAGAAAGTTTAAGGCTGTTGATATTTACGATTTCAAACATGGACGTTCCAGGAGAAACTACTGTTCCCGGTTCAACCATTTTCTTGTTGATTGTTCCGCTGATTCCCGCACGGATGCTTGTGTCATTTACTTTTACGCTTTGTGCTCTAACTGCAGCCTGCATATTTTTCAGCTGTAATCTTGAGTTATCAAGCTGTTGCTTTGTAACTCCGCCTGTTTTGTAAGCGTTTTCATAGCGTTGGTTATCCATAATAGCATTCTGAAGATTATTCTGAGCCTGGGTAACATCAACTTCAATAGCATCTCTTTTAATTGTTGCTAAAACCTGACCAGCTCCAACTCTTGAACCTTCTTTTACCAAAACACTTACGATACGTCCTGAGATTTCAGAAGACTGGTTCATTTCCTGCTTAGGAATGAAAGTTCCGTTGGCTGAATAGTCTGTATCAATATTTTCTCTTGTAACCGTTACAATATTGACATTGATTTTATCTACCTGCTTGGCAACTTCTTTTACTTCCTGCGTCTGCTTTTCTTTGTTACCAGCAATCTTATACGCGGCTAACCCTACCAGTACAGCTGCTACGATGATATATATTAAAGTTTTTTTCATTTTAGTTTATTATAAGTTTTGTAGTGTGTTTAGTTCACCCTTAGCTTTTATCAGTTTAATCTCTGCCTGTTTGTAATCTAATAGTGCATTAGAATAGTTCTGTTTTGCTTGTGTCAAAGCATTTTCAGAATCCAGTACTTCTGTAAGGGTAGCCAGGCCATACTGATAGTTAGACTGAGTATTTTTCTGAACTCTTTCTGCCAATCCTACATTATCTTTCATGCTTTCGATATTAATCAATGCATTTTCCATATTGGTAACTGCATTTTTATAATCTAAACTTAAGCTCAACTGAGTATTTTCAATATCAACATCAAGATCCTGAATATCGATTTCTGCCTGGTTGATCTTTGCTTTTGTAGCTCCTCCAGTGAAAATAGGAATATTTACATTCAAACCAATGGCTGAATAATCACTCCAAAGAACGCCTCTGCTAAGACCATTTGTCAACGGGAATTTTGCACCGTTTGCTCCCCATCCATAGTTCGCTGTAAGATTTACTGATGGATAAAGATAAGCTTCAGTCGCTTTTTTATTGAAAACCAAAAGTTCCCTATTTTTGTTTAAAACTTTAAGCTCTGTACGATCATTAAGATTTACGTTGCTCGCAATCAGCTCAGGCTTTGGTTCGATTTCTTTTTCTTCAAGTTCGATGTCTGTAGAAATCGGGATTCCCATATAAAACTTCAGGGCATTTTTTGAAAGTTCAACAGAGTTGATTAAGGTCTGTTTATTAGAACCAATATTGGTAAGCTGAACATTTGTTCGGTCTAAATCGATTGATTTTGCCAAACCATTATCAACCAGACTTTTAATCACATTTCTTACTTTTTCAGTGTTGGCATAGCTTGCAGTTACCGTTTTAAGATTTTCCTCCTGTACAAACACCTGATAATAAGCTGTTGCTACATTTTCAATAATCTGTTCATTGGTTAACTGAGCATTCAGTACATAAAATTCTCTTGTTGATTTTGCAGCTTTCAATCCTGTAAATACTCTTTGATCAAAAATCGCCTGTTGAAGTTGTACAGAAGCTGTTGAACCCCAAGGCTGACCAAATTGAGCTCTGATTTTCTCTCCTCCAAATTCCAGTAAAGATTCCTGAATAATCGGATTATAGGTTAAACCTGCCGTTGCAGTCACCTGCGGAAGGGCACCAGCTCTGGCTTCATCAATTTTAAATTCGGCTTTTTTGACCTGTAAAGCAGCCTTTTTAGCTTCTGCTTTATTTTGAAGTGCCTGCTTTATTGCTTCCTGCAGGGAAACCTGCTGCTGGGCAGACATCAGTGTAGAGCCGAAAATCATAAATGCTGAAGCTATCCCAATTTTTAGCTTTGTAGCAGTTATACGTTTTCTATTCATAATTTTATACTTCGTTTATTTTTTATTTAATTTTCAGTCATTATTTATTTCTATTTGACGAATCATTTTCAGAAATACTTTAGTTTTTTTTTAGTTTTTGAACAACATATTGATAATAATCTCTTTTCTTTCAGAAATAATCTTATCATATTCTTCATCATTAATTAAAAGATTTTCCATAAATAATGGTCTTATTGCACTTGGGAATACCAATAGCGCAACCATATTCAGAATAAACTGAACAGGTGCCATTTTCTCAATATTTCCCAATTCCATTTCCTTTTCAATATCCTTGTACATATCGTTCAGGATATCTTCTTCAATTTCTCTCTGATGGCAGGTTCCTTTATTGATCTGGGATACGATATACGTTTCCAGATATGGATACTGAAGACTTGTAGAAAGACTGCTTTCTATGAATTGGCTGATCTTCTCTTTAAAAGGCAGATCAGAATTCTGAATGATCTTCGATTTTTCCTGTTCTACTCTTTGTGCTTCATCAAAGATGATCTGGATAAGCTTATCCCTTGAACGGAAATAGTAATTAATAAGGGTTCTGTTCACTCCAGCTTCATCTGCAATCTCCTGCGTAGTAGCATCAAATTTTCCTTTCACAAAGAATAAATTCTTCGCTGTCTCTTTGATCAATTCCTGTGTTTGGTCTTTTTTTGCTTGATTTGACATTTTTGTTAAACAAATTTGTGCAAATTTATAGTAAAAAATATTTTTGACAAAATTGTTAAACAAAAAAATTAAACAAAATTGTCATGATATCCATCATATTTGTTCACAAAAGTTTGTTATTACTTACTGTTTAATGAGAAGTCTATTTTTATATCTTTGCCGCAAAAATTAATAACCCAATGCGAAAACTTCTCTTGCTATTCGTTCTATTGATAGCAACTCTGTGTTATTCACAATGTAATAACTGTGCAAAAAATTTTGGGGGCTGGATTGAGGATAATATGGTAGGCATGAAAAAAACAAATGATGGTTTTTTATATGTTTATCAGGCTGACCAGTCTTATACGTATGCCAAAATGCTCAAATATGATTTTAACTGTAATCTGATTTGGGAAAAATATGATGTAATACAGGCTTTAACAGTAGACAATGCCGGGAATATCTATACGCTTGGAACGTCTGGTTATTATATGAACTATGTCAACA
Source organism: Chryseobacterium metallicongregator (assembly GCF_031324065.1). Lineage (NCBI taxonomy): Bacteria > Pseudomonadati > Bacteroidota > Flavobacteriia > Flavobacteriales > Weeksellaceae > Chryseobacterium > Chryseobacterium metallicongregator. The sequence goes on from NZ_JAVIXS010000001.1 coordinate 289,120, forward strand.
AATTAAAAAAATACAGTGCAGACGGTACTTTAATTTGGGAGAAACAATTCACTGGAGAGATTGGAAGACTGGCAAAAAACATATTTGTTCATCAGAATGATGTTATTGTAACAGGTGTTTTCAGTTATACACTGGATTTTTTCAATCAGGTTTCATTAACCAATAACAGCGGTCTTACGCAGCCTTATCGCAGAGGATTTCTAGCCAAATTTGATACCAATGGAAATTTCTACAATGCGATCCAGCTAGGTCAGGATATGGAATTTTTTAAAGACTCTGAAATGGATAATGCCGGTAACATTTATATATCAAAAGTTCATGCGAATTTTGCATATAGTAAGATTGAAAAATTTGATCATAACCTACAGTTGATCCTTTCTAAAGAGATCTCCAACAATACGGGAGTTTACTGGGCATATTGCCCCACAAATCTTCATTATAACAAAATTAATGATAAGATGTATGTTTATGGAACTTTTGCTATTTCAACAAAAGTAGACAACACTTCATTTTCTACAGGCAGTACCAGTAATGGAGTACAGCAAAGTATTATTACCGAGTTTGATATTAATAATTTAAATCTACTCCGGTATTTAAAGTTTTACAACAACAGTTTCTTACAAATCCCTCAGGAATCCAATAATAATACAAGAACTTTAAATAATGCCTATTTTGCTGAAACCAATGATTACCTATACACCTTTGGAACCTTTTCAAAAACGATGACACTGGGCAATACTACGATTACCAGTTCTAATACCAATAACATTTATTATGGTGAAGATTTGGTTTTCTTTAAAATTAATTTAATCAATTTTGAAGCTGAATATCTGTTCAAATCTGATGCCCCGCAAAATACTCCTTATCAAAACTTAAATGCAGCAAACGAAATCTTCATCAATAATGATAATGTCTATCTTTCATCAAACTTTAGAAATATACCGATCATACTGAACGGAACAACAATTAATAATAACAGTGGAAATGGTGCTGAGGATGTGCTACTGTATAAATATAGTACAACCAACTCTTCTAATACACTCTCATCAAACTCTCCTGTTTGTACTAACTCTACTCTTCAACTTAATGCCTCTGGCGGAACAAACTATAGCTGGACAGGCCCAAATGGTTTTACATCAAACCAGCAGAACCCAACCATACCTAATGCGACAACAACTCAGGCAGGAACTTATACTTGTCAGGTTTCAGGAGGAACTTGCAGTGGAACATTTACCATAAATGTTATTGTAGGTGATCATATTGCCCCTGTTCCGAATATTCCTGCTCTGGCAGACATTACCGGAGATTGTCATACAACGGTTACTACTATTCCTACTGCTACCGATAATTGTGCTGGCTCAATTACTGCAACAACAACAGACCCTTTATCTTATTCAATCCCTGGAAACTATATCATCCACTGGACTTATAACGACGGAAATGGTAATACAACAACTCAGAATCAAAACGTAATTGTATCATCTCCTGCTCTTCCGACAACAGCAAACGCTCAGCAAACGTTCTGTGCTACCAATAATCCTAAGATTTCCGATATTCAGATCACAGGACAAAACATCAAATGGTACGATGCAGCAGGAAATATTTTAGCTGCAACAACTGCTCTTGTCAATGGACAAAATTATTATGCGTCTCAGACTATTAACGGATGTGAGAGTAATAAATCAGCTATCCAGGTAACGGTAAATAATACGCCTAAACCAACAGGAAATGTAGATCAGGATTTCTGTGCTTCTGCAAATCCTACAATAGAAAAGATCGTTGTAACAGGAACATCCCTAAAATTCTATAATACAGCAGGAAATATAATTCCGGTGACAGCTCCTCTTGTAAGCGGACAAACGTACTTTGTAACCCAGACAATAAACAACTGTGAATCTGAAAAACTGGCAATTACAGTAACTTTATCTACCGATAATGTGCCCGCAAAAGACATTACGCAGGTACAGTGTAATACAACTACTGCTAATTCAATGGTTGTTAACCTTCACTCATATGAAGCAAGTATTATTAATAATCCAGGGAATTATATTTTCACTTATACTGACACTTCAGGAAACCCTATTTCTAATCCTTCAGCTTATATTTTGAATGTCGGGACAACCCTTATCCACGTAAGGGTTTCAACTCCGGACGGATGTTTTAAGGTGGTAAGATTAAACCTTACGCTTAATCCAAAACCTATTGTTCTGCTTCCTGATATGCTTGATTTCTGTGAAGGGAAATCAGTTGTTTTAGATCCGGGTCCGGGATTTAAGTCTTATGAATGGAATACCGGAGCAACCACTCAAGCTATTACAGTATCTACTCCGGGAACATATACTGTGAAAGTAATCAACGTTTTCGGATGTGAAAGTACAAGCTCTACTCAGGTGAGTTATTCTGTTTTGGCTCATATTGTTTCTGTGAATATTACAAACAATACAGCAACAGTGATTCTTTCTCAGAGCGGAAATTATGAGTTTTCTTTAGATAATTTCACATGGCAGGATTCTAATATATTCACTAATTTAAAGATGGGAGAATATACTGTGTATGTGAGAACAAAATCCGGATGTATTATCGGGCAGAAGAACTTCTCAATATTCAATATTCCAAATGCTATCAGCCCCAACGGTGATGGCATCAATGATACATGGAGAATCGCAGGGCTGGAAAATTATCCGGGAACAGAGGTAAGCTTATATGACAGAAGAGGCGCTGTGATCTACAAAGAGATTATTAAAAAGAATCCTTTTCAATGGGATGGAAAGTATGAATCTCATGCCATCTCCACCGGAAATTACTGGTACACGATCAAAGTTTCTGATGGAAGAATCTACAACGGATGGCTTCTGATTAAGAACAGATAGTAAAATAAAAGCGAGCAGAAATTTCTGCTCGCTTTTTTGTTTTATAATAATTTGATCTTATCGTCTGAGATATCGATGATCTTATCTTTGTAAAGTCCTCCGATTGCTTTTTTGAAGTTTTTCTTACTCATTTGAAGTTCATCCTTAATTTCTTCAGGTGAAGATTTATCTGAGACATACAGAAGTCCGTAGTTTTCTTCCAGTTTGTTCAGAATTTTCTGTTTGAACTCATCAATATTTTCAAACCCTTCCGGTTGTAAAGAGATATCAATTTTCCCATCTTCACGGATTGTTTTGATATATCCTGTTTCTTCTGACAATGGATACAGTTTTTTGAAAACATCGGAAGCGTAGATCAAACCAATGTATTCCTTGTTGATGATCACATTCCAGCCCAGTTCACTTTCATTCATCATGATCAGGTCTACTTTGTCTCCTTTTTTGAAAGGAAGCTCATCATATTGAGGATTTCTCTTGAACTTCGTGGTCCCGGTAATCAGTTCCATATCTTCATCTACATAAATATAAACCAGATATCTTTTCCCTTCGATAATTTTTGTTTTCTGCTGCTTGTAAGGAATAAATAAATCTTTAATGATTCCCCAGTCCATAAAAGCTCCGCTTGGAAGACTTTGTACACAGCTCATTACTGCAAATTCACCTACTTCAGCTAAAGGAATTTCAGTAGTAGCTTTTAATTTATCGTCATCCTGATACACAAAAACTTCAACCTCCTCACCTGTTTCTTTTTCATCCTGAATAAAGATTTTAGGCAGAAAAGCCTTTTCACCGGATTCATCCACAAGGATCCATCCTGAATTAATTTTTTCTGAAATTGTTAAAGTTTGAGTTTTTCCGAGTTGCATTGATGATAAAATTAGCTGACAAAGGTACGGAAATTTGAAGATGCCAACCTAGTCAATCCCATGATAATTCTTTTCAAGGCTTATCTTCATCTTTTATAAAGCCCCTAAAACCTTTATATTTGAACAAAAATATTTATGAGAAAGTATTTAATCCTTCCTTTTATTCTTTTGATGGTTTTTTCAAATGCTCAGCTATTGGAGAAAACAGCAGTGAATATTTCATATCGCTATACCGGTAGGAATGTTTTGCAGGCAGGATTAGAATACAGATTTGGAGAGTGCTATGAAGGTTCTATTATTGCGGGCCCCTCTTTGCTTTATACCCGTGTTAATGAGACAGATAAATTGATTCCCGAGATGAATATCAATTTTCTCCGTGCCGGATTGTTGATTGGAGCTTCCGCCAACCCCTATTCAGTGGAACCAAGAATAGGAGTATCATTATTTAATGCTGTATTTCTCAATACCGGATATGCTTTTCCTATTCACAGAGATAAATATTTTAAAGGAATAACCTTTGGAATACAGCTTAATATCGCTCCGAAACATTCTAAGTTTTATGACAAGCTGAAAATAATGTAAAAGAACAACTTCAGATGCATTTTTATTGATTAAATGATCTTTAAAACTCCGCTATCTGCTCGTAAGCTTGCTCCATTTACCGCAACAGAAAGAGGACTGGAAAGATATACAGCCAGACTGGCAATTTCTTCAGGATTTATAAATCTTTGTAAAAGAATATGCGGATTGGAGGTCTGGATAATAATTTCTTTCATTTGATCCACAGTCAGATTTTGAACTTCGGCTATTTGCTCTACAGTATGAGCAACCCCATCGCTATAGGTAGGGCCACCTAAAATGGTATTAACCGTAACGGCACTTCCTTTTGTGAGTTTAGATAAACCATTACTTAATGCTGACATCGCAGCTTTTGTCATTCCATAATGAATCATATTTTCAGGAACATTGACCCCTGATTCGCTGCTGATAAAAATAATTCTGCCCGAGTTTTTTCTGATCATCCCGGGAAGCAGCTTTCTTGATAAACGCATCCCGCTCATCACATTGATTTCAAAATAATGATACCAATCTTCATCTTTCAATTCATAAAAATCACTGATTCCGAAAACGCCGACATTATTAATAAGAATATCAATATCCTCCAACTCCTCAAGCAGCTTGTTAAGATCTTCTTTTTTAGCAAAATCTGCCGCAATTCCAAACACATCAGCTTCTGGAAATTCCTGTTTGAGTTTTCTCTTTGCCTCTTCCGTTTTCTCAGCATTTCTTCCATTGATGACCACTGATGCTCCTTCCTGTAATAATTGTTTTGCAATTGAAAATCCTATTCCTTGTGTAGAACCACTGATAAATGCTTTCTTTCCTTTTAGTTGTAAATTCATTGTTTTATTTTTGTAATGATCGTTAAATAAATAATTAAAAAAATTTAATGCAGTAACTGTAATTGTAATTCAATCTGAGTTTTCAAAATCTTCCGGTCCGGATAGATTCTTCGAAGGGAATTAATCCCACACCAAAAAGTAATCAGATATTTCCCCAAAATATCAGCCGGTAATGATGACTTCAGGTTTCCCTTTTTTTGCTGAGTTTCTATGACAGAGGTATAGAGTTTCTCTGTTTCTTTTAATATTTCCGCAGCTTCCTCTTTCAAGTCTTCATCTACGAATGTCATTTCAACAAGCGTATTGGCAACGATACAGCCTTTCCTATGCTCATCATATTCAGCATTGGCAATATTTATAAAGAAATTTTTGATGACTTCAATAGGATTCTCACTGTTTTCCAAGGTGTGTTTAAAAGTTTCAAAATCTTCTCTTCGCTGTTCCAGGCTTTTCTTAAAAAGCTCTTTTTTACCTCCTTTGAAAGTATTATACAAACTACCGGCACCTGCTCCTGTTGCATTGCTCAGATCAGAAAGTGAGGTTGCAGTAAACCCTTTTTCCCAGAATATTTTCTGCGCTTTTAGAATCAATTCTTTGTCCTGATAAATATTGGGTCTTCCTTTCATTTATTTTTGTAATAATTACTACAAAAATATAAAAAAAGAAATTATCTGACTTATTTTTTTTAATTAAAAGATTTCCGGAACTCCAATGGAGTTTGTTTTGTACTTTTTTTGAATAATTTACTGAATGACTGAGGATATTCAAATCCCAGTTGATAAGCAATTTCTGTAACTGTTAAATTGGAAGCCGTTAAAAGTTCCTTAGCTTTTTCAATTAAATGTTCATGAATATATTGTTGCGTATTCTGCCCTATCGTATTGCGCAGCAGATCGGTCATATAATTGGGTGAAAGGTGAAGTTCATCCGCAAGAAACTGAACGGTGGGCAGCCCTTTGGCAAAAGTTTGTTCATTATTAAAATAATCCTTCAAAATTTGTTCAAGCCTGGTAAGAATATCATTATTCACTGATTTTCTGGTAATAAACTGTCGGTTATAAAAACGGTTGGAATAACTCAGCAAAAGATCCAGGTAAGATACTATAACATCTTGACTGTAATGGTCTATATTATTCTTCAGTTCCTGCTGTAACTGCTGTAGCAAAGATGAAATTACCATATTTTCTTTTTCTGAAAGATGCAGTGCTTCTGCTATGGAATAAAAGAAGAAGCCATATTGATCTATATTTTTCCCTAAAGAATATGAACGGATTAACTCAGCCTTGAATACTAGCATATATCCTTTAACAGGATTATTTTTTATTGATGTTACGGAAAATACCTGTCCTGGTTTTGTAAAACTCATCATCCCTTCATCAAAGTCATAATCTTTAAGACCGTATTTAAAATTCCCGTTGCTTCCTTTTTTAAGAACAATGCAATAAAAATCATTGGTAAAATGTTTCCATATATCGCTATGCTCGTAGCTTAATAATTCAAAATCAATTACACTTATCAAAGGATGATCCGGCTGAGGAAGAGCAAACAAACGATGCAGTTCTGAAATAGATCTTATGACATAAGGTACTGAATAAGGCTTTTTCATTTACTCAAATTTACACATTATTTAAAATCCGTAGAAAAGGAAAGGTGTTTCCATTCTTCTAGTTCTTCTGTTTCATTTTTTCTATGTTCAATAATTGATTCATAACTATCCTTTCCTAATATCAGATGCAATGGCGGATTATTCAAAGTACTAATATTATAAAGTATCTGAGCTAGTTTTACGGGATCACCAGGCTGATGACCATTGAAGCTTTGAAGCATATCAATATGTTTGTCCAAGTGATAATCTTCAATCTTATTTTCTGCAGCCATTAAAGTTGCCTCACTCATAAAACCTGTACGGAACATCCCGGGAGCTACTACTGTAACATTGACCCCGAACATGTTGACTTCGTGCGCAAGGGCTTCTGAAAGTCCTATGACCGCAAATTTTGAGGCGTTATAACTTCCGGTATTGGCATAGCCAACATATCCCATGTTGGAAGAAATATTGATAATATGCCCTGAACCCTGCTTTCTCAGAAATGGCATAGCATGCCTTATAACATTAACCATCCCAAACAGGTTTACATCCATTGTTTTACGGAATTCTTCATCCTTTATTTCTTCTATACTGCCTGCTAAATAATAGCCTGCATTATTAAGAACCACATCAATACTACCAAAATACTTAATCCCTTTTTTTACAGCATTTTTTACATCCTCATCATTAGTAATATCAACCTGTAAAGAGAGGAAATTTTCTGTATCTCCATTATGGGTAGGTTGTATGTTCCGGGAAACTGCTATTACTTTATCTCCTTTATCTAAAACTTCTTTTACCACCTGCTGTCCCATTCCTCGTGATGCTCCGGTTATAAACCATACTTTTTGCTTATTCATAATATATCTTATTAATGAGGCAAAGTTCGGATTTCGGAAAGATCAGGACGTGTTCAAATCATTGTTTGTTGTATTCAAATACAGGATTTTCAATTATTCCAGGGAGAAAGATGAACAAGATTCTTATTATAAATTAGAAATATAATCCATCAGTTCCCGTTTGCTGCTTTCAAAATCAAAGGCATCATACACCATGAAATATCTGTCTTTATCGGCACAATTTCGGTACATAGACTTCGCCAATGCCAATTTTTTATTATCAAAACTAAGGGCTTTTACCAGATCTCTTATTTGTGCAGAAGTAAACATAGAAGTACGCATCTGCTGATTGATCATGGCTACTTTCCCGTCATCAAACTTTTCATTTCTCATCATCATATCAAAAAACTGGCGGAAAGAATTGTTATCCATCACATTTCCTTGGTTATTCCAGTCTCCAGGTTGATTTCCGTAAGGATTGTTCCAGATGTCATTCCAATCATTAAATCCATACTGATTCTGAACAGGATAAGAATCCAATAAAAAGAGACCTTCATTGGTGAAAAAATCCAGCACCATTCTGTTGTTGTTACGAAGCATCAACGTTGTTCTGTACACCAGGAAACCATTTTCATAAATTGAAATAGGCATTCTCCCTGATGACAAATCAAAGAATCTGTATTTTCCGGAACCATTGGCCATCATCTGATCTCCAACCTCAACGGTAAAAAAGCCCTGCTCAGGAATTCTGAGAAAAACTTCTGCATATCCGTAGTTTCTGTTCCACTGATAATTTGGATTATTATTTCTATTTCTCTGAGGAATAGTATTATTTCCAGGTCTCATCCCATCAGGAGTTTTGTTTCTTTCATTTAAGATTTTGGGAGATCTCATTTCTGTAGCAGAAGCTTCATTTTTTAATAATTCCCCTGCTTTTCCTGCTTCCTGTGCCCATGCGCTTATTCCCGCCAAAAGCATCCAACCGATAAAAATCTTTTTCATACATGAAATTTTCAAAAACCATCTCCATTTTCATGCCAAAAGCAGTACAAAAAAAGGCTGCTTCCATAAGAAACAGCCATGAGTTTTTAAATATTTAAATGATTAAATCTTTTAATCAAATATTACATATGAATAGGTCTTTTTGCTGTAGCATCCAATGCAGCCTCTTTAATAGCTTCTGCATACGTTGGGTGAGCGTGAGAACTTCTTGCAATGTCTTCAGCACTTGCACGGAATTCCATAGCAATTACTCCTTCTGCAATAAGGTCGGCAGCTCTTGCTCCTATGATGTGCATTCCTAAAACCTCGTCAGTTTTTTCGTCTGCAATAATCTTAACAAGACCATCGATATCACCACTTGCACGGCTTCTACCTAATGCTCTCATTGGGAAAGATCCAACTTTGTAAGCTACTCCTTCCTCTTTCAGCTGCTCTTCAGTTTTACCAACTCCTGCCACTTCCGGCCATGTATAAACAACACCTGGAATAAGGTTATAGTTGATGTGAGGTTTTTGTCCAGCTAATGTTTCAGCTACAAAAACACCTTCTTCTTCAGCTTTGTGAGCCAGCATCGCTCCTTTGATAACGTCACCGATTGCGTAGATATTCGCAACATTCGTTTGTAGGTGGTCGTTTATTTTTACTCTTCCTCTTTCGTCAAGTTCTACTCCTGCTTTCTCAAGGCCAAGACCATCTGTGTAAGGTTTTCTTCCCACAGAAACTAAACAGTAATCTCCTTCTACTACTACTTCTTCTCCTTTTTTATCTTTAGCCGTGATCTTTACAGTATCTCCGTTTCTTTCAACCGCAGAAACCGCAGTAGAAAGCATAAACTTCATTCCTTGTTTTTTAAGAACTTTAGTCAATTCTTTGCTTAAAGCTCCATCCATTCCAGGGATGATTTTATCCATAAATTCAACAACTGTTACCTGAGCTCCCAATCTTAGGTATACAGAACCTAGCTCAAGACCGATAACTCCACCTCCGATTACTACCAAATGCTTAGGAATTTCTTTAAGATTTAAAGCTTCCGTAGAAGTAATCACTCTTTCTTTATCTAAAGAGATGAAAGGTAGTGTAGTTGGTTTAGAACCTGTTGCAATGATTGTATATTTAGATTCGATCGTTTCAGAAGAACCGTCGTTTTTCGTCACTTTAATCTGAGTAGCAGATTCGAAGCTTCCTACTCCTTCAAAAACAGTAATCTGATTTTTATTCATCAGATAGCTGATTCCGTCTGTATTCTGCTTGATCACTTCGTTTTTACGTTCGATCATTCTAGCGATATCTGCTTGAGGCTCGTTGATGATGATTCCGTGACCTGCAAAATTGTGTTTTGCATTTTCGAAATGCTCAGAGCTGTCAAGAAGCGCTTTTGACGGAATACATCCAACGTTAAGACAAGTTCCGCCTAAAGTTGAATATTTTTCAATAATTGCTGTTTTGAAACCTAATTGTGCTGCACGGATAGCAGCAACATAACCACCGGGACCAGAACCTATTACGGTAACATCGAATTGACTCATGTTATTGTATGAATTTGTTTATTATTATCTATCTTAATTCTCACAAATTTACATATAAATTACCAAGCACCAAAGTGAGTTTTATCAATTTTAAAAATGATAATTATATGCTTTAGTTTTATGAAAAGTGTTATTTTATGAACTTTATATTTTCTTCATTCCCTTCTTTGAGATAAATTGCGGTAAAGACAAGTGGCTTTTCGGCAGAGGCATTATCAAAATGAAGAATTTTCACATTTTTAGGTTCATAAAAGGCATCTCCTTCATGAAGTACCACTTTTTCTTTTCCTTCGATCTGAAAAACAGCTTCACCAGAATTGATGATTCCCAAAACAGGACAGGGATGCAGATGTGCAGGAGCTCCTTGTCCGGCAGCCATTGTTATTTCCTGAATTTCTGTAGATTTCACTTTCTGATCAAGAGCTGTTTTTAACAGTTCTTTTCTGGAGATGGTCCTTTGCTGAGCCGTCATTACAACAGCATTCAGCATTAAAATAACAATGATAAATGGCTTCATTGATTGGATGTTTATTTTTTATGACTTATTCTAATTCAATCAGCATAAATTTCACAAACTTATATTCAATTTTCCTTGTCCAAACTCGCCTGTACTTTCAAAAAACGAACCGCCATACACATACCATTCAAGGCTTTCCAGAAATTCTACTGCATTTTCCGGAGTGATTTGAGGACGGTCTTTTTTCGAAACAATTCCTTTGTACCATCTTCCTGATTTTGAAAAGCTTTCATATTCCACAAAATAATGAATCCATATTCTTTGGCACAACTTGCACTGTTGAATGGTTACTTCTCCATATCTTCCGTTGGTATGATCAATTCCTAATGCCGAGCTTCTATATTCTGTATAACTGGAGTTCGGTTTCTCACAGGCGCATCCTAATTTTTGGATTTTATTCATGAATGAAAAAATTGGTTTTCAGATAAAATTTATAGCTCCAAAAGTAAGAAATTAACACCCTATAAAACAAATGGAGCTATCAGGGCTTGATCAAGTCCAGTAGAACCTTTTCGTATTTATCCATAATAATATTCTTAGAGAACCTTGATTTAATAGAGTTTTTTATGGCATCTCTGTTATAGTTATTCTGAAGAACATTCACAATCTGTTGGGCAAAACCGTCATAGTTTTCAATATTGGCAACTTCACCGTTTACATTGTGCTGGATAATCTCATTAATTCCTCCGGGACAGTTATTGGCGAGAGAATAAGTACCGCAGGCTCCTGCTTCCAATAGAACGTTGGGAAAACCTTCGTATCGCGAAGAAAGCACAAATAAATCAGCATATTTCAGATATTGGTAGGGATTCTCTTGTCTTCCATGGAAAATCACTTTTTTTAATCCTAAAAGTTCCTTTGTCTGAAGCAAAAGGTCTTTGTCTTTTCCATCTCCTAAAATATGAAGCATAATGTTTTCATTCTTCAGTCTTGAAAAAACTTTCAGCAGGTTATCAAACCCTTTTCTGGAAGACAGATTTCCAATGGCCACTACATTTTTATAATTGTATTTGAAACATTCCGGTTTTAAAGAAATAGACATTTTATCTTCAATAAAGTCAAAGTCTACAGGATTATTGATCTTGACAATTTTTTTCTTTTTAATATTGAAATTATCAACAAGATCTTTCATCATATCATCACTTTGAGCGATAATTCTCTGATAGTTATTGTAAAAATTATAGAAAAACTTAATCTCTTTGCGGGTTACATGCTGTGTGACAACATTAGTTTCTCTCGCAATAAATTTTGTTCTTGGAAAAAGTCTTATAAACAATGATAAATAAGCATTTACTTCACCAAAACCGGAGAATACAATATCAGGTTTTCTTCTGTAGATTTCTCCTAAAATAGGTTTTAAAGAATGTCTTATTCTTTCGGTATTGATATCGATAATTTCGACATCTTTTTTCAGAAAATTCAAATATCCGCCTTGTTTACGTAACAGCAAAATCTTAGGCTCAAACCGATCTCTGGAAAGATGATTCGCTATTGTGGTAACAATCCTTTCTGCGCCCCCGGTTTCTAAGTCCGGCAGAATAAATATGACAGATATTTTTTTCATCTTATCAAAGTTACTAAAAAGTTTGGTTAAAAGTCAAATATAGGAAGGGTGAAGATTGCTGTTTTGATGGTAATTAACAGAAATTAACTAAGCTTTAAAATCTGATTTGATTTTACTATTTACTGTAGACGTAGCACGCTATAAAAATAAAGTAAGCCTTCCTGATGAAAAGCTTACTTTATTTAATTATTCTAAAAATATTGATTTTTTTAATTCGCTACGTCACTAATGAATTTAATTCTCAACATTCTTACTTCTTCATCAGACAGTTCATCCCCGAATTCATCCAGCAATACTTTCATACTGTCGCTTTCAGATTCGTTCATGAATTCCATGAACCCGTCTACAATGTCTTCATCAAAATTATCTTCAATATAATAGTCGATATTCAGCTTTGTTCCCTGATAAACAATCCTTTCCATTTCTTTCAGAAGTTCATCCATAGAAAGATTTTTAGCTCTTGCTATATCTTCAAGGTCAATTTTCTTATCAGTACTCTGGATGATGAAAACTTTATGGCTGGATTTATTGGCCACCTGCTTCAATACCATATCCTGAGTACGTTCGATGTTGTTATCTTCTACGTATGTTTTGATGTAATCTGCGAATTCTTTACCGTATTTTTTGGCTTTTCCTTCCCCTACACCATAGATTTTGGTGATCTCATCTACACTTATTGGATATTGAACTGTCATATCCTCCAAACTTGGATCCATAAATACTGTATAGGGTGGAATCCCATGTTTTTTGGCTACTTTTTTTCTCAATTCTTTCAACAGATTGAAAAGGTTCTGATCCAGTCCTCCTCCAGCCTGCTGCTGTACCTGATCACTCTCAGCTTTTGCCTGAGTAAGATCAAATTCACGGTCTTCAGCAATTAAAAAGATGTCTTTAGATTTACCATTCAGGACACTTTTCCCTTTCTCTGTAATTTTTAAAACCCCGTAGGTTTCAATATCTTTCTGTAAAAAATTCTGAACAGTCGCCTGTCTCAAAATTGTTTTCCAGTAATTATCTTTTTCGTCTTTTCCAAAACCAAAGTGAGAACTTTGTTCAAGCTTATAAGATTTTGTTACTGCATTTTCCTTTCCTACGATAACGGAAATCAGATCTTTAGATTTGAATTTTTCTCCTGTATCATTGATCAACGCCAATGACTTTTCGAGATCTATCGTAGCATCTTTTAATTTTGGAGGATTGGATGAGTTGTCGCACATTTTAGCTCCGTCTCCGTTTACCGGATCGAAACTTTCTCCAAAATAGTATAGAATATATTGTCTTCTGCTCATGGAAGTTTCGGCATACCCTACCACTTCATTCAAAAGCTGTAATCCGATTTCTCTTTCTGAAACAGGTTTTTGAGCCAGGAATTTCTCCAGTTTTTCAATGTCTTTCGGATCATAGAATGCCAGACAATAGCCTTCTCCTCCGTCTCTTCCTGCTCTGCCGGTTTCCTGATAATAGCTTTCCAGTGATTTCGGGAAGTCGTAATGAATTACAAAACGGACATCAGGTTTATCAATTCCCATCCCGAAGGCAATGGTGGCCACAATTACATCCACTTCTTCCATCAGAAATTTATCCTGATTCGCTACTCTCACTTTTTGGTCAAGACCGGCATGATAAGGAAGTGCATTAATTCCATTCACCTGCAAAAGCTGGGCAAATTCTTCAACTTTTCTACGACTCAGGCAGTAAACAATTCCTGATTTTCCTTTATGTTGATTGATAAATTTAACGATTTCCTTATCTACATTGATTTTAGGACATACTTCATAATATAGATTAGGACGGTTGAAACTTTCTTTAAACACCAACGCATTCGTCATTCCTAAAGTTTTCTGGATATCATCCTGAACCTTAGGAGTAGCAGTAGCCGTTAAAGCAATCACCGGTACATTGGCGATTTTGTCAATAATCTGTTTCAGATTCCTGTATTCCGGTCTGAAATCATGTCCCCACTCTGAAATACAGTGAGCCTCGTCGATAGCAAAGAAAGAAATTTTCACCTCTTTCAAAAAATCCAGGTAATCATCTTTAATTAATGATTCAGGAGCTACATACAGAAGTTTGGTTTTGCCGCTTTTGATATCGTCAAAAACCTGCTTGGTCTGCGTTTTGTTTAATGATGAATTCAGGACGTGTGCTACTCCATCATCTGATGAAAGACCGTTCACCGCATCTACCTGATTTTTCATTAACGCTATTAAGGGCGAAACTACTATTGCTGTTCCTTCCGAAATAAGTGCCGGAAGCTGATAACATAATGATTTTCCGCCACCTGTAGGCATTAAAACAAATATATCCTTCCCATTCAATAGGTTGTCTATAATTTGTTCCTGCTGGCCCTTAAATGTAGAAAACCCAAAATACTTTTTCAATTCGCCTGATAAATTGGCTTTTTTTGCGCTCATCTAATTTTCTATTGCTAAATTTGCATCTCACCCAAAGTTATAAAAATTCTGCTTAAAATAAAAGCGAACGAATTTATAAAAAATAAAATTTATATTAAATATTCTTTTTAAAATATAACGTTTTTTATAAACTTTTTTGTATACCTTATCATCGTAAAATGGATAGAACCAACATTATATCAATTGCAAAAAGCACTTTAGAAATAGAAATTTCTGAACTAGAAAAATTAAAAAACAGAATTGATGACCAATTTGCACAGGCTGTAGAGATCATTCACTCGGCAAAAGGAAAGCTCATTGTAGTAGGAATAGGGAAATCTGCCCATGTGGGTAACAAAATTGTTGCTACGCTGAATTCTACAGGTACGCCTTCTCAGTTTTTACATGCTTCAGAAGCTATTCATGGTGATCTTGGAGTCATTCAGAAACAGGATGTTGTTTTATGTATCTCCAACTCCGGAAATTCTCCAGAAATTGCCAATCTGGTTCCTTATTTAAAGGATTATTCTTCTGCTCTTATCGGAATGACAGGAAATAAGACGAGTAAACTCGCTGAGTTTTCTGAGGTTATTTTAGATACTCATGTGGACGTTGAAGCCTGCCCTAATAAACTGGCTCCTACAAGTTCTACAACTATACAAATGGCTTTGGGAGATGCTTTAGCTGTTGCTTTAATGGAACTGAATGATTTTAAAGCTAATGATTTTGCCAAATTCCACCCTGGAGGAAGCCTAGGAAAGAATCTTACTTCTAAAGTAGAACAGTTTCTTTCTTCCCAAAAACCTCAGGTTACAGAAGACTCTTCCATAAGAGACGTCATCATTTCCATCAGTGCTTCAAGCCATGGAATCACTGTCGTAACCAAAGAAGATCAGATTATTGGAGTGATCACAGATGGTGATTTGAGAAGAATGCTGATGAAGGGAGAAGATATAAGTAAGGTATCGGCTAAAGATATTATGTCTGCCCGTCCGAGAACAATTGAAAAGGAAGCTCTGGCGAAAGAAGCCATGAAAGTTCTGAAAGAAAATAATATCGGCCAGCTTGTAGTAACGGAAAACGGAAAATATTTTGGGATTATAGACCTGCATAAACTGTTAGACGAAGGAATTAACTAGAATTCAAATAAAGGATTTCAGGCATTGTACCTCCAGATCAGCATTTTAATTAAATATTTTTAAGGTATCATGATGATTATTCTTTATTTACTGATTCTATTCCCTATATTTTTGAAAAAATATCTTGACTATCAGGATTCACAAAGAAATAAAGTACATCATCTTCCGTTGGAACCTGATCATAGCCCTGAATATCCTACTCATGATAGAAATTTATACTATGATCAAAAAAGTCAGGACTATTTTGACCTCGTTGTCCGATGTCTGATCTTCTGTACTTATGATGATAAAAAATTCAATTCTGTTGCAGACTGCCTGTCTCTGACAGATATCGGAGATGATTTACATATATTCTCATACAGCGAAGAAATAGAATCGTTATTCAGAAATAAGTTCATCAACGAATCACTGAGACAGAAAATATCAGATTTTAAAAAGGTTACTGATGAAGTCACAGAAGAAGAATGGGTTTTCGAATCAATAGATCTTAGCCATGATGAAAGGTGGAAAAAAATCAACGCAGCTGCAGAAGACCTTTTAACAGAAATGAATATTAAAGAAAGGGATTTTGATTTTGCTTTATATGTACCACGATAATTTTAGAATCCAACATCGGTCATTTAATTAAATATTTTATAAATTTGCGCTTTAAAAATTGTATTCTGTGAGTGATGGTAAAGACATGTCCTTCCTTGGACATATAGGAGAATTAAGAGGGCATCTGATCCGTTCGATTATTGCTATCATAATTGCGGCTTTTGTGGTGGGTTTTAATATCAACTGGATTATGGACCATATCTTTTTTGGACCCACCAGAAATGATTTCCCGACTTTCAGAGTTGTTAATCATTTTTCAAGAATGATTTTAGGAGAAGACAGTATTCATCTTCCAAAGGACTTCCCTGTTCGTGTACAAAGATTGTATCAGCAGTTCAACGTAATGATGGCTGTTTCTGTTTTTGGAGGAATGGTAGCTGCATTTCCTTATATTGTCTGGGAACTGTGGCGTTTTATTGGTCCTGCTTTACATCCGAGAGAAAGAAAAAATTCTATTTATATTATTAATGCGGTATGGATTCTTTTTATGACCGGAGTATTATGTGGTTATTTCCTGATTCTTCCGTTTGCCGTTAATTTCGGGGTCATTTTTAAAATCTCAGACATTATCGTTCCGCTTTATGATTTAAGTGATTATACCACTTTATTTTTACAGGTGGTTTTGGGTATGGGTGTTATTTTCCTTTTCCCGATTTTGATCTACTTCCTTACCAGCATCGGAATTCTGACGCCTACATTTATGAAGACCTACCGTCGTCATGCTATTGTTCTGATTATGGTAGTGGCTGCAATCATTACTCCGGCAGATGTTTTAAGTATGCTGATGGCTGCATTCCCGCTGCTTATCTTATATGAATTCAGTATTATGATGTGTACATTCACCTATAAAAAAGTACAGAAGAGCAACGGAAATCTTCCTGTAGTACAGAAATAAACAGTATTTTTTACTAATAAAAGCTTAAACGCTACCATTTGATTGAATGGTAGCGTTTTTTTATTTAAAAAATCAACCTTAATTATATCTATTCTTAATATAATTAAAAACAACGATAAAATTCAACTAAAATTATAAAGTTGGGAGCAATTAACAATGTATCACCAGCTAAAGATTTAAAAAAATAAACTATCTTTAAAAACTTTAATAACAATCAATAAAAAAATATGAAAAAGAAAATTATTTTCGTCTGTGCATTGGCTCTAAGTCTAAGTGGTTTGCAGGCACAACGCTGGGAACCTGTCTCGGAAAAAGTTACGCCAGTAAGAAAAGAAGTAAAAGTAGAATATGCCTACAAATTTGATCTTTCTGCATTAAGAGATCAACTAAAGAATGCTCCTGAAGCAGGAAAAGGAGGAAGTGCTGTAATTGTTTCCCTTCCTACAGCAGATGGAAGAATTGAAAGGTTTTCAGTGTACAGTTCGCCGGTAGTAGAAAAATCTATGGCGGACAGATATGAATTGGGAGCATACTCAGGTATCGGGCTGGATAATCCGCATAAACAAATCCGATTCAGTACAGCACCAAACGATTTTCAGTCTATGACATTTAATACTGATACAGGAAAATACGAATTCATAGAACCGATCAATAAAGAAAAAGATGTATATGGAGTCTTTTTCAAATCTAATAAATCTCATGAAGATCCTTTCGAATGTAGAACCTCTGAACCTGAGAAGGTAAAGAAAGAAATGAATAAACTGCTTAAAACAAAAAATGTTTTAAAGGGGTTAGGGAGCGCTAATAAAAGTAATGAACAAAAATACAGAACCTACAGAATTGCAATCTCTGTAAACGGTGAATATACGCAACTTGCCGGAAGTGTTCCAGCAGCAGCAGCCCGTATTAACGCTACAATGAACCGTGTAAATGGTGTTTTTGAAAAAGATTTCGGAATCCATATGATTGTACAGGATCTTCCCCAACTTATATTTGCAGATCCCGCTACTGATCCTTATTCAAATGTAATCACCAATTCAAACGGAACCTATAGTGCTCCCGGTGCATGGAACCTGCAGCTTCAGCAAACACTTACCAATACTGCCGGTGTAGGTAACGCTGCATATGATATAGGACATTTCTTTGGCCATAGAGGTGGCGGAGGAAGTGCCGGAGATGTAGGAAATGTCTGCAGAAACCCTGCAAGTAACAATGATGCAACCTCTAAAGGAGCGGGAATTACTTCTCCTTCTACTCCGGATCAGCCTTTTGGAGATAATTATGACATCGATTTTGTAGCTCATGAAATCGGCCACCAGTTCGGTGCAGCACATACCATGTCTATTGCATTGCACGGTGCCCATATGGAGCCGGGATCCGGATCTTCAATTATGGGATATGCTGGTATTACCAACTATAATGTTCAGATGCATTCTGATGCTTATTTTCATACCAAAAACATTGAAGAAGTAGGTACCTATGTTAATGCTCAGGACTGTGGAATTATTACGAATGTAGCCAATACACCTCCTTCTATTCAGCCAATGGCTAATAAAATGATTCCTAAAGGAACAGCTTTTGTGTTAACAGCTTCTGCAACAGATACACAAAATGATCCTATGACTTATACCTGGGAACAATATGATCTGGCTACATCTGCTTTTGGGCCAGTAAGTGCAACCAGAAATAATGGAGCGAATTTCAGATCTCTAATGCCTACAACCTCGCCTACCCGCTATTTCCCTAAATTCACCAATGTTCTTAACGGTGCTCTTACCAGTGCAGTAGATTGGGAGACTGTATCCAATATCCCGAGAACAATGAATTTCAAGGTAACGGTAAGAGATAACAATCCGGATGCTGCACAACAGCAAACTCAGAGCAGTCTGATGAAAGTGGATATAGGAAATGAAGGACCTTTCAAAGTAACTTCAACTACCGTTTATAATAATACAGCTGGAGCCGTGACTTGGGATGTGGTAAACACCAATAATGCTCCGTATAATGTACAAAATGTTAAAATAGATTATACTACAGACAACGGAACTACATGGACCGTTATTAGTCCGTCTACAGCTAATGACGGATCTGAGCCGTTTTCTTTTTCTTCTTTGGCAACAGGTTCGAGTGTAAAAATAAGAGTAAGCGCCATTGATAATGTATTCTACGCTGTTGGAAATGCTACCGTATCCGCATCTGCGAGTGCTTGTACAACATCTGCTCCAACAGGAATTACTGTAACCGGTATTACAAGAACTTCAGCATCAGTAAACTGGACCGCATTAGTAGGAGCAACATACTCTGTAATGTATAGAAAAGTAGGAACAGCAACATGGACTACAGTACCTGTTTCAACAAATGCTTACAACATTTCAGGGCTTACTGAAGCTACTCAATATGAAGTACAGGTAGCTAATGTTTGTAGTGCTTCGGTTGGTTCTTATTCAGCATCAACGAATTTCACAACATCTCCATTTGCTAAATGTTCAATAACCGGAACAAATGCTGCTGATGAGTATATTTCCAATGTTACAGTAACTGGTGCCGGAATGAGCCCTGTTTCAAACAGCAGCAGTAATACTCCTTACACAGACTATACTACAGATCCTTCAAAACTAATTACGCTTATGTCCGGATCTACTGGGAATAATGTAAGTATAACCAAAGGATGGACAGGTGCTCAGTATAATGACGGAGTAACAGCATGGATAGACTTTAACAAAGACGGAGTATTCTCTTCTTCTGAAGTCATCTACACCAGCGCAGCTAGTACCATATCACCTGTTTCCGGAACATTCTCCGTACCGGCAGATGCTTATACCGGAGGAAACGTAATTATGAGAGTTGTATTAGGCTATGAAAGCCAGCCAAACAGCGGATGCAGCAACCAGCAATATGGTGAAGTTGAGGATTATCCGGTACTGATTCAGCAACAGCTTTCTACCAGTGAGACTGTGAAAGATAAGAACTCAATTCAGATCTACCCTAACCCGGCAAGTGATGTATTGAATGTAACTCAGATTTCATCTAAAGCTCAGTATATCATTACCAATATGGCGGGTCAAAAAGTAATGAATGGCCAGATTAATGATAATAAAATCTCTGTATCCAACCTAAGTACAGGAGCTTATATTATTTCAATTGAAGATAAAGGAACGACTTCAAATCTGAAATTCATCAAAAAATAAAATCTAATCAGTTTTTACAGCCCGGCAATGACCGGGCTTTTTTTATGTCTTCTTAAAATCTGTATTTAATTTGATTTCCGGCATGGGGCTATTAATTTAATTTTATACTTTTGAAAAGATTTAATATAAGTTTAAATGAAAAAATTATCATATACACTCTTATTTGCATCAGGGCTGGTTTTCGGACAGTTCTTTGAGAAGGGTAAGGTTTTCACCAAACAGGATACATTAAAGGGTTCCAATACCGAATTCAGAAATTTTTGGGATGTCAAAAAATATGATCTTTCTGTAGAGCCCGATTTTGAGCAGAAAAGCATTAAAGGAAATAATAAAATCAGTTTTGAGATCATCAAAGATATTACCAATCCTGTTTTCCAGATTGACCTTCAACAACCAATGAAAGCGGATAAGCTGGAAGGAAACTTTCCTATTGCCAATTATAAGCAGGATGGAGACTTTATTTTCATTACAACAAATAAAAAATTCAAAAAAGGTGAAAAATATACAATTAACGTTACCTATTCCGGAAAGCCTACCATAGCTAAAAAAGCACCGTGGGATGGCGGATGGGTTTTCACTAAAGATGAAAAAGGGAATCCATGGATGACTGCTGCTGATGAGGGAATAGGAGCTTCCATATGGCTTCCTACCAAAGATATCTGGAGCGATGAACCTGATAACGGGATCATTATGAAAATTGTCACTCCCAATGATCTGGTAGGTGTGGGTAATGGCAGACTCACTGATAAAAAAACAACCGGCAGTAAAACTACTTATACCTGGGAGGTCAAAAATCCTATCAACGCCTACTCCATTATCCCGAGCATAGGGAAATATGTAAATTTTAAAGATACATTTGAGGG
The DNA here is from genome assembly GCF_031324065.1 of Chryseobacterium metallicongregator. NCBI lineage: Bacteria > Pseudomonadati > Bacteroidota > Flavobacteriia > Flavobacteriales > Weeksellaceae > Chryseobacterium > Chryseobacterium metallicongregator. The sequence continues at coordinate 310,370 of NZ_JAVIXS010000001.1, forward strand.
TGAAAAAGGAAAACTGGACCTGGATTACTGGGTAATTGACTATAATCTGGACAAGGCAAAGAAACAGTTTGAGCAGGTAAAACCTATGTTATCAGCTTTTGAATACTGGTTTGGTCCGTACCCGTTTTATGAAGATTCATACAAGCTTGTAGAATCACCTCATCTTGGTATGGAACATCAAAGTAATGTAGCCTATGGGAATAAATATCAGAACGGCTATCTCGGCAGAGATCTTTCTGGGACGGGAGTTGGGCTAAACTGGGATTTCATTATTATTCATGAAAGCGGACATGAATGGTTTGCTAACAATATTACCGCAAAAGATCAGGCTGATATGTGGATCCATGAAAGTTTCACCAATTATTCCGAGACTCTTTTCACGGAAAAATATATGGACAAAAAATCTTCTGAAATTTATGTTCAGGGGATCAGGAATTTGATAGACAATGACATTCCTATTATTGGCCAGTATGGTGTAAGAAATGAAGGCAGCGGAGATATGTATCCGAAAGGAGCCAACATGCTTCACACGATAAGGCAAGTTATCAATAATGATGAAAAATTCAGACAGATTTTAAGAGGTTTGAATAAAGACTTTTATCATCAGACTGTTACCACTCAACAGATAGAAGATTATATTTCTTCAAAATCAGGAATCGATTTTTCAACGGTTTTTGATCAGTATCTGAGATCCATAAAAATACCAACCCTTGAGTATGCTCAAAATGGGGATACTTTAAAGTTCCGTTATACGGATGTGGTAAAAAACCTGAAATTACCTATCATCATCAATGGTGATCAAACCATAAATCCAACGGAAGAATGGCAGACTGTAAAGCTTAAAAAGAGCACTTCGGTTGAGCTAAGCCCGAACTATTATATCAATTATAAGGAAACTAAATAAAGAAAAAGGCAAATCCGCACATCAGCAGATTTGCCTTTTTGCTTTTTGCTATTAAAATTTTAAGAAAAGTTTAATACTTTCTTCGTAACAAACTCAGAAAAAAAGCAACTATTTAACTATTAATTTAAGCCTAATGAGAAAAACAGTACTTAGCCTTGGTATTTTTGCTGCTTTTTTAGCAAATGCTCAGTCTATAAAAACTACTATTGACCTTGTCAATGTAAAAGATGATAAAGTAGCCGTTACCATGGAATTTCCGAAAATGAAATCCGGAGACATTAAATTTCATTTCCCAAAAACGGTTCCAGGTACTTATTCTGTAGACGACTATGGAAGATTCATCGAAGGAATCAAATTTTACGACAATAAAGGAAAAGAACTTACTTATACTAAAGTAAATGACAATACTTACTCCTTGAAAAATGCTCAGGCACTTTCCAAAATCTCATATCTTGTGAATGACAGTTTTGATGATGAATTGGATACATCAAAGCATAAAGCAGTATTTTCTCCTTCAGGAACGGATATTGAAGAAGGAAAAGTATACATGATCAATACCCACGGATTCATAGGATATATTGAGAATATGCAGGATGTTCCTTATCAGCTTGTCGTTCAGAAACCAACTGATTTCTACGGAACCACAGCGTTGGTGGATCAGGATAAATCTGAATCTACAGATACCTATACTCTTGCCAATTATGCTAAGGTGACAGATTCTCCATTAATGTATACAAAACCTGATTATATTACCTTCAACGCAGGAGGAATGGATCTTGTATTGGGTGTATATTCTCCAACAGGAAAATATAAAGCAGCAGATTTCAAAGACAATCTTGAAAAAATGGTTGTTGCCCAGAAGAAATTCCTGGGAGATATGAACACGAATAAAAAGTATGCCATCATGCTTTATCTTTCCGGTGGTGACGGACCTAAAGTAAAAGGTTTCGGAGCATTGGAACACCACGAATCTACAAGTGTTGTTCTTCCGGAAGCAATGCCAAAAGATGCTATTGACAATACTATTACAGATGTAGTTTCTCACGAATTTTTCCATACTGTAAATCCTCTGAAGACGCATTCTGAAGAAATTCACTATTTCGATTATGCAGATCCTAAAATGTCTCAGCACCTATGGATGTACGAAGGCGGAACAGAATATTTTGCCAACTTATTCCAGATTCAGGAAGGTTTGATTAATAAAGATCAGTTCCTTGAAAGAATCGGTGAAAAAATTGCCAACTCCAAGAGTTATGATGATACAATGCCATTTACGGTAATGAGTAAAAATGTATTGGTAGAGCCTTACAAAGATCAGTACAGAAACGTATATGAGAAAGGAGCGCTTTTAGCCATGTGTTTAGACATCGAGCTTAGAAAATTGTCCAACGGAGAAATGGGATATCGTGATATGATCAGAAAACTGTCTCAGAGATTTGGTGAAAACAAACCTTTCAAAGATGATAAACTGATTGACGAACTGGTAACAGTTACGGGATATCCTCAGGTAAAAGATTTCTATAACAAATATATTGCAGGAAACCAGCCAACCCCTTATGCACAATATCTGAGCATGGTAGGTGTGGATATTAAAAAGCAGGAAAGCCAACCTCTTTTCTGGTTTATCAAAGACCCGAACCAGACTGGTTTTGATGAGAAGACTAATGCTTTTGCTTTTGATGACCATTCTGCATTATCTCCATTTGCAAAAAGTATCGGATTCAAAATTACAGACCAGGTACTTGCTTTAGACGGAAGAACAGTAGACATCAAAAAAGTACAGGATTTTATTGGTTATACCAGAACCATTAAAGAAGGCCAGGAAGTAACGGTAACTATTTTAAGAGATAATGCCGGGAAGAAAGAGAAAATGACATTGAAAGGAAAGGCTATTCTGGATAAAATGACTATGGAAACTCCTTCATTTAAGGCGAATCCAACTCCGGAAGAACTGAAACTACAGACACAGTGGCTTACTGGTAAAAAATAAAAACAAAAGCGGGGAAAATTTCCTCACTTTTTATTTTCTTACTCGATAGCTTTATTCTTGAATATTCAAACCTAACAGGTTTTGAAAACCTGTTAGGTTTCTTATTTGTAAAAGAAATTTGCAGTTAAAGAGTTTCTTCCTTTCTGATTGTTATCCTGAAAGTACTTCCCTTTCCTACTTCAGTCTGAGAAATTTTGATATCTCCGTTGTGGTATTCATGAATTACCCTTCTTGCTAATGACAACCCCAATCCCCAGCCTCTTTTTTTGGTAGAATACCCTGGATTAAAAGCATTTCGGGCCTGTTGTTTTGTCATCCCGCTTCCGTTGTCCTTTACTTCAATGAGAATATTTTTATTTCTTTCAAAAACAGACATGGTGATAGCTCCTTCTCCTTTCATTGCATCCACAGCATTTTTTACAAGATTTTCAATCACCCAGCTCATCAGAATTTTGTTATGAGGAACCAAAACGGTATATGTTGGAAGATTAAGTGTAAAATTGATTTTCCTTGAAATTCTTGTTTTCAAATAGTCATAATTCTCCTGAATGGTTTTATTAAAATTTCGGTCATTCAGCTCAGGAATAGAACCAATTTTTGAGAATCGTTCTGAGATCGTTCTGAGTCTTTCAATATCTTTTTCAATCTCATGTACGCCATCTGAATCCGGATTATCCAGCTTCATAATCTCTATCCAGCCAATCATAGAAGACAAAGGAGTTCCAATCTGATGCGCTGTTTCCTTAGCCAACCCAGCCCAAAGATAACCTTCATCTGTTTTCTTTATCGTTCTGAAAAACCAGAAAGAAAAACCAAAATACAGTAAAATAAACAGCCCTAAAATATAGGGTGAATACCTAAGATTATTAAGCAGACGCGAATTGTCATAGTATACAAACTGATTATTGCCATCTGGTACCTTAATCTCAATAGGATCATAGTTTTTCTCCATATTCCGGATCAAATCCTGCAATTTCTCAGGATCCTTAATTGTACTTTCAGGAATATTTCTGTAGTATCCGAGATCAAGGATTGGATTTTTATACTTATCTGTTACGATGAACGGAATAGTATTATTGATATTCAGGATATCTGGCAACAAATCCAGAACGTCTGTGTCTGGAGTTTTCACTTCCTGTTGTATTCTTATTGCTTTGGAAAGAAGACTGATCCTTTTGATCTCCTCTTTTCTGAGAAAATTAATAAGCGATGTTGAAGCTACTACAATAGCAATCACCAAAGTAGTCATCACCACAAAAATGATCCAGTTATTCAGTCTGGTGAGTATGGATTTTCTCAAAGTATTTTATTTTAAAACATTCAGGATTTTCTGCAGCTCTGTATTTCCACTTCCCTGATAATTGTTTATGATAATCGAAAATACATATTTTTTTCCATCTTTTGCAGTGTGATATCCAGCGAAAGATTTGGTATCTCTCATCGTCCCGCTTTTCATCTTCATTCCATTATCCTGAACCGGGAATCCGTCGTAATAAGCCTCAAACCATGATTGTTTTTTAGCATATAAAAGTGCCTGTACTTCTGCTTTTGCAGCCACATAATTTTGTGGAGAAAGTCCGCTCCCATCAGCAAAATTGATCATATTAGGATTAATTCCCTTTGATTTCCAGAATTCTTTCAGATAAGAAACACCGCTTTTGAAACTTGAATTTCCTTTTTTCTCTTTTCCTAATGTTTTAATCAGGGTTTCTCCGTAAAGATTGATACTTTTTCTTAAAAACCAGTAGACAATTTTATCTAAAGTCGGAGACTGATAAGTAAGGAGAATATTATTTTCCGGAGCGACTAAAACCTGTTTTCCTTCTATTTCAAGTTGAGAATTTGTTATTGCTTTTCCTGAAAGTTCAATTCCGGCTTCTTTTAACCATTGTTTTACTTCTGTGGCTAATTGTAATGGAGGATTAGGAGTAGAACCGGAAACGGTAACGGTTTTTCCTGCCGGAAGCATTCCATTAATCAAAGCAACATCAGAATGAGGAGCGGTAAAAATCAGACTTTGATCCGAGTTTCCTCCTGCTTTAAGATCATTGAGCCACTTTACGCCTTCCAGCGGATAAGAAAACCCTTTAAAATCAGTTCCGTTAATATTGATATCAAACTGGTTTTCTCTCCAGTTGATTCCCCAGACTCCAGCTCCGTAGTAATTACCAAGATCATCCCAAGGCCACCCTCCCGGAATCGTCTGATGATCAAAATAAGAATCATCAATCACCAGATCTCCTGAGATTTTTGTTATTCCTGAGTTTTTAATTGCCTCAATCAGCTTCTTTTTAAAATTTTCAGGTTTATACCCATCATACCTCCAGCTTCCTAATGTAGGATCACCTTTGGAGCTGATGAAAAGATTTCCGTTCAGCGTTCCTCCGGAGATATTTCCGGAATAGCTTGAAGTAGTAGTGAAAGTATAATTTTTCCCTAAAGCTTCCAATGCAGCACCTGCCGTAAAGATCTTCTGTGTAGAAGCTGTAGAAAGTCCTCTGTTTCCCTGATATTCGTATATAAAACTGCCGTTTTCATCTGAAACATAAAATGATAAACTGGAAGAAACTGCTCCAGAAGAATCCATAAGATCCTTTGTTACTTTATCTAATTTTTGGGTTATATTCTGAGCAGTAACAATTTGTACAGAAAGTGTGAGAACAGCAAGTGTTTTTTTCATTGAATTGTTGTTTTGATCTAAGCAAATAGTTTCAAATACAGTTCACAACAATAGTAATGTTACCTGTAGCTGAATCTTTTGCCTACATTTAATTCTAATCAAATATAGTTAAAATAAAAGCTTTTTATACTCAATGAGGTCATCGGAAGTGAAAAGAATCTGATGGTCAGGAGATTTTTCAAATGAACGATCATGTTTGAAATATTTCTCATAATCATCTTCATCTATGAAAATATCCATCTGGCATTCTTTGATATAATTTGATTTTTCTCCGTAGTCCTGAATAAAATATCCGGAATCATTCCAGGGTTCATGATGACAGCGTAAACAGTTTTTTTGGTAAACTGCTTTATGACCACATACTTCACAATCCTGTAAGTTTTGAAACAATACCGAAATCTCATGCTGGTTTTCTTCCGAAAAAAGGGAAAGAGGAATTGTTTTCAGAAGCAGATAATAATTCGGTTCCTGCCATGAAAAATACACCGACTCCGTTTTATTTATAAAAAGCCATAGCCTTTGAAGGTCATATTCTACCTCAGCTTTAACAATATTTTTAATATTCAGAACAGTCTCATTGCTTCTTTTGATATTCTGTTTGTCATCAATTTCAATAACAGGTTGCTGCTCCAGAAAGTGATTCAGACACAATGTTGTCTGCCATGAACCAATTGTTCTTAATTTACCTTCTTCTCCACAGATCTCACACGTCTTGACAGACAACTCTGAATATTTTTCTTTGATTTTTTTTAGTTGGGCATTAAGTGTTTCATCTTCAGAATAGGTGTAGCATCTCAATTCTCCAAACTTTTCCTTTCCAAAGACACGATGTTCCATGTTCCAGCCCGCTGCAGCAAATTCATACAGCAATTTCCGGATAAGATCACTCCATCCGGTACTGTTCACTGAAAAATTAGTCAGATTACGCTCTATAAAAAGGTTTATTTCTTCTTTGTTCATTAAAGGCTGCTTCCTGATTCTATTTCGTAAGGCTCTTTCCCTTTTTCAAAAATTCTTGTCAGTTCACTTCCTTCCACTGTTATTGATTCTCCCGTTCTCCTAATCCAGTTTCCTTCTCTAAGACCAACTACTTTGATATCATTTTGAGTAAGGAATTCCTGAATACGGGTTTCTCTGGTTTCTCCATTATGTTTCAAATCCGGATTAGGGTCAAGGTAATGGGGATTGAGATTAAAAGGAACCAATCCCATACAATCGAAACTTGGCGGATATACAATCGGCATATCATTCGTAGTTTTCATATTCTGACCTCCGATATTACTTCCTGCACTACATCCAAGATAAGCTTTTCCTTCAGATACATTTTCTTTCAGAGCAGACATCAGCCCTTCTTCATGTAAAGTTTTAACCAATAAAAAAGTATTTCCTCCTCCGGTAAAGAACCCTTTTGCCTGATGAATGGCTTCTTTTTTATCTTCAAATTCATGAAGCCCTTTTACTTTTATATTGATGGTTTCAAAGAAAGAACGTGCTTTAGTCGTATAATCATCATGGGAAATTCCGCCTGGTCTTGCGAAAGGGATAAACACAATTTCGTCAATTCCTTTATAGAGTTGGATTAATTCTTCTCTTAAGTATTCCAGATATTCTCCACCAAAAAGTGTGGATGTTGAAGCTAATATAATGTTCATATGGTGAAATTATAGGTATTAATAAAAAAATGAATTACAAAGATAGCTTCAAAGATGAACGAATCAAAAATTAAACTAAAAAAAACACGAATCCCGTTAATATTTTCTAAAAAAACTTAAAGCCTCTAAAATTTTAGATTTTGTGGAATTATTATTGAATTTTAGATTTCGAATTTAAAATATAAGATTATGAAAATGAGTAAAATTAATAGTAGAAGCCTATTTTTAGGATTAATACTAGCAGGAAGTGTAAGTCTTGTAAACGCACAAACGACTCAGCCGGAAACTTCGGCATCAACGAGTCAAACCACTAATCCAACTATTGAGGGTCTTAAAAAACAGATTGCAGCCAATCCAAAAGATGCAGAATCATTAGCAAAACTGGCGAATGCTTATCAGGAAGCTTCAGACTGGCCCAATGCCATTGATACCTGGAAGAAAATATCTGTTTTATTACCAGACTGGGCTCCATCTTATTACAGCCAGGCCTATGCCTATCAGTCTGCAAAAGATGATGCCAATGCAAAAATTGCTTACGAAAAGTATATTGCAACAGTAAAACCTGAAGAAGTAGAGCAAAATAAGAAGAATCTGGCATACGCTTATTTCTATCTTGCCTTTACAGAACAGCAAACTGATCCTAATAAAGCAAAAGAACACATTGCAAAATCCATACAGTATGACCCAACCAATGAGGATGCTGTAAAGCTTAGCAAAACATTAAATTCTTAGTAAATAAAAAAGACCGGAAAATTTTTCCGGTCTTTTTGTTTTTAATTATAAATGATAAACATGTTTAATTTATCACTTGTTTATTCATTCTTTATAATTTGATCTCTTGATTCCTGGTTTACGCTACTCAATCTTTTTTCCGAAAAAATCTGTTTCACCATGCAGATGTCTGATAATTTTATCAATGTTTCTCTGAATACTGACTTCGGTCTTTAAATTATTGATATACCGGATCAGCTCATGTCTTCTTGAAGGAATCAGGTTTTCAAAATTTGCTGTTGCCACAGTACTTTCTTTAATTGCTTTTTCTAATTGAGGATGGATAGAAATACTTCTGTCAGAATCATCATATTCCAGAATAACTTCAATAACTTCTCCTATTCTTTTCGGAGAATTTTTCAGCATTATCAGGTTCACATACAGCCTCCATTCTCCCAGATATTTCATCAGGTTTTGTTTAAACTCTTTCCCGTTCACAGTTCCTTTTACAGCAATGGGGCTTTTATTTCTCCCTGATTCATTAAAAATTTCTTCCAGAATTTCTTCAGGAATAAAAACAAAAGGATTGATTCCTATAATTTCCAATGTGGCGGTGAAGCTGTTGTTTTTCATGGATGGCAGATTTAGTTAGGCTAGAAACAAAATTAACTATTTGGTTTAACATCAACATATTTTTTTTCCTCTATAGCCTTCCTACTCTAAAACCCTCCTACACTCAAACTCATTTACTCTAAATCCCATCCCTCGTAACTCAAAATTCATACCTCAGAACCCAATTAATTCCCTATCTTTGTATCAATAAATCTATTTATCAAAATGAAATTTTTTATTGACACAGCTAATTTAGAACAAATCAAAGAAGCAAAAGATCTTGGGATCTTAGATGGTGTAACTACCAATCCTTCATTAATGGCAAAAGAAGGAATTCAGGGAGCTGAAGCGATCAAAAACCATTATAAAACGATCTGCGAACTTGTAGACGGAGATATTTCTGCAGAAGTTCTTTCTACAACGTATGAAGAAATGATTAAAGAAGGAGACGAATTGGCTGCTATTCACCCAAATATCGTTGTTAAAATTCCGATGATCAAAGACGGAATCAAAGCTTTAAAATATTTTTCTGATAAAGGAATCAAAACAAACTGTACTTTGATCTTCTCTCCGGGACAGGCTCTTTTGGCAGCAAAAGCAGGAGCAACTTATGTTTCTCCATTTCTAGGAAGATTAGATGATATTTCTACAGACGGTCTTAACCTTATCCAGGAGATCAGATTAATTTTCGATAACTATATGTTCGAAACTGAAATCTTAGCAGCTTCTATCCGTCACTCAATGCACATTATCGACTGTGCTAAAATCGGAGCAGATGTTATCACGTCTCCACTTCCTCCGATCTTGAGCTTATTGAAGCACCCGTTAACAGACAGCGGATTGGCTCAGTTTATTGCAGATTCTCAGAAATTAGCATAATCACTGATCCTTATTCAGATATAAAAAATCCCGGAATGTTGTTCCGGGATTTTTTTTTATAATGTTTTAAGTTTATTTCAGCAGATCCAGTTCAAGAATATTATTCTGTTTTTTAATATTGGCTTTGGCCATCGCTTCCTGATCTCTGCTTGCCTGTACCGGGTCCAGTATTTTTCCTGTACTGTCTCTCATCTCAATGATGGTGCCCTGTGCCAGCATTTGTTTTTGACTCTTCATAGGATCCTGGCGGTAATCATTAAAAGCTTTTTTAAATTTGGCTTCGTTAAGTGTGATAAGAGTATGATAACGTTCTTTATCTTTGGTACTTTTCCATTCATATCCAGCCGGAAGTTTCTGGCTGCCTTTTAATTCGAATGAATGAGAATGGGTATTATCTTCCACTTTTACAATTAATCCCGGAAGTCCATAAAATTTGTAGGGCCCATCCTGAATGGGAAGATCAGTAGTGAACCATGCCGTCCATTTTCTACCAGCAAAATCACAAACAGCTTTCTGTGTATTAAATTCTCCTATTTTTTCTTTTTCAGGAAGAATCTTCCAGTTCTGCTTTCTCTTTTCCTCTACCTGGTATTCATCAGAACCCAGAGTAGTAAAGAAGTTGGTAGAATAGTCAGGATACATTTTTTCAATGTTGTAGCGTATTTTGCCTTTAAACTTAAAGTTTCCGAGGTTAATGTTTAAGCTTTGAGTATCTTTTTCAGTGATAGCTCTCATCGTGGAGTCGGACTGAAAATAATCTTTACTGTAAAATTTGGATCCCTTGGAAGCTACTTCAAGGTACATAGTTTCACTTAGCTCTTTATCTCTCGCTGTAGAGTCTGTGATAAATTTGTACTCGTAGATAAATCTTTGATTCTGTGCATTAGTCATTACAGCCAATATAAGGCTGAAGAGAATGATCATTTTTTTCATGGTTAGTTTACTATATTTTTTAGTTTTTTCTGTTATAAATTTAACAACCTTACACGGATTCCCCACAGCTACTGCATTATCCGGAATATCTTTTGTGACAACACTTCCCGCTCCAATCACCGAATTATTTCCGATAGAAACACCCGGAAGTACAACCACATTTCCTCCCAACCATACATTATCACCAACTTTGATCGGATGTGCATATTCTAGCCCTTCATTCCTTTGCTGTACATCAAGCGGATGGCCTGCTGTATAAAAACTGCAGTTGGGCCCGATAAACACGTTATCACCAAACTTTACTTTAGCACAGTCCAGAATAACAAGGTTATGATTGGCATAGAAGTTCTCCCCTACTTTTATATTATATCCATAGTCGCACCAGAAATTGGGTTCTATACAGATATTTTCTTTTATACTACCAATAATCTTTCTGAGCAGTCTGTATCTGTTTTCTGTATCTGAGTTTTTCAGACCATTATATTCCTGACACAGATCTTTGCAGGCAATACGTTCCTGAATCAGTTCTTTATCATAATTGGCATTATATAAAAGCCCGGCTGCACATTTTTCCTTTTCTGTCATGAGATATAACGTTGGTTGCTATTACTTATTGTTCATTGAAAATACTAAATATATCATAACATGATGAATTGATATTTATCACCCTTTTTCTTAATGTCTTTTGTTAAAATAAAAACAGGATGACAAAATGCCATCCTGCAGATATTAGAAAATATATAATTTTACTTGAACAAATCCGGTTCTATTTTATTGTTATTTTTTAATTGATCTTCTTTTGCTCTTTTTTCAATATTCCTGTACATTTCATTCATATCAATGCTTTTACCATCCTGATTTTTCATATTTACAACAGCTCCTGCCGGAAGAGTACTCATGGTTTGCTTCATATCTTTTGTAGGATCAACAAGATAATCTTTCCACGTTTTTTTAAACTGCTTTTTGCTGATCTCTATTTCTTTACCCCCCAAACCTATTGTAGTGAGGCCGGGTATTTGAATATCTTCCTGCGATGCAGCTTCTGTTTTCTTATTCCCGATCAGGGTCATTATATGTGAGCCTGTGGTATCCTCAATTTTAACAATAAGTCCCGGCAATCCATAGAATTTATAAGGACCATCCTGAAAAGGAATATCTGTAGAAAACCATGCTACCCAACTTCTCCCTCCATAATTGGTGGTTGCTTTTTGCGTATTATACTCTCCGATTTTCTGCTTTTCAGGAAGTATTTTCCATTCAGGTTTTTGATCTTCCGGCATTTTATAGCTGGTATTCCCAATGTTTTCTGAGAATGAAACACTGTAATCCGGATACTTTTTTGTAACCGTTGAAGAAATTGTTCCTGGTTTTATATTTCTTTTGATATTAATACTGCCTCCGAATCCTCCTTTCATCTGCTTTGCAATATCTGCTTTTGTTGCAGAATCTGAAACAAATTTTTCTCGGCTGTAATATTTAGACCCATTTTTATCAATGTCCAGAAACATTACATCATTTTTCACATCTGCTTTATTAGTAGAATCAGATATATATTTATAGTCATAAAAAAACCTGTTGACTTGAGCGTTGGCAAACACTCCTAAAAATACCAGTAAAATCAAATATTTTTTTCCCATAGTGTATGTTTAATTGTATTAAAAAAGGCTTTGCCAATCTGAAACAGACAAAGCCTGATGGAACTTTATTTCTTTGTTTCAATTCTTATCTCCCCTTCTGTCCCTTTTACTAGACTTCCTTTAATAACTCTCATACTTGAAATACTTTCAGGTTTTAAAGTATTAATATCTTCTTTGGAACTCTCTCTTCCGTCTATATAGTATTTGTATCTGAAATCATCTCCGGCACTTACATTAAATTTTTTAACTCCATTCATTGAAATATTGCCATTTCCGTCTTTTTTAATAAAATCAGCACGCATTACCATGACGTTAGGAGAAGAACTCACCATCGTAAAATTACCTCCTCTGAAATTTTGCGCTGTTTTTTCCGCTTCCAGGCGGGCTTTCTCAGCTTCTTTTCTGATTCTGTCCGCATCAATCCTGATTCTTTCGCTTTGTACTCTGATTCTATCTCCTTCAGCACGTGCTCTGTCACCTTCTACTCGTGCTTTTTCTCCTTCTATTCTGGCCCTAGTTGCTTCTTTCATTGCTTTTTTAGCTTCGGCCATTGCTTTGCGTATCTCTTCTTTTTCCTGAGCACTCAGATCACTATAATTAACAACTCTGTTTGTTTTAAAATAGGTTATTTTTGGTTCTTTTGGCGCTTGAGGTGATGCTTGAGGAATTGGCAACTCTCCTATTTTTGCAGCTGCTTTTTCTGCTTTTTTTGCTGCTCTTTCTATTTTTCGAAGCTCTTTTTTACTAAGAGGTTCCATATTCTCGAGCTCCTTCATCTGATTCTTCCATTCTACAGAATTGAAATACTTATCAACTTCAACTTTTGAAGCAATTTCACCTATCTCTGAAGCCAGATTGCTTATTTCTTCTATTTTATCGCTGAAGAGGTCACTTTCGGGATCCAAACCTTCCAGCTCTTTCTCTTTTTCTTTTATTTTCTTTTCAAGCCCGGTTATTTTGGTGTGGTCTTCACCCGATACCGTTTTTAGTTCTGCAATTTTTTCCTGACCCGATTTTTCAGGTCTTATCGTATCTTTTTTGATTTCTGAAACTACTTCTTTTATAGAAAGGTTTGTTTCTTCAATTTCTCTGTTTTTAGCATTTACCAGATAAGCAAAAGCGATAGAGAATACAACCGGTAAGGCAAAAATTCTTCGCGCATATCCGAATTTGGTTTTTGGTTTTTGTAACATCTTAAGTCTTTTTTTAAGGTTTGAACTTAGAAACGGACTGGTAACAGGCAACTGTGTTCCGGAAAAGTGGCTTGCTAAAAGCATCTGCGCAAATGCTTTGGTGTCCGATTGTTTTACGGCTTTTTTATCAGCCAGATATTCATGGATTAGATTAATTTCTCTTTTAATGAGATGAAAGAACGGATTGAACCAGAAAACAGAGGTAATAATCTCGATAAAGATTTTATCAAAGGAATGTTTCTGCTCAATATGTACCATTTCATGCTTTAAAATCTGTTTTCCTATATCAGAATGCAGTGTAATTGTATTCTTCCAGAACAGGTTTTTAAAATAAGAAAATGGAGCTTCAGTAAGGTCTGTACGGTAAAAATTGATCCCGTCAAAACTTTCTTTCTGAAATTGGTTTTTAAACTGCTGGATTTTGAAAATCCCATACAACAGCTTCCCTAAAAAATAGAGAGAAACCAGTCCCAGAGCTGAAAAAATAATGTTAAAATAAAGGTTACCATTGTCTATGTTTTTTTCTGTGTTAAAATTCTGAATCTTGTCAAGAAGCATATACATATCATTATTTACCTCTATCGTAAAATCATCTATTCTGATAAGTGGTAACAAAAGTGATATCACAATTGCACCCAGCAGATAAAATCTGTTATAATGATGGAATGTCTTGTCTTTTAATGACAACTGATAATACAAAAATGTTACACCTGAACATAAAATAGTTTTCCCAAAGTATAAAAGTATGGCTTCCATAGGTCTTAGTCTTTCTTTTTGAGTTCATCTAATAACATCTCAAGATCTTCTACTGTCATTTCATTTTTTTCAACTAAAAATGAAACGGCACTTTTGTAAGAACCTTTAAAATAGTTTTTCACAAGGCTCTTCATGGTTTTCCCGGAGTACTGTTCTTTTGAAACCAGCGGAAAATACTCATGCTGTCTTCCATAGACATGATAGTCTACAAATTCTTTATCCTTCAACACTTTTAAAATAGTAGAAACAGTATTTGTGTGTGGTTTTGGCTCCGGGAAAAGATCAAGCACATCCTTCAGGAAGCCTTTTTCTAATTTCCATAAATACTGCATTACCTGTTCTTCTGCTTTTGTCAGAGTCTGAATTTTCATATTCCGTTCATTTATCAATTAAAGTGATATACAATCATCTCATTCTATATCACTAATAAATTAGTTATACAAATGTAGAAATAAAAATGAATCAAACAACTATTTTTTTAGTGATAAAATATATTAAACAATAATCACTTGAAAATCAACACAATAGAAATAGTTAAAATTTATTAAATTTTTAATGAATAGATTTATTGGCTGTTTATTGTGCAAAAAACTATTCAATAGAGTTATTATTCTATACTAAATAGATCTGATTATTCTAAGATCTTAAACTCTTTTTCATCCTTGTCAGGGTTTTAAACCTTGACAAGGATAAGACTGATCAAAAATAAAGGTTAAAAAAATTCATAATCACAAATGTCAGATTCAAAGTAAAATTTGTCCGATTGATCAAATTTTCAGAAAAACATACTTCAAAAAGTCCTGAAATTTGAATAAAAAACAAAGAGATATGAATCGTTTTTTGAAAAAATTAAAAACAAAAAATATCCTGGTGATAGTACTGATTGTCTTTACTGGAATTCAGTTTTACAGACCTGAAATTGTACAAAAGCCTGTGACGGGTGAGATTCATGTGCCTACTGAAGTAAGAGCGATCCTGCAGCGCTCGTGTTTCGATTGCCATTCTAATCAGGCAGATCTGAAGTGGTTTGATCAGATTGCACCTGCTTACTGGCTGGTAGCAGACCATATTAAAAAAGGAAAAGAAGGACTCAATTTTTCTGAATGGGATAAACTGGCTCCTCCTGCACAAAATGCCAAACTTTGGGAAGCTTTTAATCAGATTAATATGAAAGCAATGCCTCTAAAAAGCTACGAATTACTTCATCCCGAAGCAAAACTTTCTGAAAATGATATCCGCATCCTTAAAAACTATGTGACTTCTCTTGCTCCAAAACAAAAGCCTGATACAGCAAAAGTTTCTGCATATAACAAACAGCTTCAGCAAGTCGTCCATACTCAGGTATCCAAAGTCTCCTTCCCTACTGCACTGAATGGGATCAGCTATATTCCTGATTATAAAAACTGGAAACCGATCAGTTCTACGGAAAGGTTTGATAATGGTACCATGCGTATCATATTCGGAAATGATATTGCTGTAAAAGCAGCAAAAGAACATAAAACAAATCCATGGCCGGACGGAACCATATTCGCGAAAGTAGCATGGGATCAGATTATAGATAGTGATGGGAATGTTACTACCGGAGCTTTTAAACAAGTGGAATATATGATTAAGGATTCCAAAAAATTCGCCTCTACAAAAGGATGGGGATGGGCAAGATTTTTATCTCCCAAACTTGAACCGTATGGAAAGACAGCAGATTTCGCCAACGAGTGCATCAGCTGCCACCGCCCTATGAAAGACAATGATTTTGTATTTACCTCTCCTCTTAACCATTAAGCTATGAAGAATCTGATTGTTTATTTAATAATGTGCGTATTTGTTGTGAGCTGCAATTCCAAAAAACAATACGAACCCGTGAATCAAAATGCCTCCCTTCCTGAAAGCTTTGATTTTAATGTCATGAATTTAAAGGTGGTAACCTCTTCCATCAATCATAAAAAACAGACGATGATGACGCTGTACGGCACTGATTCAGCAATTGATGATTTGAAGGATAATGCTAAAAAAGTCAATGGTAAGGAAAGAATACTGGCATTGGTTACCTGGTCGCAGAAGGATGATCCTTATTGGTATGGAGCCAAAGTCCCCAATAACCTTCTGTCTGTAGAAGTTATCAAAAGTAAATTGCCTTTCTCCGAAAACTCAGAAATTCTATATCAAAAATATGAAGGGAAAGAACTTAAGAAAGTGAAGGCAGATGGGGCAAACAGAGTTTCTACAATTCTAAGTATGAAACCTTCAATAATGCCTTAACACAGGATTTTAAAATCACATATAAAAAAATAATATTCATTAAAACTATTAAAAAATGGAAAAATTTACATTCAGTTCAAGCCTGGTAACAGGATGTATTTCAGCAGCATTACTGCTCTTCACCTCTGTTGCCTGTTCGAAGGATAATCAGGATGAGTCATCTGATCCTGTTGTTAAAGAAGTACAATTGAGAAATGACGCCATTCTTGGAAATGTCCTGACTGATAAAGAGGGTCACACTCTTTATTATTTTGCCAATGATGCTACCGCCACTAACAATTGTACCGGAGGATGCGAACCGGTATGGCCTATCTTCAATGCAGATAACCTTTCTGCTGAAAAACTAGGTTCCGGATTGGAACTTTCAGATTTTACAACAATAACAACAGGTTCAGGGAAAAAGCAGGTAACCTATAAAGGAAGACCTCTTTATTACTATGCGCCTTTGGTGAACGGAACCAATGTAAAAGAAGATGCAGGGAAAACCGGCGGAGAAAACGTAGGAGGCGTATGGTTTGTTGCAAAACCTGATTATACTATTATGCTTACCAATGCACAACTTGTAGGACATGACGGAAAAAACTATACTTCAACTTATACGGAAGGCACGGGAAAAACGCTGTATTTTACAGATGCTAAAGGAGTAACACTTTATACCTTTAAGAATGACAAACAAAATAAAAACAATTTTACAGCCTCTGATTTTTCGAATAATGGAGTTTGGCCTATTTATGAAACAGATAAAATTGTAGTTCCTTCCGGGCTGGATAAAACGCTTTTCGGATCTATTACAGTATTCGGAAGAAAACAGCTTACGTATAAAGGATGGCCTCTTTACCGTTTTGGACAGGATAATATGGTGATGGGTTCTAATAAAGGCATTTCATTTCCTACTCCAGGCGGTGTTTGGCCTGTACCTGTGAAAAATATGGCAGCAGCTATGCCCTAGTTTTGTGTTTTTATAGAAATCTCAGTGCTAAATAACGGACATGCTGCCGTGCCGTTATTTAGCTTTTGTATCTTTGTGACTGCTTAACTGCCTGATTTTTATTTATGATCTATGCAAAATATATAAATACCAACGGAAGAAAGGTATTCAGGATTGATCCGAGAATCATTCTCTTCAGTGCTCTTTTTATGGGGATTCTGGCTTCAGTACCCAAAATACTTCGTATGCATATTACATTGGGAGAGCTGACGATAGATTTTTCCATCTCCTTTTTATTCTCATTATTTGTATGGTATTTTAATATCTATAGTCTGCCGAAGTTTTCTATTCAGAATATATCTACGAGATTTTTCAATAAAAAACTGGTGGTCAGCTTATCCATCGGAGTAGTTGTCATGGCAGCCATAGTGCTCATTCATCATATTATATTTCCCAAGTATGGATTTAATACTATGGTACTGATGTACGAATTCCGGGGAGTACTGATCAATCTTACGATTTATATGTTCCTCTACCTTTTGTATCAGACTTATAATTCTCAGCAGATTAAATTTGAACTTGAACAAATCAGAACGGATAATCTCAATGCCCAATATGAATTGCTGAAGCAGCAGATTAATCCTCATTTTTTATTCAACAGCCTCAATACACTGAAGTCTATGATTGACATAAAAGATGAAAGTTCGGGAGATTTTGTGGTGAGGCTTGCGGATTTCTATCGCTTCACTTTAGACAACAGAAAAATGGAGCTTATTCCCTTAAAAAAGGAGCTTACAATACTGGATGCCTACGTTTTCCTTCTGACATCTCGGTTTGAAGATGGTATAGAGTTTAAAATAGATATTCCGGAAGAGATCTTAAATTCTTACATTCCTCCGTTTACACTGCAGCTTTTGTGTGAAAACTGTATCAAACATAATATCGTGTCACTGGCCAATCCGTTAATCATAAAACTATACAGCGATAACGAATATATTATTATTGAAAATAATTTCCAGCCCAAGAATATTCCTCAGGAATCCGCCGGAATAGGAATTGAAAATATCAGAGAACGCTATAAGCATTTTGCTGAAAAGGAACTTACCATATTGCATAATGATCATAATTTCACAGTCAAATTACCCATAGTAGATGAAAGTTTTAGTAATAGAAGATGAGATAAAAACTGCAAAGGCATTGGGACGGATGATCGTTGCAGTACAGCCGGAAGCTACCATAGTACAGTACATTGAAAGCGTTGCTATGGCTGTGGAATATCTTTCTGGCACTGAAACTCCGGATATTATCTTTATGGATATTCAGCTGGCGGACGGAAATTGTTTTGAGATATTCAGTAAGGTCAGGATAAAAGTGCCTGTTGTTTTCTGTACTGCCTTTGATGAATATGCGATAGAAGCTTTTAAAAGTAACGGAGTGGATTATATCTTGAAACCTTTTGAGAAAAAAGATATTCAGTCCGCTTTTGAAAAGATCAATGATCTTAAAAACTTTTTTCAGCACGCTCCTTCTCCCGACCGGAAACTGGAAGATATCCTGAATAATCTGACAACAGGAAGAGGAAAAACCAATTTTCTGGTCTTTTCCAATAATAAATACAATAATATTCCTGTTGACAAAATTGCCTGCTTTTACAGCCAGTTTGGAAGTACAGTACTGGTGACTTTCGATCAGAAAGAATATTCAGTTCCACAATCATTGGATGAGATCGGGCAGCTCGTTTCAGGAGCTCAGTTCTTTAGAATTAACAGACAATATCTGATCAACTTTACAGCTATTGTTGAAGTGGAACATTATTTCTCCAGAAAACTTCTTGTCAGCCTGAAAATTACCACTCCGGAAAAGCCATTGGTCACCAAAGACAAAGCTTCCCGTTTTCTTCAGTGGCTTGAAGAGCGGTAAACAATTAACTAAAAGCTGTATATAAAATAATTTAATCTCTGATTATCATCGGAGAAAGCTAATATTTTGCCTGATCAGAAATAATTTTTGCACAGCAATAAACAAACGAGCTCAACTCCAGCTCAAAATAAAGAATAAATAAAATGGATCAAAAAAATACTATTGCAGACGGATTTATTCGCCGTAAATTTGGTTTTCTTGGTGAGGACTTTCTGAAAGAGCTCAAAACCCATGGAATCTACGACAAAATAGAAGCCAGGCAGGAAATTATCCGCGAAGGAGACCGCGTCAAGTATGTTTTGTTTTTAATAAAAGGAGCTATTAAAGTATATTCTCTGAATGATGGCCGTGAACTTGTATATTATTATATCAGTGATGAAGAGAACTGTCTGATGACCTTTTCATCAATTTTTAATAATAACATCAGTAAGGTCTATGCCACTACGGAAGAAGACTCTGAAGTTCTTCTTGTTCCTCTGGCAGTGATGAGCAAGTGGCTGGTAGCGTTTCCTGCCATTAATGCAATATTTTTTCATGAATATGAAAGAAGATTTTCAGCTGTAATGGATATGATTAATGAAGCGATGTTTCATCATCTGGACACACGTGTTTTGAATTATATTAAACGAAAAGTGATTTTAGCAGGAAATCAACCTGTAAAAATCAAACACAGAGAAATAGCAGGAAGTCTGGGAACCTCACGGGAAGTGGTAAGCAGAGTGCTGAAAAAAATTGAAAATGAAGGAAAAATCTTTAAAGATGAAGAAGGTAAAATATGGGCAGCAGATCAAATGCCTTTACTATTAAATAAATAACATAATATATACATTAATATTAAAATCTTTTCTCAATGAAAAAAATACTTTTTATCGGAATGGTGCTTATAGGGATTATAAGCCTTTCATCATTTATTAAATCGGATGACTCCAGAGGTACGAAACCTGCAAAATCAATTTATGATTTTAAGATTGAATCCATCGATGGAGGAAAAATTGACTTTTCTGAATACAAAGGAAAATACATTCTTATTGTAAACACAGCATCCAAGTGTGGATACACGCCTCAATACAAAGGATTGGAGCAGCTTTACAAGGATTATGGTGATAAACTGGTTGTGGTTGGCTTCCCTTCTGATAATTTTGCAGATCAGGAATTTCATGACAATGTTGATATCAAATCTTTCTGCGAAAAGAACTATGGGGTAACCTTTCCTCTTACCACTTCAGTGGATGTAAAAGGTTCAAAAATCACTCCCGTATTCGATTATCTTACTCATAAATCTCAAAACGGAGTAATGGACGCTGCCATAAGCTGGAATTTCAATAAGTTTCTGATCAGCCCAGAAGGAAAATTACTGGAGCATTTTGACTCTAAAGTAGTTCCTGAAAGTGATAAAATCACTCATTATTTCAAATAAATAATCTTTGCAAAACACTACTATCATTATGAGTAGTGTTTTTTTTATCCATGCACATAAAAATATTTTGATAGTGAATGACTATTCAAATGCACAAATTGAATTATATTAACATTTTAAATTACAAAAATCATGTCAATAAAGACCCTGAAGACGTCATTTTTACAACAATGATTCATATACATTATAGAATTGTTAAATTTTATTAAATAAATATTAAAATGTATTTGTTTTAACCGGGAAATTATATTTATTTTAGTGCTTTAAAAATTTCTCATGAAAAGATATAATTTATTGATTGTACTATTACTGCTTATTTTCAATGTTACTACAGCACAAAAGAAGGGTTCTCCTGCTGCCGATCTTAGTATATTAAAAGATACAAAATCAAAAATCGAAGCTACCGTTCCATTGGTTATTCAGCATCTTCAAACGATCTCTACAAAAGAAGGAGATAATAATATTGTGAATAACGGAAAGATTGCTTTGGGTAGAGAATATGGTATTTTAGAGTCTGAATGGTTTTTATACAGAAACAATATGAAAAACTGTATCCTGAACAATTCTTCTAAAAAAGCTAAGAAATGTATGGAATACCACAACAATATGTTGAGAGGTACGATGATCAATTACAACAATTATATTACCAACCTTACAAGAAAGAACGGATATCTGGGTGTTGAAGGAGATACAAAATTTGAATTCAAACCTGCTGATATTGCTACAAAGCTAAGTGAAGCGTATTTCAATGCAAACGATGCTGCGGGAAGAATGAAAGCGGATCAAAAAAGAGACTTTTTAGGACAGACAATGTCTGATGACAACAAGCTTACTCCTTACGCTCAACTGGCACAATAATATTTAAATCATATTTAAAAATAAAAAGAGAACCGCAATTGTGGTTCTCTTTTTTTATTCAAAAGCAAAAAATCTCCGCCGGAAAAAGCAGTTTTGTGGTACTAATCATAAAACCCTTGGGGAAAAAGTAGAAAATTAGGCAGAGATTTTTTTGCATACACTCTACAGATCAACTGTCCTACCCATGATCTGTAAGAGCTTTACAAAAATAGGATTATAGCCATCTGCTGGCTGAAAATACCTGTAGAATTAAATGTTCAAAACTGTAGAACTAATACTACTTCTCATTATAGAAGTAAAGCACCTCAAAAAAGGTGCTCTACAATTACGTTTTACTCGCTTTATTCTATTTCCACCAATGGTAGTAATTATGCAGTCCGTCATATTCAAACCCGCAGCGTGGATACAGCATGTTTCCTATATCATTGGTTTTTTCGGTTTCAAGCATCAGCCCACACGCTCCTGTTTCTTCACACCATTGTTTACTGCGGTCAATTAGTGCCACAGAAAGTCCCTTTCCTCTATAATCAGGATGAACAAAAAGATCACTTAACAGCCATTGTTTTTGCAATCTGGTATAATGAAATAATTTGTAAAGCTGCACGAATCCTACTGCTTTTCCGTCTGCTAATGCAAGGAAAATATCAGATTCACTGTTTAAAAACCGTTCTTTGAGAAAAGCCTTCCCTTTTTCAAGATCCGATTCCTGTCTGTAAAAAATACGGTAAAGATTGAACAATTCAGCCGTTTCATCAAGATCCTCAAGACTTGCCTTTTTAATCATGTAATTCATCGTTATATCTATTTTTATTAACAGGGCAAAAATAGCCTTAAACAGGACCAGTGATATCATCCAGAATCATATTAAAACTATAGGCCAGACAGACTTACTCTGATCTTTATTAAATTACACAATGAATATCGCACGTTTCGGATTGTATTGTTCTGAAGAACTATAGATTTTTGCAGAATAAAATCAAACCAATGAAAAATATTGTTCATACAATCAAAAATACAGACTGGCAACAACTTACAGAAGCAATGCATCAAAACGGCTATGCTATCATTCCTGATCTGCTGTCTGAAGAAGAATGTGAACTATTGAAATCAGATTACGATCATTCTTCTCTTTATCGTAAAACAGTTGTAATGGCCAGACATCGCTTTGGATTGGGTGAGTATAAATACTTTAGCTATCCATTACCAGAAATTATTCAAACCATACGAACAACAATCTACCCCTATCTGGCTTCTATTGCCAATACGTGGTTTAAAGCTTTACATATTGACACTCAATTTCCTTCAGATCATCAGGAGTTCCTGAACCTGTGTCATTTTAACGGCCAGCAAAAAGCTACGGTTTTAATTTTGAAATATGGAAAAGATGGATTTAACACCTTACATCAGGATCTATATGGAGATGTATACTTTCCTATTCAAATTGTATTAATGCTCAGTGAACCTGATACAGATTTTACAGGCGGAGAGTTTGTGCTTACCCAACAAATTCCGAGAGCGCAATCAAAAGCTATTGTTTTAAAACCTAAAAAAGGGGATGTACTTATTTTTACAACTCAATTTAAACCGGAAAAAGGAACAAAGGGGTACTACAGAGTCAATATGAAACATGGAGTAAGTGAAGTTAAAGAAGGAAACCGCTATACTTTAGGTATTATTTTCCATGATGCAGCCAGTTAGTTATTAAATGTTATAAAAAGATGAATCATGATTCAGCATTCTCAACTATCATCTGAAAATCTGAGAAGTAAAATCCACAGCGGAGACATTTGTTTTGGAGGGAATAAAAAATTGAAAATCTACGGATTACTCAGCTGCCGATCAGGAAAAAGAATGAAGATGGAAAACAGGGTTTTCTTTGCAGATGAAAAAGAAGCTTTAGAAAATGGTTATCGTCCGTGTGGTCATTGTATGAGAGAAGCTTATCAACAATGGAAAAACAAATGAAACAATAATTAATAAATGAAAAAGTGAAGCAATAAATATTGCTTCATCCTGCATGTATAATATACATTTGAAAAAGTTTTAAAAATTACGGAATCCCGTAGTGGTATGTAAAATATTTGTTGCAAAATTGTCCTGTATCATATTCATTAAAATTATTCAATTGAATGTGAAAAATATATTATATTTAAAAACTAAAAAAACAAATGCTTATGAAAAGAAAAATGCGTGTAACAAGAATATTTCTGGTGATTGTAACATTATTCAGTATGAATTCTTGTATCCGCGATGATCTCGCTGTTGAAAGTCAATCCCAGCAAAATTCAAAAAATATGTCTGCTAAATTTGCTTCACGGAGTTTTTGGAAAGAAGATAATGTGTATATCAGCAAAGTACAACAGATATTCCTAAAAGTTGCCAATCTGGAACATGTAAGGACTAGATATGGGGAATTGAACTGGGATTATGCCATGACTTTTGGCAATTTTAATGAAACGTATGCTTTAGTACCTATTATTAAAGACAATAAAGTAGTACTTTTAATGGAGGCGGTTAGAACAGGAAATAAAGTATTTTTTTACGAAAAAGATAATAAAGACCTCATTGAATTTTTTAATCTTGCCATGTATTCAAATGTTATAAAGTATGAGGAAGTAATTAATATGAAAAGAAATATATCATCTAAGACAATATCTGCTTTCGTATTACTAGATGGTTATCAATAGGATGTTCTGATAATGAGCCTAATTGTGTGCCTTATGTGAAATCAGTTACCAATTGTGAATATCAGGGAGGCACCGGCATCCCACCAAAGTCATTCGATCCTATTGGAATGGATGATGGGGGAAACGGAAATAATGGGTATGAATATCCTGAAATACCTGAAGAGCAAAATCCATGTTCGAAATTGAAAATACAAACGACCAATACTACTTTCAAAAGTAATATTACTTCCTTACAAGATAAAACAGGAGAATCTTACGAAAGTGGATATAGAATTGGACGTAACCCTGATGGTACCCTGCAAAATCAATTGTTGCAAAATAAGCCAGGAACCAGCCAGGTAGATATGAAAATATTTCCAAATACCACTACCTTAATGCACTCTCATTATAATACATTATATCCTATGTTTTTTCCAGGAGACATTATTTTATTTAATCAATGGATTGTTTGGGCTCAAAATTGGAACGCAGTAGCAACAAATACTCCTAAAATCCCTTTAAATAATCTTACTCTTACTGTAGTGACTAGTAATGGAAATTATTCATTTAATTTTGACGGATCATCTGCAACTGCTTTTCCTAATTATACGCAACAACAATATGATGAGCTAAATGAATTATATGCAAAAATGTTAAGTGAAGCAAGAACTGTTTCAAATGTGAGTGGAACTGTAAATTATGATATGGAGAAATTGGAAAAACAATTTTTAAACTTTATGAAAATTAAAATGAATATGACTGGACTTGTATTATTTAGAAATACAGATACTGGAAATACAAAACTTGGTCTGAATACTAATGGAACTTTAAACGCATCGGAGTGCCCTGAATAAAAACATAAAATTATGAAACAAATATTCTTAATCATACTTTCAATCATTACAATTTCTTGTAAAGCACAGATTTATCCTTTAAATACTAGTTTGGATAATCTTCCTGATAATGCGTACTTAAAAGACACCAATAATGAACTTGATCAATATGTAGGCCTATGGAAAGGAAATTGGGGAGGTAAAACACTATTTTTAGAATTAAAGAAAGTGAAATATTATTATAGTGGTAACAAGCCATTTTACGAAGATAAAATATTTGGTGAAAGAAAAATAATAGCATCAAATGGAGCGATAGAAATAGATAGGATTACAAATTTTGACTACCAATCTCCTGAATTTAGAGGTATTGAAAATAGTTTAGTAAATGGAAACTGGAAAAGAATATATTTTTCTCCAAAAAACATGTGTAATAAAAAAGCTTTTCTTGATATTACAAGTTTTTCAGGTAACCAAATGACTTTACATTTCGAATATTATCCAAGTTTTATTGATGAAAATTGTCAACACAATGCCTATGTCAACCAATATGGTGATTTCCCAATAAATTTTCCAAAAGATATTGTGCTGACAAAGCAATAATTGATAATTAGATAGATATTAAATTGTAAAAAAACTTCTGCTACTAGGAGTTTTTTTATTAAAAATTACCCCGAAGTCTTTCAAGTTTTTAATAAACTCTTCTATTTCTTCAACTACTGTATTCCCAATGTTCCTAAACAAGAATTAAATCAAAGTTTATTAATTCTAAAAAAATATACAAAAAAATCGGCATAACAATAAGTCATACCGATTTTTTGTTTAGTAGCGGGAACCGGACTCGAACCGATGACCTTCGGGTTATGAGCCCGACGAGCTACCTACTGCTCCATCCCGCGGTATATTTTTAGAGTGTTTACCGAAAACACTTGCTTAGTAGCGGGAACCGGACTCGAACCGATGACCTTCGGGTTATGAGCCCGACGAGCTACCTACTGCTCCATCCCGCGGTGTATTTTTAGAGTGCTTACCGAAAGCACTTGCTTAGTAGCGGGAACCGGACTCGAACCGATGACCTTCGGGTTATGAGCCCGACGAGCTACCTACTGCTCCATCCCGCGATATTGGATTGCAAAGGTACGAATATTTTTTACAAATCCTAATTTTTCTTTTAAATAAAGGACTTTTATGAAAACTATTTTATTATTTGTATCTTTGTTTTATGGCAAAAATATTAAAAATTTATCCGGACAACCCACAGGAAAATCTTGTGAATGAGGTTATTAAAACGTTAAACAACGGCGGGCTGATTATCTATCCTTCTGATACAATTTATGCTTTAGGCTGTAATATTTTTGATATAAAAGCCATGGAAAAACTGGCCCAGCTCAAAAAAATGAAGCTTGAGAAGTCAAAATTCTCAATTATCTGTAATGATCTTAGCCATCTTTCGGACTTTACAAGACCTATCGATACCTCTGTTTTCAGATTTCTGAAAAGTCATCTTCCCGGACCATTTACTTTCATTCTTGAAGCCAATAAAAGTTTACCTTTAGCTTATAAAGGACATAAAACAATTGGTATCCGTGTTCCTGACCATCCGATTCCACAGCTTATTGTTGAAAAACTGGGCCACCCTATTGCATCTACTTCCATTAAAGACGATGATGAAATTATTGAATATTCTACCGATCCTGAACTTATTGCTGAAAAATATGATCATCTGGTAGATATTGTTATTGATTCAGGGTATGGAGATAATGTGGCTTCCACGATTGTAGACCTTACGTCAGGAGAACCGGAGATTATTCGTCAGGGAAAAGGGATCATTTAATTCAAAGTTTAAAGTTCAAGGTTTAGGGTGCTGAATATGAGTCTTATCGGGAAATATGCTGTAGGGATTTTACTCACGTTTACTATTTTGGCTGCTGCTATGCTGTATGCCTTTCCAGTTGTTGCAATGGTAACCGGAATAAAAGGAATTACAGAAGTCAATTTTTTTCTCAGCAGAATTACGTTATGGATAATTCTCATTCTCGTATTTCTCTACACTGTTTTTATTGAAAAAAGTGCTTTTTTACTTAAAGAAGAGAAAAAATATTCAGCTGCATTTTATATCAAAGCTGTACTGAGCCTATATTTTATCTGTTTGATTGGCGGAGGGATTCTGAATGCAGTCATCCTTTTTTTTATAGAGGAAAAAATAAGCACCAAACTTCTCAACCTTGTCCCCATTTTTAGAAATAACTATTTTTTAGCTATTTTTACATGCCTTACAGCTGCTATTGTAGAGGAATTCCTGATGCGGGGCTATATACAGTCCAGGCTTGAAAAAATCTACAACAATCCCACCGTTGCAATTGTTATTTCATCGGTCTTATTTGGAATTTTACATAGTACTTACGGTACCATAAGCCAGGTTCTCGGACCTTTTTTTATCGGAATCGTATTTGCTATATTTTATAAACGTTATTCAAATATTAAAATTCTGATCATCTGTCATTTTATGATTGATTTTATTGCCATGATGATGATGAATTTTATTGATATTAAACACTTATCTGTATTTTAACATTATGAAAATTATAACATCTCCTGCCAAATTAATGAACACAGAAAATTCAACAGATCTGTTGAAATCTTCTACCCCAAGATTCATTGAAGATGCAGCATTGATACAATCTTATTTAAAAGAAAAATCGCCAAAATATCTTTCCGAGTTGATGGAAATATCACCTAAGCTTGCTGATGAAAACTGGGAAAGAAATCAAAAATGGAAATCCAAACCTACAGCGAAAGAATCTGCTCCTGCCATGTTTGCCTTTACAGGAGAGGTTTACAGAGGGCTGGATGCCAAAACACTGGATAAAAATGCTGTAGATTACCTGCAGAAAAACTACAGAATGCTTTCCGGGCTATACGGTTTACTGAAACCCTCTGATAAAGTGATGCTTTACAGACTGGAAATGGGCCGCCCTTTTGAATTTGAGCAATACAAAAACCTATACGAATTCTGGAGAGAAAAAATTACAGAACAACTGAATGCTGAGATGAAAAAAGGAGAAATCCTTCTTCACCTTGCCAGTAACGAATATGGGAAAGTAATCGACAGAAAAAAACTGAACCACAAAGTTATTGATTTCGATTTTTACGAATTAAAAGACGGAAAACTGAAGACCATTGTTGTGTATACCAAACATGCCAGAGGCCTTGTAGTGAGATTCTGTGCAGAAACCAATGCCAAAACACTGGAAGATGTGAAAGCCTTCAATTATGAAGGATATAGAATTGATGAAGAGAAGTCTACAGATACAAAACTGGTTTTTACAAGATAAATGACAATTTCAGCATTTAAAAAACATTTCAAAACAGAACTTTCCGGCCTTTATACAGAGTCGGAAAGTATGTTTTTATCGTCTTTGTTTATTCATCAAATCGTAGGTTTTGATCCATTTCAGCAAAGAAGATTCGCTGAGCAGGAACTTCTGATTGATGATGAAGAAAAACTTTATCATCTTGTTTCGGAACTTAGAACAGGACGACCTTATCAGCAGATATTGGGTGAAACGGAATTTTACGGAATGAAATTCTTTGTGGATGAGAATGTCCTGATTCCACGCCCTGAAACTGAGGAGCTGTTGGAAATGGCTATCAGGGAGATTAAAGATTCAAAGTTTAATGTTCAAGGTTTAAAGATTTTAGATATTGGAACCGGAAGCGGAATTATTCCTTTGGTTTTAAAAAAACATTTTCCAGAAGCGGAAGTTTCATCCATTGATTTTTCTGAAAAAGCTTTGAATACAGCTAAAAAAAATGCGGAGTACCACCAATTGAAAATCCGGTTCATTCATGCTGATTATCTCAATTTTGAACTGGCTGAAAATTATGATATCATCATTTCAAATCCTCCATACATCGGGATTGAAGAAGAGATAGAAATTGCTGATTCTGTAAAAGAGTTTGAACCTAAAATGGCTCTTTTTTCTCCTACTTCAGATGCCTTGATATTTTACAGAAAAATTGCAGAAGATGCTAACAAGTATCTGAAGAATAATGGACTTCTGTTTCTGGAAATCAATCAGAAACTGGGCCCTGAAACGCTGAAATTGTATCAGGATTTTTCTGACGTTCAATTATTGAAGGATTTATCTGAAAACGACAGGTTTATTTATGGAAAGAAATAATTAATTGCGAGTACCATGCTCATCAAATCACACGAAATCAACACGATAAAAATTGCAGAAATTATTTCTGATGACATCATTATCCAGTCTGCACAAGACGGGCTGGATCTAATGGGAGATATCTATTATCAGGGGTTTGATAAAGTTATTCTTCACGAAAAAAACATTACCTCTGAATTCTTTGATTTAAAAACAAAAATTGCCGGAGAGATTCTTCAAAAGTTCTCAAACTATCGTATAGGATTGGCTATTGTAGGTGATTTCGGTAAATATGAAAGCAAAAGCATGAAGGATTTTATGTTTGAAAGTAATAAAACAAGACATGTCAATTTTGTAAGCACTCTGAATGATGCGTTGAATAATTTTTCAAAATAGACTCTTTTTCAATTCTTTGTATTTAAAAATGTGATTTTTTCCTTCGTTTTTTACATATCAACGTCTCAATTTCATCTGTTTTTTAGGATTTCCTAATACAATAGCAAGATTTGCATAATAAAAATAATCTTATCGATTTATAAATTATGTAAAAAATTAAACTAAAATATGTTAATTATTAAGAGGAATTTAGAATTAATTCTATAAACATAAACCTGTGGATATTTCTTTGTATATTTGCAAAAAACACGAGGGAATATGAATCTTACTTATTTAAGAGCTTATACGGCTACATAATCAATTTATTTTTTCGACTAACCGCCCAGGTAGGCATAAGATATTTCTTTATGAAGTATACTTGCTATATCTGTTGATGAGCTTTTGAACAAAAGGTCTCATTTGGCTATTATTTGAGCAGAACAATTCATTGTTTTAATGAATTTGTCAGTGATAACTATTGCCTTTGTAGAATTAAGCCTAAAAATATTCTTTTCCCTAAAAAAACATACACACAGATAAAAATTATTAAGACATCATGATTAAAAAATTATTTCTACCAATCATTTTTGCCAGTTCATTTTCTTTCGCTCAAGTAGGGATTAATATAGCCACACCTGATCAAAGTGCAATTCTGGATGTTTACAGCCAAAATAAAGGAATGCTGATACCTAGGTTAACCACAGCAAAAAGAGATGCAATTGCGAATCCGGCCAACTCGCTTCTTATCTATGATACCGACAAAAAATGTTTAAGTCAGAATATTGGAACTCCTACTAAACCTGATTGGCTTTGTATCAGCAGTAATGCAGTAAAAATGTTTTATATGCCTAGTGTTTCTTTTGACACTTCCACCACAGCCAATGGTAGAACCAAAGATTTATATACATTGTATAAAACTCAGTTTGGCTCTCCAAAAGCAAAGAGTACCAGTGCTCCCGCTTCAATTCCTTTTTTCCCGTCCAGTAAAGATCTTTACTATTATGTAACAGATGCAGATCCTAATGTATTCAGTAATATTTCTATTTCTGATGATGGAGTGATGACTTATGATGTAAAAGCTGCAGCAACGGACTGTTCTTTTATCAATATTGTTTTCGTTGTTAAATAATTGAGTGATGATAAAAAACAGCTCAATTTTACGATACAAAAGATTTCTGTTTATTTTTTCCTTATTTATTTTCTCACAAAATATTAAGGCACAAAATGAACAGGGAACCGGTTATCCGTACTTTGTTAATTTCACACAGGGATTACAGCCTCAGGAAGCCTATAAGGTGGCTACCAGTGGTGTTCAGAATGATGCAACGTTTACTACAGACGGGCTAAGACTTACCCGAAGTGTCAATAATATTTCGGGAGGAGTTATCCTTGCAGATAAAATTTTCAAAAGTGATCAGGGAATCAAGTTTGAATTCGAATTTGCTATTTATGGAGGAAATACCAACGGAGGTGATGGTATTTCTATATTCTTAGTAGATGGATCTATTCCTAAAGACCAGCTTAATCTCGGATATTTTGGTGGAGGATTAGGATATAGTTTTGTACGTGGCGGAGAATCCACGGAAGGGCTGAGAGGAGCCTATCTGGGAATAGGTCTGGATGAATACGGAAATTTTAAAACAAGTTTTAACCAAGGTGAAAGGGTTCGGAATGGAATATTTGGGGTAACATTAGCCGATGGACGAAGCAATATATCTTTAAGAGGTAAACGTGGAAACCAATATCTTTCGTCTGCAGAACCGGTAGGATATAATGGCTATCCTTTACTTTACAGTACAGCCACCAATGCCTCCCCTTCCAGCAGCAACCGAACGGCTTATCTGGATCCTGCAACTGGAAAATATATTGGTATTAAAAATACGACTCTTCAACAATTCAGCATTGAAAGTGGCGGAACAACAATCCCTCAAAATGAAAATGATGCAAGATTCCGTAAAGCCTATATTACATTAGTTCCCAATCCTGCCGGCGGTTACAATATAACCCTGGAAATACAGCATGGAACTGTAAAAGAAAAAGTGATTGACAATTATTACTATCCAACATCTCTGAAGTACACTGAAACTACTATATCCAACACTACAGTAAGAACTCTGGATACCTCAGCTCCTTCTACTTTCAGAATTGGGTTTGCCGCTTCTACCGGAGCTGCAAAAAATATCCATTTATTGAAAAATTTGGGAGTTACAAGGCCTTATGCTGCGGAAGTAACAGATGATTTGTTTGCAGGATGCCCTGGAATAAAGTCAATCTACTACCCTTTGCTTAATGATGCTGCTTATTCTTCAGCAAGTGGCCAAAACCCGCCAACACTTTCGTATAACAACCTTGATTTTAATTCATTCCGTTTTTTAGATAACAACGGAGCTGTAATTCCTAATATCACAGGAGGTGTTTATACCAACAGCCAGGGAACATGGACCTATTTCCCTACTACCGGAGCACTTTCTTTCAAACCTGCAACGGGATTCACAGGAGTAGCCCAGGTACAATATGATATTAAAGGTGGCGGAAGCAATGGTACTGAAGCACCTTACAATAAGGAAGAATACAGATCATTACCGGCATTGGTACAGGTTAATATTTCAAGTGCCAATAACTGCAGTAAAGCCTGCGTTATTTCCAACAAAAATGTAACTCAGAAAATCACAAGATAACCTGATAAAACCAGCTTTTAAGAGCTGGTTTTTTTATTCCTGACAGAATTTTCAATAAAATACTGTACAGCCTCTTCAATAGCTTTATCAATCGATTGATATTGAATCCCAAACTCCTCTATTGATTTCTGATTAGAATAATAATTAAAGATCTGCAGGGATTTCATATTGGCAGAACTCAGATCCGTTTTTATTTTTAATTTTCTTAAACCACCACCCATTAATCCAAGGAAACTCAAAAGCTTGTTTGGAATGGGGATCATGATTGGATTTTGCCTGGTAATCTGGTTTACTTTCTTAAAAAAATCTCTGTAGCTTAAGTTTTCATTAGCTAGAAGATATTTTTCGCCATTCTTTCCTTTTTCAATAGCATTTACTATTCCGTTGGCTGCATCTTCCACATGTACAAAGTTCTTCCCTCCTTTCGGATAGAAAACCAGTTTCTTTTTCCAGGCCCAGAAGATGATTTTCCCGGAACTCGGTTTGCTGTCATAGGCTCCAATCATAAAAGTTGGATTAACAATGATAACGTCAGTATTCTTACCGTTTTTTAAAAGATAATCTTCAGCAGCCAGTTTACTTTGCGCATAGAATGAATGAGTAAAAGGATAAATCTGTGGTGCTTTTTCACTTCCCCAGAAGGCTGTGTTTCCAAATCCTAAAGTATTTGCAGTACTTACAAACAAAAACTTTTTTATACCCATCAATTCTGCATGGGTAAACAGATTCACAACTGCTTCATAATTCACTTTTCTGTATTCGTCATAACGGATGAGATTCTGGCGTGTTTCTGCCGCAATATGAATGATACAGTCAATATCGGTAAGATATACTGAGATATCGGACGAAAGGTCGGCTTCCACCAGCTTCAGATTTTTGTTTTCTTCGCCCGGCCAGCTGCTTTTCTGACGCACCAGAGCAGTAACAGAATAACCATTTTGTAATAATTTAAGGATAACATTAGTTCCCAGAAGTCCTGTTGCTCCGGTTACACAAACTTTTTTCATGCTTCGATTTCTCTTTTTATAGCCTGAGTCATTAATGGCAGTTTGATCCATATGGGTAAAATTTTCATCACCAGCCAGCTGATTGGGTT
Organism: Chryseobacterium metallicongregator; assembly: GCF_031324065.1. NCBI lineage: Bacteria > Pseudomonadati > Bacteroidota > Flavobacteriia > Flavobacteriales > Weeksellaceae > Chryseobacterium > Chryseobacterium metallicongregator. The sequence continues at coordinate 343,504 of NZ_JAVIXS010000001.1, forward strand.
CACCATAATGACGGAATCTTTTTTAAACAATTGCCGGATGCAGTATGAAGCTACTTTATCAGGATTTAAAAGTGTTAATCTTCCCATAAGGCCTTGTTTTTCTATTCTTTCACAAACATCTTTATTCGTTTTCATGGCTCCCGGATTCACAACGCTTACAAAGACATTGGTATCTTTTAGTTCTTCATGAAGTCCTCTCGAAAATGAATGGATAAAACTTTTAGAAGCCGGATATACGGTTTTAAAACCTATGGGTGAAAAGGCTGCCATACTTGAAACATTAAGAATATAGGCTTTGGGTTGTTTTAAAAGGTTAGGAAGCAGCTGATGCGTAATTAGTGAAGTGGCTGCTACATTCACCTGTAAAATGGTGTTGATATAATCAGAAGAAGCTTCTGTGAATTTCTTTGTTCCGCCAAGTCCTGCATTATTAATCAGAATATGAATATTAAAAGAACTGTTGAGCCATTCTGTAAGCTTCATCACATTTTCATGAACTGAAAGATCTGTTTCATAATAATCCACTTTTATCTCATACAATCTTTTGAGATCCTCGGAAAATTCTTTGAGATTCTGATCCGGAAGGCTGATAAGGATGACATTGATCTTTTGTTTTGCCAGATGTTCAGCGAATGATTTTCCGAGTCCCTGACTTGCTCCCGTAACGACAGCATAGGATTCTTGGGTATCCATAAGTTTAAATTTTATGGTACAAAACTATGATGGAAGGTAGGTTTGAATGTTCCGGATTATCCGAACGAACCGATTTTCAAGAAAGAAATTTAAAACACGTAGTGTGCTTAAAATCAATTATTTAAATTAATAAAAAGTAAAAGTTTATAAACCGGAACTTATTTTTTGAACTCAGAAGGAGTTTGTCCGGTCACTTTTTTAAAGGTTGTATTAAAAGAAGTTTTAGAATTGAACCCGGATTCGTAAGCAATCCCGAGAATGGATAATTTACTGTTGGGTTCTTTCAGAAGTTTTTTGGCGTAGTCTACTCTGTATTCATTCACATATTGGAAGAAATTTTTTCCAAAGCCTGTATTAATCACATAAGAAAGATGATGGGTAGAAACAGACAGCATTTCAGCCAGTCTGATCAGGTTAAGTTCGCTGTCAAGATAAGGTTTTTGAACTTCCATAATCCCTTCCAGTGAGGTTTTTATCTTCAGTAATTCTTCATCAGAAATAAGTTTTCTTTTAACTTCTTCCTGATCGGAATCTTCATCTATAGAGATCAATTCCTGTCTTTGTTTTTCTTCTAAAGGATAAATTTCCTTCTGTTTCAGAGAATAATATCCAACACAGTAAATAACAGATAAAAAGACCGTATTGATAAAGAAATTCAGTGATTTTGGATCATAGAACAGATTATAAATCACGTAAATGATATTCACTATAAGAAGCACCAGAATAATATATTCCAGCCAGTTCAGATTGATTCCTTCGGTATTGGAAGAAAACTGCTGGATCTTTTTCTGATGTTTTCGGATGGTAATATAGGAAAGTGCCGTATAGAAGAGCGCCTGAATAAGGATCAGAATAATACTGAGATATTCAAATGGTTTTGCATATCCCAATTTGATCAATACAAGACAAATCAGAAAAGCTGCCGGAAGGATTAAAAACTTAACCGCTGTAAGTTTAAAAGTAAAGGAAGGATTGGTATAAAACAATACACTAAAGTAAAAAACGATGGGAGTAAAAAACTGAATAAACCTTACCCAAAACAGGGAATGAAACTCCACAACTGAACCGGTGATCAAAAACAGCACCTCATCCAGCCAAAAGGTAGACCACAGAAAGAGAAATATTCCGAACCAGAAATTGGCTTTATGATTTACTTGTAAAGGATTGGCCAGCTTTAGCAGAGAAAGCAAAACCAATGAACCATAGATAAGTATCACGATGAAACTGTTTAACTCTGATGTGTTCATTGGTTTTGATATTTTGATTAAAAATAGTCTTTTATCCTATTCGCTTCCTTACAAAAATTTCATATCCTAAATAAATGAGTGGAAGTGACATGATTCCCAGGAAAAGAATATTGCTCATGGCCAGCTGCGGATGCATTACAATAGAGTAAACCAACCCGAAAAATGCTCCTCCAAGGTGAGCTGCATGCCCCAGATTATCCCACTGCTTAGGATTCAGCATCATATACACTGAGTATCCGAAATACAGGGTTCCAAATAACCATCCCGGTAAGAAATTGACGCTGATCTCATTTGGAGCCATGGCTATGGATGCAAAAATAATTCCTGAAACCGCTCCTGATGCTCCAATTGCAGAGTACCAAGGCTGATTTTTATAAATCTGTAGACTAAATAAGTTTCCAAGAATCATAGATCCAAAATAAAGAATCAGAAATCCTATTTCTCCAAAGAAACTAATAACTACTCCCTGGAAAAAATACAGGGAAAGCATATTAAAAAATAAGTGCATAAAGTCTGCATGCAAAAATGCCGAACTGATAAGTCTTACATACTCTTTACGATTCGCAATTGCTCCGACATTGAATTTATATTTTTCAAATAATGCTGTATTATTGAACCCCATGTAACTAAAAATACATGTAGCTGCAATGATAATGATAACAACTATATCCATTGTGTTCTTTTTATTTTATATCTGAACAGACATCTTTAGTTTTGTCTATTCATTTTCATTATTCCCGTCATCCTGGAACAGATCTCCAATCATTCCTCCATCTTCATCCATATCTCCTGTTGGTTCAGGATCTTCGTATACTTCAGGTTCTTCTTCCACAGGTTCAGGAATGGTAATATTGATGGCTTTTACTTTGAATTTCGTAAACTGGTTTCCAATGGCTTTTATACCTTTTACCGCTATGAATTCATCAATATTGATGGTTTCCGGATCACGTTCTTTCCCTTTATCTTTAGCAAAAATGATTTCTGCAGTAACGTCGTTAGCAACAATTACATTTTCGATGAATGATTTCGGGTGTTCAGAAGGCATAAAAGTCTGCACATTCACTGTATTTTCCAGTAAGAATCTCTTAATGAAATAAATATCTTTTTCTCCTTCGTAATAGATACAGGTGATTGGCTGTGCAGGTCTCCATTTTTCCAACACCAGATATTCATCATCAAAACGGTTACCCAAATCAAAAGACACCAGTTTTACTTCACCATTTGTATTGATGGTCAGGATTTTGTCATCTCCTTTGAAGCTTCCCAGTAGTGTACCTCTTACATCTGCATTCAGCCTTCTTACCGTATCATCAAACCAGATTTTTCTAGGAGCGAGAGTAGAAACTCCTTCTTCCTTCATATCTACTTTCTTTACAGCATACTTAGTCACAAGGTTTCCTTTGGAATCACGTCCTTTAATGGCAAGATCGGAGAAATTGATCTCCATTTTGTTCTTCCTGATTCTAGGATTTGGTTTTAAAAGAACTGTTACAGTTTCTGCTTCCCCATTAGGGTTGGCTGAGAAATAGAGTGTTTCCGAGCCTTTTTTATCTGAAGCTAAAGGATAATCTGTATTTCGGGTAACTCCGGTTACAGAGAATCGTTTCATATAATACGGACCTTCCCTTCCTTCACGATAGATCATATTATAGACGGTTCTCTTGTCGTTTTTCTTCCAAATGGCAACGTGAAGAATATCTTTACCAATGAAAGTTTTCGCTTCCACTTTTACGACCTTCATGCTTCCGTCTTTTCTGAATGTGATGATATCATCAATGTCAGAACAGTCGAACAAATACTGATCTTTTTTCAGAGATGTTCCAATGAAGCCTTCTTCGAAATTCGCATAGAATTTTTCATTGGCTACAGCTACTTTTGTAGCGTCAATAGTATCAAAGATTCTAAGTTCAGTCTTTCTTTGTTTGTCTTTACCGTATTTTTTCTGAATATTTAAATAGTAATCGATAGCATAAGCAATCAGGTTAGCAAGATGGTATTTCACCTGTTCTATTTTACCTTCAAGTGAGGCTATATTTTCTTTAAATTTATCTAAATCGAATCTTGAAATTCTCTTGATTCTGATTTCTGTAAGTTTTAAAATATCTTCTTCTGTAACAGCTCTTAAAAGATGTTTCGTATGAGGTTTTAATCCTGCATCAATAGTTTTTATTACCTCTTCCCAGGTTTTCACTTCTTCAATATCGTGGTAAATCCTGTTCTCAATGAAAATTCTTTCCAATGAAGAAAAATGCCAGCTTTCCTGAAGTTCATGAAGTTCTATTTCCAATTCTTTCTTCAGTAAGGATACGGTATGATCTGTATTTGTTTTCAGAATATCAGATACCGTCAAAAACATTGGTTTATCTCCTACAATCACACAGGCATTCGGAGAGATTGTCACCTGACAGTCTGTAAATGCATACAGCGCATCAATAGTCTTATCCGGAGAAACATCATTATGAATATGAATCAGGATTTCTACTTTATCTGAAGTATTGTCCTCAATCTTTTTGATTTTGATCTTACCTTTCTCATTGGCTTTTAGAATAGAGTCAATAAGATCCGTTGTTGTTTTGGAGTAAGGAAGTTCAGAAATGACTAATGTATGCTTATCCGTCTGGGTAATTTTGGCTCTTGCTCTTACTTTTCCTCCTCTGTGACCATCGTTATATTCGGAAACGTCAAGATAACCGGCTGTTAAAAAGTCCGGATACAGTTCAAATTTCTTACCTTTTAAATAGGCTACGGATGCGTTAATAAGTTCATTAAAGTTATGAGGAAGTATTTTTGTGGAAAGTCCTACTCCAATACCTTCTACTCCCTGTGCAAGAAGCAAGGGGAATTTTACCGGTAAATCAATAGGTTCATTGTTTCTTCCGTCATAAGACTTTGTCCAATCTGTAGTTTTAGGATTAAAGACTACTTCCAGGGCAAAAGGAGTCAGTCTTGCTTCAATATATCTCGCGGCAGCTGCAGAGTCACCTGTATAAATATTACCCCAGTTTCCCTGAGTATCTATTAACAGTTCTTTCTGTCCAATCTGTACCATGGCATCTGTAATGGAAGCATCACCGTGTGGGTGATATTTCATGGTATTTCCCACGATGTTGGCCACTTTATTGTAACGGCCGTCTTCCAGCTCCCGCATGGAGTGCATAATTCTTCGTTGAACGGGTTTTAAACCGTCATATATTGAAGGGATAGCTCTATCCAGAATTACATAGGAAGCATAATCAAGAAACCAGTCTTTGTACAGCCCGGAAACTTTTTTTAAGCTTTCACCCTCATGCGAATATTCTTCTGTCGTCATCTATTTTATCTTTTTTCTCTTTATTAGCTTTCACTACTTTGTTCAGAGAGAGTTTTAAATCGTTTACTTCTTTGTTACTCAAATAAGAGATCTGGTATTTGAGTATGGTAGAACCATTATTCTTACTGGAAACGGTAATGTATAATCTTTTGAAAAAGAGAATACTGACCACATCATATTTTATCAGTTTGTATTTTGGAAATTCGTCATGAAGAGGCTTGTTTAAAAAGGGAATAACATTCCTGTTTTTAAAATTCAAAGCTTCTCCGTCACTGTCATATTCAAAAATCTGTCTTCCGCTGATATAAAAGATAATCAGCAGCAAAACAGGAACAATAATTAATAAATAACTTTCTTTACCCATCGCATGAAATCTGTATTCATTAGCTGCAAATACAGTTATCCCAAACACTGCAATCATCAAAAGCAGTGTACTCAAAGAGTTATAAATTGATGCTTTATTACGGTTACTTAGTCTCATTTTATTTTTTTGGCTGTGTAAGTATTATAATTTCCTACTTCATCCAAAATTGTGCTTTTTTTCAGTCTGCAATGGCTCTTACAACCAGTTTTTAAGTTATAAGTTTTTTTTTAATTTTCTACTTCATTCAGTATTTCTTTTTTATCAATATCAGTATCATCCTCTACCACAAGGTTTTCCAGGATGAAGGTTTGTCTGTCCGGTGTATTTTTCCCCATGTAGAATTCCAGAAGTTGATCAATCGTCTGGTCTTTTCCTACTACTACAGGTTCTAAACGGATATCTTTACCAATGAAGTGCTTAAATTCGTCCGGAGAAATTTCTCCCAATCCTTTAAATCGGGTGATTTCAGGGTTTTTCCCCAATTCGTTTAATGCTTTTATTCTTTCTGCTTCTGTATAGCAATATCTTGTTTCCTTTTTATTTCTTACTCTGAATAACGGAGTCTGAAGGATATAAAGGTGTCCGTTTTTAATCAGATCCGGGAAGAACTGCAGGAAGAAAGTAATCATCAGCAAACGGATGTGCATCCCATCCACATCGGCATCAGTAGCAATAATTACCTGATTGTATCTCAGATCTTCCAGACTTTCTTCAATATTTAATGCGGCCTGAAGAAGATTAAATTCTTCATTTTCATATACTACTTTCTTGGTAAGACCATAACAGTTCAGTGGTTTACCCTTCAGTGAAAATACGGCCTGAGTTTCTACATCTCTGGATTTTGTGATAGATCCGGATGCAGAATCTCCCTCGGTAATGAAGATCTGGCTCTCTCCTTTTCTTTCGGCTTTCTGATCGTTATAATGCTGTCTGCAGTCACGAAGTTTTTTATTGTGAAGAGATACTTTTTTAGCTCTTTCTCTTGCCAGTTTCTGAATTCCTGAAAGTTCTTTTCTTTCTCTCTCGGAAATTAATATTTTTCTCTGAATTGCTTCAGCTATTTCCGGATTTTTGTGCAGGAAATTGTCCAGTTTACTCTTCAGGAAATCAATAATGAATGTTCTTACGGTAGGTCCGTTTGGCCCCATATCATTAGATCCTAATTTTGTTTTGGTCTGGGATTCGAAAACCGGTTCTTCTACATTGATGGAGATTGCAGCAATGATAGATTTTCTGATATCAGAGGCATCAAAGCTTTTATTGAAAAACTCACGAATCGTTTTTACATATGCTTCACGGAATGCATTAAGGTGTGTTCCTCCCTGCGTTGTATTCTGTCCGTTCACGAATGAGAAATAGGTTTCAGTCTGTGATTTATCAGAATGGGTAATGGCAAGTTCAATATCTTCATCCTTCAAATGAACAATCGGATAAAGAATCTCACTCTCCAGTTCTTCTTCCAACAGGTCTTTAAGACCATTTTCAGAATAATAGGTTTCTCCGTTGAAAAGAATTTTAAGTCCCGGATTCAGGTACGCATAGTTACGGAGCATTCTTTCGATATACTCTTTCCTGTATTTGAAATGCAGGAAGATTTCTCCATCAGGAATAAAAGAAATTTCAGTACCGTTTCTGTCTGATGTTTCTTTCTCATCAAAGTTTTCTGTGATCATCCCGCGGGAGAATTCAGCAACTTTCATTTTTCCGTCACGGAAAGAACGAACTCTGAAGTAATCTGAAAGGGCATTTACCGCTTTGGTACCGACACCATTCAAACCTACAGATTTTTTAAACGCTTTACTGTCGTACTTACCACCGGTATTCATTTTTGAGACAGCGTCTACCACTTTCCCTAGTGGAATTCCACGTCCAAAGTCACGGATGGTAACTTTACCATCGTCCAGCTTTATTTCAATTCTTTTCCCTGATCTCATCCTGAACTCATCAATAGAGTTATCAAGGATTTCTTTTAACAGGATATAAATACCGTCATCAGCGGAAGAACCATCACCGAGCTTCCCGATGTACATACCGGGGCGCAAACGGATGTGTTCCTGCCAATCGAGGGTTCTGATATTATCTTCGGAGTAGGTTGGATTTATTTCTTGTGACATATATGATTTCAGCAAACATACAAAAGTACAAAATTGTCCAAAATTATCCGAATTTTTTCCTCTTGTTTTTTTTCAATATTCTACTACAAACATTGTATTATTCTTAATCAAATTATATATTTACGAAATTATCATTATCATGTGAAAAATTTATTTACTTTCCTCACATTATCTGCAATTTTATTCTTTCCCTCATTATTTTCTTCACAGATCCCCGGGATGGTGAACTATAGCGATGAGGAAGGATTAAACTGCTCCTATACCTATCATCTGAGACAAGATAAAAATGGTTTCATCTGGATAGGCAGCGATAACGGCTTATTCAGATTTGACGGAAAAGAATTTAAACAATACGGTAAGAAAGAAGGTTTAAAGAATATTGATATTATATCCTGTGAGCCTTTGCCCAACGGCGAGGTATTCATTCTTCCCTTCCTGAATGATTTTGCTTATTTAAAAAACGGCCGTGTTATCAATCTGAACATTAATGACTATGTAAAAAATCAGTTTTCAAGCTCTATTCCGAAAGTTACCCGTAATGGAAACCGACTTTATTTTTATGGAAATTTAAACCCTCAGAATATTTTCATCTATGAAATCGGAAAAGTTAAAAAGATCTCCATCCCATTAGATTACGGGAAAAGATATTTTGCAACGCTCAGGTTTGAGCCGCATACTTACAATCTCTATTTGCATGATTCTCATCAGGGAAATATACTTGTCTACAATATCCTCACCGGAAAAAAGCAATATTTGAAGGCAGAAACCGGAAGTATGATCTGTGAGAAAGATGATCTTTTTGTATTCTTAAATAAAAATACAATTGAAGTGTATCAACTCTCTGCACCCTCAGGCATAAAAAAGATCCTATCTTATGATTGTGGCACACAAGAGAATGTTTTCTACGGACTTATTGATAAAAACAATAAACTATGGCTGAATATAAGTAATGGAGGCGTTTTATATTTCAACGAATCACTGACTGAAAAAAAGATAAACCTTGGTACTCCCATCAAAATACTGGACCGTTATGTGATCAATAATGTTCTTGTAGACAAAGATGATAACGTATGGTTCAATTCACGGAATAATGGTGTATTTTTCATATCAAAATCCCTTTTTGCCAATCATATCAATTTGCCTGTAAAAAGTAATTCTGAGTATATAAAAGCCATTACAAAAGATAACGGAAATATTCTTCTCGGCTACAATCAATCTGCCGGTGCGCTTATCAGTAAAAACAATAAAATACAAAATATTATCCTGGATAAAGGTGATAAAGATGAAAACATCTCGGTATATTTAAAAGGCAATATTTCCATTTTCGGTTTATCAGGTAAAGTTATTGTTCATGATATGGTCAATAATACTTCTAAAAAGATATATTGTTCCTTAAAGAACATTGTCTCTTACACACAGGATTCCTTATTTTTCTGTACATCTGGCGGCTTATTGACCTACAGTTTAAAGACTAAAAAAACAACCACCCTTTTTCAGGAGCGGGTATACACCGTTTTTCCCTACGATAAAGAGAATCTGTTTATCGGCAGCTTCAGTGATCTGTACAAATACAATATCAGAAACCGGAAAAAAACTTTATTTTTAAAGGGATACTATTTTACAGATATTAAAAAATTAGATGATTATACTTATTTGGGAGCAACTAACCTCCACGGGATTATTCTTTTTAATACTCAAGGAATTATAAGAAAAATCGGAAAGAATGATGGATTAATCAATGACCAGGTAAAAAAAATAGAAGTAGAAAATAAAAATACATTCTGGGCAAGCACCAATTCAGGGATATCCAGAGTTGAACTGACAGCAAAGAATCAACATATCAATAACTTCACCCAGACAGACGGACTTCCCTCTGATGCAGTGGCAGGTTGTGTGATAAAAAATGACACCATCTTCATTGGAACTTCTAAAGGACTTGGAATATTTTCCATCAAAAAACTACTGACTCAGGAAAAATTCATTCATAAAAAGGTCGTCATTAATTCAGTATCTATTGAAAATAATGAGCATTATGACCTGCAAAAAAGCCTGACTGCTTATCCCCACAATACCGTTATTTTCAATCTCAGCTTTCTGGATTACACCTCATTGGGAAAAATAAGCTATAAATATAAGTTGGAAGGTCTTAATAACTCATGGCAGATCAATAATTCTTCTAAAGTCATCTTCAACTCTATTCCGCCAGGTAAATACACCTTCCGGGTTTACGGTTTAGGATATAACGGAAAACAATCCTACGCCTCTTCCGATCTCGCTTTTTATATAAAACCTCTGTTCTGGCAGACATGGTGGTTCAGGCTGATATTGGCCATCATCACCATCGGAACTCTATTGATGATTGTCTTTTCTTACCTGCATAAAAAAAGAAATAAGAAAATGGAAAAAATGGAATATGAAAAGAAGATTGCCGAACTTGAACTTCAGGCCATTAAAGCTCAGATCAACCCTCATTTTATTTACAACTGTCTGAATTCCATCCAATTTTTATTGTATAAAAAAGATTACCGTGAAACAGAAAACTACCTGGATATTTTCGCCAAGATGATCCGAAAAACGCTTTATTATTCAGAAAAAACCTTTATGTCTATTAAAGATGAAGTGGAATATCTCACGCTGTATCTTGATATGGAAAAGCTTCGTGTAAAAGATCTTTTTGAGTATAAAATCATCATTTCTGAACAGGTAGATCAAAACTGGAAGATTCCTTCTTTACTGATACAGCCCTTTGTGGAAAATGCGATAAAGCATGGCATTTCAGGATTAAAAGACAGGAAAGGAGAAATTCTTATCAGCTTTGATTATACGAATGTTTCTTTATGTATTACCATTGAAGATAATGGTATAGGAATTTCCAACCAGGAAGCTTTGAAAAAAGACAACTCCTTCGGGGTAAAACTTTCTCATAAAAGGATTGAGACTTTCAAACAGCTTTTTGATACCAATATTTTTTTAGAAATCAATGCGTTTCCGGAAAGCAACAGACAGGGAACGCAAATAAAACTTTATATAAAACCTTATGAGAAATAAAATACAGGCATGCATTGTTGATGATGAGCAAGATGGCAGAGATTATATTGCATTACTTATGGAAAATGAATTTCCTGAAATCAACATAGAATTCCAGGCTTCCTCCGTGGAAGAAGCTTATATTTACCTTATCAAAAACTCTCCCGACATTCTGTTTCTGGATGTTCAGTTAGGTGATGGAACCACTTTCGATTTACTCTCAAAGCTGAATGAAGTTCATTCCCAGATCATTTTCATCACAGCTTACGAAAATTTCGCTATTCAGGCGATTAAAAATGGAGCTACAGATTATCTTTTAAAGCCTATAAAAAAAATGGATTTTATGATTGCTGTCAATAAAGCCCTGGACAATATCAAAAAAATACAGACTCCCAATCATACTCTTCTTAAAGATAACAAAATTGTTCTTTCTACCCTTCAGGGATTTAAGTTGGTAGAAATATCCAATATCATCCGCTGTGAAGCAGATTCAAGCTATACCCTTTTTTATCTTGCCGATAAATCAAAAATAATGGTATCCAGAACGCTTCATGAGTTTGAACCCATTCTGATGGAACATCATTTTTTCAGGATACATCATAAGCATCTTATTAACATTAATCATCTTCAGGAATATATTAAAGGCAGAGGCGGACAGGTAGTAATGAGTGACGGATCCGTTCTGGATGTCTCTTACCGCAAGAAGAATGACTTCCTTTCCACCATAGGAAAACCCGAATAAAATATTTTCTTTCGCACTTACTTATTCAACCTCCGCACTTATTAGTTGGAGCTGTTTTTTGTTAAGACTCTTCTCTATTTTCGTCATGTTAAACAAAAAAAAATTATCATGAAAATCACTAGAAAAGTACTCAAGAGAAATCAAATGAGACCCATTGCTGGAGGAACAGCATTTGTTACCCCAAGCAACCCCGGAACAATCCCTCAACCTCAGCCTCCCATTGCATCTAACCCGCAACAACCCATTGGAGGACTTCCTTTTATTTATACCATGCCATGGAATGGACTTCCATGGATTGAACCTAAATAATAATGATTTTAAAAATACATTCCAGTCTGCCGATTGGAATGTGGTTTTTAAAAGAAAAAGTTTCCGGCAATCTTATTCCGGACCAGAAAATAATGTAAAAACTGAAAAAATTAACCCATGAAAAAAATAGTACTCTACATGGCTTTGGTTTCTCTTTTATCCGCATCCTGCTCTGATGTGATAGAACAGTACGAAACTGAAGCTTCCAATTCCCAACTCATGAACAGGGATCTCACTTCAGAAGATGAAACAAAATATGCTGAAGAGGGAGAACCTACCGTATTAGGAGAACAGCTTCCTATTCCGTACACGATTGAAAACATGATGGCTGCCTACAAATCATTGCTGGCTGAGCCAAAAGCAGAAGGCAACAGATCATTGACTGCTGTAAATATTCGCTCTACACACAAATACATTAAATTCAATCCGGCAACGGAAGATGAACTGGAAACACTACAGCAATCCGATCTTATTCTTTATGATTATCCACTTGATAAAGAAGTATTGATAGTCGGTAAATTCTATCATGATCCTGATGTTCCCGCCGATCAGCCTACACCGCAATATGCAACGGTGAGGAATGAGACAGCCTTACCTGCCGGGATTAGCTATGAGATTCTTCAGGAGGTGTATCTTCCCGAAGAGGATCTTGAGCTCTTAGGCACTGGTAATATGAATTATAAATTCGTCTATAGCCTGGTCCATAGGGCAGAAAATATATCCGGTTTCACACCTTGGGAGCCCAGCGACTATAAGCCCTGGGATAACATAGGAGAACCTGGGCAATGGTATCCCAATCCAAACCCAAATCCCGGAGGAGGAGGAGGAGGCGCTCCAATATATGGTACCATCCGAATTTTCGATACAAGATTAAATACACTGATCCCTTTTGAAGGCGCCAAAGTTACCGCTAAAAGAGGTTTGAGAACAAGAGAAGGTATCACCAATGCAAATGGCCAGTACGGATTGAGCGGCACCCCTTTTCCCAACAACAGAAATGTAGATTTTAAACTGCATATGGATAGAAAGCATTTTGTAATAAAGGATAACATGATCAGCCCGTCCAATGTAGTCCGAAATAATATCAAAAGTAATCATTGGAGTCATGACATTATGCCTGGCTATGAAAATATGCAGGGCCACATGTTCAGAGCAGCTTATCGCTATTTTTATAAAGATATAGGAGGCCTGCAAAGGCCTGTCAGACCTGGTGGAAACCGTTCACACATCATAGCTAAAAATACCGCTAAAAATTGGCAGGGAATCAATTATGTTCTTTTTCCTTACCTAAAAATAGCAAGGTTTCAGCCCGGATCAACAACGGAATATCAGTCTGATGATTATTTTTCAACCACTGTACATGAACTGGCCCATACATCTCATGTGATCAAGATGAACACCGGTTTAGTTCAGTATTCACAGGTTAATTCTATGTTGCAGGAAAGCTGGCCATGTGCTGTAGAATGGTTTGTAACAGGAATAGAATATAGAGAAAGAGGCATTGCAAATTATGGAACGCCAAATTATAATCCATCTAATCCTCCTGTATTTCCTAATCGTTTCGGATATCAGTTCTGGAGTTTGAATACAAGTTCTGACTACACCAGCTTATTCATTAATTTAGTTGATAATTTCAATGAATTGGGACAGTCATTTAGCCCTCAACCTATGGGAACGGTCAATGATCAGGTTACCGGCTATACCTTAGCAAATATTGAAAATAATTTCCTAAAATATTGTTATGGATTAAGCAGTCTAAGTGTTCAGCTTAAGGCGAACAGGCCCGCTGGAGTAAGCAATGCACAGATTGATTTACTATTAAGTTCCTATTAAATTTATTCCTTTTAAAATAATGACCATCCTTTTATGAGGATGGTCATTTTATATCAATTTTACATTGTATACAATTTCTTCTTTTCCAGCTGCCCAATCATATTTTTCAGCATTGCTGGTACAATCAGTCTATGGAAAGGCCGAACGGGTAAAAAATAGAGAACTCCCAGCCAGTTATGAAATTTTACCGTCGTTGATATGGTAAGGGAGTTTTTATTGATCTCTTTTTTATTCTTGTCTACGAAAAGAGAAACTCTGAAATCCAGATGCTTATCATCTTCTCCCAGAACAATTTCGTTATTGGTTTTATCAAACACCTTAAAAAGTCCTATACGCTCTCCTATTTCGCATTGAAAATCCTTCTCGGTTTGTTGTTTTTCTGCTTCATATCCGGTTTTCAACCCGAATAATCCCATTATTTTATTTCTGAAAGCAAACATTTTCTTTCCCCATTTTGGTCCGCTTGTAAAGAAAGTTTTTCCTATTTCCGAGATATCAATATTTCGACCGTCATTGGCAAGTTCTCCCTGAAAGCTATCCATATAATCGAAATCTTTTTTCCCTTGAAACAAAATAGACCTTTCAGGAAACCCTGTCTTCTTAATCTTCATTGTCATTGTTTTTATGGTTGTTGGTCTAACAAATGTAAGTATCTTTTCATTGGTTTAAAAGGAAAATTCAAACAATTGTTTAAACCATTTCTATAATCTGGAACTTACTATTTGATCTTAAAATTTTTCTAAAAACTTCATTAAACCTACTGTTTGCTAATTTTTATCTCCTTAACTTCAAACTGTTTTAATTATTTCATTAAATTCGGTCCACAAAACTGTTTTTATGATACAACTTCCTTTATCAAAACTTTCCAATGTAGGAACCACTATTTTCAGCCAGATGACTCAGCTTGCCAATGAAAATGAAGCCATCAATCTGTCTCAGGGTTTTCCTGATTTTATGCCAGATTCAGAATTATTAAATCATGTAGATCATTTTATTAAAAAAGGCTTCAACCAGTATGCACCTCTTGGCGGAATGATTAGCTTAAAGGAAGAAATTGCACGAAAAATTGAAAACAGCCATCAGGCAGTTTACCATCCGGACTCTGAAATAACAGTTACTGCGGGTGGTACTCAGGCAATTTTCACGGCTATTGCATCATTTATTAAAAAGGATGACGAAGTAATTATTTTTGAACCGGCGTATGATTGTTATGAACCTACGGTAGAACTTTTCGGAGGTATTGTCAAACGATTTGAAATGAAAGCTCCCGATTATGAAATCAACTGGGCGGAAGTAAACAATCTTATCAGTGAAAAGACCAGGATGATCATTCTTAATAATCCTAACAATCCTTCAGGAAAAATTCTGAAAGAAAATGATATCCAAGAACTTATTACGCTGGTAAAAGGAACTTCTATTCTTATTTTGAGTGATGAAGTGTATGAAAATATTATTTTTGATGGAAAACAGCATTTAAGCATCTGTAAATACCCTGAATTGAAAGAAAGAAGTCTTCTAGTGGCCTCTTTTGGTAAGCTTTTCCATGTTACCGGATGGAAAGTAGGCTATTGTGCAGCACCTGAAAGCCTAACGGAAGAATTCAGAAAAGTACATCAATTCAATGTGTTTTGTGTAAACACTCCTATTCAGCTGGCTCTGGCAGAATACATGAAAAACGATGAACATTATACTTATCTGAATCAGTTTTTCCAGGAAAAAAGAGACTTTCTGAGAAAAGGTCTTACAGGTACATCGTTCGAGCTTCTGGATTGTGAAGGGACTTATTTTCAGGCGGTGAAATATGATAAGATTTCGGATAAAAATGATTTTGATTTTGCTTCAGAACTTACCATCAATCATAAGGTGGCCAGCGTTCCTTTCTCTTCATTTTATAAAAACAAGCTGAATGAGAATGTGATCAGGTTGTGCTTTGCCAAGAAGCAGGAAACCCTGGAAAAGGCTCTTGAGAATTTATCAAAGATTTAATACTTTCTGATTAAAACAAAGAGGTAAAGAGATTATGCATAAAACTCCGGAAATGTTTCCGGAGTTTTTTTTTCTATTCAC
This sequence comes from Chryseobacterium metallicongregator, assembly GCF_031324065.1. Taxonomy (NCBI): domain Bacteria; kingdom Pseudomonadati; phylum Bacteroidota; class Flavobacteriia; order Flavobacteriales; family Weeksellaceae; genus Chryseobacterium; species Chryseobacterium metallicongregator. The sequence goes on from NZ_JAVIXS010000001.1 coordinate 359,210, forward strand.
AGGTGAATTTTAAATTAGCGGAGAAAGCAGTCTGGCCAGATGTTCAAAAAAAACTTTGAATTTTGACCTTTTTTTCCAGGTATCAAGGAAGATTTCTTCACAATCATTCATATCCTCAATAAAAAGGTTTTTAAGCTTCTGATTAATTTCAGCATCAAAGATTAATGTATTCACCTCAAAATTAAGTTCCTGACTTCTGACATCCATATTCGCGGTTCCTACAGATGAGAAATGGTCATCAACAATCATTGTTTTGGCATGAATAAACCCTTTTTTGTAAAAGAATACTCTCACTTTGTTCTCCAGAAGTTCATCATAATAGGAATAGGCTGCGGCATTCACCACCACAGAGTCTCCTGATTTTGGTACCATAAGCCTTACATCAAGTCCGGAAAGACCAGCCTGCTTTATAGCGTTCAATACCGTTTCAACAGGGATAAAATAAGGCGTTACAATATATACTTTTTTTTGGGCAGAAAGAATTGCCGAACTGGTGCTCAACATAATGGAAGGTCTGGTATCAGGACCACTTGCAGCAACCTGAACAAGAGAACTTCCTGCTTCTGCTTTTTTATAATCGAAATACGAAGTTGAGATTTCGGGAAATTTTTCAGTAGCAAAAACCCAGTTGCTGAAAAACAAAAACTGAAAATAAAAAGCGGCTTCTCCTTTAATATAAAGATGAACGTCTCTCCAGTACTGTTTTGGATTAGGATTGATGTATTTATCCGAAACATTGATGCCACCTGTAAAAACCTCAGTCCCATCTACAATGATGATCTTCCTGTGATCTCTGTAATTTACTCTGTTCGCAAGAAGCCTGAAAGTAATTTTGTTGACCGGAGATACTTCCACTCCTGCTTCCTGTAACTTTCTTAAAAACTTCCGGCCTAATTTTCCACTTCCCAGATCATCATAAAGAAAACGTATTTTAACACCTTGCTTTGCTTTCCTCATCAACAGATCAGCAAGCCTGTTTCCGACGTCGTCATTATCATAAATATAATATTCCAGATGGATATGATGGGCTGCCTTTTCAAGTACTTCAAAAACCTTTTCAAATTTAGCCTCACCATTGATCAGGATTTCCGTATGATTTCCCTGAGAAACAGGTGCATTACCGGCATTGTAAAGAAAATTAACAGTGAGCAAAAAATTCTGTAATTCTTCCTGATGAGCAATCAGTGTTTTATGATGGGTTTCTTCAATATATTGCTGTACTTTTTGATATATCTGCTCATTGCGTTCTATTTTGAAGGTATAAAATTTATTCTTTCTGAAATTGACTCCAAAAACAAAATAAATGATGATTCCTACCACCGGAAGAAAAATAATAAGGAGAAGGTAAGCCAGTGTTTTGCTTGTATTTCTGGTATCCATAATGATCTTAGCTGCCAGGAAAATAACCCCGAGAAGATAAAGGGCCTCAAGTCCCAACAAAATGTATGGATATTGATCAAGAAATTCTTTAACCATATTGACTGATCTCTAGGTTAAAGATAGTGAAAAAGGCCAAAAAGGAAATTAAAAATTTCTCTTTTTGGCCTTTTAAAGTTCTATAGAAACATTCCTCCTGAAACTTCTATTCTTTGTCCATTGATCCATCTTGCATCTTCTGTACACAGGAAGGCAACCACTCCACCAATGTCATCCGGAAGACCTACTCTTCCCAGCGCTGTAGCACCTGCCACCATGGCATTAATCTCTTCATTGTCTCTTACTCTTCCGCCACCAAAATCTGTTTCAATAGCTCCCGGAGCTACAACATTGGCTTTGATTTTTCTCGAACCCAGCTCTTTAGCCATGTATTTCGTCAGCATTTCTACACCTGCTTTAATTGATCCATAAATAGAAGATCCCGGTGTTGCAAATCTCGCCAACCCTGAAGAGACATTAATAATACCTCCTCCATCATTGATAAACGGCAATAATTTTTGAGTCAGGAAAAATACCCCTTTAAAGTGAATATCTACCACATCGTCCAATTGTTCTTCCGTTACTTCTGTAATCGGGGAATATAAGGCTGTTCCTGCATTATTGATCAGGTAATCAATATGAGTACTTCCTGTATTTTGCTGCAAATGATCTGTTACGTTTTTTACAAAAGCATCAAAGCTTTTAATATCTTTTGTATCAAGCTGAAATGCTACAGCATTTCTTCCCATTGATTTGATTTCATTAACAACAGCATCAGCCTCTTCTTTGTTACTTCTGTAGGTAATAATAACATCTAATCCTTTTTGAGCAATTTTAAGTGCTGAGTTTTTCCCTAATCCACGGCTTCCTCCGGTTACCAGTGCAATATTTGTTTTTGTGTTCATTGTATTTTGATTATTTTGATGGTACAAAGTTGGGATATTTTCAGACTGAAGTGTTTGCTTGAATCAATCTGAAATTTGCAAAATTCAAATCAGGAACGAAATTCCAATGGGGTAAATGTTGTTTTCCTTTTAAAGAAATTGGAAAAATGGGCAATCTCCTCAAATCCCAGCGCATATGATATTTCTGAAACATTCCATTTCGTTTGTTTTAAGAGTATTTTAGCTTCCTGAATAATCCGGTCCGAAATAAATTCTGTGGTTGTCTTTCCGGTGCTTTCTTTTAATCTTTTGTTTAAGTAATTGACATGAACAGCCAACCGGTCTGCATAATCTTTTGCGGTCTTCAGTTGAAGTCTCTGTTCCCATGATTCAATAGGAAACTGTCTCTCCAGCAGCTCTATAAATAAAGAAACTACTCGCATGGATGCATCATTTGAAGCCGATATTTTGGATGCAGGCTGTAATTTCTGTCCATAATGAATCAGCTCCAGAACATAGTTTCTGATCAGATCATATTTAAATACATAATCTGAATCTATTTCTTTTTTAATTTTTTTAAAGAGGCTTTCAATCTCTTCTGCTAGTTCATTATCAATTTCAAAGACAGGCACTCCTCCCGGCTGAAAGATAGGAAGATCTTCAAGATTGTAGTAAGATTTATCCTTAATGAAGAAGTCTTCCGTAAATACACAGAAACTTCCGGACTGATCCGGATCTTCAGGAACCCAGTGATACGAAACTTTAGGAGTTGCAAACAATAAGGCATTCTGTTGTATTGAAATTACTTTGTCTGCATATTCTGCTCTATTTCTTCCTTTTATAAAGCTGATTTTATAGTATTTCCTTCTGTTATAAGGCATTTCGGAAGTGGCCTTTGCTCTTTCTATCGTTTGGGCAATATCAAAAACATTAAAGTGACCGATGTCTTTATGCAATCCTTTTGGAAAAATACTTTCGAGATCTTTTCCCAGCTTGGCTGCCATCTCTTTATAAAAATCTTCCAGTGAAGTGTGTGCTATTTTTTCCATTACAAATGATTTGTAAAATTCAAATATACAAAGTTATGAAATAACCTACTTTGAATTGATTTTGGATGCCCTATCTGAACTCTAAACTTATTTTTAAATTTCAAAACCATCCACTCAATATGTCAGTTTAAAACTTCAACGAATTTATTAATCCAACTTAATATTAACCATCAATATCCAAAACAACATTAAAAAAATATTTATTTTTTCTATACACAGTGATATAACTCATTTATTTTTATTACTTTAGTCAAAACTAACCTATTAAAAATCAAATCAATGAGAAATCAAATCAGTCAAATCGGAAAAAAATTAAACAAAAAAGAATTAAGAACTATTAAAGGAGGTCTTATCAACTGCATGGAACCAGTTCTTTGCCCTACCCCTTGTGAGCCTTCTTCTGATCCCTATGGATGCACAATCATTTCTCCAAAATGTGCACAGAAAGAGTGCAGACCACAATTATAATTAAAGGGCCATTTTATAAACAAAAAAACTATGAAAAAGATTGAATTAAGTAAAGGTAAAAAGCTTGAAAAAAAACAATTAAAAATGATTCAGGGAGGTATGCTGGATTGCATGGAGCCAAGACCATGCACAGAATTCCCATGTGAAACCTATCCTCCTGACGATGTCAGAAACTGCACCAAGATTTCTGTTGGCTGTGCCCAAAAAATCTGCAGACCACAACCCTAAAGATAGCATTCATTACAAAAACAAAAATTAAACAGTATGAAAAATCAAGATTTAACTCACGGAAAAAAATTGAACAAAAGACAATTAAGAGTAATAACCGGAGGAAAAGAAATGTGTCTTCTTCCAGACCTTACCTGTAAGAAATTTTCTTTTGCCTGCGCAGAATTACAGTGCCAGCCAGGTATTGAATTGTAATAAGTCAAAAAAAACTAAACCATAAAAACTTTAACGAATGAAAAATCAATATTTAAATAATGGTAAAAAACTGAATAAAAAACAGTTGAAAACCATTAAAGGAGGTGTCATGATATGTAGTACAGGTGGAGCAAACGGCAGAGTATGCGCACAAATCCATCCATCATGTTATGAACCAGAGTGTAGAAGTGGCCAGGCAGAATTAAGATGCACAGATATAACTAATAATTGTGTTGTCTTCTCTCTATCCTGTATAGAGCCAAAATGCCGGTTTGATATAGGTATCCCACTTTAAAAATAAAAATGCTGCTCTCTAACTTCAGGGAGCAGTAATTTTTAGTACCTGTTCCAAACATCAAAATATAAACAGACAGCCAACATTATTAATTTAAAGCAAAAAACGCTCCCAAATACATGGAAGCGCTTTTTTAATATAACTAACTTTAATACTTTTCTTATACGTTGAATCTAAAGTGCATGATGTCACCATCCTGTACGATATATTCTTTACCTTCTACAGAAAGTTTTCCGGCTTCTTTTATCTTTACTTCAGAACCGTAAGTAATGTAATCGTTATACTTGATTACTTCTGCACGGATAAATCCTTTTTCAAAGTCTGTATGGATTACTCCTGCAGCTTGTGGAGCTGTCCAGCCCTGTCCGATAGTCCAAGCTCTTACTTCTTTTACCCCAGCTGTAAAATACGTCTGAAGTTTCAAAAGATCATATGCTTTTCTGATCAAACGGTTAACTCCCGGCTCTGTAAGACCAAGTTCATCAAGGAAAATTTCTCTTTCTTCGAACGTTTCAAGTTCATTGATATCAGCTTCGATCTGTGCTGCCAGTACTACTACTTCAGCACCTTCGCCTTTAGCCATTTCTTCAATCTTAGCAATCCACTCATTTCCGTTTTTGATAGAGTTTTCATCTACATTACAAACGTAAAGGACCGGTTTATTTGTCAACAATTGAACTTCTCCGATGATTGATTTTGTAAAGTCATCAGTCGCAAATTCTCTTGCATTCTTACCGTCTTCAAGAAATTTCTGTAAATTCTGAAGGGTTTCGTAAGTAAGAATATCTTCTTTCTTCCCTGATTTGATGAATTTTTTAGCTTTTTCAACTGCTTTTCCTACGGTTTCAAGGTCTTTCAGCTGAAGTTCTATATCAATAATTTCTTTATCTCTTAATGGATCTACTGAACCTTCTACGTGAACGATATTTCCATTATCAAAACATCTTAAAACATGAATAATCGCTTCACACTCACGGATATTAGCCAAGAACTGGTTCCCCAATCCTTCTCCTTTGCTGGCACCTTTTACAAGACCCGCAATATCAACAATTTCAACTACAGCGGGTAAAACTCTCTCAGGTTTTACGATTTTCTCCAGTTCAAACAATCTCTGATCTGGTACAGAAACCGTCCCAAGGTTCGGTTCAATAGTACAGAAAGGATAGTTTGCTGATTGAGCTTTTGCATTGCTCAGACAGTTAAAAAGAGTTGATTTACCTACATTCGGTAAGCCTACGATTCCACATTTCATATTGTAAAATTCAAAGTTTAAGGTTTAGGGCAACTCAAGGTATCTTCAACTTTAAACATTGATCTCAGAACCTTGAATTACGAGTGTGCAAAGATAGTGATTTTTAAGAGAGTTTCATAATAAAAAAATCTGTCAGTATTCTGACAGATTTAAAAGGCTTAGGTTCACCAGGTGTTTTATGGATTGTCTCCTGTGGCATTCTGAGCCAGCGGAACATCATTAGGTGCTTCCTGTAAAGTTTTATCTAAAGTAAATAAAGATTCGTCAGTAGCTCTGTCGCCGCCTGCGATTTTCAGTTTATCAATTAAATTCTGAGCTAATGTTTCTTCTTCAATCTGTTCCTGTACAAACCATTGCATAAAATTCCAGGTAGCCCAATCTTTTTCCTCCATAGAAAGGTCTACAATTCTGTAAATAGCGGTGGTATTGTCAACTTCATGTTTAAATACACCATCAAAGCAAGCGGTAAGACTGTCCGGATCTGCAGGAGGAGCAGGAATAGCATCTACTTTTGGTTTTCCACCTCTGTTTAAGATGTATTCCATGAATTTTATGGAATGATTTCTCTCTTCCTGAGCATGGCGGTAAAGGAAGTTTGCAATCCCCTGATAACCTTTGTCATCAGCCCAGATTCCATACGATAAAAAAACGTGTGAAGCATGAATTTCCTTGTTCATCTGGTCACTAAGTGCTTTTTCCATGTTGGTGGAAAGTCTTTTAGTATTCATAATGTTATATTTTGGTGATTATGGAATTAATCATGCAAAAACAGTTCCGATAAAGTTCTTATTATACTTAAAAACACATCTACAACCCATAAACAATATTGATTATCAATGATTTAAATTAATAATTTATAGTTATTCTAAAATAAAAACCAGCTCTAGAGAACTGGTTTTTACATTTATTATTGAGATTGCTTCACTTAAAGGTTCACAATGACATATTGGGAGCAGATTTTTAATCCAACTATTTAATTTTTCGAGCTGTATAATCACTTTCATTCCCTAATCTGTCGATGGCTTTGATTGCGACTGCATTCAATTTTTTTCCGTCTTTAGATTTAGGAATTTCTTTTGAAAGGGTATCCAGCGTTAAAATTTCTGTTTGCCATACACCGTTATATTGAGTGAAAAGTACCCATAAAAATACATCAGCGACATTTTTTGTGCTCCAGCTTGTCTGAGCAAAGCTTCCATTATCAGCAATAAACAAAGTAGGAGTTTGCAATGGAACTGTTTTGATCCATGGAGATTTCGGAACTAACGCTTTTTCATTATATGGCCCGGTTTTCAAAGCAGGAAGCATATTGGGGTTTCTGGTCAATCCGGCAATGCTCCAATGAATTTCTCCGGCATCATTTTTAAGGATATTTCTGGAAATAGCGATCTGATTTTTGATTTCGGCAGGACGGTCTGATACTTTAATCTCAACAGTATTCAACCCTGGCCAAAGGTGGCGGTTCATTGTATTTTCAGATTGCCACCAGCTTAACAAGGCTTCAAAGCTTTGACCTTTGGAATCTACAGGCCAGTACAACTGTGGTGAGAAATAATCTACCCAACCTTTATTTAACCAAAGTTTAGCATCTGCATACAGTTCGTCATACTGAGAAGACCCTACAATTCCTGCAGGATATCCGGGTTTCCAAATTCCAAACGGGCTGATTCCAAATCTTACATTATTTTTTTCTGCGTGAATTTCTTTATAGATACGTTCTACAAATTTATTCACATTATCTCTTCTCCAGTCTGCTCTGGATAAAGTTCCTCCACTGCTAACATAGGCGCTCCAACTTGCATTATCAGGAAAATCCGCACCTTTATTATAGGTAGCATAAGGATAGAAATAATCGTCGAAATGCACAGCATCAATATCATATCTTTTTACAATATCTTTCACCACATTGGACACATGGCCTTGCGTTTTCGGATTAGCCGGATCAAACCAGTACATTCCGTTCTTTAATCTTACTACAATATCAGACAGCTTATTGGCCATCGACAGGTTATTAACAGCTCCGCCATTCGTATGGTGTGCACGGTAAGGATTTAACCAGACATGCAATTCCAGCCCTCTTTTATGAGCTTCTTCAATCCAGAACTGAAGCGGATCATAGTTTGGATATGGAGACTTTCCTGTTTCTCCGGTCAGAAAGTAAGACCATGGTTCGATATTACTTGTATAAAGTGCATCTGCGGAAGGTCTGATCTGGAAAATAGCGGCGTTGAAATTATTGTCTTTCAGCATATCAAGCATACTGATTGCCTCTGCTTTCTGCTGTTCCACCGTGAGATCATTTCTTGAAGGCCAGTTGATATTGGCAACACTGGCAATCCATGCTCCTCGGAATTCTCTTTTGATTTCAGGAAGATTGGTTCTGAAGTTTTCTTCCGTTGAAGCTGCTGTTCCTGTTGTAGGTTTTGTAGCTGTTGAATTTATTTTTGGAGGATTTGTATTGTTGGTTGGTTTTGTCGGATTCTTTGTGGAAGGTGTTTTTACAACATTGTTCTGAACGGAACATGAGGTAGTGTAAGATGCAAAAAAGCCCAGTAAAACGATAAGTTTTAATTTATTCATTCTCATAGTCACAAAACTACATTAAAATTTATTTTTATTCTTAGAGATTATTATGCCAAAATAAGCATTTTAATGGGTTGGCATAGAAAAAAGCCCCGAAAATCGAGGCTTTATTATATTTTAAGAATTTTAGATTATGCTTTCGCTCCTCTTTCAACTCTTTTTCTTTCTTCTTCAGAAAGGATTTTCTTTCTCATTCTGATGAAGTTTGGAGTAACCTCGATAGCTTCATCACCCTGGATGTATTCCATACATTCTTCCAGAGAGAATAAGATTTTTGGAGCAACACCAGTATCTTTATCTTTTCCAGAAGCTCTCATGTTATTCAACTGTTTTGCTTCAACGATGTTTACTACTAAGTCACCAGGTTTGTTTTGTTCACCGATGATCATTCCTGTGTAGATTTCCTCACCCGGATCAACGAAAAACTTACCTCTATCCTGTAGTTTAGCAATAGAATATTCTGTAGCAGGACCTGTAGTTTTGCTGATCAGAACCCCATTGTTTCTTCCTGGGATAGCACCTTTGAAAGGCTTATATTCTGTGAAACGGTGTGCCATGATAGCTTCACCTGCAGTAGCTGTCAACATCTGAGAACGTAATCCGATCAAACCTCTTGAAGGAATTTCGAATTCCATGTGCTGCATTTCACCTTTAGTTTCCATGATGTGAAGGTCACCTTTTCTCTGAGTTGCCAGGTCGATAACTCTTGAAGCAAATTCTTCAGGAACATCAACAACTAAAGATTCATAAGGCTCACATTTCTCACCGTCAATTTCTTTGAAGATAACCTGCGGCTGACCAATTGTCATTTCGTACCCTTCTCTTCTCATTGTTTCGATCAAAACAGATAAGTGAAGGATCCCTCTACCAAATACCAGGAATGTGTTTGCATCATCAGTCTGTTGAACTCTTAATGCAAGGTTTTTCTCTAATTCTTTAGTTAATCTTTCTTTAAGGTGGTTTGAAGTTACATATTTACCATCTTTACCGAAGAAAGGTGAGTTGTTGATAGAGAACGTCATGTTCAACGTAGGTTCGTCAATTGCCGTTCTTTCCAATGGCTCAGGATTTTCAAGATCAACGAAAGAATCACCAATCTGGAAAGCATCAAAACCTACTACAGCACAGATATCTCCTGCTTTTACTTCAGTTACTTTTTTCTTTCCTAATCCTTCAAAAACGTAAAGTTCTTTTACTTTTCCTTTTACAATTTTACCTTCTGCCTGAGCAAGACCGATCCATTGAGATTCTTTGATCTCACCTCTTGTCACTTTCCCGATGGCAATTCTTCCTAAGAAAGAAGAGAAGTCAAGAGAAGTAATCTGCATCTGAAGATTTCCTTCTGTTACTTTCGGTTCAGGAACATATTGTAAAATACCGTCTAATAGTGGTAAGATATCTTCAGTTTGCTCTAATGAAGTGTTGAACCATCCTTGTTTTGAAGATCCATAGAACGTAGGGAAATCCAATTGCTCTTCTGTAGCTTCAAGGTTGAAGAATAAATCAAATACTTTATCATGAACTTCGTCAGGACGGCAGTTTGGCTTATCTACTTTGTTGATAACCACTAATGGTCTCAATCCTAATTCCAATGCTTTCTGAAGTACGAATCTTGTTTGTGGCATTGGTCCTTCGAACGCATCCACTAACAAAATAACCCCATCAGCCATTTTCAATACTCTTTCTACTTCTCCACCAAAATCGGCGTGACCAGGAGTATCAATTACGTTAATTTTTGTGTCTTTATAAGTAACAGAAATATTCTTGGATAAGATGGTGATCCCTCTTTCTCTTTCAAGATCGTTGTTATCCATAATTAACTCCCCACTCTCCTGATTTTCTCTGAAAATATTGGTAGCGTGAATGATCTTGTCAACCAAAGTCGTCTTTCCGTGGTCAACGTGTGCGATAATCGCAATATTTCTAATGTTTTGCATAAAAGATTTTTACGGGTGCAAAAGTAGTGATTTTTAATGAAAAAATATTTAGTTATCTAAATATTTAATAATTTGTTTAAAATACTTATTTACAAGACAAAAAAAAAAGAGTGTCGAAAAACACTCTTTAAGTTATTTATACACAAGCTTGTATTTCGCATGGATCTATTACTGGTGGTTCTCCGCAGATGATATCAAATTCTGCACAATTACTGGAGAATCCGGTTGCCCATCCCCATCTTACAGCACATGTATCGGCATCTTTGCATCTTACCATTCCTTTAATGATTCCTCCCTGAACTGATTTCATTTCAGTTCTGGAAATTTTTCTAAGATTTCTCATGTTATTTTGTTTATGTGTTATTAGCATGATAAAAATATAAAAAAAACATAACAATTAATATGTTATTCAAATATTTAACATTTCGAAAAACTATTTTTAACATTCACAATCAATGCCTTATCAACCTGTAAAACACGACAAGGTCAATTAAAACAACCAGTATAAATTTCATGAGAAAAGACTTTTTAGAAACTTTATGATTGAATAGAATCATTCCGGAAGCGGCTCCTAAAATTCCACCTAAAAGAGAGAGGACCAAAAGAGTGTTTTCTGAAATTCTCCATTGATGTTTTTGGGCTTGCCATTTATCAAAACCAAAGACGCCAAAAGTAATCAGATTGGCTATAAGGAGAAAAGGAATCATTCTAAAATTAATTTGCAGCAAAAGTAAAGCTTAATTTGTACATAGAACAACTCTAAAATCTACATCCATTTACCATGTTGGTGTATTATCAGAATAAGATTTTTTAAATTTGTCCTTCTTAAAAACAATTCAATGACAGTACAGGATCTTGCAGGAAGCTATTCAATTGAGGGAAGTAATCAGGAAGAATCTTCCCATCCATCTTATCATGGGATATTAACCTTAACTATTGATGAAAACAACCGTATTATTGCCCAATGGATGATTGGTGACCATCAGCAAAATGGAACAGGGTTTTATAAAGACCAAATTTTAGTGATTAATTTCAACTATGAAGGAGAAGACGATAAAATCTATAAAGGAGTTGCTGTATATCGCTGTCTGAGTAAGGACATACTGGATGGATTCTGGTCTGAGAAGCACGGGAATCCTTTATATCTGGGAAGTGAATATTGTGTAAGAATCCTGAATTCCAAGATTGTAAATTAGTTCCTTTATCCATTTAAGGAAAAAATCCAAATAAAAAGAGCTGTCTTCATGAAGACAGCTCTGGTAGTTATTAAAGTTTAAATAACTTATTTTTTAGCTTTTACGTCGATTGCAATCTCGATATCTTTGCTGATCATCCATTCTGCAGGATCTGCTTCAGAAGTACCGAATTTAAGCCCCCAATCTGCTCTGTTTACAGTAAATTTAGCCTGAATCGCTGCTGAATTTTCAGCTACTTCTACTTTCGCAGGGAAAGTAACATTCATTGTTTTTCCTGATAAAGTAAGGTTTCCGCTTACTGTTTTATTAGCACCAGCTACTGCATCTTTTGGCGCTTCTTTCAAATCTGCAACACTTGTAATTTTGAAATCTGAAGTAGGGTTTTTCGCTACATCAAAGAAATCAGGATTTTTAAGGTGAGCTTCAAGATCAGCCGGTTTTTTATCTTTTTCTGTTACTGAAGCCGGATCTACTTTGATAGAGGTCATATCAATCACAAAGTTTCCTGCAGAAACCTGACCTGCATCAACACTGATATCTCCAGACTTCACCGTAAGTGTTCCCCAACGAGGTGCCATTCCTCCTTTGTGGAAAGCTTTCCAGTTTACTACTGAGCCTACTGTATCTACTGCCAATGTTTCTCCTTTGCTCTCTGCTACAGTTTGTTCCTGAGCCGTAGCTGCTGTTTCTGCTGTTTTTCCTTTACCACATGATGCCAAAAGCAAACCTACTCCTACTAATGCAATTACGCTAATTTTTTTCATATTGAACTGTTTTAAAAAAGTTTATTGAAATTTTGTTGTTTTCGGGTACAAAAATAGAAAAACCTATTTGGAGGAGCCTTAACATACATCAAGAAATGTGGTATTTTGATATTATTTACAATCATAGATCCATTTACGATATACATCCCATCTGTATTGAGAATCATAACTACTGGAGAATTCCGTATCCTTTTGAGTTCCATTCCTGGAGCATTCAACGGAATTATCTTTCTGTGGGTTTCCTTTAACCACCCATCCTGTATCAGAGTAATCAGTATAAGTACCATCATTCCCGTTTTTTAAAATCACGGTCTGTCCATATTCCTGTACTGTGCAATTGCACTTTTTAGGCTCTTCATATTCTGTAACTGTACAAGATATTATAAAAGAAAAACAGATGAATAGTATAAATATTTTTCTCATGTTTATTATTGCGGTTATTAGGTTTTAGCAAAGCATAAATAAGTAAATATTTAAACATTATCATATATCAAACAAAAAATTAAATATTAGTTTTCTATTATTTAAGATTAAATTAATAAATATCCACAATAACTCTTCGATACACCATCAAAATATTTAAAAAAATTAGTGTTTTTGTTTTTTCAGTTGAATTTATTTTTTTCTGTTTTAATTTATTACAAAAAATGTAATTTTACCGCCTCGTACAAAAACACAAACTTTCATACAAACATGTCAAAAAAACTAATAACTGCACTTGCAATAAGCACAATGTATTGCATCAACGCACAAACAAAAGCTGAAGAAGCAATTAAAACTCTTGAACAAAAATATCCTCAGGAAAAAATACATTTATTATTGAATAAAAACAGTTTTGTTGCAGGAGATAATTTATGGTTTAAAGCTTTCGTATTTGATGGATATACTACCACAAACACATCAAGTTCTCTATTTATAGAACTGTATGACAAAAATAAGAATCAAATTAGTAAAAAACTTTTTCCATTAATAAATGGAGAAGGAAATGGAAGCATTTCTTTACCGGATTCTTTAAAGGAAGATATATATTACGTCAGAGCCTATACCACCTGGATGGCAAACTTTAGTGAAGATTTTCAGCTCGTAAAGCCTATTCCCATATACAATCCCACTTCTCCCGAAAAATTAACCGCAAACAACGATTCCCATTGGACAGCCTCTGTGCATCCTGAAAGTGGAAGCTTCATAGATGGAATCAACACCAAATTTGCTGTAAGACTACAATCAAATGGAGAAGCTCCTTCCAATTGGGAAGGCTATATAACCGATACAGACAATCCAAATGTAAAGATTTCAACATTCAAAGGGCTGGACCAAAATGTTGGTTTATTCAGCCTTACCCCAAAGAGTGGAAAAAAATATCAATTGATAGTTCAGGATAGTCAGGGACAAACTCAAAACATTTCTCTTCCAGATGTTTCGCCATCAGGAATCAACCTTCAAGTAACCAGCGATAAAAATCATCTTACTTATTCCTTACAATCAAAGAACCTACCGGAGAGCTCAAAATATTTTAAAATTATAGGAACAATGGCCAATCAATTGGTCTATAAAGCCAAGATTAGCAAGATTTCAAATGATACTCAATACCCTATTTCTTACAATCAACTTGTTAATGGTATTTTACAGCTCACAGTTTTTGATGATAAAGAGAATATTATAGCAAGCAGGTTGTCTTTTGTACAACCACAGTCTTTACAAGTCAAAAAGCCCGCCTTAGAATCTATTTCTTTAAGCAACAGCCCTCGGGGGAAAAGTTCATTTGATATTTCTAAAAATTCAAATCACCCTAATTATACCGTATTAATAACTGATTCAGGGGTTGGTAACACAGAAGAAGATCAGAATTTGCTAAGCTCTTTTTGGCTTACCGGAGATATTACCTCAAAAATCACCAAACCCGCTCAGTATTTCTCTCCCCGTGCTAATACAGATGCATTGGATGCCCTTCTAATTTCAGAAAAATGGAAAAGATTTGACTGGCAATCTATAATGTCTGGAAACTACCCTGTTATTAAATATGAGCCACAAAACTTTCTTTCTTATAAAGGAAAGATCAATGTTCAGGGAAAACCTTCTCCTAATACAGATTTAAATTTAATTTTTGACACCAACTCAGGTCCTCAGATCTTTCAGATAAAATCTGACAGCAATGGTTTTTTTACATTGAACAATCTGCTTTTTGAAGATTCAATGAAATTTTCTTATCAATTAAACACCAAACAGACTGACCCTAATTATACTGTTTTTTTTCAGCCTAGTTATGAGTTTATTCCTTATCAAAAGAAACTACCTTTAACACCCTATCAATTAACACCTCGATCTGCTAACGAACAACCTTCTAATGAAGTTACCAGAGCTATTACAGCCCTTAATACTCAAAAAGCCATCAGCGATAAAGTTATCAATATTGCAGAGGTAAAATTAAAGGGAGAATTAAAGGATAAAACAAAAAAATTAAATAAGCAATTAAGTAGTTCTCTTTTCACAAGTATTAACGAAAGCGTCTTTGATTTTGTTAACAGTCCAAATCTCCAAGGTTCAACCAATATCTTGCAGTGGTTGCAGGGTAAAGTTGCCGGTCTTAATGTTCAATTCCAAAATGGAGACTATATACCTTACATCAGAGGAAGTGCAGCCGGTGTATTCCTAGACGAGGTAAATGTTGACCCTGGACAAATATCTAGTTTACCTATGTCTGAAATTGCTATGGTAAAAGTAAGCAAAGGGTCTATTGTAGGAGTTTTTGGAGGAGAATTAGGTATTATTGCAATTTATACCAAAAGAAGTGGTCCTTCAGGAAAAACAATCGATAAAAGTTTACCTTCACAGTTAAGAAAAATAACATTAAACGGATATAATAAAGAGATTCCTTTTGACAATCCTGTTTATGAAAATGACAGTTTTAAGAGTATTCCACAGGACACCAGAAGTATTCTTTACTGGAATCCTTATTTAGAAGATCAATCTCCAGAACCTTCAAACATCCAGTTTTACAACAATGATGATGCTAAGAAATATAAAATCATTATAATGGGATATGATAAAAATAGTGAAACTCCTCTTTATTATAATGAAGTTCTGCCTTAATTAATTTAAAAATTATCATACAGCCTGATTACATTTTCTGTAATCAGGCTTTTTTTTATATTTCAATTTCATTTTTTCCATTCCAAAACCCTATTTTAGCTATCCGAAAACAGAACAATGACGACCGTAGAATTTATACAGAAACAGCTCAATATTTCTGAAAAGAGCATCAACAATACTTTACAATTATTATCCGAAGACTGTACCATTCCTTTTATTTCCCGTTACCGAAAAGATAAAACCGGAAATCTTGATGAAACACAAATCGAACAGATCTCAAAAATCAGCAAGCAATTTGATGACATTGTCAAGAGAAAAGAATCTATCTTAAAATCAATAGAAGAACAGAATTCTTTGACTCCTGAACTTCAACAGAGAATAGAAGAAAGCTTTGATATCCAGGAGCTGGAAGACCTTTATCTGCCTTTTAAAAAACGTAAGAAAACCAAAGCTGATACGGCCAAGGAAAAAGGACTGGAACCTTTAGCTAAAATCATTATGAGCCAGAAAAGTAATGACATTCAGTTTCTGGCTTCAAAATACCTGAATAATGATGTTGCTTCTGAAGAAGAAGCCTTACAGGGAGCGAGAGACATCATGGCAGAATGGATTAACGAAAACATGTATGTTCGTAAGAACCTTCGCAGACTATTTCAGCGCAAAGCAGTAGTTACCTCCAAGGTTGTAAAAGCTAAAAAAGATGAAGAAGAAGCCCAGAAATTCTCTCAATATTTTGAATGGGAAGAAAGCCTTAGCAGAACACCTTCTCACAGACTTTTAGCCATGCTCAGAGCTGAAGCAGAAGGTTTTGTAAAAACAAATGTAGGAATAGACAAGGAAGAAGCCATTGATTTTATTGAAAAAGCCATTATCAAATCTAATAATGAAAGTTCTGAACAAATTGCACTAGCCATAAAAGATAGTTATAAAAGACTTCTGGAACCCGCTATTTCCAATGAAGCCCTACAGGAAGCTAAAGAAAAAGCAGATAAAAAAGCCATTGAAATTTTCTCTGAGAACTTAAGCCAACTCCTTCTCGCCCCGCCTTTAGGAGAAAAGAGGATTCTGGCAATAGATCCCGGATACCGAAGCGGATGCAAAGTAGTATGTCTGGATGAAAAGGGAGATTTATTACACAACGAAACCCTCTACCCTCACGCTCCACAGAATGAAAGTGGAATGGCCATGAAAAAGATCCGTTCCATGGTGAATGCTTATAATATCGAAGCTATTTCTATTGGTAACGGAACAGCAAGCCGTGAAACAGAATTCTTTATCAAAAAAATTGCTTTTGATAAACCTTTACAGGTTTTTGTAGTTTCAGAAGCAGGAGCATCTGTTTATTCTGCAAGTAAAATTGCAAGAGATGAATTCCCGTCGTATGATGTAACGGTGCGTGGGGCAGTTTCTATCGGAAGAAGACTTTCCGATCCGCTGGCGGAATTGGTAAAAATTGACGCCAAATCCATCGGGGTTGGACAGTATCAGCATGATGTAGATCAGACTCAGCTGAAAAATGAACTGGATTCCACCGTAATGAAATGTGTAAACTCTGTGGGAATTAACTTAAATACCGCCAGCAAATCACTCTTAAGTTATGTTTCCGGAATTGGAGAAAAAATGGCAGAAAACATTGTGAATTACCGTACTGAAAACGGTGCTTTTGAAGATAGAAAACAGCTTAAAAAAGTTCCAAGACTTGGAGAAAAAGCTTTCCAGCAAGCCGCTGCTTTTGTAAGAATCACAAATTCCACAAACCCATTAGACAACTCTGCCGTACACCCTGAAGCTTATGGAATTGTAGAGAAAATGGCAAAAGATTTAGGCATTAAAACTAATGAACTGATAGCCAATAAAGAAAAAATAGCACTGGTAAAACCCGAGAACTATATTACAGGTGAAGTTGGAATCTTAGGAATCAAGGATATTTTAAAAGAACTTGAAAAACCAGGATTAGATCCCAGAAAAGCAGCAAAAGTATTTGAATTCGACCCGAATGTTAAAAGTATTAAAGATTTAAAAGCAGGGATGATTCTGCCGGGAATTGTCAATAATATTACCGCTTTTGGGTGTTTCGTGGATCTTGGAATCAAAGAAAGCGGACTAGTTCATATTTCCCAGCTGAAAGAAGGATTTGTATCCGATGTCAACGAGGTAGTAAAACTTCATCAACATGTTCGTGTAAAAGTAACGGAAGTGGATGAGGCAAGAAAAAGAGTCCAGCTGAGTATGATTTTGTAATTTTAAATATTACCCTATTTAAATTTAAACCACAAATTAATCATTTTGAAAACAAAGAATCTAATCTTCGATCTGGATGGAACATTATGGGATTCCAGAGCTACAATCATCAAAATATGGAATGAGGTATTGGGCAAACATCAGTTGATCAAAAAAGCCCTGAAACCAGAAGACATGGATCAGTATATGGGACTGTTAGCCCACGATATTGTAAAAGATATTATTCCCGGCATTTCGGATCTGCAAACCAAAGAAATCCTTTCTGAAATTGTAGCCGAAGAAAATAAAACACTTCACTTACAAGGTGGGATTTTATACGATGGAGTAGAAAACACTTTAAAGAATCTAGCCAACACTTATTCCCTTTTCATAGTGAGTAACTGTCAGGATGGCTACATTGAATCATTTTTAGATTATTATCAATTCAATGATCTGTTTGTTGATTTTGAGTCTCACGGACGAACCCAAAAGCCAAAGTCTGAAAACATAAAGCTTCTTATGGAAAGAAATCAACTATCCACAGATGATTCCGTATACATTGGTGATACCCAAACCGATTATGATTCAGCAAATTCCAACCAATTACCATTTATTTTCTGTAAATATGGATTTGGAAAGCTTACTGATCCTCTGTATGAACCTGAAATCCTCACCTTTTCACAGCTGGAATTTTATATTTCCAGTGACACAAAATAAATAGCATAAAATAAAAGGTTTCTTTTAAGAGAAGCCTTTTATTCATACTTACCAAACTGTAAATAGTGATCGCCTATCATAGAATTGATAATTGGTGCTGGTTTTATTTCTAAAGCTTTGTGTAAATAAAGTAGTGAAGAATCAATTGAACTGGCAGTTTTTAATAGGCTGATTAAATACCATACAACAAAACATTATTAACAGTGAAATAAATAAAACTAAAATTTCATTGTAAAATTGACTTATATAGAATTTGCTTTTTAAATCAGTTGCGATCCTGTAACAAAAACACATTCATATAATATGACTTTAACACCAACCGAAAACCATTTTATCAATACCAAAGGTGCTTTATTTACCCCTATAAAAAACTGATGTACTTTTGATGTATCTATTATTTTGCTTGGTTTATATATCAAATCTAAATTTACAGCAAGAAAATTTCTACAGGATAAGTTTGACACATGAGCATAAAAACCTTATTCATTTAAGAATCTGGTAAGAAAATAAGAAAACCTATTTAAAGCTTTTAGTCCTTCCTGTATCATGAAAAAAAATCTAGCGCATTTTTAATAACAAAATCAGTTTTCATTTTTGATTTTATAGAGATCTATAATACTGATCAAAGTTGCTACTCCCGTTTTTCGGGAGTTTTTTTGATCCATATACATTTGATAAAAAATGATGTACTTATGCTGTATGACTATTTGATTAGAAGCGAATAATCAGTGCTAAATTTGAACAAAAGAATTAATATCAACTGTATACCATTGAGTAAAATATTCATTAACATTCGGAGCTGCTTTTTCTTTAACCAGACAAAAAGAGGTTCTAAGACTTTTACTTTTTTTGAAAAAATTTAATCATATAAAAAACACCTTTTATTTTGAACTTTAAAAAAATACATATTGGCAGTATTATTAAAGCTAAGTTTCTGGAAGAAGCATTGGATATGCAGAGAGCATGTAGTTTTATGAAATGTACCGAATCTGAAATTGAACAAATGTTCCTTGAAAATGATCTGACAACAGATAAATTATTAAGATGGAGCAAACTGTTAGAATATGATTTTTTCAGAGCCTACTCACAGCACCTTATACTCTTTTCGCCTCCTAAAAAGGAATTTCCTGCTAATGCTTCCCATAAAAAAACATCTTGTTTACCTGAGTTTAGGAAAAATATCTACACCAAGGAAATCATAGAATTTATTCTGGAACAAATTGAAACAGGAAAAAAAACAAAGCTAGAAATAATAAATGATTATAAAATACCAAAAACCACATTATATAAATGGATAGCGAAGTATAGTGATGGAAATAATTAATTTATCAATTTAATTTTACCATAATTAATTTTATACCATACTCCCCTTTAAAATAATATTCAAGATCACCTTCATGTTAAGAATTATTATATTATTTTGTTACAGTGAAATAGTTTTAAATTATAATGTACAAAAAGGGAAGTAAACCAATTATAGTTCTAATTGCAAAATTACCCGGCTATAAAAATACAGTACAGGAAATAAAGAAGTATATAACAAAAAATAGACTAATTTTTTAGTCTATTTCCTGTATTTGGATTTATTTTTCAAATAAATCGAAGCATAAAAAATCATAATTTCTCTATTTCAATCGCTTTAAAGACATTTGCGTAATGGGGCCAGACCCTGTAGACCCTGAGCTTAAATACTTAACCATTACATTCTCTGTATTATAAGCCCTGAATGAATATGTATGAGAAGCCAACATAGGAATAGAATTAAGCAGCGTATAGGTTTGCAAACTCCCCGTTGTTGCTGTATACAGGTCATTAACATGGGCAACCCATTTATCAGATATATCATCCCAGATCCCTATCACAGGAGTGTGCATTCATTGTTATCTGGTACACACCGTCGGCAGATACTCTAAATGAATTACTTGTTTAGAACCCGTATACTGGTTTTACAGCAAACATACGTCATAAAAAAAAACAATTATAAAACTTTAAAAAACAAAGCATATAACTTTTTAAAGATACAATTACACCTACCTTACACATCCTTCTCTCCTAATTATCAGAAAGATTTTTAAAGAAAAAATACAGATCTATATCTGACGAGATATTCATTTTTTTCCTGAGTCTATGCTTTTTATTTTGCACAGACCGATGCTCCACAAAAGTATACTGTGCAATTTCTTTTGATGAAAACCCTAACCATATCATTGTACAAAAACTTAAATCAGATTTTGATAAATTAGAATTTATGGTAAGTAACTTCTTAATAAAGCATGGATATATTTCCTGAAATTTGTTAAGAAAATTAGGGTCATTTTTTTTAGCCAGTTCAATAATGTAATCACAGGAATTATTGAGTTTTTCTTTTAAAACACTCGCTTCAAATTCTTTTTGACTTATTATAATTTTGTTTTTTTGGTATAAGATATACGCAATACATAGAATAACTATAAGGCAGACAACCACGATATTGTAAATGAAAAAAATATTATTCTTTGAAATATTCTCAGATTCTTTTTCTTTTAAAGTTTCGCCCACAGAAATATTAATACTTTCATTACAAATTCTGTTTAAACTGTCTTTTAGTTTTGTATACTTATTAAGATATTCTTTTTCTTTCTCTTCATCATTTAAAATCCGATAAGTATTAGCTATTGTTTTGTACAACTGAGGAATATTATAGACCCTCTTTGTTTTTTCCAGAATGGAAACAGATTTCCCATAGTACACCAATGCTTTCGCGTAATTATTCTTTTTACAAAATAAATTACCGTAGTAGTAATAAGTCTGCCCTCTCTGAATATTCCAGTAATTCATTTTACGCAATAATTTTAATGCATTATTCAAATAGTATGAAGATGAGTCTGTGTCTTTTTTATAAACCATGTAATGATCTGCTATCAACGAATTGATTACCGGACTTGATTTTATTTTCAATGCTTTATGCAAATAGATCAATGAAGAATCATTTTGGTGGATATCATGCAAAAAATCCGCCCTATTAGCATAAACAGCAGATAACACTTCTTTTTCATACTGCTTAGAAAGCATCCTTCCATAATAAATAGATTGTGAGTTGTATTTCAACGCCTTTACATACAAACCAATAACATAATTAAGCTGCCCATATTCCTGATAAAGTCTTGCAGATAAATAAGCATTATTAATTTTTTTTATTTTCTCTTCCGCTTTCTGTAAATAGCAAAAAGAATGTTTATAGTCTCCTATGGTAGCACAAATATTAGCAATATTGATGTAACCTAAAATCTCTCCTTTTAAATAGTTTTGATTTCTGGAAATAACAATATAATTTTGATTTAAAGAAATTAATTCTTTTTTTTGTCCTCTTATTCTGAGTTTCTCGGATTTAATTATTAATGCATTGTCTATTTGCTCCGGAGTATAGGTCTGAGAATATAAAACAGTAAAAATAGACGAATGGGTAAATACCATCATTAAAAATTGAAATATTCTTTTTATGCTCA
Source organism: Chryseobacterium metallicongregator (assembly GCF_031324065.1). Classification (NCBI taxonomy): domain Bacteria; kingdom Pseudomonadati; phylum Bacteroidota; class Flavobacteriia; order Flavobacteriales; family Weeksellaceae; genus Chryseobacterium; species Chryseobacterium metallicongregator. The sequence continues at coordinate 380,989 of NZ_JAVIXS010000001.1, forward strand.
CTATGATCATACTATATATTCAATTATAGTTCTGTCGATGTTAGATTGAATTGATAAGGAAATAACTCCAGTTATTCTTTTATTTTATGAAAAATTGGTTTTAGGATAAACAGAGCCAATACATTTCCTTTGAGGGGTAAATACAATAGATATAGGTTTTCCATCTGCTTCTATTGTTATTGAAGTCCAAAAAATATAATCCAACTCTACGTGTGAAGTAATTAATCTTTCTGCAAAATCTCTTTTATCGTAGGCATTCTTAATAAAATAATTCCTGGCTGATTTATAAGAAATATTTTTTTGAGGAGTATTTACAGCACACAAGAAAGTGATTATAATACTCATTAAAATGATAATTTTTTTTTTCATTTTTCTATGATTAAGCATAAAAGTTATACTAATGAACGTTCTATTGAGTATTAATCCCCACTTGGGAATACATGCTACACAAACACTATACGAACCTGGTTTTCTCCATATTGTTTTTTGTTTTTTAGGTTCGTACCAAAAGTATAAAATAAGTATCCCGAACTCTCAAATACCACATACATCATAGATACAGCATCACAAAACACACATGTTTTCAATCAAATAGATCCAGCCTATATTAAAAAAGGAAGAGATTCACATTAGACTATAATTTAACTTTTTTTGATTTTTAGCAAAAGATGTACACCTGATGTATTCAAAATTTTGCAGTGTATAGAACAAAAAATATAATTTTACACAAAACACAAACTACATACTTCTTATTAGCTTAGCATGCTGTTTTGCTAGTATTAAGGATCAAATACTAGAGTTGTAAACCACATAAAGAATAAAACTCTATGTAAGATTTTAAAAAAATAGTCTTACCATATTATTTTAAAATTTTAAAGTATTCTTACAATTTATTAGAGATCCCTCGTTCTTTAATTAATTTATAAACTCTAGTATTTATTATGTTTCAACTGCAGCTCCTACATAGGGCTATAAAATAAAAAATAAACATCAATATAATACAAATGGACAATCCAAGACAACCTCATTCAAATACTCCGGATTACAAAAAGATTTACAGTGATCTTGTTGACCTGAAATATCCGGAGAAAAAGCATGAATGTGCAAAAATTTTATCGAAGAAAAATCTATCAGCGTTTGATGTAATAGAAATCAATAGGATCATATTTAGTTATAATCAGAACATTAAGTCTAATCAGTCCCATCGTTCTTACAATAAGGAAACGATATTCAAAATTCTTGAATATCAAAAAAAGAATTATCTTAATAATACGCAGCTTGCCCTACATTTTAAATTAAGTCGTAACACCGTTGCGAAATGGAAAACTTTATTCAGTATTTAATCAATTCACACTCATATACCGTTATTATGAAATTTATCTGTATTTAAAAATATTATACTTTTTATTTTAAGAATATATTTTATACAGAGGATAAAAGAATATTATCTCTTTCTTATTTAGATAGTAAGGAATATTCCATTTCTTAGGAAATTCATAATAAAAAATGCCATCATTGGCTAAAACATATATTATTCAACTAGATAAATAAATGTTTTTAGCCAATAACGGCAAAAAAAGAATAGGATAAATTATAGGGCTTTACTGTTATATATTCAGAGAAATTTAAAATTATCCTGAATTAATATCTCTGTTCCACCCCATATATCTAATCTTTTATCTGTTTCAAATAAAGAATACCTATTTGTAATCTTTAGAACTTCTTCTAGGTTCTTTTACTTCCGACCATTTTACGACCTCTCCTTTTTCATCCCGAGGCATTACTCTTTTTTCCCTGTCGCTAAATTCAGGATCTTCGGAAGCCATATAGGCTAATGCTGCCGTTAAAATCACATTATTTTTTACTTCATCAAAAACGATCTTGTCATAAGTATCTTTCGTTGTATGCCACGTATATCCGAAATATCCCCAGTTCAGAGAACCTAAAGAAATTCCGGGTACTCCTGCTGCCACAAATGAAGCATGGTCAGAACCTCCTCCGCCAGGCATCCCCGGAAAGTCAGTTTTGATATGGCTTCTTACTGCTTTGGGAACACCGTCAAGCCATCTTCCTACGTAATCATAAGCTTTTACAAATCCCTGACCGCTGATGTTCACAACACGTCCGGTTCCATTATCCTGATTAAAAGCAGCCTGTACCCCTTTAATAATCTGAGGATTATCCATTACGAAACCTCTCGATCCGTTTAATCCCTGCTCTTCGCTTCCCCAAAGCCCGATTACAATAGTTCTTTTATTATTCGGATAATATTTCTTCAGAATCCTCATTGTTTCGAGCATGGTGATTGTTCCGGTTCCATTATCCGTAGCTCCCTGCGCTCCATCCCATGAGTCAAGGTGAGCTGAAAGGATCACATATTCATCCGGTTTTTCCTTTCCTTTGATCATTCCGATTGTATTGAAGCTTTTGGCTTCAGGAAGTATTTTGGATTGAGCATCAATTTTTATTTTAGGCTGAGTTCCTTTTTCTGCCATTCTGTAAAGCATTCCATAGTCTTCCACATCGATATCGATCATTGGAATTTTACTAGTTTTCGCTCCGAATATTCTGTTAGCTCCCATGATACCAGTCCAGTTTGAAATGACAATACCTGCCGCTCCAGCTTTCTCTAAAGCTTCAGGAAGACTGTTGTTATCATAACCGACATTCTTTATATAAGCAGCAAAATCTTTGGCAGCCTGTTCTTTTTCCGCTTTAAGCTTTTCATACAATTCAGGTGTTGCAAATTCTTTGATTTGTTCATCAGAACGACCGATTTTCTGGTACTGTGCCATCAGCACAATTTTTCCTTTCGCGGAAGGAAGCCACTGGTCAAATTCAGCTTTAGAAGACACTTTTGGAAGGATAATCACTTCGGCTTCAATTGCTTTTTTAGTAGCCGGACTCCATGCAAGTTGTGTTGCTGAAAGAGATTTTACACGAGGATATGTCATATCAACATGAGTCGTTCCTCTCTGCCATCCTTTCCATGTTCCGAATTGTTGAAGATTAGCCTCTATTCCCCAAGAACGAAGTTTATTGGCACTCCATTCGTTTGCCTGTAGCATTTCGGGAGTTCCTACAAGACGGGGGCCGATCCCATCTAGCAGCTCCGACGCAAGGTTTTCCAGCTGGGAATTATTATTTACTTCATCTACAAAACTTTTTACGATAGGGTTAAGCCTTTCTTTTGGGTCAACCTTTACCTGAGCCCATGAAAACTGGGCAGCCAGCACTACTGCAGGAACTGCAAAAAATCTATTTATCCTCATACTATTTATTGATTGGTTTAAAGATAAAAGAAATTAGGGAGATAGTGAAGGATTAAGCCTAAAAAAGAGGTTTTTCAATTATATTATCAACAGTTTTATCCAAAAGCAATAATAAAATTCTAAAAGCAACCATAATTAATAAAAAAAGACCATCAATACGACAGTCTTGCGGTCTTTAGAAATGACACTTTATTTTTCATTGAGAAACGCCTGTTCCTCTTTGGAAAGCAGTGTTATCCCAGCTTTTTTTTCATTTACAGGAACATTATTCCAGATACTGATATTAAAATCAACCTTCGGATTAAGTCCTTTCTTATTGGTTTTGGTAAAAGTAGTATAGATAATTTCACGACTGAATTTCCTTACATGGGTCTCATCTTTATAAAAAACGGTAAAACCATCTCCTTCCAGCTTCGTCAATGCAGGTACATAGACACCGTCTTTCTTATAAAAATCAAAAATTAATGTGGCATCACCAAGTTTGTATTGAAATTCTCTTCCATCTGTTGTAGTTTTCTTCATGGTAGGAAAATCTGTCTGATAATAATGCGTTTCAAAATAAGTAATCACTTTATCAGCTTTATTATATTTAAATTCACCTTTCATCTGAATTCCTCTTACTGACTCTATTTTAAAGGTAATCAACTGTTCATCGCCTTCCTCAAAAATCAACCTTCCGGTATATTTACAATCCTTCATTCTCAAATGCTGAAGTGTTCTGTAAAGTTCATAATTCAGAAAGAGGTTTCCTAGATATTCATGTGAAAACTCATTGGTTTTTCCCGTGAAAATACTATCAGTATTTACTTTCTTCAGGTATTTAACGTTATTCAGCTGCATCTGAAGGATTTCATCATAGTTTTTACGAAAACCATCTTTAAAATTATATTGGTTATTTTTACTCCAGAACTTGGCTTCCGCAATGACCAGAAAGTAGAGCTTATTATTATCAAAGCCTTTTTCCTTATATACAATGTCATAAAGAGAAGGATCATCATAATATTTTTTATGATAATTTTTATTGATGTCTTCAAATATTTTTTTGATGTCTACATTGATGATTTTGATCTCATCGATATTTTTATAGACAGGTTTAAGTTTTACCTGAGCGTTATAGGCTTGTATTTTCTCTTTTTGAAAACCTGAAGCAGAAATTTCAAAATTGACAGCATCTGAGTTTACTGGAGCAAAACCATCTTCATTGGTATAAATGATTTGATCCTGAAGGATAATTCTTGCATTGGGAATAGGATTTCCGTTTTCGGAATCCACTACTCTTAATTTCTGTGCAGAAAAAAAACCGAAAAAGAAAATGAATAGAAGATAATAGGACTTCATGGTTATTTGTAATATTAGTTTTAATTAATAACACAAATATAGACCTGGAAGTACATAGAAGAACAGAAGTTTAGTACACTTTAATACTATTTAACATTAAATACTTAATTTCCGCAAAATACATTCTAAAACTGGGGATTTTTAACATCTTTCATATTAAAACACTTTTTGTATTCCGGAAATAAAAAAACCGGCTTCAAAAGCCGGCTAAAGGTGAATTATTTCTTAGCTTCTTCTACAGAAACTTTTCTGAATTCTTTGAACAATTTGCTTAGTTCTAAAGCTGCTTTACGTGCTCTTGTACCAGCTGCTTTGTTTCCTTTTTCCGCTTGTTGGTTTGCCTCAGTTGTGAACGCTTCAAATTCTGCGTTGATTTTTTCAATTAGTTCTTTCATTTATTTAAAAATTTAGGCTGCAAATATAGGTTTTATGGTGATTCCAGCCTAATTGTGTTGAAAAAAAATAGTGGATTTAATCATTTTTTCTAAGTCTTTCTTAAATTCAATTTAATTTTTAAAATAAAATCAAATTATTGTAGAAAATCAGCCACGTATCTGGGGTTTATATACAGAAGAAATCAATATTTAAATAAACCACTCAGAATCAATAAGAATCAACAAAAACAGCAAACGAGATTGTCTTAAAAAAGTTTATTAACAAAGTCATTTGATTTCCTTATCATACTTAATTATTTTTAACCGTTCAAAACTGTAGTTCTTTTGCTCTCTTGCCTGCATTTTTTAATAAAATAATGCTTTCAGAAGTAATTCTTTCGGCAAAAACAATCCTGAAATGGTAATGGTATTTGTCTGTGAAGGAAAACGTGTCTCCGGGAGTAAATAAAATCTGATGCAACTCACAATACTGATAAAATCTTTTCATATCCATATTTTCCGGAAGCTGTCCCCAAATGCTGTAACCTCCCAGTGGTCTATGAAAATAAGCCTCTTCCGGAAAGAATTTCCTTAATGCTTCCAATACCTGAACAGCCTGCTGATTGAGCTTTTTCCGAAATGAACGGAGATGTCTTTCATAACGACTCCCCTGCAGCAGTTTCAACACCAGTTCCTGATAAATGGGAGAAACTGTACGTCCTAAAGCAAATCTTACTCTTTCAGATTTTGCATAAAAACTTCCGGCATGTAACCAGCCTAAACGAACCCCTGGAGCTAACGTCTTTGAAAAGGATGAATACGTCATCACGATTCCCTTTTTATCAAAACTTTTGATACTTCGCGGTCTTTGTTCTCCAAAATAAAGATCGGAATACATATCATTCTCAATAATACAGAACTGATGAATTCCTGCGATGCTCAGAATTTCTTTTTTTGTTTCATCATTCATTACAACACCTGTGGGATTGTGAAAATTGGGAGTCGTGACAAGAGCGCAGATTTTATTTTCCTTACAGATCTTTTGAAAATATTCAGTATCAAAGCCTGTTTTATAATGCACAGGAATCTCAATGACTTTTAGTTCGAGATGAGCAAGCACTTCCAATACAGAAAACACGCAGGGACTGTCAACAGCGACCACATCACCAGATTTTGTAACTGATTTTAAAGCAATTGTAAGTGCCTGCAAAGCACCATCAGTAATAATTATTTCTTCAGGGTTTAATGCACAGCCATAGGTTCCCATTTGTTTTGCAATATGCTTCCTCAGTGCTTCCAAACCGTTTGAAGGATAATATCTGAGCAGTGCCGCTCCCTTCTCGCGAATGACTTCCTGCATTGTTCTGAGAATAAGCTTTTGCGGAATCAGAAGATCTCCGGGCACCACCGTATTGAAAGAGCTGAATTCTGAAGTTCTTTTGGAAGTAAGCATCATATTTTTCATAAATACTTCATCCCTCACTACGGTTGGAAGTTTAACTTTTGCTTCCGGAATATTCTCCTCCTGGATTCCTGTGACAAAATAGCCAGACCGAGGATTACTCCTGACCAACCCTTTAATCATAAGGTATTCAAATCCACTTTGTACAGAGCTTGTACTCAGTTTGTATTTTTCTTTGATGTAACGAACGGATGGAAGCCTGTCATTTTCCTGTAAAATTCCACTGTAGATCTGCTTCTCTATTTCAGCCGTAAAAACTTCGTACTTATAAGGTTTCATCATAGCACTTCAACTGTACTGAACAAATTTACAAAAATACCTTTCTGTACCGATTATATTTTAGCGAACTGTACCCCTTTTGAACGGATTAATCTTATAATTTTGAATAAAAAAAAATCCCATGGATATCATTTCAAAATTTACAGTAGGTTCTGAAGAGGGAATTTCTGATCTTATAACCATTATAGATTCTTCCGTTTATAGATTGCACAAAGAGTTTGTAAGCGAAGAACACATAAAAAAATATATTCAGCAAGAAATTGATCCGAGAAAGATGATCAATGATCTGAATGATCTTTCCAACCAGCTGATCATGACTTATGCCAATCAGAAACCTGTTGGATACAGTATTATAAAAAGCGGTTCTCTGCATTCAGGAATTCCAGATGGAAAAAGAGCAACAGAAATAAGTTTTGTAATTCTTTCAGAGTTTGACACTCCGGAAACAAGAGATTCTCTTTGGAAAAAATGCAGATCTGCAGTAAGTTTCACAGATATTATTTGGATCAATATACTGGATCATGATCCGCTTACTGGTTTTTTAAACGAGTGTGGTTTTATAACTGCGGAAAGTTCGAAGACTGGCCCTTTTCAAATGCCTTCCCACATTTTGGAATTGGAAATCAATAAAAGTTAGTTCTTAATGGCAAATCGTACAGGTATTTGTGTATGCTTATATAGTAGTTCTTCCTTTCATATTATTGATATTGAGAAAGACTATAGTTCTTATTTTTATTATCTCACTTAAAATCATTTTATGTAAGCAATTGTTTACCTATCTTTGATTTTTATAATTTTTACCTATGAGTGATCAGCTGGAAACGATAGAAGATTATTACAGACGTATCCGTAACAATCAGATTAAAATGTTTGATTCTGAGGATTTTGAAACCGGAAAATCTCATTTCAACATTTCGATGCGAAGATACTGCAGCTTTAAAAGCCCTTACAACCGTCGTGATTATTATAAAATCAGCTTCATCATCGGAAAAGGCACGATCCATTATGGTTCACATCAGCTGTTTATAGATGGTCCTGCCCTATTCTTCCCTTCTCCAAGCATTCCTTATTCCTGGGAATGTGAAAGCGATGTACAGGAAGGATATTTCTGTCTGTTTAATCAGGAATTTTTTAATGGAAATTCAGAATTTAATCTGTTTAAAAAGACTTCAATGTTCAAGGAATGGAGCAAACCGGTTGTTTTTCTGACGGAAGAACAGACCCAATTAGCCACTCTTTATTTTGATCAGATTTACAGAATGAATAACTCTACCTACCCTTTCCGCTGCAGCAGCATCAAAAGTAATCTTGCTTCTGTTATGCATCTGGCATTGGAAAACCGTGTGGAAGACATCAATCCCAATGAACTTCCTGCCAATGTTCGTCTGTACAAACTTTTTGATGAATTACTCAATAAACAGTTTCCTTTGGATTCCCCTGCTTATCCTCTTGCGCTAAAGACGCCTTCCGATTTTGCAGAGCATCTGAATGTACACGTCAATCATTTGAACTCTTCCGTAAAATCTGTAACACACCTTACTACAACTCAGATCATTAAGGAAAAAATGTTTGAAGAGTCTAAAAATCTGCTGAAGTATACGAATTGGGATATTGCCCAGATAGGGTATACTTTAGGGTTTGATCAGCCTGCACATTTTAATAATTTCTTTAAAAAGCATGCCCGGACTTCCCCATTAAAGTTTAAGAATTTATCTTAATATTTGATTTTTGTAATTTTTACTTTGTCTTTTAAAATTCAGTTTTGTATTTCTTGACTTATTTTTGCATAGTAAAAAATGAATGAATATGTTGAGAGAAGCATCTGAGCAACGAATCAGATTAATTACTATTATGGCGTTTGTGTCTATCCCGCTTTCAGGGTTTGTCACAGATATTTATTTGCCATCATTTCCTTCTATGGCCAAAGAAATGATGGTATCGGAAAAAGATATCCAGATTACATTAACTTCATATCTTCTTAGTTACGGGATTTCACAGTTGTTTGTTGGAGGAATTCTGGATAGCATCGGGCGCTATCGTCCTAAATTGATAGCATTATTCCTATTGATCCTGACCAGTATTTTAATTACGATGACGAACAGCATTTTACTGATTTGTCTGCTTCGTATTCTTCAGGGAGCTGCGGTTTCTGTACTTGTTGTGGCTACTCGTGCTATTTTTGTGGATATTTATGATGCTGAAAGGGTAAAACATTACCTGAGCTATTTTACCATTGTATGGTCTTGCGGACCTATTCTGGCTCCTTTCCTCGGAGGATATCTTGAGAAAATATTTAACTGGCATGCTAATTTTTATTTTCTGGCCGGATATGCCGGATTTCTATTTCTTTTTGAATGGTTCTTCAGTGAAGAGAGTCTTCCCCAGAAAAAGAAACTGGATCTTTCAGAGAATATCAGCCTTTACAAAATGATGCTTAAAAACAGGATTTTCATGCTGGGTATTTTTATCTTAGGACTGAGCTATTCTATCGTGATGTTATTTAATATTACAGGCCCTTTTATTATTGAAAACACCTTTCATTTTACCCCTGTAGTTATTGGATACTGTACACTGATCTTAGGATTTTCATGGATGATTGGAGGGTTTATTGGAAAACGCAGACTGACTCTTGATTTTAAACCAAGAATTTTACAACCCATCCTTCTTCAGCTGATTCTGATCTCAGCCTTGATCGTCACCAGCTATTTTACAGAAAGTCTTTTCATTATGATTCCTTTTGCATTTTTTATTCACATCTGTTCCGGAATTTTATTTACCTCCTTTTTTACGACAAGTATGCTTTACTTTCCTAAAAATGCAGGAACTGCCGGTGGATTAATGGGTGGATTGGTATACGTAATCACTTCTGTAACAAGTTTTATCATTTCGGTAAGCGGAACGGTAACAGATCAAAAAGGTCTCTCCTGGCGCTATCTAATCATTGCATGTTTCCTTTTGGGAATTATCCTTATTATGCATCAGGCCGTTAAAAAAGAAAAAGCAGGGAATTAATCTCTGCTTCTTTTATACCTGTGATATACTCTCAAGGTATTTTTTCAAAATAATCGCATGACAATGTTCTTCGTCTTTAGCAGCATATAGCAAGGTAATTTTTTCCTGTTTCTTGTGGTGTTTCAGAAAATCTTTCCCAAGATTACTTTCATCAAGTTCCTTCCTATATTTTTCTGAGAATTCTTTCCATAGCGCAACATCGTGATGAAACCATAGTCTTAATTCTGTTGACGGAGCAAGATCTTTATTCCATTCATCAAGATCAGCATTTTCTTTTGAAAGACCTCTTGGCCAGAGCCGATCTACCAGAACACGGTATCCATCACCCGGAGATGGAGTTTCATAAACTCTTTTTAATGCAATTGTGGACATTATTTTAATTTTTGAGTTAATACTTTTCAAAAGCCTGTGATCATCAAAGTACAAAATCTGTTCCTGTAGCTTTCTTTTTCCTTTTACTCGGTATGTAATATTTCATCATTAATTAGTTTTAATTAAAACTAATTTTCAGTATATTTGTTAGGATAAGTCAGTTTAAAATCCTTTTGACAAACACCTTATCCTGCTATATTATTATAAAAGTATGTCCGTAAAACTGAATAACATATCGGAACTTGCTCTGGAGCTTGGCCTTGCAATGAGTGAAATGAAAAGCCGTCTTCGACAGAAAATCCAGACTACTATTAATGAATATGATCCGGATCTGTCTTTTGAACTGATTGAAATCCTGGGATTGCTTTCACGCAATAGTGGTATCAACCAACAGGAAATAGGAAATAAGGTAAGCAAAGACAAATCAAGTATTACCTATCTTATCAACAGTCTTGTCAAACGAAACCTTGTGGAACGGATCGCTGATAAAAACGACCGGAGAAATAAGCAGATCTTTTTAACTCCGAAAGGAAAACAGATTGTAGAAACTGTTTATCCCTGGGCATTGGATCTTTATAAAAAAGCAGCTGATGATATTCATGAAGAAGAGATCATTAAAGCACTGCTTTTGGTAAAAAAAATGACAGCCAACCTGGAAGAATCAGGACCAAAACATAATACAATATGAGAACAATCCTTGTACCCATTGATTTTACATCAACTACGGAAAATGCAGTAAGAATTGCCGCAGATTGGGCAAAAACCTACGAATATCAAAACATCATCCTGCTCAAAACAGCAGGAGAATCTGAGTTTGATTATCTGCATATTGCAGAAGGGCATTCATTTGTGAATGAAGAAAGTGTCAATACTTTACTGCAGAGAACAGAATCATTATTTGATGAGCTAAGCAGTATTATTACAGAAAAGTCAACTGAAGTTAAAGTTTCCAGAGTTTTAAGTGATTGGACTCTTACCAGAAGTATTAATGAGCTTTTAAAAAACCAACCGTCTGTGGAACTGATTATTCTGGGCAGTGATGACCAGACTTCATCCACTGATAGTTTTGTTTCTGACAATATTATAAGTATTGCAAGAACAAGCCCTGTAAAGACTTTAATTATACCCAACAGCTATCATTATACTCCTATTAAAAATATCTTTATTCCCTGTGATATAAAAGATATTAAAAGATTAGAGAGACTTTTTCACCACAAATCTGTTATTCATAAACAAGATGTACGACTGTCATTTTTAAATATCAACACCAGTGAAAAAGAGGATGAAGGCAAAAAAAGGGAACTGGAAAATTATATCCGTGAGCATTTAACAGAAATTCCGAGCAGTATTCATTATTCTCATGATGAAAATGTCATCAATGGTATTCTAAGTTTTGCAACCTCCAATGAAGCTGACCTTATCATTGCTTTACCGGGTAAGCATAGCTTTCTCTATTATCTGGCAAGCAGAAGTATTTCTGAAGGAATTTACCAGAACACCCATCAGCCTGTTTTAATTTTAAAATAATAAAAGAGCTCAATAATGTGAATGAAAGCTAATAATAAATTTTGGTACTTTCAATTTTAACCATCTTCTGCTCCTCCATTTTCTTGACGTATCGAATCACCGTCTCCACGCGAAGACCGGTTAAGGTTGCTATTTGCTGTCTGGTATAAGGAACCAGAAATGAATAAGGTTCTTCAAATCCGAAATATTTTTTAATATGATCAAAAAGTTTCATGAGCTTTATGATAGGATCTGAAATTGCCAGAAAGCTGGAAATCATAAACCTGAAATGCATCCTGTCTGCCATATATTTATTAATTTCAAGCATTAATTCAGGCTTTTCCAGCAGTATTTCGAGAAGTTTAGTTTTGGAAATTTTAATAATTTCACAATGCGTAACAGCAATGGCATTAATGGCATAATGATGTTCAGTAAATAAGTAGCTTTCACCAATGCAATGTCCATCAAAAGGTAGCCCATGAACAAATTCTTTTCCGTCTTCCAAAAAGGTATTCAGTTTCACAGTACCATGCCTGATCTGGAAATAATATTTTGCTGCGATACCTTCCTGAAAGATAGCATCTCCTGCTTCATAGTTTTCCAGAGTGGCTCCGTAAGAAAATAATAAGTCTTCATTTATGACCATCTTGTTATTATTAATTTGAATAAAAAATACTTAAAGCACAAGCAATGCCGTAACCCATCAAATACCCCAAAACATGGTATATTTTAATATCAACACTACTCATCCAGCCTGATATCAGGCTGTAATTTTCTTTTTATGTTTTGCTCCCCAATCTGCCAGTGCAGCAATAACCTCTTTCAGTGACTCACTGTATTCTGTGGGAACATATTCTACCAACACCGGCTTTTGATCCGTAATAACGGTTCTTTCAACCAAATGATTAACCTCCAGCTTTTTTAATTCACTGGATAATACTCTTGCTGAAATACCACTGATGGTTCTTTGAAGTTCATTGAAGCGCGTATGCCCACCCAGAATAGCAATCATAACCCGAATGGTCCACCTGCCTCCCAAAACGTACAAAGCATCCTCTGTAGCAGCCAGATGAGTACTGCATTGCGGCCTTGAATACACTATTTTTTCTTCTTCCATTGTCTCTTTTTCTGTTGTTACTAACCTAAATGTTATTACTAACCTTTCGGTAACTACTATCTTTTTATTAGTAAATATAAATAATTTTGAAACATCAATTTTAAAAAAAATAAAAATGAAACGAGTACTTCATATTACTTCAAGTCCAAGAAGCGAGTCATCAATCAGTAAAAAACTGGGAAATGCTGTTGTAGAAAAAATTACAACCAAATATCCTGACAGTGTTTTAAAAAAACGCGATCTAGCCAATCCTCTTTTTCCTCATTTGGAAGAAACGCATATCAATGCATTTTTTACTCCCGCTGAAAACCGTACTTCTGAGCAGTTGGAAACAGTAAAACTTTCAGACACGGTAATTGATGAATTGCATGAAGCAGATATCATCATTATTGAAGCTCCTCTTTACAATTTCAGTATCACATCTACATTGAAATCCTGGCTCGATCATATTGCCAGAGCAGGAAAAACATTTAGCTATAGTGAAAATGGTCCTGAAGGATTGGTAAAAAATAAGAAAGTATATCTTGCTTTTTCCAGTGGCGGAGTATATTCTGAAGGAGAAAGACAAGCTTATGACTTTGTAGTTCCTTACTTAAAACAAACTCTTGGATTCATGGGAATGACAGATATTTCCGTTGTCCGTGCAGAAGGACTTTCTGTTCCGGTTATCCAGGATACAGCTTTGCAAAAAGGGATTGAAAGTATTGTTGTAGAGTAAAATTAAAAATGCTGTTCAGAGGAACAGCATTTTTTGTATCAGAATTTAATGATATACCAAAGCAATATTTACAGAATTAAAAGAATATTTTTCTCAACATATGTAAAGACTTTTTCGATTTTTTTCTCTCATTTTTACTTTATTAAATGAAAGATTATGGAAAACAATAAACAACCCAAACTGATTAATCCCTCTGAATTATTCAATCCCAGTCCTTATGGCTTCTCACACAGTATTTCTGTGGAATCTCCCTCCATAATATGTTTTATATCCGGCCAAAGCGGTGGTGTTGGAGAAAGCCATTCATTGGCAGCTGACTTTAAAACTCAGGTTCAGGATGCTTTGAATAATCTTGAAATAGTATTACAAAACCATTCTATGACGTTTGATAATATTGTCAAAATTACTCTTCTCATTGTTGACCACAATCAGGAAAAACTTCAGATATGGACTGAGGAAGCCAAGAAAGTTTGGAAAGAATCATTCCTGCCAACTAGCACGCTTATCCCTGTAAGCCAACTTGCCTTACCAGGAATGTTGTTTGAGATTGATGCCATTGCAGTGAAAAATTAGTTTCTGTTAAGACGTTCAATGATTAATGATGAAAAACTTTTAACTCCCATTCTGATACTTTCTTCATCCACCTGAAAATTGGGAGAATGATTCATAGCGATCACACCTTTTTCAAAATTGGAACCACCCAGGAAGAAGTACACTCCTGGGATTTTTTCTTGAAAATAAGAAAAATCATCATTAAAAAACGGAACCTGACCATAATCCGGAGCAACTGCATTTTTGCCATACAGATTCCGAAGAATTTCTGTTGCTGAACGGGTCAGTCTTTCATCATTGACGATAGTCGGATTTCCCTGAACAAATGAAACGGAAAGAAGCTGATCTTTATACCCGCTGTCTTCAATCACTTTTTGAACTGTAGGAATTATTTTATCTAAATTAAAGGAATTCGTCTCATACAGGTACGTTTCAAGAAATGATTCGTTGTTTTTGGAAAAAATGTTGAATTTTCCGTCTGTGAACAGATAATCTTTGAAAATAGTATCAGGATTTGTCAATCCAATTTTAGGATCAACAATAGATTGTAATTCCCAGGGTTTGCCTCTGTCAGAAGTCCTGAATAATGAATTGCTGATCTTCTTTGCCAGCCCATTGAGCTCTTCTTCTGACAATCCGTTTTTTAACTGAATCCTGATTCTCTTCTGATAAGCAAACATTTCATTGGGTTTCACCATGATCTGCCCGACAGGTGTAGCGGTCACATGCAATCCATAGATTTCATCTGGTTTTATTTTGGAAAGCAATCCGTTATGAAGCATTTCTTTTGCTCCTTTAAAAGTTTCTTCTTCGGGCTGGAATATAAAATAAACTGTCCCTTTTAATTCTTTCTTATTTCTGGATAGAACCTCAGCAATTCCCAATCCGATCGCCATATGGATATCATGACCACAACCATGCTGAATTCCTTTTATTTTTGATTTGAAGATTTCAGGATCGGGATAATCATTCGGAAGGGCATCCATATCTGATCTCCAGGCAATTTTTTTTCCTGCCTTACCTCCTTTCAGAATCCCTACAACACTACGTCCGTAACTCTCTGTTTGAACTTCCATTCCCAGATCCAACAGATACTTCTTAATTTTTTCCTGAGTTTGCGTCTCCTTCCCTGCCAGTTCTGGGTTTTCATGAAAATCCCGTCTGATATTCACCAATTTATTGAATATTTTATTTGTTTCCTGTTCAATAGATTGATGTACGGACAGCAAACTTCTATTTTTCGAAGAATGAACAGCTGTTTCCTTTTTATTACCCAATCCCTGAGCAGACAAAAGAGAAGAAACAAAGCATAATAAAGTTAAGGTAAGGCGTTTCATGGCTATCAGTAATGGGTTTTATCTTTTATAATCGTTAAGTCAAAGGTTTAATTATATAGATTAGACATATGCCGTTTCGCTTTCGTTACATGCTGATCATCAATTTATTATTATTTTTTAAGTTATGGACTCCTCCGACATTAAAATCCTGTTTTATATTCAATACCAAATTATTTAAAATAATTCTAAACTAGGTGAAAACAAAACCTTCTGAAACAGCCTAATACAAAGGGTTTGTTACAAAAAATTAAAATTAAATAAACACAAATTACGTAGAAATACTGAATCCCATCTGCTGAGTTCTGATTAATTTCGGATAAACAAAATTGATAACTATGGATCGCTTGAAAAACATTCAATCATTTCTGAAAAAGAGGTGCTATCTGAAAAATCCGGCAACTGTAGATCGATCGGCATGATAACCTCCCATTAAAAGGAGTTGAAGATATCTAACCCAAATTTTTAACGAAATGAATATTATTAACAAAATCCTCAACGTCGACGATTATTATTTCGACGTGTTTATGTCTATCTCGGAAGCACTTGCCGGATTTACAGTAAATGAACTACAGTCAACAGGGCTTGCAGAAACGTATTATACTTATGTTTTAAAAAGCATGGAAGCAGCAACTTTCGTGGAATTCCTTACCGTTTCTAAAAATATTCTTGAAAATCATTCAGGTAAAGAAGAAGTAAACAAGGCCATTCAATCTGAAATTATCAGCAATCCGGGAATGAATGACATTGCCGGAAAAGTAATCACCATGTGGTATTTGGGAACCTGGGAAGGAGCCTATATCAATGATCTTTCTTACAAGGAAGGTCTTGTATGGAATCTTATGCACTCTCATCCTCCGGGAGCCAAGCAGCCGGGATATAAATCATGGAATATTAAACCTGTAAACAGTAACTCATGAGCCAGACCAATAACAAAAAAGATGTGATCATCGTAGGAACGGGGATCGCAGGATCATTGATCGCGAAGCTATTGTCCGATCATGTATTTGATATAACCAAAGGAAAAATGATCCACCGTGCAGATGCCGGAAAATCGGATAATATCAAGGAAATATCAATCCTTATGTACGAAGCAGGTCTGGAAGCTGGTATCGAACTGGATTCCGTATCCTCAATGACCACTTACAATGAATATATCCGTACTTTTTACAGAGAGGAAGCCAAAGTTCCCAATTCTCCTTATCCGAACTTAAAACAGGCACCTTCTCCCAACGTTCTGGATATGGAACACATTGTGCAGCCGTATCCGGATAAAAAGGGATATCTGGTACAGTTTGGGCCAATGCCTTTTGCAAGTGATGCGATAAGAGTAGGTGGTGGGACTACCCTTCACTGGCTGGGAACTACACCAAGAATGCTTCCCAATGATTTTAAACTTACAGAAAAATATGGCATTACCATTCCAAAGCCGGATTCTGATGAAAAAACTTCTATCAACTGGCCGATAAATTATGAAGAACTAAGGCCTTATTATGAAATGGCAGAATTTGAAATCGGGGTTTCTGGAGATGTTTCAAGGCAGGAATATCCAATTACGGAGAAAACGGAAGAATATTATGGGAATTATGTATTTCCGATGGAAGAAATTCCTCAGAGTTATATGGATCATAAGATTATCGAAGGGCTTAAAGGCACAAGTGTGAAACTAAGTTCCGGAGAGATTCCTTTAATGATGGTGCCTTCTCCACAGGGAAGAAACTCTATTCCGAATCCAAAATACGGGAAAACAAAGATCATCAAAGCTGAGCCAAAAGATTCCGGATACAAACTGGTTTTAGACAGCTCTGAAAAAGAAGAATACAAAGCACTTGGTTCTGTTTGGAATCCTTATATGGGAGAACGTTGTGAAGGAAATGCGTCATGTGTTCCTATCTGCCCTGTTCAGGCTAAATATAATGCTTTAAAAACCTTGAAAAAAGCTTTATATAAACTTAATGACAACGAAAATCTTAAGCGTAATCCACACATGCAGATTCAGGCGCAGAGTGTGGTTTACAGATTAAGTATTGACCAAAATGATAAAGATAAAATCTCCAAGGTTCATTTGAGAAGATATACTTCAAAAGAGAAAACAGATTTTGTTGAAGAATCTATTGATACTTCAGAGGCTATTGTGATTTTGGCTGCTAATGCTTTTGAAAACCCAAAAATTCTACTGAACTCCAAATATACGGTTAACAACGTTGTCAAAACAGCGGCTAACAGCAGTGATCAGGTGGGAAGAAACCTGATGGATCATATGGTAATGCTTACCTGGGGACTTTTCCCTGAACCGGTTTATCCTTACAGAGGCCCAGGTTCTACCACAAACATTTCGTCTTTCCGTGACGGAAGCTTCAGAGATAAATTTTCAGCATGGATCTCTCCTCTTGACAACTGGGGTTGGGGATGGCCGGCATTTTCTCCGGGTTCTGATGTAGCCTACTTTATCAAAGAAAAACATTTTGGAGCAAAATTAAGAGAAAAGCTCACCGACAGACTTTCCAAGCAGGTATTATTTCATTTTGAAATTGAACAGCTTCCAAATCCTAATAACAGAGTTACGATTAACGATCAGTATCTGGATGTAATGGGAATTCCGCGCCCTGTTATTCACTATGAACTGACAGAGTATGAAATGAAAGCAATGGAACAGGCAAAACATGCCTCTGATCAGATGTTTAAAAGATTAAATATTGAGAATTTCACAAAGTATACTGCGGAAGACAAAAATTCTGTGATGTACAACGGAGAAAGATATTCTTATAACGGAGCTGGCCATATCGTAGGAACTCACAGAATGGGTTCTACAGCAGAAGATTCTGTAACCAACAGCTATTGCAAAACCTGGGATCATCCGAATTTATACGTCGTAGGCGCAGGAAATATGACGACTCTGGGAACTTCAAACCCTACTTTAACCTTATCAGCATTCACGATCCGTTCTGTAGAATCTATTCTTGCTGATCTTGAAATTCAACTAAAAAAATAACATCATGAGACAAAGACTTATCAATAAAACAGCACAACCACAGGAAACGTTATTAACCGCAGGAAGGATGGCTGCAAGAAGCGCCGTTGTTACTGAAACCATTTCATTACCTTCTTTATTATTTGATTCAACACTTGGCAAAGAAGATTGGATAGAAGGGTTAAAACATCACAGCAAAACCTTAACGAATCTTTTGCTTAATGATCAGATCAAAGATTTCAATGCTTATCTGGAATCTGAGTTGGGTTCTGGAGTTTCAGAATTAAAAAAAGGGATAACGGAAATTGATTATAAACCGGTTTTACAAGATCTATTGCAAACGGCCATTCTTATCGAACACTCTACAATCCCTCCTTACCTTACGGCTTTGTATTCAATCAAGGATGGAACTAACGCTTTGGCTTCACAAATTATCAGAAGTGTTGCTGTAGAAGAAATGCTTCATCTGATTATGGTTTGTAATGTTCTGAATGCCATTGATATTCAGCCTTCTGTCAACAAACAGGAAAACTACCCTACTTATCCGATGAAATTACCTATGAATGTTGATTTCTATGTAGGGTTGGAAACATTTTCAAGCAATAGTATTGCCACATTTATCGCAATTGAAAGTCCAAGCCAGCCTTTGGTAAAAGCTCCGAAATATGATCACGAAGCTGACACTTCTGCGTTATATTCTCAAAGAACGGCAGTACAGGAAAACAACTTCTGGACGCTTGAAAACATGAAAGCTTTCATCATGGAAAATGTACACACCATTGGTGAATATTATGATGTTTTATTCTTCTATATTGTTATTTTCCAAATCATTGCTTATTACAAAAAGCATGGCAGCCTTCCGAAGACTTTTGAGGAATTAAATACAGGTGGAATTTTTACAGGAGATTCAAAAAAACAGATCCGTCCGGAACAATATTACGGAAGTGGAGGAAAATTACATTCTGTAGAGGCTTTGGCCGGAGTAATTGCTGTTTTCCAGGAAATCAAAGGGCAAGGTGAAGGTGCTGATGATTCTATTTTTGATGTTGACCCATCCCAGTTTGAAGAAGGGGTTGAACTGGCACATTATTTCAGATTCAAAGAAGTTTTCCATGAGCATTTCTATCTGGGAGGAAACTATGAGCCTTTCATGGATGAAAACGGAATGATGCCTGTAACGACACCACCTACAGGAAAAGATCTTCCGGTAGACTGGAATGAGGCTTATCCGATGAAACCTAATCCGAAGATGGAAGACTATATAAAAAACAAAGAATTACATGCACAGGCTGTTGAGTTTAATAAAACTTACAGACGTTTATTAGACGCTATACAAAGTGCTGTAGAAGGAAATCAGAGAGAACTTGAAAAATCTATTATGTATATGTACGCCCTGAAAGAGCAGGCTGTTAATCTGATGAAACAACCGTTGGATGCGCAGACTAACGCTGGGCCAACATTCGAATACATCAATCTATAACCATAAAAACGATATATCATGTTAAAAAGAAAAAAAGAAAGTCCGGAAGCGGGAGGAGAACAGTTATTCCGCAAAATGCCGGGTCAGAAGGAAGTTAATCTGGCTGAAGTAATGGATGGATATTCAAAACTTCTTATTGATGATCCGGTAAGACCATTCAGAGAAGACAACCTGCAGGCTATTGAAAATAATGTAGATTATGGAGTTCTGGCTGCACTGGATGGTACCTGGGTAAGCTATAATGTCAATTACAATAAAGACGTTCCAAAACCATCATTAGCAAGCGGAGTACATACTACCATCATGCCTTCCCCAGGAACCAATTCAGGGACAATACCTGGAAAATTCGCTTTTGACAGTGAAGAATATATTGAGAAACTGACATTCTCCATCGTTCCCGGAGGAGTGCGTAACCGTGGTGGTGCAAGCGAACTTTTCTGCGGAGCAGTTAAATATGAACAAACCATTAAAAGTGTTAATGCTGTTCCAGGGCAGGATGCCCTGAAATATACACCCATCCACGAAGAAAACGGAATGTACCTATGGCTGAGTGATGTCTATAATCATGCAGCAACGAAAGAATCTATTGAAAGAGACCGTGGTATTCATGCTATTTCAACAGAGGATGCTAAATATGGATACACCGGCGAATACAGAGATGAGCCTTTGCTAAGGATAACACCAGACGGAGAGCCCAACCCTAAATATATTCTTCAAAGCCAGCTGGAGCCGGGACAGCCTTATTATGAAATTATTCCGGCACAGGAAATAAAGCCGGGAGCAGGACTTGATGGTCCTTATTTTATCCCGGACTACTCTATCTCAAGAAGCGGTGTTATTCCTCATGGAAGTACCATTACTTTGCTTGGAGATATCATCCCTCAAAATAAAGATAAAAAGACGTACTATTTAATTGATGGCTCTCCTCAGTTCCCTTATGGTAAAGAAGCCTGGGAAACCAATCATCTTTCAATTTCACGTACAATGGGAAATGCAGGAGTAACTCCTCAGGAAATCATTGATCTTGATCAACCAGCACCGGAGTGGGTTCATCAAACGCTTGATGATGATAATGATCCGGGTTCAAACAAGATTTATACCCAGAGAATACTGGCTGATGATCTTTATCCTTACTCTGTGCGCCCTGATTTGAGATTAAGAGATACGCTAAGAGGCCAACACGTCAGCAATCATGTTCATGTGAGAATGTCTTCAAAAATGAAAACCGGAGCGCAGGGAGGAGTTTTGAACGTTCCTTTTGTCAACCGTTTCGTCCCGACTGTTGAAGTGGATATGGACATGTGGATTGAAACCATCATTGAAGACGGAAAAGAAATTCTTCAGCTTCAGTACGAACAAATCGTATTCTTTGAATTTGATTTCGGAAACGATGGAGGTACTACGAGCTGGCCTCATATTCAGGTTAATACTCTTCGTAAGATACAGGATATTCCTGAGGATCAGAGAAAGGTTATTGAAGAACAGTTTTATAATACCAACGGAAATCCTGATGCAGCTTCAGGATGTCCTTATCATAAAGGATAGACTACCAGGTATCATACAAAAAAGGGGCAATAATTTTGCCCCTTTTTTGTATATTATTTATAATAACTTATAGATTATCATGGGTCTGTTCTACCATGAAAGATATTGCCTTTTTAATTTTTTCCCGTCCTTCAGGTGTATTCGTATCTATACCACAGAAAAGACTACCATTCAGAGATGCAAACATATTGAGGTAGTATAGTCCTGAAACCATGATAGCCATAATAGAACGGTAGGTATCCATTTTATCTTTAAAACGGGATTCCATCAATAATTTGAAGATATATTCTCCATTTTCTTCCTGAGTATCAATCAGTTTTTTTAATGATTTTCGGGGCTCAGAAATAGTCCACAACAATAGTTTTTGAGCTTCTTTATTGGCGTATACGTAATCAAACTGTGAAAGAAGCATATGTTCGATAAATTCTCTGCCTCCATCTTCAAGATTCGGTTTCATCTTTTCCACTTCCTCGCTGGTTACTTTTACCCAGAAATCCTGTGTACGGACATATTCGTCCATCAGGCCATCCATTCCGCCAAAATAGGTATAGATCATTTTTTTATCTACTCCGGCAGTAGCAGCGATATCATTAATCTTCAACCCTGCATGTCCCTTCGTTTTGAGTATTTTTCCAACGGCATCCAAAAACTTTTTTTTGCTGCGTTCTTTATTCCTAATACTACCTGATGCTGACTTTCTTTCCATGACTAAACATTCAATATACAAGTTTAAGAAATTTTTTTATCATTTTAGACACCTACCAGTGTCTAATTTAATCTATTTGTATATATTTGCACAAACTAAAACCATTTTATATATAAAACACTATTGAAGTTGAAAAATTAAAAACTATTCAGATTGTATCGTTAGTTCCCTCAGTTTAAAATATTTCGAACATCAACGACTGAGGTAAAAACACAACTAGCAGCATCATTTTTCTATAGTGATGCTGTTTTTTTATCTCAAAAAATGGAATGATATTAAATAAAATACTTTTTTATAGATATTTTTTATCACTTATTCTTTTTAGGAAGTATATACTTACTATAAGATAGAAATACTGTTGTATTTTACAGATTAAACCTATTGAAAAAGATTAATTAATAGAATTTCTTACTCTTAAAACAAAAATAACATTCTGAATTTCAAAACATTAAATAAAATTAAGAAAAATTTTACTATTTTACACACTTCAAAGTGTCTTATTTTATATATTTGTACAAACTAAAACCAACTATATATTTTAAAACACTATTAGGTTGAAAAATAAGACAATCAAATTGTATTATTGAGTTCCCATACTTTAAGACAATTTCAAATACGAAACAACTAAGGTAGAAACACAACTTATAGACAGACCATTAGATTTCTAATGGTTTTGTTTTTTATAGAAAGTTCAATTTTCAAAATTAAAAATCTAGAGGTTTTCATAGGTATGATGCAACATGAAAGAAATAGCTTTCTTGATCTTATCCCTTCCTTTAGGCGTGTTCACATCTATTCCACAGAAAATGCTTCCATTAAGAGAGGAAAACATATTCAGGTAATAAAGTCCGGAAACCATAATTGCCATAATAGAACGAACATCTTCAGCATTATCTTTAAAATGGGAATCCATCAAAAGTTTAAAAATGTACTCTCCGTTTTCTTCCTGTGTTTCTGTAAGTTTTTTTAAAGATTTACGAGGTTCTGACAAGCGCCAAAGCAGGAGTTTTTGCGCTTCTTTGCTGGAATAAACATAATCAAATTGAGATAAAAGCATTTCTTCCATGAAAGATTTCCCTCCATCATCCAACTTGGGTTTTATTTTGCCGATTTCTTCAATGGTTACTTTGCTCCAGTAATCCTGCGACCGGATATACTCATCAATCAACCCGTCTATCCCTCCAAAATAAGAATAAATCATTTTCTTATCCACCCCGGCTGTAGCAGCAATACTATTCACTTTCAAGGCAGTATACCCTTTTGTTCTCAGTATCTTTCCCACTGCATCCAAAAACTTTTTTTTACTGCGTTCCTTGTTCCGGATACTTCCTGCTACAGACTTTCTTTCCATGGTAAACTTTCAATCGTACAAGTTTATGAATTTTTTTTCGTTTTAGACACTTTTTAGTGTCTAAATTTATATATTTGCATAAACTAATAACCATTTTTAAATAAACAGACAATCAAAGTTGTGAGGTTGAGAGAGATCAGGTTGTACCGTTAGTTCCCTCAGTATAAATATTTTAATATTCAATACTGAGGCAAAACATTACTTCAGCAGCATCATTATGTATGTAATGGTGTTGCTTTTAGTAATGATGATATTTTTAGCGGTCCCCTGTTATGCTGTCGTTTTTATATACTTCAATCTACTTTTTACAATTTTATTATTCTCTTATAATGCTGTATGTGAAAGGGTTTTCTTGAGGTTTCAAATTGCTGATCAAAATATTTTTCATTTTTTTAAACTTTTAGACACTACGAAGTGTCTTATTTTGTATATTTGTTCAAAACTAATAACCATTTTACATAGAAGCACTATTTGAGTTGGAAAAATTATAAGTTTCGAACAAAAAGCAACTAAGGTAAAAACACTAAATGCTGCAGCGTCATGAGTTCTCTAATGATGCTGTTTTCATTTAGCGTACCTTATTTTCGTTTTAATGTACAGAAAATTGTATTTACCGGGAATCCGGTAATAGAATAGTTGATATGAAGAGAGACTGTCCAAGGACAGTCTCTTATTTTTTTCAAGATTGAAGTATATTAACCTCTGGCTTTTTCGTCTGTAAAAAACTGAAATCCATTCTTCTTCTCAATAAGCTGCATTGGATATAATGAAGGATTATATTCACCATTCAAAACTTCATTCAGCGCATGTTTTTTGGATTCACCAAATGCAATAGCCAGAATATGATCTGCATTATTGATAATAGGTGCAGTCAAAGTAATTCTGAACATTTCCTGAGGTTTAAGATAATAGGCAGAAACCCATTTTTCTTTTTCATTTAAAACTTCTTCTCCAGGAAATAATGAAGCCGTATGACCATCATCTCCCATTCCCAGCAGGATAAAATCAAAAACACCTTCATCGTCAAGAACAGTTCTGATCTGCTGTTCATAAGCTTTAGCATAGTCTTCAGGAGTGATTCCTTCAGCATACATAGGAAAGATATGGTTTTGATCTACCGGAACCTGATTGAGAAGTGCCTCATCTGTCATTCGGAAGTTGCTTTTATCATCGTTCAAAGGAACCCATCTTTCATCTACCCAAAAAAAGTAGACTTTATTCCACTCAATCTGTTCTTTATATTCTGGTGTCGCCAGCAGTTTGAAAATGGCTTTAGGCGAAGATCCTCCACTGAGAGCCACTACAAAACGGTCATTTTTCTGAATAGATTTTTTTGAAAGGTCAACAAATGTATCTGCAGCCTTTGCGTACAGTTTTTCCAGATCGTCAAATACTGTAATATTCATTTTCTGTTTGTTTAAATTTATATTGTTTTATACCCAGCTGTGTCCTTGTCTTTCTACCAAAGCATTCACGTCTTCCGGTCCCCAGCTTCCTGCTTTATAGTTTGGAAAAGAAAGGTCTTTATTATTTTCCCAGGCTTCCTGTATGGTGGTGACAACATCCCATGCTTCTTCCACCTGATCGGAACGCATAAATAAGGTAAGATCTCCCAAAAGAGCATCCTGTAATAAGGTTTCATAAGCTTCCGGAGTATCATCCTGACAGGCAAAATTATCGAAAATCATTTCAGCAGGCTTCAAATCCAACGTCAGCCCTGGTTTTTTAGTCATGAACTGTAATCTGATATCCATCATTGGCTGGATATTAATAATCAACCTGTTTGCTGACAAAAGATGTGGACTGTCTGAGAACGTTGAGTGAGGAAGCGGTTTAAATTGTATGGTAATGTAAGAGTGTTTTTCTTTCATTTTTTTCCCGGTACGAACATAGAAAGGAACATCCTGCCATCTTTCATTATCCAGATAAAATTTTATGGCAGCAAAAGTTTCTGTATTGGAATCCGAAGCAATTCCATCTTCCTGACGGTAACCTTTCACTTCCACTCCGTTTATAGTACCTTTTGCGTACTGACCTCTTACCGCATAATGATCCACCTGATCGGAAGATATTCTACGAATTGATTTAAGAACGTCTACTTTTCGGTCTCTGATTTCACCAGACTGCAATGAAGCAGGTGGTTCCATTGCTACCATACACAGGATCTGCAACAGGTGGTTCTGGATCATATCCCTTAATGCTCCTGTCTGTTCATAGAAAGCTCCTCTTGTCTCTACCCCAACTTCTTCCGCTACTGTAATCTGTACAGATTCTATGTATTTATGATCCCATAAAGGTTCAAAAATTGAATTCCCAAACCTGAACGCCAATATGTTCTGCACTGTTTCTTTCCCCAGATAGTGGTCGATACGATAGATTTGTTCCTCTTCAAAAGTTTTAGCCAAAAGACTGTTTAATTCAATCGCAGACTGTTTATTATGACCAAAAGGTTTTTCAATAATAATACGGTCCTTTTTCGGATCAGAAGCCAATGAAGTTGTTTTGATATGATTGGATATCGTGGTAATAAAATTAGGTCCAATGGATAAATAAAATAACCTGTTTGCTCTTATCCCATACACGGAATCAAAATCCTGCAATTTCTGCTGTAGATTCTCATAAGAACTTTCTTCATCCAGCTGATGCTGAAAATAAGTAATATGAGCCTGAAACCCTGCCCAATCTTCAGAAGTCACTTTTTTTCTGGAGAAACTCTCAAGGTTTTCTTTGATATAATTTCTAAAATTTTCGTTGGTATTTTCTGCCCTTCCCAATGCTACAATATTAAAGCCTTTGGGCATTCTGCCATCGATATATAAGTTATAAAATGCCGGAAAAAGTTTTCTTTTTGCCAGATCTCCTGTAGCACCAAAAATAACGATAGTTGTTGGCTGCAAGATTCTATTTTGATTCATTTCTTCCGAATTTTTAATTGTTTGCACTTTGCCAAGAAGTATGGAAAACCCCCTCTCTGTCAATACGCTGATACGTATGAGCTCCGAAATAATCACGCTGAGCCTGGATCAGATTCACAGGAAGAGATTCTGTAGTATAGGCATCAAAATATCCCAAAGCCGTCTGGATTCCCAAACTTGAGATTCCGTTGGTAACGGCATAGCCTGCAGTTTTTCTTAAAGCTTTGATTTTTGATTTTACCAATTCAGAAATATCGTGATCAAGAAGAATATTAGAAAGATTAGGATTCTGGGTATACGCTGAATAGAATTTCTCCAGCAATACAGAACGGATAATACATCCTCCTCTCCAGATTTTCACCACATCTTTCAGCGGAATTTCAAAACCATATTCTTCAGATGCTTTTACCAGTAAAGATAAACCTTGCGCATAGCTGATTAAGGTAGAAAGGAAAAGAGCATCACCCACTTCCTGAATGAATAATTCTGTATTTTCCGGATTTGTAATTTCGCTTTCAGTATAGATTTTTGAAGCCTGAATTCTTTCGTTTTTATAGGCAGATAAAATTCTTGAAGTTACAGCAATATCAATAGTAGGAATAGAAACTCCTATTTCCATAGCTTGCTCAGAAGTCCATTTTCCGGTTCCTTTCGCTCCTGCTTTATCTAAAATCTGATCTACAAGATAGCTATCTGTTAATGAATCTTTTTGGGTGAAGATATCTCTGGTAATTTCAATAAGGAAAGAGTTCATTTCGCCATTATTCCATTCTTTGAAAACCTCATAAAGCTGTTCGTTATTTAGACCTGCTCCTCTTTTAAGAAGATCATAAGCTTCACTGATAAGCTGCATAATTGCATATTCAATACCATTATGTACCATTTTCACATAGTTTCCGGCAGCCCCTTTTCCCATATAAGCTGTACATGCTTCGTTGTCTACTTTTGCTGCAATGGCTTCCAGCATTGGTTTCAGAAGTTTGAAGGCTTCCAGATCACCTCCCGGCATTATACTTGGTCCTGTTCTGGCACCTTTTTCACCTCCTGACACTCCCATTCCCATAAAATGCAGTTTTTTGGACGCCAGATCAGCAACACGTCTGTTGGTATCTTCAAAATAAGAATTTCCTGCATCAATCACGATATCGCCTTCACTTAAAAGTGGGGTAATATTTTCCAGCACAGCATCTACAGGTTTTCCAGCAGGAACCATAAGAATAATTTTTCTTGGAATTTCCAGTGCGGATACGAAATCTTCTAAAGAGCCTGTACCTTTTACCTTCATTTCTGAAGCAGCTCCACCTTCTAATTCTTTCACTTTTTCCTGATCAAGGTCGAATCCTGCGATTGAAAATCCGTTGTCAGCAATATTATAAAGCAGATTCCGCCCCATTACTCCAAGGCCAACCATCCCATAACTATATCTTTCCATTATATTGGTATTAATATGAATTTTGTTATACAGACAATAAAATTACGGAAATGCCTAGTATGAAAAAAATAAAAGGAAATAAAAAGTTGAGAGCACTTTTGTTTTTCCCTCATTTATAAGCCCCTAATATTCACATTTTCACATGATTTTGTGTTTACAGAATAAAATTCAATCATTAATATGGGAATGATCTATTAAAACAGTCTGTTTTTTGGCATAATTAAACTTATATTTGCCAAAATTTATAAAGTAATGAACTATAAACTTGAACTCAACACTCAGGAGCCTAATTCTAAAATCGTTTTTAATAATATCATATTTGATTCGTTCAAGATTAATATAGTTGAAAGATATATTGGGTCAATGAAGGCTCGTCCTACATTATGTGAGGTTTTATTTAAAGTAAGAACTTTAGATAATGTCATTATCAACAGAAAAGATGGTAATATAAGAGTAAAGATAAAGGGTGATGATTTTGAAACATATCAGAAACTATCCAGAGACCTGAACTCTTATGAATACAAAAACAAACTGATTAACAGAAAAGAGGTAGAACAGAATTATGTTCATTTCATCCTGAGTTTAGTAATTACAAATTATCAGCTTAATTAAGCTGTTCCGGGCACTCTCCTTCTATCATTTTGCAGAGGGAGAATGTTCAGAAAACAATACACAGAAAGCAAGCAGTTTTTTCATTAAAAACTGTAAGTTACACTGAGCGTTCTATTTTGATTCTCAGCCATTTCGGCCTGGAAGCATTTAAAAAAGTATAGTTTAAATCAAATTATTCGTTATTACGTAGGATATTGCTTCGATGATATTCTTTACTCCAATTCTCTCAAACAATTTGCTTCTGTGAAACTTTATGGTACTTGGTGACACAAACAATTGTTCTGCAATTTCTTCTATTTTTAATCCCTGAAGGTAAAGTCGTATTATTTCTATTTCCCTTAATTTTAGGGCAACTTTAGATTCTTCTGTCCATTTTCCCGTGAAGAGATTATACTTCCAATAGGTCTCTGAGGTATTGGAAACAATCCTGATATTTCCTGCAGACCGGTTGAGAGAATAAGACACTACACAGACTATTTTGGAAATTTCTCCATCATCAAATAGTTCTATAGGTGTAATCTTATGATTGACAAGCACATCTACACTATTGGCATATTTCAGATGAAAATCATAGGTAATGGTGTGTACTTTTTTTTCTTCAGGTGAAAGGCATTCAAAAAACTTTAATCCGTAGGTACTTACTTTCTTTAATATGTCAAGATCGGCCTTCTTAGTGTATTTACGAAAAAAATTATAACCCATTTTTTCAACTTCAGCAGCACTTAAACCAGAAAAAAGAAGAGGATTCTCAGAAATAAACTCTAATTTTTTTGTTTTAAGATCTGCAATGTAAACACAGCCCAGACTGGTTTCTGATACCGCTTTTAGTACATTAAGATACTTCTCTGATGCCTTTGCGGCATATAATGAATTATTTTTATCACTCATATTTTTGACATGATAATAAGATATAAAACTTTTTTATTAGACGACTTTTGCAAACATATTCATAATTAAGCTAAATAAAAAATCTATTAAAACTTAATTATAATTAAACTAAAAACTACAAATCACTTATTTTTATAATAAAAAAAACTACATAGATTCATTTTATTACATTTTTAATACCTTGAAATTATATATTTCCACTTTGTACGGAGATGAAAAAAGAAAAAAAGCAGAAGAATGAAAGAAAGATATTTATATAAGTCAATATTTTAAAAGGAAACTTATATTTTTTCTGTTTTTGAAAGCATTTTTGGAGGATCAGTTTCTAATTAATTCATCAAGCTTTGATTTAAAACTATACGAAAGTATAGTAACATTCAATTTTTAATAAATTAATTTTACCCAAGCCATAACAATAAAAACTAATCAAAGAGAACCATCTAAAAATGAAAGATTCCAAAAAAAATTAAAAACTACAACAACTTATACGCAGAAAAGTGAGCTTTTTTATAAAATAGATTAAACCATCACTCATCTGCAACCGAAATTATTCCCACTCGCTTAGTATTCTACTATTTTTCCTGTTTATCCATTGATCACTTTTGTTAAAGAGGTGATGTGGAAGTACAGTAATATGCTTTAACCCACTTATCGTCTCTGTGAATTGAAAACACAGTTTTTCTATGAGTTTCTGAAACGAATCCCATAAAAAAGCACGTGTACTTTTCAAAAGGACACTTAAGTAAATTGAATAACAGACTCTAACTTAAAATGAAACTATATGAGAAAAATTCTACCCATTATCTTATTTTTAATGATTTTTGCGCATGCCCGGGGACAAACCTGTTCTCCTGTTCCTGTGCCTTTTTCACAGTCATTCAGCAGTGGTGCACTACCAGCATGCTGGATCAGCCAAAACCCTTCTTCAACCTCAACGAACGCTAATGTTAAGTGGAAATTTTCCGGATCAGCGGGATATGGAGCTACCGGAAACGGAGGGAAACCTGCCGGAACTTTTGCATGGGTTGATGCATCTTCACCTTATGCAGGTGAACACACCGTTGAACTGATTAGCCCTCAGATCAACTTAGCCGGATTAACGAATCCTTATATCAAATTTGAATGGTTTAAGGATCATTTGACAGCACTCAATGGCACAGTGCCTGCTGCCGACAACAATCAGCTAAAACTTGCCGTAAATAACGGTTCCGGATGGGTACAAGTCTGGTCCGGTGATACCAATTCTCCTGAATGGAGAACAGTTGGTGTTCCTTTGGCAGCAAGTTATGTCGGAACAACTATTCAGCTAAAGTTTGCCGTTGATAAAGATGTAGCAGGAAATGGTGATTTTTATGACGATGTATTATTAGACGAAGTTCAGGTAATACAAGCTCCTACATGTTTTGAACCTGTTACTTTGCCTGCATCTAATATTGCACCTACTTCTGCAACACTGAACTGGACTGCTCCGCTTGTACCTGCACCAGCTCCAGCCAATGGATATGAATATTACTACAGTACAAACAGTACTCCTCCTGCAGCTGCAACACCAGGCACACCCAATCCCGGAACAAGTGCTAATATCAGCTCTCTTACTTCGGGTGCTACTTATTACTGGTGGATAAGATCTGTCTGTTCTGCAACGGATAAATCACAATGGGTAGCAGGTAATCCTTTTACACCAGGACAAATTGGTGGAGGTGCTGCCACTCATGCTTTCCTACCCGTTTATTCCTGTTCTGGATTCAATTATTCCCAGCAGATTTATATGGCTTCAGAGATTGGAGCCGCTGTCGGAACGAATAATTATATAACAGCTATCAGATTTTTTGTTTCCACAACTGCAGCTACCCAAGCTAATTATAATCAATGGGTAGTGTATATGGGAAACACTTCACAAGCAGATTTTGCAACCACTTCAAGCTGGATCCCTTCCCCCTCTTTAACACAGGTATATTCTGGAACTTTACCGGCAATGGTAGCTGGTACCTGGGTGGAAATTCCTCTAAGCACACCTTTCCTATGGGACGGTGTCAGCAATGTGGTGATAGGTGTTGATGAGAATTCAACAGGAACATCATGTACCGCCAACTGGGGAAGTTATTCTGCAGGAAATAACCGTGGAATGATTTATTACAATTCAACTACCAATCCGGACCCGGCAAATCTTCCTACTGCAACAAGCAGATATGCTGTATTACCGAGGGTACAATTGACAGGTACAACGTTACCAAGTTGTACCAACACTCCTCCAGCCAATATTGCAATAAATAATATTACAGCTACCTCAGCCAATGTTACATGGACTGCAACAGCCAATGCAACTTATGTGGTAAGATACAGAATACCTCCTTCCCTTACATGGCAAACGATCAATATAACGACTCCTTTTACTAATAATGTAACGCTTACCTCTTTAACTGAGCAGACTCAATACGAGGTAGAGATCGCAACCATTTGTGGAACGCAAGGGACATTTTCTACCCCGGTCAGTTTTACAACACCTGCACTCACTTACTGTAATGCTGCAACAGCAACAGTTACGAACGGTTACATTAATAACATTACGATGATGGGTACCAATGTACCTTTAACCAGTAATAACTCAGGGCCAACAACATATACGGATTATTCTACAGATCCTACAAAGACCATTACACTCCTGAGAAATTCAGTTAACAATACATTGTCTGTAGGAAGATCAATTATATCAGGAACCTATTCTACCAATGCGTGGATAGATTTTAACGGGGATGGTATTTTTGATAACAACCCAACAACCACTGCTGGCGGAGAAAGAATTATGAATCTTGGTTATTCCAGCACAACTCCTGTTACTGCTACTTTTGATGTTCCCGCAAATGCTTATTTGGGAACAAGTAAAGTAAAAATGCGTGTCATTGTATATTCTCTCACTCCAGCCAACGCCTGCGGACCTTTAACAAGTAATGGAGAGGTGGAAGATTATTACGTAAAGTTCATTGATCTTCAGCCTTGTACTACAGCTGCTCCTACTACTATTGCAGTGAATAACCTTACTCATAATTCTGCGTATGTCTCATGGATACAAACCGCCAACGCAACTTACGTTATCAGATGGAGACAAGGAAATACAGGTGCTTGGCTTCCAAGTGCAACAGGACAAACACTTCCGGCAGGACAAAGCTTTTATACAATAACAGGACTTACCGAGCAAACCGGATATCAGGTACAAATTGCCACAATCTGTAATGGAAGTCAGGGAGCATTTTCTCCAAGTATAAGTTTTACAACTCCGCCATTAACGTATTGCAGTATGACCGGAACAGGAATTAACGATTATATTTCAAATGTGAAAGTTACCCCTGTCAACTTCCCAGTAATGGACAACACATCTGTTCAAACGAATTACATCAGTTACACATCTGCTACTACACTTATCAATCTTGAAATCGGTTCCCAGGGAAATCAATTATCGGTTTCTAAAGAATGGGCAGGTACTCAGTATGCTGATGCCGTAAACGCTTGGATCGATTGGGACAGAGACGGAGTTTTCACAGATGCTGAAAAAATAATGACTTCTACTGCCAGCACAACAACTCCAATAACAGCAACTTTTAATGTTCCTGCAACAGGAATTTATACAGGTCCACTAACCACTACGATGAGAGTGGTACTGAAACGAACCAGTGCTCCTGTAATGTGTGCAGATGCAGCCAATGGAGAGGTAGAAGATTATGCTGTAAGATTAAGACCTTGTAATAATACAACACCGGGAAATCCTGTATTTACCAATATCACACATAATTCAGTGAATATAAACTGGACTGCTGCAGCCAACAATAATGCGTTTGTTCTGGAATACAGACCTGTTACAACACCTGCTTCTGCATGGACCACTTTAAACCTATCTGTTTTAGGAGGAAACCCGCCTGTAACAATCAATGCTTTAACTTCTGCTACTACTTATGAGGTAAGAATTGCAGCGGTTTGTGGCAGCACAGGAATCGGAGTATATACTCCAATAAAAACATTTACAACAAGATGTGATCCTACTCCACCATTTGTAACGATCAGTAATGTAACATCAAACTCAGCCTTAATCACCTGGAATCCGGTTGTTCCAAGTGCCTCTTATATTTTAAGATGGCGGGAAGTAGGCGCTGGCCCATGGAATACACCAACGATCCCTCAACCACCGGCAAATTCATATACGATTCCAAACCTTGATTCATTTAAAACATACGAAGTACAGGTAGCCAATATTTGTAATGGAGAAACAACAGCCAATCCGTGGTCTAATCCAAAAGTATTTACCACAGAAAGAATATGTGAAATTTCTCCTCCGGGGCTTATGATCACTCAGATTATGCCAACAACGGCAGAAGTGGTATGGGATCCTTTTCCGGGAACTACTTATATACTGAAGTACAGAAAAGTAGGTATTCCGAGCTGGACAGAGGTTGTGGTTCCTACGAATACTTACACCATCACTGGTTTGCTGGAACTCACTAAATACGAAATGCAGGTAGCCAATCTCTGTAACGGAGTACCGGGAAATTTTACAAAACTGTATTATTTCACTACTCCAACCGTCATCTACTGCCCGATGTCAGCAGCTAATTCTACGACAGAATTTATTTCAAAGGTGACCGTGAAACCTAATGGTAATAAGGAAATGATAAATGAATCTCTTGCATCTACTTATTCAAACTTCACAGGAAATCCTTTACAATTTATTGAGTTGATCCAGGGATCAAAAGGTAATCAGATTACTATTGAAAAAACTTTAAGTTCAGGAACTAACGCTGGCGTAGCGGTCTGGATTGATTTTAACAGAAACGGAGAATTTGACATCAATGAAAGAATTCTGGCAGACGGGCCTAATGGAAACCTAACAGCAAGTACTACTTTCTCTGTTCCTGACAATGCCTTCATAAGTATGACAGATTATAAATATGTAGTCATGAGAGTCGCTTTACAGAAGGATGGTATTCCTGTGAACTGTACGAATTTCAAAGACGGCGAGGTGGAAGATTATACGGTCAGAATTTCAAAACAACCTGTACCAAATTCTCTTAATCAAGCAGACATCCACATTTATCCCAACCCGGTAAGCTCAGTATTGTATGTAAAAAATATAAGCTTCAAAGCTCAATATAAAATTTACAGTGCTGCTGGAAGATTGATATCAAGTGGAATCATCCTGAACAATGCTATTGATGTGAGCAATCTTATCCATGGAATGTATATGATCGAGATAGAAGATGGAGGAATAACCGTTCAGAAGAAGTTTATTAAAGAATCTTAATCTCTTTTGTCAATGAAATTTCAATTTTTAGAATCAAAATTTAGTAATTCATGAAAAACATCATACTCAGTTTATTATTCATTATCTTGGGCATTCAGATTTCGGCACAAAGAGATACAGATCACTGGTTTGCTCCTTATTATGCCTCCACAAGTTACACACAGGCATTATACCTTTCTACAGATTCCGCAACCCCTTTTGTTGTTACAATTAACAATAACAATACTCCGATTGGCACTGTCACAATCAGCAAAAATGCCCCACAAACCTTTGTTGTACCCATTTCTGCTATCGCCGCCAATGTTACATCAGACGCTTATAGTGTTATCACGAAAGGGTTACATCTACAAGGGACAAAGCCGTTCTACTGCTCATTAAGAATAGTAAGCAACACTACACACGCCGAAATCATCACCAGTAAAGGGAAAGCCGGGATTGGTAAGGAATTTTACGTAGCCGGAACTCCTACAACCTCATCACTTACCGGATATAATTTTACAGCAGGAATACTGGCCACTGAAAACAATACCGTAGTAACCGCTACATGGAGTGGAAACGTAACGTTCTTTGGAGCAGCACCAGCCACCAATACTCAGACCATTACACTTAATAAGGGACAGTCTTTTATTTTTGCAGGAGGTCCCGGAACGGGAGGTCAAAATCAGTCTGCTTTTATCGGAGCTAAAATTGTTTCTGACAAACCCATTACGCTTACCAACGGAAATGTAAATGGAAATTTTGGAAATAATACCGGATCTGGCTCTGATGCCATCCTTGATCAATCTGTACCTACAGAAAGGCTTGGAAGTACTTTTGCCATGGTAAGAACCAGATCTTCCGCTGATGATCTGGAAGGAGGTATCATTATTGGAACGGAAGACCATACCCAAATATTCATCAATGGTTCCAACACTCCTATTGCCACCATAAACAGTGGTGATTTTTACAGGATCACTGGGAACAATTATGTACAGCAGGGGAATTCAGGGCATTTTAATATGTTTATTACGACTTCAAAAAATGTCTATTTATATCAATTGGTTTCAGTAAATAACAGCAGTGCTACCTGTGGTTACAACTATATTCCACCATTGAACTGTTTTTTACCCCGAAAAATTGATGAAATCGGAAAGATTAATGAAATGCCTACCGGAACAGGTACCACAAGCACTGTCCCGAATGGAACTATAGTAAAGCTGAATATTTTAACTGAAGCCGGAGCCAATGTAATGGTAAACGGAGCTCCGCCACTCGCTTCAGAAGGCCCTTTTCCGCTAACAGGAAATAGCAGCTGGGTAACGTATGCCATCCCCTCTATCACCGGAAATGTAACAGTTATTTCGGATAAAGCGGTAACCGCAGGGATTAATGGAGGATACAGTACTTCCGGATATGGAGGATATTTTGCCGGGTTCTCCTCTATCCCATTAATTGCAAAACAGACAGGAGAATGTATTCCTGGTATTGTACTTGAAGTGGATGACAGCTATGATACTTACCAGTGGTTTTTGAATGGAAACCCTATTACAGGAGCCAATGCGAATACTTATACTCCGTTGGTTTCCGGAAATTATACCGTAAAAATAGCAGTAGGATCATGTACGCCGGCCATCACTCCGGTTTACAAAGTATTCACATGTCTTGAAGAGTCTACCAAAGCAATGACTGTCTGCGAAGGGTATCAGTCTATAGTACCTCAGTTTACCAATTCTACTCAAAGCTATGTTCCCGGCACGGTAACAATTCTTACACCTCCGGCAAACGGTACAGCAACCATCGATCCGGCAGGAGTAATTACTTATGTTCCTAATTTCGGTTATATGGGTACAGACACTATTGTTTATAAGTTTTGTGGAAACAATCCTGACTTTACAGATTGTGAGCAGGTAACTTTAACGTTAACGGTTTCCGAAAGCCCAATTGTTAAAGATGCAGCCTTAAGGTCATGTTTTGAGCCTTCCAATCCTGTCCTTGGCATATTTAATTTAACCTCAGCAGGAGTGAATGTACAGCCGGGAACAATTAAACAATATTATCCTTCTCCTGCCGATGCCCACAGTGGAACCAATGAAATCCTGAACCCAGCCAGTTATATTGCTCCTGACGGAGTGGTTTACATTAAGGTAAGCAATGCCAACGGATGTTACAGAATTGCAGAGGTTACGCTTACGGTTATTCCTCCTACCTACTCGGAGGTACTAAAGGATAAAATTATCTGTATGGAAAATACCACCACACTGGATGCCGGCCCCGGATATACTTCTTATCTATGGAGTACTGGAGCAACAACACCATCCATCAGCAATGTGGGAGTGGGAACTTATTGGGTAGATCTGAAAACGAGAGAATGTACTACAAGACAAACCGTAAAGGTTTATCCATCAGAAAATCCTGTAATTTCAGATATTAACATCAGCAATAATACGGTTACCTTAACTGCAATTGGAGGAACAACACCTTATCAGTATTCGATGGATAATATCAACTGGCAGAATGAAAATGCATTTACCAATGTTCCGCGCGGAAGCAATACTTTTT
The DNA here is from genome assembly GCF_031324065.1 of Chryseobacterium metallicongregator. Lineage (NCBI taxonomy): Bacteria > Pseudomonadati > Bacteroidota > Flavobacteriia > Flavobacteriales > Weeksellaceae > Chryseobacterium > Chryseobacterium metallicongregator. Next base: position 418,053 of record NZ_JAVIXS010000001.1, read on the forward strand.
ATGTAAAAGACGGTTATAACTGTACTCCTGTAGAGGTAGAAATTACAGTTCCTAATCTTATTAATATCATTACGCCTAATGGTGATGGAATAAATGATGTACTGGACTATTCTGCTTTGGCAGGGAAACCCAATTTCACATTCAGTATTTATGACCGATATGGAAGCAAAATTCACGAAGGAAGCAAATTAAACAGCTATCAATGGGATGGCAGCATTGGCGGCAAGAAAGTATCTACCGGAAACTACTGGTTTGATATGGGCTGGAATGAGACCAACAAAAAACAGACTCCGATAAAATATACGGGATGGATTATGGTAAAAAACAGAAATTAATCAAACTTTTAAACCTCTATTTTAAGTATGAAAAAGCTATTATATATTTTCCTTATATTATTTTCCGCAGTACTTTTTGCTCAAAAAAACAGTAATGTAAGGTTTGCAGTGTACAATAATGTCATCGGAACTTCCAGTATGTTTGATCTTTATAAAAGCAGTATTGAAAAGACAACTATTTTTAAAACCAAAGCCCATTTACCTTCTCATTTAAAGAAGTTTGATTATCTGGCTGACAAAGGTTTAATAGAAATTAAGTTTAAAAAAAATGCAGGCTTTCCCGATAGTTTATCTCTGGAAATGCTGAATGAGCAGAACAATCTTCCAAAGGACAGAACTGTGTTTATTGAAGGTTATCCGTTCAATGATACCACAACCCTGGTCTACAATGATATGATCAGCAATATTGAGCTTATAGATTCCAACGGACAGAAAAACATCCATATTTCAACAATAAGAAATTAATTACTGATATGAATCGGAAGTTAATTTAAAAGCTGAGACTATTTCGAAATGAAATAGTCTCTTTTGTTTTTCACTATATTCGTAATCTTTATTTCAATAGTTTTGAAAACCAGACATAAATATCCATATTACCAGGAATATCCAGTTTTTTTCGCAGATTGTATTTTTTGGTCTGGACTGTTCGTACTGAAGTAAATGTATATTCGGCAATATCTTTGGTAGAAAAATTCAGGTATATATAGGCACAAAACCTGATTTCTGAAGTTTTTAACGGAGAAACCTTCAGAAGCTCCTCTGAAAAGCGGGGACAGTATTCATTGAATCGGGTTAAGAATTCAGAGCTGTTTTCTTTGGCAAGCTGTATGACTTCTTTAAAAATACTTTCCTGAGCTGGTGACTGATGGGGCATATCAATCTTATCCAGACTTTTACTTTTGTGTTTTCTGTAGTAATAGAGGAAAAGAAAAATAAAAAGAATACATACTGCAATACTTCCTGATAAAATAAAAAAAAGTTTTTTTGATTCTTTCTTAATGTTGGTTGTTTCTATTTCACTCTGTTTATCAACAGCATCATTCAACATTTGATTTTGCTCACTGTTCGATGCTTCTATCTTCAATAACCATTGAGAATAATAGCTGAGACTATCTTTTTGCCCAAGGTCCTCATACAAACTTTTCAGTTCTTCCGCTACAGCAATTTGATAATTTTCACTTTTATAATAATTATTGGCAATATTTTTACAAATCCATAAATAATGCTGAGCCTGCTCAATATTTTTTACCGCCCTAAAATAACGCGCAGCATAAAAAGCCGTAATATACTGTATACCAATATCATCAATTTTCTTTTCATTCCGGAGAGCTTCATCAATATAGATTTTTGCAGAATCCATTTTATGAAGATCTGTATATGCTCCCGCAAGATAAGCAGAAGTTTTATAGCTGTTACTCAGCCTGTTTTTGTCTATTCTATAAAGGTTACCTTTATTTTCTCTATAAATTTTGGAATATTTGTAAGCGATTCTGGAATATTTTAGCGCCAGTTCTTTTTTATTCTGATCACCATATTTACTTGCATACTGCCGATTGATCAGATAAATAAAATAGGCATTACCCGTTTTCATGGTCTCATCATAGATTTCATCCAATTGTTTTAAAGAGGCTACCCTTTCATTCAATTTCTGGTATAAAAAAGATTTTTGAATATGAAGGTAAAATATGACTTCAAAATCTGTATCCGAGCTAATAAGGTTCTCCTTTTCTACTTTATCTATATAATAAAAAGACTTCTTGAAATCATTCATTCTGTCATAGATATTCGCAATCTTGAGATATCCTAATGCAACACAGTCATTATAAGAGTTTTTTCGGCACACCGCAATAAGGCTGTCAATTTTTTTTATTTCTTTTGGCCCGGCGGTAGAAAATTCGATGTCAAAGATGATATTCTTAAATTGCTTCTCCGTATGCTGTGAATAAAAAAAAGAAAAGATAAAGAAAAAGAAAAAAGACAAATTTTTCACCATACTCCACTATAATTAAAAATACAATATTACTACTACACCGCCCTACATTACGCAAAATACATACGTATTACATACACAAATCAATAAAAACGCAATAAAATATTATTTACTTTATAAAATTAGCAATTAATTTTGAATACCGGAATATTATTTTAAGGCTCAAAAAAAATTGTTCAATCCTCATTTATTCACGATAAAATTTTGCTCGCTAGGAATATTAACCTTCTGTTTTTCAGAAACTGCTAGGTAGGTAAGGTTTAATACTATTTCAAAAATATATTTCTAAATAATTAGTTTTTCTTAATCATCCTTAGTAGCGTACCTGCAGCATAGACAAAGTCTGTAGGTACTTTTTAAAAGAATACATTGTACAGATAATATCAGCTGATACAATTCGAATACTTTACCAATATTCCCAGAGATGAAGTCAAAGTATAAAAAACGGATACAATTGCACTCCCGGAGAAATGAATTGTACACTCCCTAATATCATTACTCCAAATGACTCTGGTATTAATAATTATATTGACAATTCTTGCTATACATATTGAACAGATTAAGGATATCTTTTTTGAACTCTTCCTCAGTATGATGTGAAAGAAAATACAACATAAAAAAAATAGTTTTTTTAGTCGCAACCACTCAAATATAAAATACAATATCAACACTAAAAAACTCCCGAGTAAACAAAATCACATACGTATTACGTACACAATTTAACAAAATCATAAAATATCATTGTTTGCAATACAAAATTAGCAATTACTTTTGAAGACCCGAATTTTTATATTCATTCTTCGCAATACCACTATTTAAATACCTAATTTTTAAAATGAGAAAAACTCTATTATCATTATTTTTGATTTCTGGTTTCTGTCTTTCCAATGCCCAAAGATGGGAAACCTCTTCACAAAAAGTGTCTGAGATCAGAAGAGAGGTAAAAATCAAGTATGCTTACAAAACTGATATTAATGCTTTAATACACTTATTAAAAAACGCTGAGGAAACCGGCGCAAATGCAAGAGCAGTAACGATTCAATTACCGACAGCAGAAGGAGCCATAGAAAGCTTTGCAGTGTACAGCAATCCTGTGATGGAAAAATCTTTGGCTGAAAAATATGGATTAGGATCTTATGTAGGAGTGGGAATTGATGACCCATCCAAATATGTAAGATTCAGTACATCTCCTACAGAAATACAGTCAATGATTATTAAAGACGGTGTTTTTCAGTTTATAGAACCGATTACAACAGATAAAAAGACCTATGGTGTATTCTATAAAACAGAAAGAACAGAGTCTGAGCATGGCTTTAGCTGCAGCATGGAAGGTAAAAAAGGACTGGACATCAAATCTTTAAAGAATTCCGGAAAAAATAAACTTGCCGGAATCAATATTACCGGAAGACCGGCTGCCTCAAGATACAGAACCTACAGACTTGCCTTGTCTGCAACGGGAGAATATACAACCCTTTTTGGAGGGGTTGCAGGAGCACTTGCCCAGATGAATAATACCATGACCAGGGTAAACGGTGTTTTTGAAAAAGAATTTGCGATTCATTTGAATATACAAAACCTTCCCAATATCATTTATGCCAATCCTGCCAATGATCCTTATACAAACGATTTGAATGGCCAGCTGCAACAAACCTTAACGGCTCAGGTAGGTAATGATAATTATGATATCGGACATGTTTTTAATGCGGCAGGAGGAAATGGAAATGCAGGCTGTATAGGCTGCATATGTACCGACCCAACAGCAGCGGAACCGCTAGGAAAAGGTTCTGCATTTACACAGAATGGCAACCCTGTGGGAGATACCTTTGATATTGATTATGTAGCCCATGAGATGGGGCACCAGCTTGGAGGTAATCATACATTTTCGACTGTTACAGAAGGCTCAGGAGTCAATATAGAACCTGGCGGAGGAACAACCATCATGGCCTATGCAGGAATCACAGCCAATAATGTTCAGATGAACAGTGATGCTTATTTCCACTATTCATCCATCAATCAAATTCTTACCAATCTTGAAGGTAAAGTGGGGTGCGGTGTAGCAGAAAATATCGCTAACAATAATGCACCAGCTATTACTCCGCTTATTTCCTATAATATTCCTAAAGGGACAGCCTATTATCTGGATGCCAATGCAGTTGATGCAGATGGAAATCAGTTTACCTATAACTGGGAACAGTATGACAGCGTAGGCTCAACGAGTTCCATCTCAGGAGACAGCGGCTGGGGATTCAATCCTGAGGGTTCACTTACCCGTTCTTTTCCTGCAGTGGCTTCCGGAAGAAGATATTTCCCGAGCCTGCCTGTAGTGATGAGTGGGAAACTGACCAATAAAGATACATGGGAAACAGTTTCCTATATTCCCAGAGTGTTACATTACGCTGTAACTGTACGTGATAATAATCCAAACAGACCCTTAACTATTTCTGCAGAAAATACAGTAACCGTTGGAAATGACGGACCTTTTAAATTCAAAGGATTAACTCCTTCTACTACGCTTTATAATAATGCAAACAATACCATTTCATGGGATGTTGCCAATACCAACCTCGCCCCATACAACACAGCCAATGTAAAGATTGAATATACAACCGATCTGAATAACGGAGCAGCATGGACAGAACTGGTAGCTTCAACTCCGAATGACGGAAGTTTTGAAATACAAATGCCTGCTGCGCTTCAGGGAAATATTAAACTGCGAATTTCAGCGGTAGGAAATATATTTTATGCGGTTTCTCCTACACTGACTGTAGGAAATGCTCCGGCTTCTTCAAACAATCCACCAACGGGGCTTGCTGCGTTCGACAATGATATATTAAAAACCTCAGCAACTGTTTCATGGAATCATGTACCGGGAGCAACCTATTCTGTGAATTACAGAAAAACAGGAGGAGCAAACTGGTCCAATGCTGCCAGTCCGGTTAGTTCTGTGTTATTAAATAATCTTGAAGATGAGACCTCTTATGAAGTTCGTGTAGCATCTGTGATTAATAATGTTCCCGGGGCATTTTCATCTGTATATAATTTTAAAACCAAAGGATTACGCACCGGATATGACTACTGCCTGATGACTACAGGAGGAAACACGACAAACAGCCCGTATTTCAGCGGAATATTAAGAGTGACTTTAGCCAATGTGGATTTAGCTGGAAACGGGACAACCGTTCAGCACGCTTATAAAGATTATTCGGAAGATCCTGCCAGACTGATTCAGCTTACTCAGGGTGCGCAATACAATATGAACTATATTGTGTATGCTAACCGTGCCGGAGGAAACTTTCAGGATTGGGTACAGGTGTGGATTGATTACAACAGAAACGGAGTATTTGAAGCTTCAGAAAGAGTAGGCATTAACGGAGCTGTTCCCAATGCCAATAAAAGACACCAGGGAAGTTTTGCATTTACAGTCCCAGCTGATGCTTATAATGGCGACAAAACATTAAGAATGAGAGTTGCCAGTGGTTTTTACAATGCTTCAGTTGATGCGTGTACAAGCCCATCTTTAGATGATAATGGTGACCTGTTCTCCCGTGGCTCAGTATGGGATTTTTCTGTAAAGATCAATGCGGCACTTGGGATTAAAGAATCAGCTCAATCCTCATCTGATATCGAAATTTATCCTAATCCTGCAGATACATTTATAGAAGTGAAAAACCTGAAAGGTAAAGCTGTCTACAAAATTTACAGTGCAGACGGAAGACTTGTTCAGGAAGGGCAACCGGACGGAAAAAGAATCAATGTTGCGTCATTGATCAAAGGAATGTACGTCATCACCATAAAGGATGATAAGACGACTTATAATACAAAATTAATCAAGAAATAGTTGTAATAATTAGTGTACCGTACCTGCAGGTATTACAGATGACCCGCAGGTACTTTTCCAAATTTATTTTAAAAAGATAAAACCCAGTCATTAACTCATAATAAAGCAAAAATCTCTAACAAAGTAAATAAACTAACATTTTCATTTAAACACCTTTTAATCTTGTGCCTGCAGTATAGATTGGGTTTCCTGCAGGTACTTTTTAAAGCGTTTAATAATAAAAACAGATAAAGAAAAGTATAATTCTATATTGATAAAAAAACATTTTTAATCATCGTTTGTATTGTGTACCTGCATAATAAGTGGTTGTTTGCAGGTACCTTTTTTACATAAGAATCTAAAAAAATATGATATGCTAAAAAAACTACTTCTTCTGATATGTACTGGTTTTTCAGTCTTATCTTTCTGTCAATCTGATGAGGTTCTGTTTATAGGAAACAGTGTCACGTATTTTAATGACATGCCTGAAATTTTCAAAAATATAGCTGCTTCAAAAGGAAAGAATGTTTCCATAACAACCCATACGCCGGGAGGAACCGGATTTGTTAATCACGTAGATGATCCTGCACTGTACCAAAAAATAAAATCAAAAAACTATAAGTATGTTATCATGCAGCCCGGTACTGGTGAATCTGCAGGTCATTCTTATCCTGTTTCCGTGACAGCAGAGCGTGGCCGCAAAATCAGGGATTCCATCCGAAAATACAGCCCATGTTCCAAAATATTCTTATATGAAATTCCGTATGGAGTACCCTCTGCTAATGAATATAATGTATATTTTACTTTTCAGCAGAAAATAAAGGACTCCATTACTAAGATGTCTAACCTGATGCAGGTAGAAATGGTTCCTGCCGGAGAATCAGCAAGGCAGTATTACACTTCATCGCAGGATCTGGCTCTTCATGGATCGTATAATGATATTCATCCGGGGCCGAAAGGAAGTTACCTTGTAGCAGCTTCTATGTATTCTGCGGTTTTCCAGGATCATGTTTTCCCTTCTGCATTTTATAACGGACTGCCTCAAAACACTGCTGAAAATTTTCAGGAGATTGCTGATCAGGTCTTTTTTAATAATCCTGCACAATGGAACAGCAATGCGTTTCATCTTCATTCGGATTTTATCGCAGGAATTAATGGAACCACTGTGAATTTCACCAATCATTCCGCCAATTACACTTCAATATTATGGAGTTTTGGTGATGGTACCACAGATTCCTCATCAGATCCGGCTCATCATTATGCCTCTCCCGGAAGTTATACCGTCACCCTGACAGTTAATAAAAATACCTGTTCAGAAACGTTAAGTAAGGTTATTACTATCGGTTCTCTGGGAACTGCAGATCTTGCCATTGAGTCCGAGCTTACCTTTTACCCTAATCCGGTCACCGATTTTTGTTACCTGAAAAGTAAAGGAAAAATAAAGAATATCATCATTTATGATATAGCTCAAAGGAAGCTTGCCGATTGGAAAAACCTGAATGTTTTTGATCTCAAAATAGATTTTTCAACGTATGAAAAAGGAGCTTACATGATGAGTATTCTATATGAAAATGATCGTAGGGAAAACATTAAAATCATGGTCAAATAATTAAATAACTGAAGAAAGAGAACTCAGATTGAGTTCTCTTTCTTTTTACCATATAAATAGTGTATTTCTAGATATCAACACATTGAAGTGTTATCAAATCTTATCCTGCAACAACTTCCTCTGCATATACAGCACCTTCATAACAGGCATTGTAAATTGCTTTCAGTTCCTCTAAAACAGGCACTCTCGGATTGAAACCTGTACAAGGGTCTGCTAAAGCGTTGGCTGCAATATAGTCAAGGTTTTTCTCCCAATCTTCTTTTGAAATTCCGAAATCTTTGATCGCTGAATGATTGTTAACTTCAGAACGTAGTGTCTCAATAGCCTGAGCCAGTTCTTCGGTAGTTTCTTTCCCAATTACTCTTGCCAGATCAGGATAACGTTCTGTAGCCAGAGCATTGTAACGGATCACATTCGGAAGAAAAATAGCATTTGAAGCTCCGTGAGGAATTCCATACAGCGCTCCTACCTGATGAGAAAGAGAGTGAACAATTCCCAACCATGCATTATTGAAGGCTAAACCAGCCATAAATGATGCATCATGCATATTCTGACGGGCCTGAATATTATTTGGGTTTTCTACGGCTTCTTTAAGGTTATCAAAAACAATCTCTAAACCACCTTTAGATAAGGCATCTGCAATATTGTTATCAATATTGGAGACATAGGCCTCCACACAATGTGTCAGAGCATCAAGCCCTGTATTGGAAGTTACATGTGCCGGCATTGAAGCGCAGATTTCCCCATCAATAATAGCAATATCCGGTGTTAATTCATAAGAAACCACAGGATATTTTACGCCTTTCTCTCTATCCGTAATCACCGCAAGCCCCGTAGTTTCCGTTCCCGTACCACTGGTAGAAGGAATAGCAATAAACTTTGCTTTATTTCTCAAAACGGGAACTGTGAAAGGTTTAATCAAAGCATCAAATTCCACCTCAGGATATTCGTAAAATACCCACATAATTTTTGCAGCATCAATGGCGGAGCAGCCACCTAAACCGATAATCCAGTCAGGTTGGAAAGTATTCATCACCTCTGCACCTTTCAGACAGGTTGCTGATGATGGGTCTTCTTCTACCCCTTCGAAAATCTGTGTTTCGATTCCTGCTTCATGAAGATAGGCTATCGCTTTATCAAGGGTTCCGCTTTTTCTCATGGAACTCCCTCCTGTTACAATAACTGCTTTTTTTCCTTTGATATTTTTTAATTCATCAAGACTTCCTGCACCATGGAAGACTTCGCCTGCAATAAATAATTTGCTCATTTTTCTTATCTGATTTTAATGATACAAAATTAGATAAGCCTTCACAAGCCCTGTTATACAAACGAGACTATACGTTATACATTTGCACCAGTTCCTGTTGAAGTTCTGTGGGAGTTTCTTTGAGTTTTGCTTTTACAAATTTATTGAGGGCAGATGGAGAATTAAATCCCAAATCAAAAGCAATTTCCTTATGGGAAAGATCTGAAAACATCAGCTGCCGTTTAATTTCCGTTAAAATACGGTTATGGATAGCCTGAATAGCAGTCTCTCCACAATGTTTTTTGGTAATAGAGTTTAGCTTTTTGGAAGTAATGGCCAGTTCTTCTGCATAGTACTGAACCGTTCTGTGTTGTTTATAATGTTCATTCAACAGCTTTTTAAATCTTACATACAGGGGTTGATCTGCTGTTTTTTCATGCAGAACCGGATGCAGTCCGTGAATCGATTCAATAAGTCCGAGAAGGACAATTTTAATGTAAAATCTGGCCTGTTCTTTCTTTATAAGGGTTGGCTGTTCGTAAATTTCTTTGATGATTGAAGTGTTGCATAAGCTTTGTTCAAAGTCTTCCCGTGAAAGTATTGTACAGTTAAGCTGTGTAGAAAGATTAACATTATAGGTACTTAGTTCATTTTTCAGAATATCAGAACAAAACAATATTTCTTCAAACAAAATAATCTTCCCGATGAGATCTTCGCTGGAGGCTGCCACAAAATTTACCTGTTCCGGAAATATCACAGAGATTTTTCCCGCTTTTATCCAATGAATTTTATCTTCAATACAAACCTGAAGTTTTCCCTCTTCTACAATAAAAATACAAAAATGGTCTTTTTTGTGAGGTTTTGCATATTGGGCCAAATGGTCTTTATTCAAATCAAAAACCCGGAAAGACAGATTTTTATCTTCCTGTTTCTGAATATTTTTTTTAATCTCCAGTTTCTTCATAGTTCCTTTTACCGCAGCAAAGTTAGGATTAAAAAAAGTTATACGTCTATCTGCCCTAAATAAAAAGCCCCTAAATAGGAGCTTTTTGTAAACTTAGAGTTAAATTGTTCTCTTATATTAATCCAGCTTATCAGCTAATGATTTGCATGGACAAATTAATCACTCTGCTTTCTTCATGAATTCATCCAGGCTGTATATCCCAGGACCGGTAAAAAACAGGAGTAAGGAGCTGCTAAAAAATAAGAGGGCAATTTCTCCTCTGAAGGTGGTTACATCTCCATGCTGAACCAAGATAAACGCAACCAAAGTATTGAATGCAATTACAAAAGAAGCGATTTTCGTTTTGAAACCTAATAATAAAAGTAACGCACAAAAAACATCGGAAAAAGCAGCAAACAAAAGCCCCGGTAATTTTCCTATATGCAAAGGGTCAGCAATTTTCGAGAGCATTTCAGAGAAGTGAAACAGTTTTTCATGCCCATGATTTATATAAAGAATCATACTGATCATCATCCTGAAGAAGAATAAGCCTTTGTCTCTGTTAAAAAAAATCGTGATCTTTTTCATAGTTCATTCCATACAAATAGAAACTCCCAAACAATGTATTGAGAGAGAGTTTCTCATGAGTTTTTAATTATCTGTCTGCCCTATTTCAAGCTTGTTTATTTTCCCATCTTTATTAAAATGGAATTTAAAATAGGCTTTAAAATCTCCGTATTTATCACTGTGGAATGCTCCATACACTGAGTTTCCGTTATCCTCCACTTTATCAATGCTTACGAAATTTTCAATAAGAATGGCATGGGTTGAAAATTCTTTCAGATCTCTTGGGTTACCATCGTCAAGCAATACCGCATCTTTTGCAAAAAGAGAGATCCATTTTTCTATATCATTTGCCTGGAAGGCTTCAATAGCCTGTTTTACTTTTATATTTATAATTTTCGAAGTATCCATACTCTTTATTTTTTTGTGTTGATGGTTTTGATACCGCTGTCCACAAGCATTCAGACTGCAAGCCATCATCAATACCATACTTAATAATTTAAAAATATTCATAGTAGTATTTTACTGATTAGCTCCGCCATTGACTAATAAATGCTGCCCGTTCACAAATGAAGAAAGATCACTGGCAAAGAATTCGGCAATATTGGCTACATCTTCTACTTCCGCCAGTCTTCCCATCGGACAGCTGTCAATCAGGGATTTTCTCAATTCAGGATAGCTTCCTTCTTCGGCAAAAATTCCCGAATGATCTACAGCGAAAGGGATAATCGTGTTTACAGTTACTCCACGATGCCCAATTTCTTTTGATAACACATCTACCAGATACCTTGGGGTGGTTTTACTTCCTCCATATACTGCCATACCCGGCACAGGAAAAGCTGTGGTACTGGATGCTACATAAATAATGCGTCCATTGTCTTCTACATTCAAAGCTGCCTGCTGCATGGTAAAATAAGCCCCTTTGGTATTGATGGAGAAAAGTCTGTCAAACTGTTCTTCCGTGAACTGCGTTACTGGAGTTTCCACCATTTCAATTCCGGCATTGGCAACAACGATATCTATTTTCCCAAAAGCTTTTTTTGCTTCATCAAAAAGATAGTGTATTTCAGATACTTTGCTCACATCTGCCTGAACGGAAATAACCTTTCTTCCCATAGCTTTGATATTGCTTTCTACCTCATCTGTGGAAGCTTTGTCACGGGAATAATTTAATATGATATCTGCACCCAGCGCAGCATAACGTTCTGCAATAGCTTTTCCCAAACCTCTTCCTGAGCCGGTAATAACGGCTACTTTATTTTGTAATGAATTCATTTTTTTAAATTTTAATAATGATTGTGTGTAATAGTTGTTATTGAACAGTTGATTTTGATGTCTGTCTTTCATGAATCATATCAACTACCTTATTGTTCAGCCAGGCAAATAGAAATCCTGCTAAAATGGGTATTAATAAGTTGAGTACAGGCAATGGTTCCAGTGGAGGGTGAACTCCAAACAGGATGATTAAGCCCAGAAACCAGGCAGGAATGTTGTTCAGTTTTTTTGTTCCCGCAAAGTAGGCTAATGATCCAATGTACAGGAAAACAGCCAAAGGAAAGCCTAACCCTCCGATCAGCTGCTGCAATCCGCCTGCAGTAACCTGTATCAGAATTGCCATCATCATTCCCAGTACAATCTGTAAAAGTGCCCAAAGTGAGGTTTCTATCTTTTTACCGAAAATATAGAAACTGACCCAGGCTACAAACATCACCCATGTAGGCCACTGCATCGAAAAGGAAACAGTAACGGCAACCGCTCCGAAAAATCCGAAAGCAACTGCTATTGGTAAAGTCTTCATAATGTAATAGTATTGGTGTATGATATTAAGCCATAGCCCCATTGGCTCCAATCGTTTGTCCGCTGATCCATTTGGCATCATCACCAGCCAGAAAGACAACAATTTTGGCAATATCAGCAGGTTCTCCCAAACGGTTAAAAGCATTTAAAGAAGCCAGTCTGTCTATTACTTCCTGAGGTTTTCCTTCTGTAAACAATGCGGTGTTAGTAGGTCCCGGAAGTATTGCATTCACATTGATTCCTCTGCTTCCCACTTCTTTAGCGAATACTCGGGTTAGCTGTTCTACAGCTCCTTTGGTAGCTACATAAGTTCCATACGTTGGCATCATCACTCTCGTAGTTGTTGAAGAGAAATTAATAATACTTCCGTTATCAGCAAGCTGGGTTGCTGCTTCTCTTAAAGTATTAAATGTTCCCCTTACATTGATGTCGAACTGACGTGAAAAGTCTTCATCAGTAGTATCTTTGATCAATTTGGTAATCATGATTCCTGCATTATTAACCAATACATCGATTTTTCCATAATGGCTGATCGCCTGATCAAATAATTGCTTTACAGCTTCTGAATTACTTACATCTGCCTGGATTGCAATAGCGTCACCTCCTTTATCTTTTATAGAAGCGACAACCTGTTCTGCGGCATCTTTTCCGCCTGCGTAGTTAACGATTACTTTTGCTCCCGTTGAAGCTAACTGTTGAGCGATTTCAGCTCCGATTCCTCTTGACGCTCCGGTCACAAGGATTACTTTGTTGTTTAATGTACTCATATTACTTTGTTTTTATCAATGTTAATTTGATAGGACAAAGTTGATACATTATGCTCCTCAGGAACGTACAAGAATTATAGGAGATGTTGCAAATTTCTAAGATTGCTTTCCAAAGTACTGTTTTCTATATTCTGCAGGGCTGATTGAAGTATTTTTTTTGAAATAATTGCTGAAATGGGATGTTTCAAGAAAGCCTAAACGGGCTGTAATTTCTTTAATGCTAAGGGTTTCATCCTGAAGCATTACTTTTGCTTCGGTAATTGCTTTATCAGCAATCCATGAAGTGATTGTTTTTCCGGTTTTGCTACTGATAACGCTTGATAAATAATTAACATGGAGAGCCTGCAGGTTCGCATAATCCTGAACCCTGAACTGGGTATTGGTCTTTCCACTGATCAGATCTCTGAAATGCTGTTCAATATTTTGTTTGAAATTTTTTACAATCCGTGAACTGCGGTTCCCTTCATAAATAGGATTATAGTCCTGAAAGAAATATTCTTTGATTTTAAGCAGCAGCGTGATCACAAGAGCACCGATAATTTTGTTTTTATATAATGAATGTCCTTTATATTCTTTATGAATCAAAGCATATAATTCTTCTATCTGGCTAAACTGGTCAGGAGTCAAAACACGGGGTGAAACTACTTCTGATAAAAGAAAAGAGAAATCATTATAGACATCTTCATGCACATATTCTTTCAAAAATCCTTCTCCGAAGGTAATCAGACAGGTATGCTTTAGTTTTTCCCATTCAAAAATTCTGTAATTGCCGGGGTTGGTAAAGTAAACAGTATCTGAAGTCACTTCGAATCTCTGATCATCGATTGTGTAATGCCCAAATGCACTTTTAATAAACAAAAAGCTAAAGTAGTTAGGACGAAAAGGTTCTGAACGAAACGGCAAATCCTGGAATGTTTCTTCCAGATAATGAATGGTAAATCCGGATTCTTCCTCCAGATAATCCACAGGAAGTCCTAGTTGCTGATAAAGTTCGCGCAAAGTGTGCACATTCAGGTTACCGTTGGCCATTGCATTCAATTTCGGGTAAATTTAGAAATTAAATTGAGGTTGTCTTCATTTAAATTTCAATAAATAGCGTTTATTTATTCTCTGTATATTCAAAATACAAAAGGAAAAGTACCGTTTATTAGTACTTTTCCTTTTCTATGGGATGTATGGACTACAATAATTTAATATTATATTTTATAAACCATAAGCTTCTATCCACTTTTGTTTTACCTGTTCTGTAATCAGATTGTATTCTTTATCTACTCCATTGGAAAGAGGATCTAAGGGCGTACGGAGCGGTCTTTTTCCTTTTTCTGTATTTACCAGTTTAAGCGTTCCATCTGCAATGATTTGTGGATCCGGAGCTGATTCCATAAAGAGTTTACCAAATACGGTCTGAATTTTCTGACTGATATCTGCCACAGCAGTACCATAAGATTCCTGAATGCCCTCGCGGTCTCCATTAATATGCGCCTTACCGATAATTTCCGTCATGAATCCTCCCGGCTCAAGCAGTACTGACTCTATTCCCTGCCCTATCAACTCTTCATACGAACCTTCTATAAGGCCTTCCAATGCAAATTTTGTAGAATTATAAGCAGACTGTAATGGAAGTGAAATTCGGCCTACCTGACTGGAAATGGTGATGATAAGACCATCTTTTGCAGCTCTCATAATAGGTAAAACTTCATTATTCACTCTCAATGTTCCCCAAACATTCACATCAAAGAGTTTCTGGATCTGTGGTATTGAATAAGATTCAAGAACTCCTGCTCCATATATTCCTGCATTATTGATCAAAACATCAATTCTGCCATACTTTTCATGTACTAAAGCAACAGCTTTTTTTACAGACTGATCATCTGTGATATCCATATCTACTACTTCTGTATTCTCCAGCGTATTCAGATTTTTTGCGTGTTCAGCATTGCTTCCAGTAGTATTTCGCATCGTAGCTATGACGATATGCCCTTCTTTGTTAAATGTTTTTACCATTAATGCACCAAAACCGGTACTTGAACCTGTAATTAAGATTACTTTTTTCATTCTTTTTGTTCGTCTCTTTTTAATTATTGACTCTTTTTAACTCAGAAGAATACCGGCCGGAATTCTTTTCATTATTACAATATTTCCTTCATACGGTTTATTGTGTCTCAGAAGGAAATACCTTAAAAATGATGTTGCAATTTAGCACAGATTTACTTTCCTTTGTATAGTACTTTCCCAAAGGAAAGCGAAATAATTTGTAAGCGTATGTCTGTAAAAAAAATTAAATCAAGCTGCCTGGAAACGATCAAGCCTGTACGGGATGCTTTGGACGTTTTAAGTGGCAAATGGAAGCTGGCCATCATGGTATCTGTATCTGTAGGTAATGATCGCTTTACTGATATACAGGACAGTATACCAGGTATTACTCCAAAGGTTCTGGCTAAGGAACTCAAGGAACTTGAACAACATCAGCTCATCAAAAGAACTGTTATTGATGATTATCCTGTTAAAATCATTTATCAGCCTCTGTCTTATTCTTCAACTTTAAATCCTATCATATTTGCTCTTAAAGACTGGGGAATTAATCATAAAAGAAAACTTTTTGAAGAAGGATTTACAATGAATGAAATAGGAGAAATTCCTCAATGTCTTCCTGAAGAAGGACAATAAACAACTGATTTAGTTGACATTAAAACAATGCAATATAAAAAAAGCATAAAAAATTTGTTTTTATGACCAATCGGTCATATCTTTGCATTATTATTTTATATTATCATGACAAAAGGTGAAGAAACCAAACAATTCATTATAGAAAAATCGGCTCCTATATTTAATACAAAAGGGATCGCTGCTACTTCTATGAGTGATATTATGGAAGCCACCAAATTGTCTAAAGGTAGTATGTACGTTCATTTTGAGAACAAGGAAGTACTTGCCTGCGCTGCTGTTGATCATAATCTTAAATTACTGAGTGAAAGACTTTTAAACAATTTAAGGAAATTCAAAACTTCTAAAGAGCAGTTATTCGCATATATTGATTTTTTCAGTGATCCTAATCATCCGCCAGTAACCGGAGGCTGTCCTTTATTAAATTTCGGAATGGAAGCCGACGATACCAATCCGGTTGTCAAGGAAAAAATAAACCGTGCTATCAAGCAGGGGCAGGAATTGCTTTCCGATATTATTGAAAGAGGCATTTTCAATAAAGAATTCAGAGCAGACTGGAATCCTGCAGATTTTGCAACGGTTCTTTTCGCAATGCTTGAAGGTGGACATTTGATCGCAAGAATGTCCGGTAACAATGTGAGAATGGCAGTTATTACGCAAAGTCTAAAAAAAATAATTGAGGAAAATTGTGTCTAAATTTTTTTACCCAAAATATGACCGTTCGGTCATTTAAATTTGAAAATAAAACTTTTTAAAAAGTATAATCATAACAATCAATTAAAAACAAAACAATGTCAAAAACAGTTTTAATTACAGGAGCATCAAAAGGTTTTGGAAAAGCATGGGCAGAAGCTTTTTTAGCAAAAGGATACAAAGTGGCAGCAACAGCCAGAAATGTAGAAACACTTAATGATTTAAAAGAAAAATATGGAGATTCCGTATTGCCTTTAACCTTAGATGTAGATAAAAGAGAGGAATCATTAACAGTAGTTCAGAAAGTTCATCAATACTTCGGCAGCATTGATATTCTGATCAATAATGCCGGATATGCATTAACGGGTGCAGTGGAAGAAACCAACGAACAGGAAGCAAGAGCACAGTTTGAAACGAATTTCTTTGGAACTTTATGGCTTACACAGGCGGTACTTCCCATCATGAGAGATCAGAAAAGTGGTCATATCATTCAGGTTTCTTCTATTTTAGGATTGGCTACTTTACCAACCATGGGACTTTACAATGCGTCTAAGTTTGCACTGGAAGGCTTAAGTGAAACTTTAGCAACGGAAGTAAAAGGCTTTGGAATCAAAGTAACGTTGGTAGAACCTAATGGCTATGCTTCCAATATCTGGCATACAGGAATTAATACACAAAGCAATCCGGTTTACGATGGTGTTAAAAAGGCTTTCTCAGAATCTGAAACTTCTTTTGGAGATGTAGAAGCTACAGCTCCGGCACTGATAAAGTTAGCAGAAACTGAAAATCCTCCATTGCGCTTATTGCTTGGAAAAGTAGCACTTCCTTTTGTAAAACAAAATTACGAGCAACGTTTAAAAGTATGGGAAGAATGGAATGATGTATCTGTAGAAGCTCACGGATAACATCGAAAAAGAGTGTTTTCACAAAATAAGCTCCGTTTTATAGAAGAACGGAGCTTATTTTTTATCCTTTTTTGAGATCAACAACTCACTCACTTTTCTTAGCGTTACTTCCATCTGCTTCATATTGATACTGTTTTCCTGTTCACCTCCTGCAATGTCTATTTCGCTGTGAAATATGACTACTTGAACAAATTACTCATTTCTCAAGGGTTTCCAGGAGCATAATTTTGTCTCATCAAAAAGAAAAACAGATCTACAATCTAATACAATAAAGCAATGAAAACAACAATTTCAACCATCCTTTTAGCAGTAACTTTTACTTTAAGTACACCTGCTATTTCTAAAGCACAAAACAACAAGACCACTACTCTATCATCAAAAAATGACACAAGTATCCGTCCTTTTCACATCAGTATTCCGCAATCTCAACTGGATGATCTTAAAAAACGTATTTCCGAAACCCGTTTCCCGGATAAAGAGACAGTGAAAGATGCTTCTCAGGGAATTCGGCTTGAACAGTTAAAAGAACTCATAACCTATTGGGGCAACGGATACGACTGGAGAAAAGTGGAAAATAAGCTGAATGCTCTTCCACAATTCGTAACCAATATTGACGGACTTGATATTCAGTTTATCCACGTTCGTTCAAAGGAAGCTAATGCAATGCCTGTGATACTCACTCATGGCTGGCCGGGCTCTCCGCTGGAGTTTATCAATACAATAGGTCCTTTAACTGATCCTGTAAAATATGGAGGAAAAGCGAGTGATGCATTTGATGTGATTATACCAGCAATTCCGGGTTATGGTTTTTCAGAAATCCCTACCGAACTGGGATGGAATCCTGACCGTGTTGCCCTTGCCTGGGATGTTTTGATGAAAAGGCTTGGCTACAAAAAATATGTTTCTGAAGGTGGTGATCATGGTTCTGTAATATCTGATGCTCTAGCCAAACAGGCTCCTTCAGGCCTTCTAGGAATTCATCTTACCATGCCGGCTACTATTCCTGCTGAACTTGTAAAGCCAATCAATGCCGGGGATCCTGTCCCATCAGGACTTTCTGCATCAGAAGCAAAAGCTTATCATGCAATGAGTACATTCTTTGGAAGAAATGCAGCCTATGGAGGAATGATGGTAACAAGACCACAGACAACAGGTTATTTACTTTCTGATTCTCCAACAGCTTTAGCAGCATTCCTTTACGAAAAAATTGCAGAATGGAGTGAAAGTGATCTTCATCCTGAAAATGTAATTGGTCGTGATGCCATCCTAGATGATATTACACTTTACTGGCTTACCAATACCGGAGCGTCTTCTTCACGCTTCTATTGGGAAAATAACAAGAATAATTTCAGTGCAGAGGCACAGAAAACAAAAGACATTAAGGTTCCTGTAGCTATTTCGGTATTTCCTCACGAAATTTATCAGGCTCCGGAAAGCTGGTCAAAGAAGGCCTACCCTACCTTATACTATTATCATAAAGCTTCGAAAGGCGGACATTTTGCAGCCTGGGAACAGCCACAGGTATTTACTGAAGAGCTTAGAGCAGCTTTCAAAGATTTAAGAAAAAAACTTTAACAATCATAGGATCAATCAACAAAATCGTTTAATCTAAATAATAAAAATATGGAATTAAATACCATTCAGGAAGTAGAAAATACAACTGTAGTCAATATCAGTAAAGTATTATATTCTGGTAATGTCATCGTAACGGGCGGCCGTAACGGAGAAGCAAAAAGCAGTGACGGCAAACTTGATATAGAACTGACTCCTCCCGGAGCCAAGGGAAACGGAACAAATCCGGAACAACTATTATCAGCAGGATGGTCTGCCTGTTTTATCGGAGCGATGCAATTAGGCTCTGCAAAGCTTGGAATTACACTTCCTCCAGACTTATCTGTCAATACCTCTGTAGATTTGGCCACCAATGATGATGGATTTTTCCTGCAGGCACATTTACAGGTACTTTTACCGGGACTTGCAATAGACGAAGCAAGAAAAGTTGTGGAAACAGCTCATGCGACATGTCCTTATTCAAAAGCAACGCGTGGAAATATTAATGTAAAAATAGATGTAGTAGTTTAGTTTTCAGAATGTGGATTACATTTTGATTAAAACCTTCCCTGCCAAAAGCAAGGAAGGTTTCTATTGTATTAAAATCTGCCTGATGTAAACAATCTGGATATAAAAGTCTATCTATTTAGCAGCTGTAGTGATTTTATTGAATGCATAAGGCACTACTCCTATTCCCAATGTAAGTAAAACACCAACGAGATCATTCAGATTGGGAAAATCACTTACATCAAAATAGTTCCAGATGGCGAATGTCGTGAGAACACACGCAAGACCTACAGACACTAACCCACTTATAAACGCAAGAAAACGACTTACACTTGTATTAGGTTTTTCGGTATTAGAATCTGAAGTGTTATTAAGTGTTGCAGCGGCTCCCTTCATGACCTGCTGACTTTCAGGAGAAGCGGCTAAAAAAGCTTCTGTTTGTTTTGTTTTTTCTACCTCTATCTGAACATTAGCATCTTTATCCAAAAGAAGATCTTTTAAAGAGACTTTATCTTTTTTTAGTTTAAAAAAGACAAGACAGGTAATTAACAGGAAGAGCAAAATAGGCGAAATTGCAATCCATTTTTCAGCATCTGTTATAGGCATTGGCTTTGGTACAGGTAATGTTTTACCAGTTGGTTGTCCATACATAACGACAGAAGTAAAAAGTGTGGTCAATAATAAAAGAAAATTCAATGGTTTCATAGGGATTAGTTTTGGGGTTGTTATTATTTTTTAAACTTCATCTGAATATACTTTACAGCATACAATGTATTTCATCACAAATTTTGTGATTATATAACAACCAGTCAATTACCCAAATGGGTAATATCCTATCAAAAACAATCCTGATATATAGCCTGAAAAACGAAGTATTTACAGATAGTCAATTACAGAGTTAACTTTCTATTATCAATTTCCAAAATTGACAAAATGAGGAACATCCGTGGCAAAGCTGTTCATAGGTAAAAGATTATTTCTGTTACTGTTAAAATCAAAAACAGAATTATTATCAAAAGGAACACGTGGATAATACATGAAAGAAATCTGAATCCTGTTGAAAACCAGATAGGGATTATTAATTAAAACACCTATTCCGATTTTTGTATTGGCTTTGGTTTTCAATAGTTTATCATCGGGCATTCCCAGCCAGCCCACTGCGGTAGTTAAATAAGGACTGAAATGGAAATTCTTCCATGTTTTATTAATAAACAACTGGAGCTGATATCTTAACACTATTTTTTTGGTTCCGATATAATCTGCATTATAAACAGGAAACTCGTCTGCAGAAGAAAGGTTTATCCTATCCTTATAAGAGTAATTATGCTGCGGATTTCCAAGGGCTAGTGTTGGAGAGAAAAAATGTCTTGCTTTGGCAAATTTCCAGTCCATAAGGTTGGTAAAATAAGTTCCGTCAAAGCGGAAAGATTCCCTATTCTGGCTATCTTCATTAAAAAACCTTCCAAACTGTGCTTTTACAGTGAAATACCCCAACTTTGTAAAACGGCCGTAAGATGCTGAAATCCCCACATACGGATTCACTTCTTTATTTCTTGATAAGCCTCCGGCAATAACGTTTACAGAATTACCATAAGCAATATCCTCAGGCAAATCATACTGGAAAATATTCTTCTGAACTGAAAAGTTTCTCTGAATAAACCCAACAGACATCAGAAAACTGTTGTAAGAGCTGAAATATTTATACTGATCAATTCCAGGGCTGTCTTTGTACTGATAATTCTGGAATCTTCCTATAATGGCAATATTACTGGATATTTTTTCACTAGGATCAGAGGAAACCGGAATCTGATAACCACCCCATAAATCCTGACTGTATACTTTGATCTGAACTTCAGGAAAAGTGGTATCCGTATCTATAGGAAGTAAAACTTTTCGTAAAAAATATTCAAAAGTAAAACCTCCCGCCCACTTCGTTAAAGGTGAGAAAAAGTCTCTTCTAAGGCTGAAATTAATTCTTTCATTTCTCGAAAAATCCCTTTCCCCAAGAATCTGGGCATTGATATAAGTCCCAAAAAGATTATAAGTGGTATAGCTTCCTAAAAGATAATCCTGCTTTTCTTTAGAATCGTTTCTGTAAAGGAAGTCCAGAGTATGTCCCAGTCCCAGTACATTCTCTTCAGTAACTCCCAAACCAATTTTACTTCCGGAATAACTGATTCTTGGTTTCAGGCTCCAGGAATCAAGGACCTTTACAACAACATCTATAGAATCTTTACTGGAAGTACTGTCTGAAACACTGATATTAACTCTGTTTATAAAAGGCATTGCTCTCAGCAAACGTTCAGATTCATAGAGCTTTTGGGCATTATATTCTTCTCCTTCTTCAAAAAGCAAAAAATTATTAACTGTCGATCTTCTCGTACTGGAATGAAGGTGATCCTTTATCCAATCATACCATTTCCCTATTTCCTTGCTGTCTTTAGAGCCATAGCCAAAAGGGTCAATGGTTTCTATCCTGATATTTCTGATAATTTTTTTGTTATATGTGTTTTGCAAAAGTTTTTCAGTATTGGACTTAACGGATGTAGAATCCGGCTCTCTACGGAATATAAAGCGGTGAATGAATTTGGTAACTTTTCTTTTATCTGAAAATTCTTCTATTTTATAATAAAGTGAATCTTTCTTCTCCTGTGCATTTAAAAAGAAAAAACCACTTAAAAAGAAAATCAGAGTTATAGTCGTTTTAGTCATTAGTCATCAAAATTCAATTCAGTTTGTAGTATCAATTTATACGCCAATAAGGCTTAAACACCTACCACATTTAGGAAATTTTTCTATGTACAACTTACTTTATTTAATAGTCACATTTTTTTATATAGCTTTATGTCAGATGATGCCTAACATCGTTATTACATTCAGCGTGAGAGAAAACAATAGTAAAACAACCAATTCTTTCGAAAAATGGTTCTCTTTCTTGTAGATCTTGTTTATTATGAATGATAACCCTATAAATAGTAATCCTGCCACCACCAAAAAAATACTTCGGACTATTAATGCCGGAATAC
Source organism: Chryseobacterium metallicongregator (assembly GCF_031324065.1). NCBI lineage: Bacteria > Pseudomonadati > Bacteroidota > Flavobacteriia > Flavobacteriales > Weeksellaceae > Chryseobacterium > Chryseobacterium metallicongregator. The sequence continues at coordinate 440,467 of NZ_JAVIXS010000001.1, forward strand.
ATTCATTTTCTATCATCTGATTCCAATTTTCATTTGATCCTATCCAAAGTCTTGATATCCCTATTAAGCTTAGAAATCCAACTGCATAAATAACACTTTTTAAAAGAAAGAAAGTACTTGTTTTATTGATGTATTCCATTCAGATTATAAAATATAAGCTAAAATTATAAAAAAAATTCCTTCTATAGCTTAAAAAAGAAATACATCACTGCAACCCAATCTTTTTTAATGCCATGGGCATATCTTATGGTACTGTGGCTGCTTGACTCAATGATTTATACCTTGGTTATTATCATGTCTACCACCGTAATTATTTATAAAGAATATTATTTTTTCCATTTCTTCTTTTTTTAACTGTTTTAAATCCTTTTAAAAAGCTCCAGAACCTAAATAAATACAGTGAAAATACGTATTCTTACTTTTAATAAGATCAATAGTTTTGTTTTTACGGAAAACCATAATGAGATAAACCCATTACAAGTTAATTTTACAAACACTATCCCACAAATAGCAGAATAATATTTATAAATGTCAAATAAATGACGACAGAAGAAATAAGAGAAATAGCAATAGACAGTTGCCAAAACTATTATGAATATCTACAGAATAACAATAAAGGTATCCAGGAAGTTGATGTTTTTGATTTAGAATATTTGCCAGGCAGGCATACCGTGATTAAGCTTCGTTTGTCTGCAAAGCTTTTTGATACAGAAGCTGTTTTTTTCAGGAATTTCCGCAATGGTAAAGATTATGATTCCACAGAAATTAAAATTATTGAATACGACAATGATAAAAATATACTTTTAATTAAGCCTTCTGACAATATATCCCCGGATTTCACTGGACTACATAAAAATGACCTTAAAGTAGTCTCTGATCTGAAGTTCCTGGTTGAAAGAGTAAAAGGCTGGTATGTACATAATGGAAGCAAGCTCTCCTTACCTACTAGAGCATCAAAATACTCAGAGGACTTTCAGAATATTGATTTTTTTCCGGAGAAAAATCTTCAACCTTCCGAAAACCAAAAACAGTCTTTAAAAAATATTTTCACATCTCCCTTTTCTTATATCTGGGGAGCTCCCGGTACAGGGAAAACCCAATTTGTTCTTGCCTATGCAGTGCTCCATTATATCAAAAAAGGGGATACAATTGCCATTTTAGCTCCCACTAATAATGCGATTGAGCAAGTGTTAAAAGGGATCATTAAAATGACTGATAAGGCAGGGATCGACAGAAAACAAATTATACGTCTGGGAACACCCTCGAAAAAATTTGCTGAGGAATTTCCGGAAGTCTGTGAAGAAAAAGGGGTTCAAAAAAAGCTGGCTGAAATAGATAAACAAATTGATATTCTGGAGCGAATGTTAAATTTTCAAAATCAGCAGCAAGCCATTGACAGATTTATAAACTTAACTCCTGAATTTGATGATTTAATTGAACTTTCTGAGCGTACAAAACAAGATACAGACTCATTGGCTGAGGTGAATATCGTATTCAGAAAAAAGGAAATAGATGTTAAGTTACTTTCTGAAAACAGCATTAAAGAAGCTCAACAGCTGGAAAAAAATATTGTTAAAATAAATTCTATTTCCCATAAGATTATCAAAGCATTCAGCAGTAAACCAACGCGTGCAGAAAAGGAAGTTTATGAGATTAGAAAGAGAATTTATGATTTCAATAAAGATCTGGAATATTCGAAATATGAACTCTCTGAAATCAGTAAGAAAAGAACGGTTCAAGAGAGAGATTTAGCTGAGATTCAGAAAAAAGTATCTGTAAAAATCACTAATCTGATTGACCAGACCAAATTTCTTCCGGAAGTTCAGTCGGTTCTTTCTAAACTGTCCGTCACAAATATAAAAGAAATTAAAAAAAAGGCAGATACTATACTCCTTCAAAAAAGAGATAAGTTAGAAGTTGACACGCATCTATTTTCAGAATATAAAAATCACAGCTCAGTTGTAATAGAATCTGAATTGGAAAGATATCTGCATTTAAGAGCTAAGCTAGCTATTTCATCTACTGAAGAGCGTTTGAAATCCGTCAATATAATTGCATGCACTTTAGATGGCTATATTGGACGTTACGCAGAATCAAAGTTGAATGTTGAGCATATTTTTCTGGATGAAGCAGGTTATGCCAATATTATTAAAGCTTTGACATTGTTTAATCATTCAACGCCCATTTCATTTCTGGGGGATCACAAGCAATTACCTCCGGTTTGTGAAATCAATGATAGCAGTATTGAAAGGGATGGCAAGTTTTATAATATGTTTTTATGGGCTCAGTCTGCCATTTTCCTGGACACTCTTTTTTCAAAATCAAAGGATTTCTCCAGAAATCAGTACCTGGACAATTCGGAATTCAAATCTGAAAATATTTCAAAGACTTCTTTAAATGCGACCTATAGATTCGGGAATAATCTGGCTCAAATTCTGTCTAAACATGTTTATGAAAACGACTTTAGCTCCAATAATCCGAAAGGTGAAACCCAGATACAGTATATTAATGCTAAAAAAGCTGAAGGACCAAAATCAAGAGTATCAATGAATGAAGTTTCAGAAATAAGCAAACTTGTTCATAGCCTTAAAAAAAATGGAACGGAGGACTTTGTCATTTTAACCCCTTATAAAAAACAAATAAGATTACTCAACAATTCTTTACCACAAGAAAGAAATGATTTGAAAATCCTCACTGTTCATGGCTCTCAGGGCAGAGAATGGGATACTGTAATTTTAAGTATTGTTGACACTTATGATAAATGGTTTGTTGATACTACCATTCCTATTTCCAAAGGCCTTAATCTGGTTAATACTGCTGTGAGTAGAGCTAAACGAAATTTAATTGTAGTGTGTGACAAAAATTATTGGGCAGCGCAAAGTGGGCAGCTTGTCACTGAACTTATCAATTGCGGAAAAGAGATAAAAAATTAATATGATCTCACTCATAACCGATGGAGTAGAATTATTTTATTTTTAAGTCTTGTTTATAATTACATTTTACCTAAAACTGAATAAGCTTTCTGTCAGCGGAAAGCTTATTTTAATTTTCAGTCATAAATTCTGCAAAACGCGCTACAACCTTCTATCAAACTATTTTACAGTGTTTTATGATTTCATTTTGATTTTCGCTGCACCATTCATCAGTGGAAGCTAACTTAAATCATAAAACAATAGCATCCGGTACGACCTTTTTTGCTTATTTTTACTCATTATAAATAAAAATAATACATGAGAAAAATCGTACTTACGGGAATAGCAGTTTTAGGAGGGTTTCTAACAGCAAATGCGCAGTGTAAACCCGTAACCGCCCTTGCAGAAAATTTTGATGCCTGGAAAGATATTAATAAATGCTGGACTGCTCAGGCTGGGAAAGCGATGCTGTATGCAAGTGATAAAAGAATTATATTCTATTCAATGAGCAATCCTGGAGAAAATATGTATCTGGTAACACCGGAAATTAAAGCCGGAACCTATACGCTGTCTCTTGATCTTTCTGATAATGGAGGAGAAACTACTTTAGAACTTTTTTCAGTGGACAACCCTTCTGATGTAAAAACCTATGTTTCAATCACTAAACCTTCCAAAATAACAGGTGAGAAAAAAACATTTACTGTTTCTTTGAAAAAAGATTCCCATTTAGGTTTGAAAGTTATGCTGAATGGAGTACATCAGGCGGTTTATATGGATAACTTGTCTCTACAGGCAAAGAAATAGAGACTTATGCTCTATTTTTCACTCATAAAAAAGCATCTGTTTTTACAGATGCTTTTTCTAATTATTATGCTGTACCATTCCAGTTTGAATGATAAATAGTAAATTCAATTGATCTGGTATTGCTGTACTCAGGTTATAGAGAGAATGATAAATTGTATTCTCATTACCATCATTACACATTGCCGCTTCATATCCGGACTGTGAAGGTTGTAATGACTCTATATAAGCGACAGTCATTTTATACTGTTGTCCAGATACCGTTATCTGAAGTACCAGATAAAAAAATAATTGTTTTTCATAGCTTATAAAATATAATCAAATTTATTCTTACTGTTAATATGGCAATGCATTATAAACAAAAAAACAGCATTTCTGCTGTTTTAATATATACATTACTTAACCAAAGTAAACCTGTCCAGATTCATCACCTTCGTCCATGCTGCGACAAAGTCTTTCACAAACTTACCTTGTGCATCAGCACTTCCGTATACTTCTGCTATGGCTCTCAATTCAGAATTAGATCCGAAAACAAGATCCGCACGTGTTGCTGTCCATTTCGGCTGACCTGTTGAGCGGTCAGTTCCCATGTACAATTCTCTATCGTCTGACATTGCTTTCCACTGCGTTCCCATATCCAGGAGATTCACAAAGAAATCATTGGTAAGAACTCCAGGACGGCTGGTGAATACGCCATGTTTTGAACCGTCAAAGTTCGTATCTAAAGCACGCATTCCTCCTATCAACACAGTCAATTCTGGGGCAGTAAGAGTTAAAAGCTGTGCTTTATCAATCAATAAAGATTCGGTAGACACCGTGTATTTTCTTTTCAGATAATTACGGAATCCATCCGCTGCAGGCTCAAGGTATCCCATAGATTCTACATCCGTCTGTTCCTGAGAAGCATCCATTCTTCCCGGAGCAAAAGGAACTTTTACCTCCTGACCAGCATTTCCTGCGGCAGATTCTACAGCAGCATTTCCTGCTAGTACAATTAAGTCTGCCAATGATATTTTTTTACCTCCGTTTTGAGAATCGTTGAATTCTTTTTGGATGCCTTCCAGTACGTTTAATACTTTATTAAGTTGTGAAGGATTGTTTACCTCCCAATTTCTTTGAGGCTCCAGTCTGATTCTGGCTCCGTTGGCGCCACCACGTTTATCACTTCCTCTGAAAGTAGAAGCAGAAGCCCAGGCTGCAGAAATCAGTTCAGCATTGCTTAATCCTGAGTTTAATACTTTTGATTTCAATGTTTCTACATCATTGCCATCAACCAATTCATGATTCACTTCCGGAATAGGATCCTGCCAGATCAGTTCTTCCTGCGGAACATCCGGACCTAAATAACGGACACGTGGTCCCATATCTCTGTGCGTTAATTTAAACCATGCTCTTGAAAAAGCATCGGCAAACGCATCAGGGTTTTCATAAAAATGTCTTGAAATTTTTTCGTAAACAGGATCCTGTCTCAACGAAAGGTCTGTGGTAAGCATGGTGGGTTTATGCTTTTTGGAAGAATCAAATGCGTCAGGAATAATATCTGCTCCATCCTTAGCTACCCATTGGTGAGCTCCGGCAGGACTTTTCGTCAATTCCCATTCATTTTCAAAAAGATTTTTAAAGAAATAATTACTCCATTGCGTTGGTGTTTCTGTCCAGGTTACTTCAAGACCGCTGGAAATAGCATCTCTTCCGCTTCCTGATTTATAAGTGCTTGCCCAGCCAAGTCCTTGCTGCTCAATTCCAGCTCCTTCAGGTTCTTTTCCTACGTGATCTGCAGGACCTGCTCCATGGGTTTTACCAAAAGTATGTCCTCCTGCAATCAAAGCTACGGTTTCTTCATCATTCATCGCCATACGGCCGAAAGTATCACGGATATCTTTAGCGGCAGCAATAGGATCCGGATTTCCGTCCGGCCCTTCAGGATTTACATAAATAAGTCCCATCTGTACGGCAGCCAATGGATTTTCAAGATTTCTTGAATGAATATCACCATCCGCATTATCATCGGTAGGAAGCACGGCTGATTGTCCTTCTACAACTCCTTCTGAGCCGTGAGCATAACGCAGGTCACCTCCCAGCCATGTTTTTTCTGATCCCCAATAGATATCAGCATCCGGCTCCCAGACATCTGCACGCCCTCCGGCAAATCCGAATGTTTTAAAGCCCATTGACTCAAGAGCAATATTTCCGGTAAGAATTAAAAGGTCCGCCCATGAAATGTTTCTTCCATATTTTTGTTTGATAGGCCATAGTAACCTTCTTGCTTTATCAAGACTTACGTTATCTGGCCAGCTGTTTAATGGTGCGAAACGCTGTTGTCCCGCTCCTGCTCCACCTCTTCCGTCACCTACACGGTATGTTCCGGCACTATGCCAGGCCATACGGATAAACAGAGGACCATAATGACCAAAGTCTGCCGGCCACCAAGCCTGGGAATCTGTCATTAATGCATGAAGGTCTTTTTTTACAGCTTCCAGGTCAAGGCTTGCAAATGCTTGGGCATAATCGAAATCCTTGTCCATAGGATCTGAAAGGGAAGAATGCTGGCGCAGAAGATCTACTCTAAGCTGATCAGGCCACCAGTCAGAATTCTGGGTTCCTCCGCCTGCTACGCTCTTCTTCATTGTTCCGTTATGAAACGGGCATTTACTGATGTCATTCAAATCTTTTTCCATTGTCGTTTTTTATTTATTTTTATGTGCTACTTAAGTATATGATTATTATAAACATATTTCAGCACTAATTGACTCTATTTTCCAATTAACAGTCTTAATCAGATACTTTAAATACCGATACAGAAACCTTTCCATCGGTTAATAAGGTTAAATTAACTCCTCCAGTTTCAATAGCAAAAGCAATTGTTTCCCCGGCATTAAGTTTAATAAGACCAGTCAAAGTTGTAGAAGTTACGGGAACCGCAGCAAGGGTAACTCCTAATATGGAAACCCGTACTGCATCAAATACTTTTTCCTCAAATACCATCGTTCCATTTTTTAAAATCCCCATTTTTTTACCTCCCAGAATACTCAAATCTATACCTCCAGCCAATTGCGTTTCAAATGACACTTCATAAATTCCATTTTTAGCTGCTGTATACACTCCAGTATTGAGAAGGGAAGCAGTTCCTGTCTTCACATCTTGCGAAGAAAGATCGATCTTATTCCAGTTAGTACCTGAAATTCCAAGATTTACTAATGACCAGGCTCCATCTTTGGATGCATATAAAGACGTTCCTGAATTACTTGAATTATCTTTTAGACCTACCCATACTGCATTTACTGCATCATAATAATAAAATCCTGCAGAAGTAACATTAATGGTTTTGGGAGAAACTGTGGTTACAGCAGATGTAGCAAATACCATAATCCCATTTTGTGCCATATTGTAAGCAAGATCTTTACCCTTTAACTGATCACCAGTAAGCCTTGGAGGTAAAAAGCCATCCTGAACTGCCGGGTCAGTAGCTTTTCCAACAACGTCAAACGTTCCTGCTGGTGTAGCCGTATTTATCCCAACCTGGCTATAGGATACGGTAGAATAAAGAAATGAAAGTAGTACAAGATAAACTTTTCGCATATTTTTAATATTTAGAATTGAAAAATTAAAAGCACAAATCCTGATTAATAGTTATTAAGTAAAAATTTACTTTCTATCATTACTCCTGTTTTCTAGACTAAAAAATATTTAGAGAAAAAATTTCTCTCTAAATATTTCATCTTTAGTTTTTAGAACCACATTAACTATTACACAATATCTAATCATTAATCTAATTCAAATTTCCACTAATTATCATATAGAAGCAAAATTAGCATGTAGAGATTAATGGCTACAGATGTATGATAAAAACTACATCTTGTAAATAAAATACGACACTATATAGACTTAATCTGTTTTTACTATGAGAATAAAAAAAGAGTATACCCATCAGATATACTCTTTAAAAACTTAGAAAAAAACGAAGTAATATATACCCTTATTACTTTAGGATGAAAAGATGCAGATTATACTAAAAAGATACGTTTCCATTTTGTAACAGTATTTCTGCTTAATTTAAAATGCTTGGCTAGCTGACTATTATTTAATTTATGTGTTTTTTGATAATCAAGAATTTCAAAAATGGTCTTCTTATCATAAGATTTGAACTTCTGGCTTTTAGATAATACATCAAAAAAAATAATATTATTAATCTTTAAAACATCAGACAGGGACATGGTATCTTTTGATAAATATTTCTTTACATATTCCCTTTTATCCGGACATTTAGACTCTATGAAATCATGGTAAATCCTTTTATAATTAGGTCCCGTATTTATTGTTTGTACTTGCTTATCCATTTATTCAATGTTGATTTGGGAATTCCGTAATGATTAATGATTTCAAGTTGGGTTTTCTGTTTATTTTCCAGGAGCTCCAACATATAGTCTATAATTTCCTTTGTATATAAACTTTTCCGGAACTGAGGCAGTTTTGATTTTACTATATTTTTATTCTGACTGCCAACTGGAGCATATAATATTAAATGATTGGAATAGAGACGGAAAAAATCATATTCCAATAATTTTGACCATTTTAGCAGTACATCCACATCCAATGATTTCATGGAATACATTTCCAGAATCTCTTTTTCTGTTGAATGTAAGAATCTGCATATTCTGCTCATATCAATATCTTGTTCATTTACACGCTCATATACCAAAGCTCCGATATGAATATCTTTTAAATTTTCCATTTTAAATATATTTATATTCAAAAAACAACTGTTATATCTTGGAAGTAAGCTCTTGTGTTTTCGCGGTTAAACTTCTCGTAATATCACCTAAAAGCTGGTTTATTTGACTTTGATTACAAAAAGTAATATCAATACTTTTTTTCAATATCTTTCCTGAAGAATTTGAAAAAAGAATAATTAAATATTTCCGAAAGATTCTTTCCTTTATTTCTATCCTAATAATTTTTGTTTGAGGCATTTCAAAGACCGGCATTTTTTTTCCACCTGAAAGCCATTGATAATTTTTAATGGAAACCACTTGTCCGGAATTCTCATATTCGAATATAAACCGGTTCTTTAATGCAGCATATATCAATACAAGTAAAGCCGTTAAGAAAAATATTCCTGAAAATAAATGATAACCAAAATACCCAAGACTAATAATGATCAAAAAAAGCAATGTAGATATAACTAACTGAAAAGTCATATAATTGCTTACTTTTTTCTTATTATTTATTTTCATTAACCTCAAATTATTAAAATTGTTTATTCTTATTTATTTTCTCTTTTTACATTCTTGAATTCAAATGGCGGAATATTGCTATTCCGCTCATTCAAAAATGTAATTAAAAATCTAATTCTTATAAAAACTATATCCCACGGATTGTACTCCCCAGTTTTTCAAAAGTTGTGGATCAGTAAGAGTTTGTCTTGTTGAAAGGTTTTCAATTCCATATAACAATTCTACTTTATATTCACTATCTGGGTCAATACTAACAGCTGTACCATCTCCAATACTATAGAAAGCAGATAAGAAATATCTAAGATTTGCATTATTAGAAGCTGTTGTTGTATATGGAACTCCTGAGCTATCATTATTGGCAGCTTCACTCAAATACGGTGAAATCTGAGTGGTTTGCATTGTTACAGTAACTACATCAACAACATTCCAGGCAGTACCCGTTTTTTTATACAATCTGGCATATGCCCTGCTATGAAAGAAAAGTGGCACTTTGATTCTTCCTGTACCCCCTTCTATATTTACTTGAGAATAATTAAATCCGTAACTCATTTCAAACCATGTATTCCATGTTGCCGTTCCTCTCCTTATCGACCCTGCAGGAAATTTAAATACAACTTCCGAATTAGGTACCACCCAGCAGTTAGCAGGTTGAATAGTAGTCCCGGTCCCTCCATCCTGCGCATTTGTTTGCATCGTATTTAATATAGATGTTAAGGGCACGTTCGCGCTAGTGTTTTGTCTCACATTACTATCAATATTATACAAAACAAAATCATTCGGATTTACAGGCTTAAACACCCCTACATTTCCATTTCCATCAGCAACCATAGGAGTTCCAGCCGGAATAACTGGCAAGTCTCTAACTCGCAATTGTCCATTAATATCCAATGTTTTTGTAGGAGACGTTGTATTAATTCCAACATTTCCTGTTTGCGCAAATACGCCAGTTGACAGCCCTAATAATACAGCTGCAAAAGATCTAACTTTTGTGTTTTTAATCATATTTAGGTTTATTTTTTTCATTCATTTGCCTGTTATTCAACTTTGTTTTTTTAAGATAAAATAATTTAATCAAGTAAAACATATTATTTCTTTAAACACAAAGGAGAAATTATCTCCTCTGTGTGAAATAACCTTGAAATTTTTGATTAAAATGTTTGGGAACATATTTAACTTAAATTGTTAAATCAAGTAATAAATTATTGTTGCAAATATCTGATAACCTTAATAAAACCTAAAATAATTTTTGTAAATATATGTTATCATTATTGTAATTTTTAATAATATAGCATGTAGTTTATAAATGACATTTAATTTTTTCAATAGTAATTAATTTTTACTACATTTATAGCAATAATTAAATATAATAAATAAAAACATAAAAATAAAACACTAAAATTAGCAATGTCGCACAGAATACTTACATCCCTGCTATTAATTTTTATACAGAGTTGTTACGGTCAACTAGTCGATACTGCATGGTATGACACGGATAACGGACTTCCCCAGAATAGTGTAAAAGATATCATTAAAGATAAACATGGGTTCATATGGCTGAGTACAGAAAATGGTTTAGTACGTTATGACGGATATAGTTTTGTTACTTATAATCATCTTAATCTTAAAAACAACAGGTTTACCACATTTTTTGGCAGTGTAGAAAAAGACTCTATTTATAATTTTACTGCTTATACAGAAAACATAGTTTTACTCAATAAAAGAAACATAAACACTTTACGTTATCAGACAGATTGTGTAAGAAAAGCATTGCATGAAAGCAAGTTATATGGATTATTTGTAAAAAATGGAGCTCCTGAAAAAATAGATCATAAAGACTTCTTTATTTATTTTGGTAAAAAAAACACCTATCATCTATTTAATAATGGAATTATACAATATAATGATAGAAAGATAGTACCCATAAAGAAACTGCATAAGAATTATATAACCAATACTTTTTGTTTAGGACAAAATATTTTTATCATTTCCAGAACATTAAAAAAAATTATCAAAATTTCGTCAGGGCAAGTCAGATATTTAGATGCCTCGGATATTTTTTTCCAAAATAATGTGAAAGTATATTGGAGCCAAATTAATGATCAATGCTTTCTTTTTCATGACAATACCTTGTATAGAGTATCCTTTCAGCATAATGAAATTGGTTTAAAAAAAATGATTCATTATGATCTTAATGAAAACTCCTTAGCTTCCATTTATCATGATGAAATCAACAATAAATTATATCTCGGAACATTATCAGATGGATTGAATGTCATCAAGTTTAATAATTTTCATGTAGCTAACCGATCTGATAAATCCTATGAAAATATTTTTTATTCAATACTTCCCTTTGAAGATAATAAAGTAATTACCCCTTCCGGAGATGTATACAATGAAAACGGATTGATAAAACAGTATCATTTTAATACGACAAGCCGATATTTCTTGTTGTATGACAGTAAAAAAAATATTATTGTTCAAAATGGGGCTTCATTACTCCGTTTTTTTCAAAACTCCAACTACTCGAAAAGTGAATCTATATATTTTGAGAAAACACCATCTCATGTATTGAATGTCAACAATTACTATGTTATTGCATTTCATGAGCAACCTTCATTACAATCTCAGCTCACCTTCTATAAAGACTCCAGTTTTAAAGATCCCTTTTTACAATTTTGGGTTCCAAATATTGTCACTTCAGTACAGAAGTTGGCTCACAATAAATGGCTGATAGGGAGCAGAGAAGCTTTATATACAATAGAAGCACCAACATTTACCCCTAAAAAAATTTCCACCGAGCCCTTACACATAAGAGAAATTACAAAGACAAAGGATGGAAATTTTTGGATCATGACTCAGGGAAACGGTTTTTTCCTTTATAATAAGGGCCAACTTATTAAAATGCCGGAAGATAAAAACGGATACCTTTTATTTGCCCATACTATTCTGGAGGACAACAAAGGATTTCTTTGGATCAGTACTAACAATGGTTTATTCAAAGTATTCAAAAACAACTTACTGCAATATGCTAAAGATAAGAAAACTTTACCTAACTATTACCGATATAGCAAGGAAGACGGGTTTAATACGAATGAGTTCAATGGTGGATGTGCTCCCAGCTCTTCAGTTCTTCAGAATGGATATTTTGTATTTCCATCCATCAAAGGCCTGGTGTTTTTTGATCCTCAGAAAATAAGAAGTTATTATCCTAAAAACTTCTTTTTGGAGCGGGTTATTTTTTATGACTCCAAAAGCAGTATAAAAGGGCAGAATATTAATCTGGAAAACAATTTTTATAAAGCAATTATATTATTGGATGTGCCTTATTATGCCAACAGAGCCAATTTGGTTATCGAAGCAAAACTAAAAGATTCCAAAAATGAGAAATGGGAAAGGATAAATAGTGATGGTAAATATTATATCTCAAACCTGGAACCAGGCCAATATCAACTTATTGCGAGGGTATTAATTTCTCCCGAAGGGAAATATCTATACAAAACACTCAATATCAATGTAAAATATTTATTTTATCAAACACTTATTTTTAAATTCTTTATTGCTTTACTATTAATTCTTATTGTATTTACCCTTTTTAAAATAAGAATAAAAAGACAGGAAAAGAAAAAAAGGGAACTTGAAAAAATTATCGCAACAAGAACCCGGAAACTGTCAAAAACAGTTTCAAAATTAGAACATACCAAGGAACAGCTGCGAAAAGAGAGTATACAACAGAAAAAATTATTAGAGACGATTAGCCATGATATCATTACTCCTATAAAGTTTTTATCCGTCACAGCTCAAAAGTTATACGAGACTGACGAGCATGATCGTTACATTCAAAAGAAATATTTTGAAAGTTTCTATAAATCTTCAGTAGAATTTTACAATTTCGTAAAAACCTTAAAAGAATACGCGGAGATATATAATAATTCCGAAAAGAATGAAATTTATAATATTTACGAACTGGTAGAAGTCAAAAAAGCTCTTTTTGAAGGTGCTGCCAAAGAACAAAACGTCGTTATTATTAATAATATAAAAGATCCTACCTATTCAAAAATCAATCAGAATGTACTAGCAGTTATCATCCACAACCTTATAGATAATGCAGTTAAAAATACTACCAGTGGAATCATAGAACTTTCTATGTTTGAATATAGCCGTACCTTCTTCCTGGAGGTAAAAGATACGGGCAAGGGAATGAGTAAGGAACAAATGATCTATTATGAAAAGCTTCAGGATAATATTGAAAATGAAAAACTGGTTTTACAAAAATACAGTTTAGGATTACACCTTATTCTTCAGTTACTCATGATGATCAATGGCAAAATTGAATTTAAAAATAATATACCGCAAGGAACGATAATATCAATCAAAATAAAAAAACAAAAACATGAATAAAAAAATTATTATTGCAGATGATCATTTTGTAGTAAGATTTGGCACTACACTGATTTTAGAATCCCACTACAAAGATGTACAGGTTTCCTGTGCAGAATCCTATACGGAACTCATAGAAAAGCTACATATTGAACAATTCGACCTACTAATCCTGGACATCAATATGCCGGAAAGCAAATATTTAAGTATGATTGGTGAATTAAAAACGATGCATCCCCATCTTAAAATTCTGGTTTTTTCTGTGTATGATAATGATATTGCAGTGCAGTATATCATAGAAGGCGCCGATGGATATATTAATAAACTATCTGACGAAAACAATATCCTGGAAGCAGTTCAGCAAATCTTTGAAACCGGAACCTATTATTCTCCGGATATTGTAAAAAAACTCGTTTCTTCAGCTAAAAAAAACAATCCTGTAAATCCACTTGAAACATTATCAGAAAGAGAAAAAGAAATATTTGACCTGTTGGTTAAAGGGTACGGGAATATTGAAATATCAAATGAATTAAACCTTCACCTTTCTACTGTGAGCACCTACAAAGCAAGAATTTATAAAAAGTTGAATATTAAAACCACGGTTGATCTTGTAAGACTAGGCGATAAAAACCAGACACACAAACATAAATAAACTCCTATATTTAGTTTTTTCTAAAAAATAATCTATTGAAGTACCTACTGAATGAATGTATGTAAATAAAAAAAACGGAATAAATATTCCGTTTTTTTTAATCATCTGTATTCTATAAGAATCGTAAAGTTGTTAATACAATTTTATTAATGCTTTTTTGACTTAATTTTCTTTTGTAATTTTTGGGTTAAGTCAAGTAGTTTATTGATTTGTTCTTTTTGAGCATCAATCTGTGTTTGCTGTTTGATAACATGCAAGTAAAGTTCTTCTACTTTCTCCAATGTCTGGGTTGAAAGTTCTGATAAATTAAATGAGTAAAGTCCATTTTCTGTTTTTGCTAAATCATTAATAGAAGTTACCCCAGGTAAATGGTTGTTCTCTTTAATAAATTTTTCTGTATCATAAATATTTAAAAATTTATATTTAGAATTCAGTAAAGATTTTCCGTTGTAATACTCTTCGAATACATAATCGGGATAGGTAGTTGTTGCTGTCGTAATACTTCCGCTTACTTTTAATTTTTCACCTGGCGCAAAAGTAGTAGTTGAATATCCAACACCCACATTCTTAACAAAAAAAGCATTTCCATCAGGTTCGATCTTAGCTTGTGTAACTCCATTAACTCCAGAAGTTGGAGTTGTCAGAAAACTAATACCTGTAGGTGCATTTGTACCACCTGTCCCAATAGTAAGTCCAGAACTATTTCCTGCAGCTACAACTTGTGCTTCTGAGTTGGTATCACAATAAATAAACAATGAATAATTTCCACCATTGGAAAAGCCCATTGAAGATCTTGTTCCCGTTCCTGAATCCTGTACGATACCCAGCCCCACACTATTATTAATAGTTGTAGTTTGTTGATTCACAAATTTCAGATCCTTTCCATTTTGTGTAACCGTTCTCGTACTGGTAAGAGTGCCATCTGCATTATAAATATTGTTATAAGAACTGATCAGTTTCTGCCATACTGAACCATCAAAATAATAGTAGCCAATACCGTCAATATTTACTCTTGGTCCGGTATTGTTACCTGCTGAGATATCTGTAATATATATCAATGCTCCTTTTTGATTAGCTCCATAAAGTACATCTCCTTTAGCGGAAAGCTGTGCACGGGTAAGCCTCGGTGCCTGAAGTCCGTCAAGATCAGTAGCCCCTAGTTTTCCATTAACATCCAATGTGGAGTTAGGCGTTGTAGTATCAATCCCTACACCTGCCGTCTGTGCAAAAATGCCAGCAGAAGTTACCATTAGGGCTGCCATAAATAAATTTGTTAAATTTTTTCTCATTGTTTTAATTTTAATATTTAAACTTTTTTGAAGTGAAAAATATGGGATAAGCAAGTAACCCTGATTCTTATATCCACTTGTGCATTGTTAACGTAAGACAGAAAAACATTCCATTACTTAAAAAGGGAACTGGAAAAATGATTTTTTGTTTTAAGCGTAAACAAAAAGTAGAATTAAATCTTTACAGAAGTGCATTACCTGATATAAAATTGTTCTACAGATAGTTTTTTAATGTTTTTGGGAATTAAAATATATTATGTTTTTATTTGCAATTCGTCATTACTGACTAATAATTCTTTTATTTTTCAAGAATGGAACTAATCCATTTTGATGTAACAAATTTAAAATACGGAATGTGAAAAATTTAACTTTCCCATGTAAAAACAAATTGCCGCCAATGTAGTATTATATCTTGTTTATGTAGTTTAAAAACTACGTAACTCTGTAGATGGTGAAATATATTAAAATATAAACTCTATTTTACAGGGTGATATCATTACAATAATCCTCCGTCAGATTGACAGGAGGATTATTATGGAAGTTAGCAGACAATAAAACAATTCTCCGAAATTATAATGATTGAAGCAGCTTTACAGCCTCTTCATTATTTTGCATTACGGCATGCTGCAAAGCCGTATTGCCTCTATTATCCTTAGCATTTTTATCTGCTCCGTTCTCTAAGAGCAGTTTTAGGATTTCTGTTCTTGCAAAAACAGCAGCATAGATAAGAGCCGTTGCATCATTATAGTTTTTGATGTTTATATTTGCCTTATGGGAAATCAACAACAAAATCATTTCTTTATATCCTTTAAACGTAGCTCCCATTAGTGCCGTATTACCACTATTATCCTGAAGATCAGGCTGAGCTCCATTGTCAAGCAACCACTTTATCGCCTTTTCATGATTATGATATACGGCAAGTATTAAAGGAGTATATCCTTCCTCATTTTTAGAATTGACCTCTTTTTTAAACTGAGAAATTGCTTCTACATTACCTGTCTTTGCATAAGAAAAAATATCCTGTGCACTCATTTTGCTCATTGCAAAAAACATCATGATGGTAGAAAAAAGATATTTCATTATTTCTATTTTGAAGACAATAAAGATTCCAGTTGCTGACGATCCATTTTAACATATTGAGCCAGTCGCTTTCCATATTCTGCATCTGCCTGATAGAAATAGGAGATCATTTTCGCCACTACTTTTTTATTCTCAACACTGCTCAGAGCACTACCCAGATTTTTAATCAGGTTATCCTGATCTTTTTTAGAGAAAGACCGATAAAGTTCTCCCGCTTGTTTAAAGTTGTTTTCTTTATCGAGTTTAGCTTGTGCTGTAGATGTACCGGCAGGGAAAACAGTTTGGGAGTATTTGAATTTTTTATTATCAGTAACTTCAGGCTTAGTTGTTGAAGGCTGATAGTTTACCTCTCCGTTCTGAGCTCTCATAGACATATAGCCGTTTTGGTTATATGTTGTCACATTATTTTTTGCTGCATTAATTGGTAACTGTTGGAAGTTCCCTCCAATTCTGTGTCTTTGGGTATCAAAATATGAGAATAATCTTCCCTGTAACAGTTTATCTTCTGATGGTTCTATTCCCGGAACAAGAGTACCGGGAGAAAAAGCAGCCTGTTCTACCTGCTGAAAATAATTTGTTGGATTTTGATTAAGGGTCATCGTTCCCACTTTCACTGATTTTGCGATAGATTCCGGCCATACTTTAGTTACATCTACCGGATTAAAATCGAGCTTTTCAAAATCATCCTTTTTCAACATCTGCACATATAAATCCCATTTTGGAAAGTCTTTATTCTGGATAGAATTATATAAATCTCTTGTTGCATGTTCTATTTGTGTAGATTGGATTTTATCAGCTTCTTCCTGCGTAAGATTTCTTTCACCTTGCTTGGGAATCCACTTGTATTTTACATAAGTTATTTCTCCTTTTGTATTGATCCATTTAAAAGCATGTACTCCATTTCCTTGCATCTCTCTGTAATTGGCAGGAATTCCATTGTCAGAGAACAACCATGTCAGCATATGAGTAGCCTCCGGGATATTAGCCATAAAATCAAAAACCCTGTTATTATCGGAAGCATTATTAGTAACCGGAGAAGGTTTAAAAGCGTGTACCATATCTGGAAACTTAATTGCATCTCTGATAAAAAACACCGGTAAATTGTTACCTACCAAGTCATAATTTCCCTGATCCGTATAAAACTTAACAGCAAATCCTCTTGGATCTCTAAAAGTTTCCGGAGATCCCTGCTGATGTACTACGGTAGAGAATCTTACCAATACCGGAGTTTTCTTACCAGCCTTTGATAAAAAATCAGCCATTGTAACATCAGAAAAATCAGCATCTGCAACAAATTCACCTATGGCTCCTGCTCCTCTTGCATGCACTACTCTTTCAGGAATTCTTTCCCTGTCAAAGGCAGCCAGTTTTTCGATTAAATGAATATCCTCCAGCAATACCGGTCCGTTATTACCTACTGTTTTAGAATTTTGGTTATCTCCTACAGGGCTCCCTGTGTTAGTCGTCAACTGCTGAGAATAGACTGTTGATGCTATCAGGATTCCCGCTAACAAAACATTTTTTTTCATAATTTTTTATTTTATAGTGGGGCAAATATAGAAAGATGATTTACTGGATTCATCTTAATAAATTCAATCTCATTAATTCACCAAATCTATCAAACAATTAAATAATAATAGATGCCATCTACTATATTTTATAAAATAAATTTATTTTTTTTTCAAACAAATTTCTTTAAGACACTTTAAATAGCGTATCGTGTAGTTTAATAACTACACTCATTTAAACATACTTTAGAGAACAATTACTTAATTTTGCCAAATCAAAAAAAATTAAACACTTGATAAAAAACATCAGGGTTAATTAGACATAGCTAGAAGCAATTGATAGGTTGGTATAAGAAGTTTATAACGAAGACATTTACAAGGCATACATATAAAAACATAAACATTATGAAAAAAAAGGTATTATCACTAATTATCTTGGGTATTTTGACAGCGTGCACTTCTCCCAAAAAAGAAAATACAGAAGTTACTTCAAATAAAGCATCAGATATTAAAGCTGAACTTGTAGGAAAATGGGTACAACCTATTCCAGGACAGGAAAAGGAAAAGCAAGGTATTGAGCTTCGGGACAATGGTACCGCAGCATCAATAAATATGCACACGTTGCTGTATGAACAATGGAAAATTTCTCATGATACCCTATTTCTATGGAGTCGTACTGTAGGAGTAGCACAGCCTTCCACCTCTAGCGATATTGACACCTTACTTATTCAAAAACTTGATAATACATCGTTAACGGTTGTATCTTTAATTGGAGACCCTAAAAATAATGTTGCTCAAACTTACAGTAAAGAAAAATAGGTATTTAATTGCTAACAAATTCTTCTTTAGCCAGAAATTCTAACATCGAAGAAATTTATACTAAAGAAAAATAGATTCTAGGATCTATTTTTTTTTACCTATTGAGAGTATAATAATCTTTCTTCAAAATGCAAAAAATCAGTAATTTGATATTCGTCTGATATCTACTGATTTTATTTTATAATAAAGAGAACAAATATTGTTTATCACATCATTATTATCAATAACTTTCTCAACAAGATATCAAAACAAATTCTATATCCATTACGGAACACCAAGTTTACCAAGTATTTAATTAACATCCACCAAACACTCTAAAAAAGCCATGGAAATCGACGTGGCTATCATTTTAAATTTAAAAGCATGTAGTTTTAAAACGACATCCAACACTTCTACTGGCTCTCAAAATTTATTAATTTTATAATACTAGACCATGAATACTTTATAATTACAAGTATTAAAAATGTTTAATAAACAACTTATATTTATATTTTTCATAACTATACAACTGTACTACAGTCAGCAAACAGCTTCAATATGGTATGATACAGACAATGGCCTTCCTCAGAACAGTGTAA
This sequence comes from Chryseobacterium metallicongregator, assembly GCF_031324065.1. NCBI lineage: Bacteria > Pseudomonadati > Bacteroidota > Flavobacteriia > Flavobacteriales > Weeksellaceae > Chryseobacterium > Chryseobacterium metallicongregator. Next base: position 459,717 of record NZ_JAVIXS010000001.1, read on the forward strand.
AGGATATCATTAAAGATAAGTACGGATTCATCTGGATCAGTACAGAAAACGGATTGGTACGTTATGACGGAAATAATTTTGTCACCTATAATCATCTTAACTTTAAAAACAACAGATTTACCACTTTTTTTGGAAATTCAAAGAAAGATACCATTTACAATGCAACAGCTTTCGACGAAAATACGGCATTAATATCTAAAAGAAATGTAAGTATTCTCACTCGTAAATCAGGTTGCCTGCAAAGAGTATTACGTAAAAGCAAATCGAACTTTATTTTTACTAAGAATGCCATATCAGATCAGTTTGAAGATAAAGATTTCTTTATTTATTTTGATAAGAACAACTATTATCAATTGTTGCATGATGGAACCGTACAATATAAGGATCATAAAGTTACAACGCTGAAGAATCTACCTAAAAACTATATTTCAGATACATTTTGTTTTGACCAGACTATTTTTATCATTTCCAAATCATTAAAAAAAATAATTAAAATTTCTCCTACTCAGATAACTTACCTGGATGCACCTGAGATTTTCTTTAAAAATGGTATAGAAATGTACTGGAGCCAGATCAATAATCAATCTTTTATTATCCTGAATCATACACTGTATAAAATAGGCTATGAGCATAATACTTTTAGTTTAAAAAAATTAGCAGATTATGATCTTAATAAAAACTCTTTAGCCGCCATTTATCATGATGAAGTGAACAATAAACTGTACCTTGGAACATTATCAGATGGATTGAATGTAATAAAATTCAACAATTTTCATGTTGTCAACAAATCAGATAAATCCTATGAAAACATCTTTTATTCAATGCTTCCTTTTGAAAATGATAAGGTAATCACTTCCTTAGGTGATGTATACAATGAAAACGGATTGGTAAAACAGTATCATTTTAATACAACAAGCAATTTTTTTTTACTGTATGATAATCAAAAGAATATTCTTGTTCAGCAGAAATCAAGTTTACTTCGTTATCTTAAAAAATCTAATTATTCTAAAAAAGAAAAACTTGCTTTTAAAAAGGAACCCTCTTATGCATGGAGGGCGAAAAATTTTTTCATTGTAACGTTCCACAAACCTATACTGAAATCTCTCCTTACCTTTTACAAAGACTCCGATTTTAAAACCCCATTCTTACAATTTTCCATTCCAAATATTGTAACCACAGTTCATGAATATGGCCATGATAAGTGGCTGATAGGAACCAGGGATGCTTTATATTCAATAGAAACGCCCACTTTTATTCCTAAAAAAATATCTGCCACCCCGTTACATGTAAGAGAAATTACAAAAACAGAGGGTGGAAATTTCTGGATTATGACCCAAGGAAATGGCTTCTTTTTATATAAAAACAAGCAACTCATTAAAATGCCGGAAGATAAAAACAGATATCTTTTATTTTCACATACTATTCTGGAGGACAAAAATGGGTTTCTCTGGATCAGTACCAATAATGGATTATTCCAGGTACTGAAAAACAACCTTCTGCAATATTCTAAAGACAGAAAAACATTACCCAACTATTACCGATATAGCAAGGAAGACGGCTTTAATACCAATGAGTTCAATGGTGGCTGCTCACCCAGTGCTTCGGTTCTTCAAAATGGAAATTTTGTATTTCCTTCTATAAAGGGACTTGTATTTTTCCATCCTGAAAAAATAAGAAGCTACTACCCTAAAAACTTCTTTTTGGAAAGAGTCATATTTTATGATTCCAAAAGCAATATTAAAGGAAAAAATATTACTCTTGAAAATAATTTTTATAAAGCAATTATATTAGTTGATGTTCCCTATTATGCCAATAGAACCAATTTAGTTATCGAAGCAAAACTAAAAGGTTCTAAGAATGAAAAATGGGAAAAAATAAACGGCGATGGTAAATATTATATTTCAAATCTGGAGCCGGGACAATATCAACTTATTGTGAGGGTATTAACTTCTCCGAAAGGGAAATACATGTACAAAACAATTAATATTAATGTAAAGCACCTTTTTTATCAGATTCTCATCTTTAAGATTTTTATTCTATTTTTTATATCAGTATTTACATTAAAAATGATAAAACTTAGAATAAAAAGGCAAATATTAAACAAGAAGGAACTTGAAGACATTATTGAAATAAGAACCCGGAAACTATCAAAAACAGTTTCAAAATTAGAATATACCAAGGAACAACTGCGAAAAGAGAGTGTACAGCAGAAAAAACTATTGGAAACCATAAGCCATGATATTATTACTCCTATAAAGTTCTTATCTATAACCGCCAAAAAGTTATATGAGACTGACGAACATGATCGTTATATACAAAAAAAACATTTTGAAAGTTTCTACAAATCTTCGGTAGAATTTTACAATTTCGTGAAAACCTTAAAAGAATACGCGGAGATATATAATATTTCTGAAAAGAATGAAACTTATAATGTTTACGAAATTGTGGAAGCTAAAAAAACACTTTTTGAGGTGGCTGCCAAAGAGCAAAATACTCTTATTGTCAACAATATTAAAGACCCTACTTATTCAAAGATCAACCAGAATGTGGTAGCAGTTATCATCCATAACCTTATAGATAATGCAATTAAAAATACCACTAATGGAGTTATAGAGCTTTCTACCATTGAAGATGATACTATCTTTTTCCTGGAAGTAAGAGATACCGGTAAAGGAATGAGCAAGGAACAGATGACTTATTATGAAAAGCTTCAGGACAATATTGAAAATGAAAAACTGGTTTTACAAAAATACAGTTTAGGATTACATCTCATCCTTCAGCTGCTTATGATGATCAATGGTAAAATTGAATTTAAAAACAATATACCACAAGGAACTATAGTATCGATTAAAATAAAAAAACAAAAATATGACTAGAAAAATTATTATTGCAGATGATCATTTTGTAGTAAGATTAGGCACTACACTGATTTTAGAATCCCACTACAAAGATGTACAGATTTCCTGTGCAGAATCTTATACGGAACTCACAGATAAGTTATACGCAGAACAGTTTGATTTGCTCATCCTCGATATCAATATGCCGGAAAGTAAATATTTAAGCATGATTGGTGAATTAAAAAAAATACAGTCCAATCTGAAAATTCTGGTTTTCTCTGTATACGACAATGACATCGCAGTACAGTATATCATTGAAGGCGCCGATGGATATATTAATAAACTATCTGACGAAAACAATATTCTGGAAGCAGTTCAGCAAATCTTTGAAACCGGAACCTACTACTCGCCGGAGATTGTGAAAAAACTGGTTTCTTCTGCAAAAAAAGACACTCCAATAAATCCACTGGAAGCTTTATCAGAAAGAGAAAAGGAAATATTTAATCTACTGGTTAAGGGTTACGGAAATATTGAAATATCAAATGAATTAAACCTTCACCTATCTACAGTCAGCACCTACAAAGCAAGAATTTATAAAAAACTGAATATTAAAAACACTGTTGATCTTGTTAGATTGGGAGACCGAAATCAAGTACATAAAAAATAATTAAAAAACCTTGTGTCCATTTGAAACACCATGTTTTTATTGTTATGCTCAACTCAGATAATATTTACTATGAAAATCTTAATTATAGAAGACCATAAAGATTTGATCATCAATATCACTGATTATCTGAAAAATGAAGATTATATCTGTGAAATTGCATCAGATGCTCAAACAGCATTCGAAAAGATTGAACTTTTTGAGTATGATTGTATTCTTCTTGATCTGATGCTTCCCGACGGAAATGGTCTGGATATTTTAAAACATATTAAAACCTGCTCTACGGGAACAGGTGTAATCATTGTATCAGCAAGAGATTCATTAGACATCAAATTAGCAGGACTGGATGAAGGTGCCGATGATTATATTACGAAACCTTTCCCACTTCCTGAACTTCATTCCAGGATAAAAGCTGTTTTCAGGAGGAAAACCCCGGAAACCCACCGACATCTTATCTTCAATGAAATATCAATAGATCTTGAATCTAAGGCATGCAGTATCTGTAATCAGCTGATCAGTTTAACCAAAAAGGAATTGAACCTTTTGATCTATTTTATCAACAACCAAAACAGGATGCTGACCAAGCAGGCTATCGCCAGTCATTTATGGGGAGATTACACCTATAGTATTGACAATATTGATTTTGTATATCAACATTTGAAAAATCTAAGAAAAAAACTCATAGAATCAGGAGGTAAAGATTATCTGCAGACTGTCTATGGATTGGGCTATAAGTGGATTGACAAATGAGTTTAAGTTTACAATTTGCAAGGGCTTTTGCCTGTTTGGTATTCTTTGTTCTCATGATGGGTTTTATCATTATGTATTTTGCACTGGAAAGAACCATCGTCCGTTCTGCTATTCTAAAACTACAAACCCAGAATATGAAAGTCGCCCAGCAGTTGGAACAAAATCCATCCTATGACTATACTCTTTTTGGCCAGAACCCCGCTGTAACTATGCTTCCTGATTCCCAACATATATCCAAGAGAAAACAAATTGCAGAAAAATATATTTGGAATAGTAATTCACAATCTTACATTAATAAGATAGAAGTAATGGATTATCTTGTTATTCACAAAAAAAAATATTCCATAAAAAGCATCCGTTACATTACGATCATTGAGCACCGGTTTCTAACAAGTATTCTGATGGTGATTGCATGGATAACAATATTTCTGATCATCCTAACGATCATTGTCAGTACAATTGTTTCAAAAAGTATTCTGGAACCGTTCTATTGTTCTCTGGATGAGATTAAAAAATTCAATTTAAAAGATCATTCTCAGATGAATCTTATGGAGACCAACATCAAAGAATTCAAACTGCTTAATCAGTTTCTGCTGAAAATGTCTGATAATTCAAAAAAAGATTATAACCTGCTGGAAGAACTTTCTGAAAACACTTCTCACGAACTCCAGACTCCTCTGGCTTCTATGAAAGGGAAGATAGAACTGCTAATGGACAGTCAGCTTTCTGAGTACCAGCTCACCACCTTAGATATGATGAATAATGAATTGGACAGACTCTCTTCTATCAATCAATCTCTTATTCTTCTGGCAAAACTGGAACATTTTGAGAAAAGAACTACCGATCCCATTAATTTTTCAGAAGTATTACGGGAAAGACTGCAATACTTTGAAGAAATATTTACTCTTCAAAACCTCACTATTATTACTGATATTCAAGATAATATTTTTTTAAGCCTTGATAAAAATCTGGCAGCCATCATCATCAATAACCTTATCAGTAATGCCAGAAAACACAATATGGATAATGGGGATATTCGCTTAAAACTTACAGAACATTTTTTTGAGATCTCCAACACCGGCTATCCTCCTACTCTGCCCACTGAAGAATTATTCCAGAGATTCAAGCGTGGTAATCCCAACCAAAACTCTATCGGGATTGGTTTGGCATTGGTAAAGAGAATTTTGGAGATTTACCACACTAAAATCTCTTATCATTTTAACAACAGTAGACACACTATCATAATATATTTCACAAATCAATCCATTGAAAAACAATAATTTAATAACAAATTCAGTACATCAGTAACAACTTCAGATTTTCTTCAGAATTTATGTCTTGTTTAGGTGCAAATAAAACCACCTATGAAAAGAATGCTATTAATTTTAGGTTTAATAGGCGCTCCGATGGCTTACAGTCAAGATACTCTTAAGCTTAAGAAACCTGAAATTACGACTGAAAAAAATCCCTTAGATATTGGTGAACTCAAAATCAACCTTAATCCTAAAGGAGATAAATGGTTAAAATTCAGTGTTTCCAGCCAGATATGGCTTCGAAGCATTGAAAATAATCCGGGTACAGCTGTAAACTCTGTTCCTCAGCAGGAAACTTATGATGCAGGAATGCGAAGAATGAGACTCACCATTCAAAGCCAGGTCACTCCTTTTTACTCTGTATTCCTTCAGATAGGAGCAAACAATCAAAATTTTATCTCTGGAGGAGGCTCAGGTACAGGCACGAATGGAGCAGGAAAAAAGGCTGCCTTCTTTTTCCATGATGCCTATAATGAATTAGCAATTATTCCAAGAAATGATTTTCAGACAGGGTTACCTAATAAAAGCAACCTTTACTTCGGTGTAGGGCTTCATTCCTGGAATGGAGTAAGTAGAATGACAAACGGAAGTACCACTAAAATGCTGGCAGGAGATCTTCCTATTTTTAATTTTCCCACTATTGAAATTTCAGATCAGTTTTCCAGACAGTTTGGTGTATTTGTACATGGAGAATTTGACAGACTTAATTATAGATTCAGTGTCAATAAACCTTTTGCTACAAACATAAAGCCTATTGTAGGAAGCGGTGCTGTAGATAATAATCAAAATGGTAAATTATCCTTTGCAGGATATGCCTACTATCAGTTTTTCAATAAAGAAATTACAGCAACCTCTTTTCTGGCTGGAAACAACCTCGCTGTAAAAAAAGTACTGAATATAGGAGCAGGATTTTACGCCAATAAAAATGCTACACTGACCCAGCCCAAAGAAAATGTTTTTGAATCTCATAATGCTTCTATTTTCGGCACTGATATCTACTCTGAAATTCCAGTTGGAGATAAAAAGAAAGAAATGGGGCTTACTATATATGGCGTCTTCTATAATTATAACTATGGTCCTAACTATTTAAGAACAAGTGGTATTATGAACCCTGGCACAGCAGATCCTGAATTCACAGGACAAAAAGCTCTGGAAGGAGCAGGAAATAACCGGATTTTAATGGGAACAGGAAATATATTCTTTACCCAGGCTGGTTTCGTACTTCCTAAATTCAGTAAAATCCTGAAAGTTCAACCCTTCTTCAGCTATGCTTTAAAAGATATGAAAGCCTTACATGAAAAAGGAAGCTACTATGACATGGGTGCCAATTTCTTTCTCTATGGCCAAAATGCAAAAATTGTAGCTCAGTATAGCAGCAGACCGATATATGATGCTGTTTCAAAAACGATTTTTGACAGAAAGGGAGAATTCCTGCTTGGACTTTACATCGTACTTTAAAATTACTTTCTATGAATACAACTCAAATTACAACTTCGCAGAGAATCAAAGCCATCATTGGTGGTTCAATAGGAAATCTGGTAGAATGGTATGACTGGTATGCTTATGCCGCATTTGCCATCTATTTTTCAAATTCATTTTTCCCGGATTCTGACCTTAATGCACAGCTGCTTAATACTGCCGGAATTTTTGCTGTAGGTTTCCTCATGCGTCCTGTTGGTGGATGGATGTTTGGAAGTATTGCAGATAAAATTGGAAGAAAAAGAGCTATGACCCTTTCCGTTTTACTGATGTCTTTCGGATCATTACTGATAGCCCTTACTCCTACTTATGAAACTATAGGAATCTTAGCCCCCGTAATGTTATTGATTGCAAGACTTCTTCAAGGATTAAGCGTAGGCGGAGAATATGGCGTTTCAGCTACGTATCTGAGTGAAATGGCAGATGAAAAAAGAAGAGGTTTCTATTCAAGTTTTCAATACGTAACTTTAATTGGTGGACAGCTTATAGCCTTAGGAATCCAGCTCATTTTACAGAAATTAGTACTCACAGAAACACAGCTGGAAAATTGGGGATGGAGAATTCCTTTTGTAGTAGGAGCTTTTCTTTCCGTGATTGCCTTATATCTTAGGTCAAGCCTTCATGAAACTGAGGCTTTTAAAAATAAAGCTTCTCAAGAAAAGAAAGGAACAATCAAAGAACTCCTTAAGCATCCCAAAGCCATCCTTACTGTAGTTGGGCTTACATTAGGAGGAACTCTGGCGTTCTATACCTATACAACGTACATGCAAAAGTTCCTGGTCAATACAGTGCATCTTAGCAAAGAACAGTCTACTTTGATATCATTTATTTCCTTATTTCTTTTTGCATGTCTGCAGCCAGTATTTGGAATGGTATCTGACAAAATAGGCAGAAAACCTTTACTGATTGGTTTTGGAATTCTTGGAACAATATGCACAGTACCTCTTCTCACTATGCTGAGTGTCATTAGCTCTGCATGGGCTGCATTCTCTTTAATTATGATTGCCCTGGTTATTCTTAGCGGATATACTTCAATTAATGCGGTAGTAAAAGCAGAACTCTTTCCTTCAGAGATCCGGGCTTTGGGAGTAGGTCTTCCTTATGCCCTTACTGTTGCTATTTTTGGGGGAACTGCTGAATATATTGCCCTATGGCTCAAAAAGATAAACATGGAATCATTATTCTATTGGTACATCACAGCATGTATACTTTTTTCTCTGATTGTATATGCAAGAATGAAAGACACGAAAAAAACTTCAGAATTAGATAAAGATTAAATGCAGCTATATCGGTAAACCACAATATTTATTCGGCATTCTATCCCTTAACATATTACAAGTATAATAATTTAAACACTTATGAAATCAAAAAAAATATATCAGCAGCTTTACTTTCAAGTTGTTATAGCTATCATTGGCGGAGTACTTTTAGGTCAGTTTTATCCTGAAGTTGGTGAAAAAATGAAACCATTGGGTGACGGTTTTATTAAACTGGTTAAAATGATTATCGCCCCGGTTATTTTTATTACCCTTACATTGGGAATTGCCCACATGACAGACCTCACCAAAGTGGGTCGGATTGCTATAAAATCAATGATCTATTTTCTTACATTCTCTACCCTGGCTCTTGTCATTGGGCTTATTGTAGGAAATCTATTACAGCCAGGGTCAGGATTAAATATAGATCCGGCTAATCTTTCCGGTGATATTTCCCAGTATCAACAGAAAGCCCATGAAACAACGATCACTGGATTTCTCACTAATATTATTCCTGACACTTTGTTTAGTCCTCTTGTAGGCGATAACATTCTTCAGATACTGTTGGTATCTATCTTAATGGGAGTTGCTTTGGTATTAACTAAAAGTAAAAGCCAGAAGATCATTGATTTTATCCAGGATCTATCAGCTCCCATCTTTAAAATTGTACATATGCTGATGAAGCTTGCACCTATCGGAGCTTTTGGTGCAATGGCATTTACTATCGGGAAATACGGACTTTACTCGGTTTTAAATCTGATTTTTTTAGTAGGTACTTTTTACATCACTTCTATCCTGTTCATCATTATCATATTAGGAGCAGTAGCCTGGTATAATGGATTTAATATTTTCAAGCTCATCGTTTATCTTAAAGAAGAAGTTCTTCTGGTATTAGGAACAAGTTCTTCAGAATCTGCACTGCCAGGGATTATGGAGAAGCTTGAAAAAGCAGGCTGTTCGAAAACTATTGTAGGTTTTGTTGTTCCTACCGGCTATTCTTTTAATCTTGACGGAACTAATATTTATATGACTCTTGCTTCACTTTTTATTGCCCAGGCTCTTAATATTCACCTGCCTATTGAAAAACAGCTGGCACTCCTTCTGATTGCTATGCTAAGTTCTAAAGGAGCGGCAGGGGTTACAGGAGCAGGTTTTGTCACTTTAGCAGCAACATTGGCTATTGTACCGGAAATTCCTATTGCCGGAATGACGCTGATTTTAGGAATCGATAAATTTATGAGTGAATGCAGAGCCATCACAAATGTTATTGGTAATTCTGTGGCTACTGTTGTAGTGGCTAACTGGGAGAATCAACTTGATAAAAAACAACTTCAGTTATGTCTTAATACCCCTCATAAAAACCCTACCGAATAATAAGAGCATTTCTATATTTAACTTCATATTAGTAAAGCCTTGTTTTAAAATTTTTAAAACAGGGCTTTTTTACAGATATAAATCAACAATAACCACTATAAAAACCGTCATTCCTATCGTTAAATAACTACAACCTTAATGCCTTTGTAAGCAAATTTATTATATAGCTTTGCTCATAAAAGAAGTTATATGAAAAGGTGGTTTTTATTTTTCATTATTCCAATGGGAATAATATTAATTGGTTTATTATTCCTTAGGTCCAAGAACACAAATAGTTTAACTCAACAGCATAAATCACCTGATATTAAAAATAGTCCTTTCCATAAAGAATATCTTAGTAAAGGGGGAATAACTGTTGTTAATGTATGGGCAACCTGGTGTCAGCCATGTGTAGAGGAAATCCCCGCCTTTCAAAAAATAGCAACCGAAAATAATCATATCAAATTTGTTTTCTTATCGCTGGATGAAGATCAGAAAAAATTAGAAATGTTTCTTACAAAACACCCTATTAATGATATAACGTTTAAAAACAAAGATTATATAGAGACAATCAAAACATTTCTTGGCGGAAATGGCGTCATGGGATATAGCGTTATACCACAGACTTTTATTATAAAAGATGGCAAAGTTGTAGACAAAAGCATGGGAGGTATTGACTATCAGAATTTTACAGACAAGTTAAAATCATTCTACTAGATCCAATTAAATAGGTTGATTAAACCCCAAATAATTGGATTATTCAAATAATTTATTAACATAAAAATCCAAAATTATGAAATTTAAATCATTACTATTTATGTCCCTATTTCCAATAATAGGTTTTGCACAGCAAAATAGGCCTCATGAGTGTAAAGCAGATGAAATGATGAAAAAACATTTTGAACTGCATCCTGAATCAAAGGCTGAATATGAAAATTTTGAGAAATACACCAAAGATTTCATAAAAAAAATGAAATCAAACAAAAATTCATTGAATAATACAATCAATAATCCAACCTACATTATCCCTGTGGTTTTTCATGTGTATGGAGAATCTCAGAGTAATGTAAAAGTAAATTATCAAAAAGTAGTTGACTTACTGGAACAAATTAACTTAAATTTCAATGGAATCAATACTGATTCAAACACTGTAGATCCTGACTTCCAATCTATCAGAGGAGCGTTAAGCATTGAATTTCGATTAGCTAAAATTGATCCAACCGGAAAAGCAACAAGTGGAGTGGTATTTCATCCTTTCAAAGGTGGATACGGCAACGGTGGCGGATATGATACAGAAATTGGCACAGATGCCTGGGATAATTCAAAGTATATGAATGTGTATATCCAAAATGACCTGTATGCTAATAAGGATTTATATCAATCAGGTGTTGCCTGGTATCCGGATTCATACATGACTTCAGTAAATACAGCCAGAGTTGTTTATAATGGACGTTATATATTTAATGCTGCAGGAACAGTGGCTTCAAACGAGTTTTCTGATACATTCACTCACGAATTTGGACATTGGCTAAATCTTCAGCACACGTTCAATGTTCTGTGTTCAACTGCCAACCCTGGTAATGATGGTGACGGAGTGGCTGACACTCCTGTAGAAAATATGTCTTCCGGATTAGGATGTACAGTGGGCAATAATTGTCTAGGACAAAAAGTGAACGTAGAAAACTATATGGGATACAACGGTTCTTCCGGTTGTTATAAAATGTTTACTAATGGACAGGTTGACAGAATGATAGCTGCATTAAACCATGCTTCAAGAATAAATTTATGGCAGCCTGCCAACTTAGCTGCAACCGGAGTTGCTAATACTCCACCAAGGCTAACCCTTAGCAACAGTACATTTACAGAGAACTTAGACAATAACGGAGCTGTATCATTAGATGGAACAGTAGCCTCTGCTCCTACATCAACAATTACATTAAATTCAGCAACATTTGCCGTACCAAATGGAACAACTCTTACTGCAGGAACACATTTCACTTCTTCATTACCCGCAGGATTAACAGCAGCTATAGTAGTTACAAGCCCTACTACTGCTACACTTACCATAAATGGTGCGGCAACCAGTCACCCTAAAAGCCAGGTCCTGAATTCATCAATTACATTCCTTAATCCGGCTATAACAGGAGGCACAACTTCACTAGGATCAACAACAGCTTTAGCATTAACTTTTTCTTATAAAGATCCTTATAAAATAGTTACAGGGACTCCTCTGGAAAGCTATGCCAACCCAACAGCAACAACCGTAACAACCAACTCCGGAGCACCTTGGAAATATTTTATCATTAACCCGGAACTTAGTGATGATGCAGGATATGGCGCCTGGTATTATGCTGCAAATCAATTAAAACTGGAAACCTATTGGAAAGGATTAGTATGTGAAACAGGAACAAGAAATATCAGTTTAATTCCAGCCTGTACCACCATAACTAATGCAAATAATATAGGCTATCCTATTGGTACTCCCGGACAACTGGATGTCTACACTCCTACATACACTACCTGGTCTGGCCAAACCGCTTATGTTGGTTTTAGAAACCAATTCGATGGCTACAACATTAACGGTTATTTCAAATTGATTGTGGGGGCAAATGGTTCAAATTATTCTGTAACTGAATTTGGATATAATACACAACCATATGGCAGTATTACAACACCTTGTGCATTATCTACTGTAGATGTTGATACAACAAACTCAGAAATTTCCATTTATCCAAATCCGGCTTCTGATGTATTGAATATTAAAACAAAAGGGAAAATTAAATCAATTGCTGTTTATGATATGTCTGGAAGAAAAATGAATGCTAAAGTTATTGGTGATAAGGTGGATGTTAAACACTTCCTAAGCGGAACTTATTTAATTGATATTGAAACCACTTTAGGAAAATCTTCCCAAAAATTCATTAAAAAATAAGATCAACACTGTATCAATAAAACATGATATCTAATAAAGGGGGCTGAATATAACTTCGTTTAACATTCATATTTTTTAATTTCCTGTATTTTATGAGATGGTACAGGATCAGGATGGGCTCATTGAGCCCATCTTTTTTATATAACATCCTTAAAAATATGTTATATGACAATTTATAGCTTCATTGGTATAGTCTAATGTTTACAACATATACTTCTTATTACTTAAGCTATTTCAATAAGTTTGTCATTATTAAACTGTTTATTTCATCTTTTAAATTTCGCTCATTTAAATTTAAAAGTATAATATAAGTCAATTACATAATCCTTTAATAAAAAGATATCATTTTTAAACATAAATTCGTCAAACATTCATATTTTAACTTTCTGTATTTTTGAGATGGTACAGGATTAAGATGAGCTCAATGAGCTCATCTTTTTTATATAACATTCTAAAAAAAGATCTTATATGACAATTTATTACTTCATTGATATAGTTGAATATCTACAATCTATACTTCTTATTACTTAAGCTATTTTAATAAGTTTGTCTTATTAAGTTGTTTATGTATACTTTACTAGTAATATTTTAAATAAGTAAAAGATAGGGGACATCTTTTGAGAACCAACTATATCCACATCTTCAATTTCCGATTTTTAGTACTATTGACATTATTCATAATATTAAATTTCACCCTTTTTTAATTTAAAAGTATTACATAAATCGGATATAAAGTCCAGTAACTTTTTTAAGGATATAGTACGTATTATTAGTATTTAAGTGTACAATGGAAGATGGGCAATATGCTCATCTTTCTTTTTTATACCACAGCCTTCTTTATAAATCTATTAAGATCAACAAAGGATATTACTTGTTTTTATCATTAAAAAGGCAGGATTTCATTGATTAATATTTTCATAAGTGTAGTATAATGCCTACGATTCTGATTCTCTGTTATAGAAAAGCATTAATATTTTTGTCACACATTGAAGAATTAATGAAATCCATATTTACTCTGGTCGTTGTGGCAGCCCTTAATCTGGCATGTACCCATACTGAACCAAAAATATTTACCAATAAGAACTCCTCTCCTATTTATCATAAAGTTTACCAAATTTCGGAATTGGCTGCTGTTCCAGACTTTGCTGCACCAATTAAAGAATCGTGGGAAATTCGGAAATTCACATTGATCAAGGATGACTGTAAAAAATTAAATTTTGAACTAAAAGGTACATCCTCAAGCTTTTGGAAGGAAGACAATACCCTGACTGGTTTTGTGATGACTGATATAAAAACAAAAGAAAAAGCAGTGATGACAATAGAAGAAAACGGATATGAACTGATTTATACAGATCATTGCAAAATCTTCAAATTACAAGGTAAAACTGACATCAATAATAAAATATTGACCGATCCGGTGAGTATTCTCAAGAATAAACTTCTAACCTATGCAAGAAACAGGAGATAATACACTTTACCCAACAATGAGATTTCTAAATCGATTTTACATGATACCCATGTCATAAAAAACAGAAAAAATAACACTAACAATATTTTCACAATCGTAGTTCAACAACTACACTTTAAATTCTTTGTTACACCTATTACATTCTTAATTTCATCACTAAAAAAGAATTAATATGTGAAAATTATTATGCTGGGTTGCATTTAAAACCCATTATTCACTACATCGGATATTTAAACATTCAAACTGCCATTCAATCAGTAATGGACATGTATGAATAGATCAATATCAACTTATTCATCTTAAAAAAGAATGAGATGTCTAGATTTCCAAATCCGTCCAATGTAAAAAAAGGATGAGCAAAACCACTCACTACTCAAAGAAACTTATCAAGATCATCATCTATTTTACCAATAAAGTTATAAGTCATAAAACATAATAAAAACAATAATATGAGAGAAAATTTACTTTTAGCGTTATTTTTAGCTTTCCTGGGAAACTTTGTTTTGGCTCAAAATAAAGGAAGGGTAGAGATTGCGGCTAAACCTAAGGCTGCATCTTTGAGAGCTGGTGCTTTTATAGATGTAAATGCACCAGGCTATCCAGAGTCGAACTATCCAATAAATCAGCTGATCAGTGATGTTCTTATATCAGGAGGCACCACTTGTATCAGTTCAAATGTAAGCAATGTAACTGTTTCCCCAAACTTACCGGCCACTGATCCGAACCGAAGCTGGGGATATTTCAATAAATCAAGTACAAACTTTCCTTTCACTAAAGGAATTGTACTTTCAACAGGATATGCAAATAAAGCAGGGAATACTTTCCAGCCTAATTTAAGTGATGACCTTGGAACCGGAGGAGACGCAGATTTATCTGCTGCTATAGGAACCAACAACTTAACCAATGCCACTTCTATAGAATTTGACTTTGTGGCTGCTTCTACTGAAATTACTTTCAGATATTTATTTGCTTCTAAAGAATATCAGGGCAACTATCCTTGTTCCTATACTGATGGCTTTGCCTTACTCTTAAAAAAAGTATCTGATCCTACTTATACCAATCTTGCTATACTTCCAGGAGGAGCAGGGCCTGTAAGTGTAACCAATATTCACCCTCAATATCCAAACTGCGGACCTCAAAATGAAGTATATTATGGGGGTACCAATACTGCTCAGATTGAGACTAATTTTAACGGACGTACTATTCCACTTACTGCAAAAGCAACAGTAATTCCTGGAGAAACTTATCATTTTAAAATTGTACTTGCAGATTATAATGATACCGCATATGATTCAGCAGTATTTCTTGAGGCAGGATCATTCGATATCGGGGTGAAAATGATGGATCCGGCAAATGTACAGCTTCCAGGAACTGTCAATATGTGTGATAATACGCCGCAAACGTTTACTGCTTCTGTTCAAGGATCTAATATAACCTATCAGTGGTATCAGGGAGCCAATGCTATTCCCGGAGCGACGAACGCAAGCTATACAGCAACACAGCCAGGTGTATATACTGTTAAGGTTTTTATTCAGGGAAACAACTGCCCCGGAGAGGCTACTATTACTGTAATAGGCGGAACTTCGCCTGTCGTCCAGAACGCAAGCTTAAGTGAATGTTCCAGCTCCACAACAGCTAATTTCGATTTAACATCCGCACAAACTTTAATAAGTACTACTCCGGGAACTGTGTTTTCATATTATACGACTTTGGCAGACGCCAATGCAGGAAATACCAATACCATTGCCAATCCTGCAGCTTATCTTTCCGGAAATGCAACCATTTATGTCCGTGTCAGCTCAGGAGCATGTTTCAAAGTGGCTCAATTGCAGCTTACAGTAACACAGACTGTAAATCCTGTTATCACTCCTTCATCAGCTACCATTTGTTATGGTGGCAGCGTGACTCTTACCTCAAACCAAACTACTGGAAATATATGGTCTACAGGGGCAACAACACAATCTATTACCGTAACTTCTCCGGGAACCTATACCCTATCCAACAGCAATGGATCATGTACAAGTACTTCTACTTCTGTTACCATCAATGCTGAAAGCAATCCTGATGTACAGATTACAGGAAACCTGATTCTTTGTGAATCTTCAGCAACTACTTTAACAGCCACTTCTACAGGAACCGGAAATACTTTTTCCTGGTCAAACGGGGTAAATGGATCTACCAATACCGTTACGGCAGGAGGTGTGTATACAGTGACTGTTACTACGCCTTCAGGTTGCCAATATCAAAAATCCGTGACCGTAACTCAAGGTGTGGTTCCGGTAGTTCAGAACGCAACCTTAAGCGAATGTTCCAGCTCCGCAACAGCTAATTTCGATTTAACATCCGCACAAACTTTAATAAGTACTACTCCCGGAACTGTGTTTTCATATTATACGACTTTGGCAGACGCCAATGCAGGAAATACCAATACCATTGCCAATCCTGCAGCTTATCTTTCCGGAAATGCAACCATTTATGTCCGTGTCAGCTCAGGAGCATGTTTCAAAGTGGCTCAATTGCAGCTTACAGTAACACAGACTGTAAATCCTGTTATCACTCCTTCATCAGCTACCATTTGTTATGGTGGCAGCGTGACTCTTACCTCAAACCAAACTACTGGAAATATATGGTCTACAGGGGCAACAACACAATCTATTACCGTAACTTCTCCGGGAACCTATACCCTATCCAACAGCAATGGATCATGTACAAGTACTTCTACTTCTGTTACCATCAATGCTGAAAGCAATCCTGATGTACAGATTACAGGAAACCTGATTCTTTGTGAATCTTCAGCAACTACTTTAACAGCCACTTCTACAGGAACCGGAAATACTTTTTCCTGGTCAAACGGGGTAAATGGATCTACCAATACCGTTACGGCAGGAGGTGTGTATACAGTGACTGTTACTACGCCTTCAGGTTGCCAATATCAAAAATCCGTGACCGTAACTCAAGGTGTGGTTCCGGTAGTTCAGAACGCAACCTTAAGCGAATGTTCCAGCTCCGCAACAGCTAATTTCGATTTAACATCCGCACAAACTTTAATAAGTACTACTCCCGGAACTGTGTTTTCATATTATACGACTTTGGCAGACGCCAATGCAGGAAATACCAATACCATTGCCAATCCTGCAGCTTATCTTTCCGGAAATGCAACCATTTATGTCCGTATAGCATCAGCTACCTGTTCGAAAGTTGTAGAATTGCAATTGATAATCAATATAAACCCTACTCTAGTCATTTCTACATCAGCTCCGGCAATCTGTAGTAATGGGAGTGTAACTTTAACATCGAATTTTACAACGGGAAATACATGGTCTACAGGAGCAACAACTCAATCTATCACCATAACAGCTCCCGGAATTTATACTTTAACTAATACAAGTGGAAACTGTGCCATTGCTCCTGCATCAATTACTGTTGTAGCAGATGTGGATCCCAATGTGCAAATTACTGGGAGTTTAGCCTTTTGTGAAGGTTCATCTACAATTTTAACGGCAACGGCATCAGGCACAGGAAATACTTTTTCCTGGTCAAACGGGGTAAACGGAACTACAAATACAGTTACAGCAGGAGGTATTTATACGGTGACTGTTACTACACCCGCAGGTTGCCAATATCAAAAATCGGTAACCGTAACCATGGACCCTGCTATTATCGTCAATATTGCTACTCCTTCGCAAATTACATGTACTGTTGCACAAATTACACTGGATGCTACAACATCTGTTTATCAGCCTGGAGCAACATTCTTGTGGACAGCAACCAATGGTGGAAATATTATTTCAGGAGCAAATACTTTAACTCCAATAGTTAATAATGGTGGAACTTACACCCTTACGATTACAAGTGCTAATCCATTAGGTTGTGTGAAACAAGCTACAGTAACCGTAATAAATAATACAACCCCACCTATTATTTCTATCACCGCACCTGCTCTTACAATTTGTAAAGGGCAATCTGTTACTCTAACTGCATCCGGTGCTATAACCTATACATGGACTGGATTATCAGGTAACGGAAATACTCAAACAGTTTCCCCTACTTCCACAACGACCTATACCGTAACCGGAGTGGGAACCAATGGTTGTGGTTCACAAACAGCTGCAACCATTACCATCAATGTGATTCCTGAAATAACATCCTCTCTGAACAATATAGAAATCTGCAAAGGAGATATGGGTATATTAGATGCAGGATCAGGTTTAAACTATACTTATAACTGGAATACCGGAGCGACAACTCAGAAAATCAATGTAACTGCTACCGGTACTTATACAGTAACCATCAATAATGGAACTTGCTCTAAATCCTTTACCGCTACAGTTTCATATATTCTTACTCCAGAAATTACCGGTATAGTTTACAATAACAATACCTTAACTATTAATGCAAAAAATAATGGAAGTATTTCTCTTGAATATTCTATTGATGGAGGGGTAACCTGGCAGACTTCAAATGTTTTCACCAATGTTCTTAAAAACACTCTATATTCTATTCGAGTTAGAAACAAAGAGACTTCTTGTGATACAAATGTAGAATATTATACTTTCTTTATGGCTAATGTTATTACTCCCAATAGTGATGGCATTAACGATGTAATAGATTTTAGTGAGATCAGTAAATACGGAAATTTTGAAGGAAGCATATTCGACAAATATGGTAAAGCAGTATTTAAACCAACCTCCAAAACTCCAATTTGGAACGGGAAATATATTGGAAACCCTCTTCCAACCGATACGTATTGGTACAAACTATTCTGGCAAGATAAAATAAGTAAAAAGAATGTTGAACTATCAGGTTGGATCCTATTAAAAAACAGAGAGTAGATCTGATGAATATCGATATGGATCAATCTGCTCATTAGCGTCAAGGTTTCATTTTCTTTAAAAAAGAATAAAACCATCACAAAATGGAATACCCCAAAAAGTCAGAGACTTTTTGGGGTATTTTTATGGAAAGTTCAGGTATAGTTTAAATTTTAAGAATAACCGAGTAGAAAACTATAAGTATCCTTACTCAATATGAATATACTAACACTGCATTCAATCTAAAAAAACATAACAATAAAGACCATAAATACCTTCATATCTGTAGTTTAATCTTTACGACTGGTATTTTTCACATCACAATTAAGTTAATAAATTTATCACCGATTAAAGAATTATATTATGAAAAAGATTATGATTTCAATGGCCTTTGCAGCCACTCTGTTTATTTCTTGTAATAATGAGAATCTTGAAACCAGTTCATCTGCAGATAACGGTGTTGTAACCAACAATGGCAGTATGTACAAAATTTCAGAACTACCGCTAATACCGGATTTTGCAAAACCTATTGAAAAAGAAGGCGAAGTAAGAAAGTTTACTTTGATTAAAAACGATGGTTCAAAACTCTATTTTGAACTGACAAGTAATAGTGATACGCTGTTTGGAAAAAAGAGAACTTTTACAGGTTCCGTGAATACTGATGGAAAAATTAATGAGAAAGTCATCATGATTGTTGGTGAAAATGGTTTTGATTTATTTTATAAAGACAAAGATCAAGACTTCAGACTAAAGGGAAAAAGCGAACTAAATATTGGTTATAAGCCCATAGAGTTTAACCCACAAGGGAAGCTGAAAACACAATTTTTAGCTTATGCCAAAAAAAATGAAACCGATGGACAGCAATTGCTAAATCAGTTTAATAAGAAAAGGGGTAATGACAATAATCAATATAATACGATTATTGAAAACTCAAATCATTATGTACTCTTAAATGAGACTGCAGGTTTACAAAAAAGAAGGTCAGCAGAAAGACAAGGGAAATGTGGTATAGACCACCTTACTTCTACTCAACATGAATTAAACAATAAAGTAGAAAATGTTGAAAAAAATACAAAAGTAGGAGCTTACAATATAGAAGTTATAGGCATCATGGGAGACGTGGACTTCGATAACCAATATGCTAAGGTAGTCCTATCATTAAAAGCTATATATCCAAACATGCAAATCAACTGGTGGCAATATCAATTCACTAATTCTCCACAAAATTCAGACGGAACCATTAATCAAAATTATATTGAAGAGCTGGCAGAATGGACTAATGCATTAGAAAAAGAAGCCGATGCCTACAAACAGCTAGAAAAGTTACGGGCTTTTTCCGAAAAACATCCTTATAACACTAAAAGACGTGTAAGAATGGCAGCATATGGAGATAGCTGGAACAATTATTTAGAAGGTTTAGCTGAGTTGAATTATTATAAAACTAGTACTGAAAGCTCTTATCGGAATGGACGATCTGTTCTAATAATATCTGATAATTACAATACTACATTGGCTCATGAATGTGGCCATAATTTAGGAGCTATACATGTTAACAATACAGAGGATGTTATGCATCCCGAAGCAAAGGGTTTCTGGGGAGCATACAATGCTTATAATCATCATGACGTTACCAATATCTCCAAAATAAAAACATCATTAATAATTAATTAATCCGGATCTTAAAATCAGTACATTGTAAAAAGGATGAGCAGTTTTGTTCATCCTTTTATTGTATGATGACATGTCTATTAAAAAATACGATAAGTAAGATCATTAATTCTTTCATCCATGTAGTTTTATATCCACCCGTATATTTTTTTATATCACAATAAAGGGATTAATTTTATCACCTATTAAAGAATTATTTTATGAAAAAAATTATGATTTCAATGGCCTTTGCAGCCACTCTGTTTGTTTCATGTCACAATGAGAACCTTGAAACCAGTTCATCTGCAGATAACGGTGTTGTAACCAACAATGGCAGTATGTACAAAATTTCAGAACTACCGCTAATACCGGATTTTGCAAAACCTATTGAAAAAGAAGGCGAAGTAAGAAAATTCACGCTTATCAAAAATGATGGTACAAAACTCTATTTTGAACTGACAAGTAATAGTGATACGCTGTTTGGAAAAAAGAGAACTTTTACAGGTTCCGTGAATACTGATGGAAAAATTAATGAAAACGTTATCATGATTGTTGGTGAAAACGGGTTTGATCTGTTTTATAATGATAAAAATCAGGATTTTAGACTAAAAGGAAAAAATGAACTAAATATTGGTTATAAGCCAATAAAGTTTAACCCACAAGGGAAGCTGAAAACACAATTTTTAGCTTATGCCCAAAAAAATGGAATAGATGGACAGCAAATGCTAAATCAGTTTAATAAGAAAATGGTTAATGACAATAATCAATATAATACCATTATTGAAAATTCAAATCATTATGTACTCTTAAATGAGACTGCCAGTAACCAAAAAAGGAAGTCAGCAGAAGGTCAAGTAAAATGCGGTACAAATCACCTTACTTCTACTCCAGGTGAACTAAACAATAAGACAGAAGATATCGCAAAAAATTCCAACATAGTACTCACTTATAATATTGAATTAATAGGCATGATAGGAGATCCAGATTTTGATAATCAATATACACACTTAGCCACTTCATTAAAAGGTATAGATCCAAACATACAAATCAACTGGTGGCAATATAAGTTCACTAATCACTCTCCTCTCAATCCTGACGGAACAATTAATTACGGTTATCTTGATGAGATAATAGAATGGACAAATGCACTATCAAAAGTAGACAATTCACTTGACCAGATAAAAAAGTTACAAATATTTTCGGCTAGTCATCCTTATAAAAACCCTAAGATGAGACATGTAAGAGTCGCATTATTTGGAAATAATTGGAATGACGCTAACGGAAGAGCAGGCCTTAATGTGTATAAAGGAACTAATAGTGACTACCCAAACTTTTATAGAGAAAATTCTGTTGCAATAGCCAATGATAATTATAATAGTACACTAGCTCATGAATGTGGTCATAATTTAGGAGCTGATCATGCAGATAATACCGGGGATGTTATGTACGAAAAACTAAATGGTTTTTTCGGAGCATACAACGCTTATAATCATCATGACGCTACCAATATCTCTAAAATAAAAAATTCATTTACTTATTAATAATAAATTTCATTTAGTATAATCCGGATCTTAGAATCAGTACATTGTAAAAAGGATGGGCCATTGCTCATCCTTTTAATTTAACACCAATTAAAATTTATTCATAATACAGCAATAAATAACTTCCTGTTCGTAGTACAATATCTACAGTTTTCATTCTCTGCTGTTTTAATTTTTTCAATAGGTTTGTAAAAATTAATTCACTTACAAAATATCAATAAAAATGCTTGACAAAGCTCATCGTCATAGAAATATTATCCTGGTTTATTCCGGAGTTTCATTAAGAATGATATTATCTGTATTTATTTCAATATGTTCCTGGTTTAGAAGATACCCTTTTCCGGATATAGACCATAGGTTTTTTTGTAAGTGTTTGTAGAAAGATGGACAATAGTCCATCTTTCTTTTTTGAATTAACGGACAAGCAATGAAAATAAAATTATCCATACATTTAACAATACAAATTGCTGACAAAAACATTCTATATTCTTTGCCACTATAACTAATAATTTTAAAAAGACTGTAGTTTTTTAACGATATTATTACATTTTATTTCAGGTTTTAATCAATTTATTTCTACATATATTATTTTCATTCAAAGATATTTAATAAGACATTTACAACAAACAAACTCTCTACAAAGGGAATTATATTGATATTTTTTATACAGCATCAATCTTATAAATATAAAAATTATGAAAAAAATGATGTTTTTGTCACTATTCCTATGTGGATTGTGTGATGTGTACAGTCAAAATTTTGAACTTCAAACATACAAAGCGGGTTTTGATCTGCCAGTTGGAGTAGTCTTTGACAGCAGCGGGAATGCTTATGTCTGGGAAAAAGCCGGTAAGGTAAAACAAATTGCCCCGAATGGAGGCAATGTTACCACAATCATTGACATTTCAAGTGAAGTGATGAATCCCAGTGGTGATGATCATGGATTATTAGGATTTACTCTTGATCCTCAATTTGCTACTAATGGTTATGTATATTTATGGTATACGGTAGAGCCCCGCACCTTATTCTCCGGAATAAATGCGGATGATCAGTTTTCAGCAACAATTGGAAGATGTACCCGGTATACTTACGTAAACGGTGTTCTTGATCCTGGTACCAGGAAGATATTGGTAGGAGATCATACTCAATATAGCTTTAGAGATGGACCTCCTATTTTAGCAACGGCACATGGAGTCGGAAGTGCATTTTTCGGAGCAGACGGCAGCTTAATGCTTTCTGTTGGGGACAGCTCTCTGGGTGATCAGGCAGGAGCACAAGGCGTTGCAAGAGGTATTCTTCCTCAGGCTGAGCAATCATTAATACAAATGAGGGTTCAATCAAAATCTTCTCTTTCCGGTAAGATTTTAAGGATTGATAAAGAAACCGGAAATGGAATACCCGGCAATCCGTATTATGATTCAACACAACCGAGAAGTGCACAATCCAGGTTGGCCGTAATGGGGCTTAGAAATCCTTACAGGGTTACTGCCATTACACAGAACATTGTCGGAAACGGACCCGGCCAGTTTTTAGTAAGTGATACCGGAGAGAATGCCTGGGAAGAAGCAGCCCTATACTCTATGGGAGATAATGGAGGATGGCCTCATTATGAAGGGTTTGATCATGCAAGGATCAATGAGCAGTTTACCACTTTTCCCAAAGACCCTTCTTATACCTTCAAATACCCTTTATATGCATGGGCCCATCCCGATAATGGCAACCCTAACAAACTCTGGGGAACAGACAGTAAAATCAACAAAGACGGCAATCCGGTCCTTTGGTACAATCTTTCTTCTGATTCATACAATCATAAAGGAACCTCATCTACCGCCAATACTTTTTATCCAAAAGAAATTAGTATTGACAGATATGGGGGTTCCTTAACCAACACTATTCTGGTTGGTGATTATACAGGAAGTGATCTTATGGCTATTAAATTTGAAGAAAATAACTCAGCAGCTAATTTCTCACGTCCAGCAAAGGTATATAAGGCTCTTAGTGCTGGTGGCATTGTCCATTTATATACTAATCCATATGACGGATATATTTATACTGTAAATTATGCTGGTAACGGAAATTCGATTTCAAGATTGGCTATAACAGGTAATTATGCTCCAACAGCAATTATTAAATCTGATAAAAACTCTATTAATCAGACTGGAAATACGGTACAATTTTATGGTGATCTTTCCTATGATAAAGAAACTCAAAACTTACAGTATTTATGGAATTTTGGAGACGGAACCACTTCTACTGAAATAAATCCGGTACATACTTTTTCTATTCCAAACTCTGCCCCGGATAAAAGAGTGGTAACACTTACTGTTACTGATGCAGGAGGAGCTACCAATATTGCGACCAAAGAAATTTATCTTAATAATAATGCCCCTGTTATTCAGGATGTAGTAATTAGGAGAACATCTGATAACACAATTGTTCAAACCTTACCTAATACTCACCCAAGCTCTACTAATGTTAATATTAGCGTTGCGGCCACTGATGATCTGACAAGTGCGGGTAACTTAACCTATACCATACAGGTGAACAGACACCATGACGATCATATCCATTATGGCTCAGTAATCAACGGCTCAACAACTAATACCACTTTTGTACCGGAAGGAGGCTGCGGAGAAGGAGCAACCTATTGGTTTGAGGTATTGGTAAAAGTAAAAGATGCACAAGGTGCTGAAAATGAATTCAGCAAACAGATTTTCCAGACATGTAATGGACTGCAAAGCCAGACCATTACTGTTTCCAATCCATTAACAAAAATCAGCAGGAATGCCAATCCATATCTATTGAATGCTACCGCATCTTCAGGGCTGCCGATTTCATTCAGAAGGGTTTCCGGACCTATCAATGTGGATAATAGTGGTAAAATCACCTTTACAGGAGGAGCCGGAGCAGCAAGAATCATTCTGTTACAGGCCGGAAATACCACCTATGGTAATGCCACTCCTGTTTACATAGACTTTGAAGTCAATAATGATGCTATGCCGGTTGCTAATTTTACAGATCCATTTGAAGTGTGCACAGACAAAAGTGTAAAAGTAATCAATAATAGTACGGGCGGATCTTCTGCATCTTATACGTGGAGATTATATGATGGCAATAACCATGTTGTTCTTACCAGCTCAAACAAAGATTTTGATTTCACTATTCCTAACAGCCCTTCTGCATTGTTTAGAGTAGAACTGACAGCTGCTAATTCGTTGGGAACAAATACGAAATCAGGTGCATGGATAGCTAAAAAAGTATGTTCTGCCACAACCTCCCTTCTTGCCAGCTTTATTACCCCCAATACATTATGTACTAACAGCAATAATACAATCGTTAATACAAGTAACGGTGGATCTGATACCACATATGAATGGACGCTGAAAGAAGGAAATACTTATCAAAATATCCTTACAAGTACCAGCAAAGATTTCGTATTCACATTACCAAACCATCCTGCTTATTACTATGAAATTACTCTGAAAGCAGCCAATGCATCGGGAACAAATACAAAAACCAGTGCATGGATTTATAAGAATCAATGTTCTGTTAAATCCTCTCCCCTTGCCGACTTCGCTGCACCCAATACATTATGTACTAACAGTAATAATACTATCATTAATACAAGCAATGGTGGATCTGATACCACATACGAATGGACTCTTAAAGAAGGAAATACTTATCAAAATATTCTTACCAGTACCAACAAAGATTTTGTATTCACATTACCTAATCTTCCCGCATACTATTATCAGGTTACTTTGAAAGCAACCAACTCATCAGGAACCAACTCAAAAACCAGCGCATGGATGTATAAGAATCAATGTACAACAAAAACAAGTCTTAACAATAAAGTAATTTATGCTTCAGAAAGAGATAAAGCAGAACTTCCAATAGACAATGATCTTGTTTATCCAAATCCAACAAGTTCAAGCTTTAACTTCAGCGATAATGCCTTAAAAAGTTATACCGAGTATAGTATTTACGATATGGCAGGAAGAGAAATGAATAAGGGTTCAATACAGGATGCAGCAGTAGATATTTCTAAATATCCTAACGGAAATTATACTATTGTATTGATCAACACCTCAACTAAAGAAAGAATCACCAGCAAAATTATTAAAAAGTAGAATTCAATTACCATGGTGCGCCTAAACGGCGCACTTTTTATATTATGAAAAATGCTGAAACCTACTTAAAAGGCAATACCGAACTTAAATCTATTCTTAATTTCCTGAGACAGGATAAAAAATATGTCTAGCAATGTTGGTTCTTTCCCTTTCACAAACAGAGGTTTCGGAAACAAAATATAATGTAAAAGAAAATCTTTTATAGACAAAAGCATATCATCAGAGGAAAAAAACTCTTCCAAAGTCCTGTCCTCATTAATAATTCTTTGGAAATGAATGAAAATTTGGACAACAATAATCATAAAAATTCCCAATCATTTACCAATATATAGATAAGGAAAGCAAAATGATCTATTTCTTCACCGCATAAAAAAAATACCCATAATTCCTGTAGTTTTTTAACGATATTTTCACATTTTATTTCTGTATTCAATCAAGTTATTCCTACATACATTATTTCTATTTAAAGTGATTTAAGAAGGATATTTGTACTACAAATATTCATGACCCGGGGAATTTCTTTCACATTCGTATACACCATGAATATTAAAATTATTATATAAAAATCATGAAAAAAATTATGTTTTTATCACTCTTCCTAGCCGGATTATGTGATGTGTACAGTCAAAATTTTCAGCTCCAGCCCTACAAGTCAAATTTTGAACAGCCGGTGGGTGTTGTTTTTGACAGCAGTGGAAATGCTTATGTCTGGGAGAAAGGTGGTAAAGTAAAACAAATCGCTCCCAATGGAGGTAACGTTTCTACGGTTATTGATATTTCAGGTGAAGTCATGAGCCCGGATGGTGATGACCATGGATTATTAGGATTTGCTCTTGATCCTCAGTTTGCCACTAATGGCTATATTTACTTATGGTATACTGTAGAGCCGCGCACCTTATTCTCAGGAATAAATGCCGATGATCAGTTTTCAGCAACTATTGGAAGATGTACCCGATATACTTATAAAAATGGAGCTATTGATTATAATTCCCGAAAAGTATTAGTAGGAAATAATACCCAATATGGCCTTACTGACGGACCTGCTATTTTTGGAACAACCCACGGAGTCGGAACTGCCTTTTTCGGAGCAGATGGCAGCTTAATGCTCTCTGTTGGTGATGGTTCTTTGGGGGACCAGGTAGGAGCACAAGGGGTTACACGAGGTATTCTTCCTCAGGCTGAGCAATCATTAATGCAGATGAGGGCTCAATCAAAATCTTCTCTTTCTGGTAAGATTTTAAGGATTGATAAAGAAACCGGAGATGGAATGCCTGGAAATCCATATTATAATTCAACCCAACCAAGAAGCGCACAATCCAGAATGGCAGTAATGGGACTTAGAAACCCATATAGAGTAACTCCTCTTACACAGAATGTTCTTGGAGGGGGACCCGGACAATTTTTGGTAAGTGATACCGGAGAAAATGCCTGGGAAGAAGCGGCCCTATACTCTATGGGAGATAACGGAGGATGGCCACATTATGAAGGGTTTGATAATGCAAGGATTAATGAGCAGTTTACCACTTTTACAAAAGATCCTTCTTACACTTTCAAATACCCTTTATATGCATGGGCTCACCCCAATAATGCTAACAAAGGCTGGGGAACGGACAGTAAGATTAACCAAAACGGTAACGCCGTTCTTTGGAATACTCTCGCTGGTTCATACAACCATATGGGTACCTCTTCTACCGGAAACACCTTTTATCCTAAAGATATTATTACTGACAGGTACAATGGTGCACTGGCAAACACGGTTTTGGCAGCAGATTATGTTGGAAATGAAGTAATGGGTATCAAGTTTAATGAAAATGGTGCAAATGCCAATTTTTCAAGTCCAACAAAGGTATACAAGGCTTTTGAAGCAGGTGGTATTGTCCATTTATACACCAACCCATATGACGGATATATTTATGTTGTAAACTACAACGGAACGTATGGAAATTCGATTTCAAGACTAGAGATAACCGGTAATTATACTCCAACAGCAATTATTAAATCTGATAAAAACTCTATTAATCAGAATGGAAATACGGTACAGTTTTCAGGTGGGCTTTCTTATGATAAAGAAACTCAAAACTTACAGTATTTATGGAATTTTGGAGATGGAACTACCTCTACTGAAGTAAATCCGGTTCACACTTTTTCTATTCCAAGCTCTGCTCCGGATAAAAGAGTGGTAACGCTTACTGTTACTGATGCTGGAGGAGCTACCAATATTGCCACCAAAGAAATTTATCTTAATAATAATGCTCCTGTTATTCAGGATGTAGTGGTGAAAAAGTCATCTGACAACTCTGTTGTTCAGGCCTTACCTAATACTTACCCAAGCTCTACCAATGTTAATATTAGCGTTACTGCCACTGATGATCTGACAAGTGCGGGTAACTTAACCTATACCATGCAGGTGAACAGACATCATGATGATCATATCCATTATGGCTCGGTAATCAACGGCTCAACAACTAATACCACTTTTGTACCTGAAGGAGGCTGTGGAGAAGGAGCAACCTATTGGTTTGAGGTATTGGTAAAAGTAAAAGATGCACAAGGTGCTGAAAGTGAATTTAGCAAACAGATTTTCCAGACATGTAACGGATTGCAAAGTCAGACCATTACTGTTTCCAATCCATTAACGAAAATCAGCAAGAATGCCAATCCATATCAATTGAATGCTACCGCATCATCAGGGCTGCCAATTTCATTCAGAAGGGTTTACGGGCCTATCAATGTAGATAATAGCGGTAAAATCACCTTTACAGAAGGGGCCGGGGCTGCAAGAATCATTCTGTTACAGGCCGGAAATACCACCTATGGTAATGCCAATCCTGTTTACGTAGATTTTGAAGTCAATAATGATGCTACGCCGGTGGCTAATTTTACAGATCCATTTGAAGTGTGCACAGACAAAAGTGTAAAAGTAATCAATAATAGTACGGGTGGCCCTTCTACATCTTATACATGGAAATTATATGATGGAAACAATCAGGTTGTTCTTACTAACCCAAGCAAAGATTTTGATTTCACTATTCCTAACAGTACTTCTGGATGGTTTAGAGTTGAGTTGACAGCTGCTAACTCGTTGGGAACAAATACAAAATCAGGTGCATGGATAGCTAAAAAAGCATGCAATGCCACAGTAACGCCTGTTGCCAACTTTGCTGAGCCAACAACATTATGTACGAATAGAAGTAATACGATTATCAATACAAGCGCCGGAGGAGCTGCTACTACTTATGAGTGGACTATTCAGGAAGGAAATCAATACCAGAATATCCTAACCAGTACCAGCAAAGATTTTGTATTTACATTACCTAATTATGCTGCCAGCTTCTATAAAGTTTCGTTGAAAGCAACCAACTCATTGGGAACTAATACAAAAACCAGTGCATGGATATCTAAGAGTCAGTGTACAACTACTGCAAGAATGGGTAACAATACCAAAGCAATTTCTGCTCCAAACGGAGATAAACCAGAACTTCCAATAAACAAGGATCTTGTTTATCCAAACCCAACCAGTTCAAGCATTAACTTCAGCTATGATGCTGTAAAAAATTATACCGAGTATAGTATTTACGATATGGCAGGAAGAGAAATGAAGAGAGGTTCAGTACAGGATGCGACAGTAGATATTGCTAAGTATCCGAACGGAACTTACACTATTGTATTTGTCAACTCTACAACTAAAGAAAGAGCTACTAAGAAAATTATTAAAAAGTAGAATTCAATCACCATGGTGCGCCGTTAAGGCGCACCTCTTTATATTATGAAAAAAATACTGTTTTTATTGACTATGTTACTTCTTAGCCACAAGGGATATTCAGCCACAAGGGATAGTCTGAACATTAAGTTTAATCCCCTTCTTAACGGTGAAAAAATCACACACACTCCCCAACACCACCCTAAAGATCAACTGCTCACAATCAAGTTATTCAAATTTTATGTTTCTAATTTCATGATCAATTATAAAGATGGCTCATCTGAAATTATCGACAAGGTCTTCCTTTACAGTCTAACAAAAAAAGAATCGTGGATGATACAACTGCCTAAAAGCAGTGTTAAAGAAGTAGAATCAGTCTTATTTACCATCGGACTGGACAGCCTTACCACCAAAAACAGCAATATGGAGAATGAGCTTGATCCTATCCATGGTATGTTTTGGTCCTGGCGTACCGGATATATTAATTATAAAATTGAAGGATCTTACGGAAATAACAAGAACAACCAGCCCTTTGTCTTCCATATAGGAGGCAATTCCCAAGACTACAATACAACATTTACCGTAAAAAAAATATATCAGGGAAAAGATACCCTTATGACAGATATTGAACTCAAGCCTATTCTTGATTTCCTTACTCATAATAGAAAAAAGACCATTATGTCTATCAATGACGATTCGCTTTCCTTTTCACAATTCTTTAAAAAATGTTTCCAATAAAATTTTTAAGTCTTCTCACACTTTCTTTTCTTATGGTAGAAGATTTCAATACTACTCCATTGTACTTCAACGTTCCTATAGGTTTTCCGGAAACAAAATATAATTTCAAAGAAAATCCTCTATCTGCCGAGACCTATAATCTGGGAAAAAAACTCTTCCATGATCCTATCCTTTCCAGAAACAATACCATTTCCTGTGCAAGCTGCCATACCCAGGAGATGTCATTCACCCATGTCGACCACAATCTGAGCCATGGAATTGAAGATAAATTTGGTAAACGAAATGCTCCGGCTCTCATCAATCTGGCCTGGATGGATCAATTTATGTGGGATGGCAGAATCAATGATATCCATGTGCTGTCAGTCTCTCCTATTAATGATTCTTTGGAAATGGATGAAAATCTGGATAACATCAAAAAGAAATTAAAAGCCAATGAGTATTATCTGTCTTTGTTCAGAGAAGCGTATGGCGATGACCAAATTACCAATGCCAGAATACTTCGTTCTTTATCACAATACATGCTTATGCTTGTTTCAGCCAATTCAAAATATGACAGGGTACAGCGCGGATCGGAACAATTTTCTGAGGATGAACAAAAAGGCTATGAAATTTTTAAAACCAATTGTTCTTCCTGCCATACAGAACCTTTGTTCACCACCAATCGATTTGAGAATAACGGACTTCCTATGGATAAAACTTTAAAGGATTATGGCGTGTATCAGGTTACTCAAAAAAAAGAGGATCGATTTAAATTTAAAATTCCCACCCTTAGAAATATCTCTTATACCTATCCTTATATGCACGACGGAAGGTATGAATCTCTGGAAGAAGTCATCGCATTTTATACTAATAAAAAGAACAAAAATGCTTCGTTCCAAAACAAGACTCTGAAATCAATTAATTTACAAAAAGAAGACATTTCAAAACTTATCCTGTTTTTAAATACCCTTAATGACAAAGAATTTACCCGAAATGAATTTTTTGGCAGCCGATAAATACCTCTACCATTATATAACAATTTAAAAAACTACCGGAATGACTGAGAATATTATAAAAAATAATTCCTGCGAAGCATTATACTCATTGATCCAAACCAGGCTTTCTGAAGATCAGATGGATTGGATGAAAACGGTAATGCTATTTGAAAATGAAAACCTTTTCTTTCAGAACTTTGGGCGGATTTCGCGAATGATTCCCTCTACTTCACTACAATGGAGCCCATCGGAGAAAATCGTCCTTGAACAGTTGTATCCAGGTCTCACTTCCGGTCAATGGAATCTCCAGCAAATCTGCCGATGTCTGCTTATGGTCTATATTCCCGAAGATCAGAATGTAGCCATCATCCAACAACTGACACAATCAGCCGACATTGGCGAGCTTATTTGTATTTATAAAGGAGTATTCTTTCTGGAAAATGCATTTGAGTTTGTTCCTCTGGTTGAAGAAGGCATCAGAACCAATATCACCTCTGTTTTTGATGCCATAGCGCTTTTAAATCCTTTTGCTGCCAAATATCTCTCTCTGAATTCCTGGAATCAGCTGGTTCTTAAAACATTGTTCATGGGACGGCCACTCTATCAGATTACCAATCTGGATCTGCGTAAAAATGAGATGCTAGCTTTTATTGCCACAGATTTTGTTCACGAAAGATGGGCTGCAGGAAGAACAGTATCTCCGGAGATCTGGCGATTGATGGATGGATTTGTCAATAAAGAAATTACATCAGATCTGTTGAAGGTTATTGAAGCTGGTGACCCATTGTCAAAACACGCAGCCATCATCGTACTCAGAGAAAATGCTTCCAACACCTGCAATAATATATTAAGACCCATAAATACCACCTTATGGAATTATATCGGAGAACAATATTACATCCAAATAAATAAATAAATAAATAAATAAATAAATAAACACTATGTATTTCATCGATCCACACATTCATATGGTTTCAAGAACCACTAATGATTATCAGGCAATGCGCGCAGCAGGAATAGTTGCCGTGATTGAACCTGCATTCTGGCTGGGCCAGGCCAGAACAGAAGCATCCTCTTTTAAAGATTATTTCAGTACGCTGGTAGGATGGGAAAGATTCCGGGCGTCACAATTCGGTATAAAACATTACTGTACCATTGGACTGAACTCTAAGGAAGCCAATAATGAAGCTTTGGCGGAAAAAGTAATGGACCTGCTGCCTTTATTTGCGGCCAAAGAAGGTGTTGTTGCCATTGGAGAAATTGGCTATGATGATCAGACTCCTGCTGAAGACAAATATTTCAGACTACAGATTGAGCTGGCCCTAAAATTTAATTTACCCATTATGGTTCATACACCGCATAGGGACAAAAAAAACGGTACAATCAGAAGTATGAATGTACTGAAAGAGCATGGAGTAAGTCCAAACATGGTTGTAATAGACCATAACAACGAAGAAACAGCAAAATGTGTTTTGGACAACGGATACTGGGCTGCCTTCACTATTTATCCTAATACAAAAATGGGCAATGAACGTATGGTAGAAGTTGTAAAACAGTATGGGTCTGAAAGGATTATTGTAGACAGTTCTGCAGACTGGGGCGTAAGCGATCCGTTATCTGTTCCTAAAACAGCAGATTTAATGCTTGAAAGAGGCATATCCAGAGAGGATGTACATTTAACCTGTTACAAAAATGCTCTTACGGCTTATTCACAAAGCGGGCAGATGAATGAAAGTGACTGGTCAAATGAAATGACCATCCAACAGGATTCCCTGTTCGAAGGCAACAGCATATTAAGAGGTCAGGAATCACAGGAAATCACCTTTAACAATATCATCAAAAACTAACCAATGTCTGGTAAAATATATTATTTATTTGCTTTACTGCGCCCGGCCAATATTATTACTGCCATATCTGATATTCTGGCAGGCGTTGCAATTTCCGGAATATTGATTCATCAGTACCAGGATTATCCTCTTTTACTTCATGTCCTTTTGCTTGTAATCTCAACAAGCGGTCTGTATGGCGGAGGAATTGTTTTCAATGATGTTTTTGATCTGGAATCAGATATGATATCCCGACCGGAAAGGATCCTTCCCCGTCATTTGGTTTCAAAAAAAGAAGCTGTCATACTGGGAATTTTCATGTTTGCTGTAGGCATTATTTCAGCCTTTTCAGTATCGGTATTAAGTGGTTTTCTGGCATTAAGCATCTGCATTCTGGCTCTTTTTTATAATAAAGTAAGTAAATATTATTTTTTTGCCGGTTCTCTTAATATGGGATTATGCAGAGGATTCAACCTCCTGCTGGGTATCAGTATTATCAACAATGAGGTTTGGAGTAACGGGTTAATAGCCATTATATCCACTCTCTTTATTACAGGGGTAACTTTTATTTCAAAGAAAGAAAACCATGGAAACAATAAAAAAGTGATCCTCTCGACTTTTTTACTGGATTTTCTGCTCATCTTCCTGTATACCTTTATCGGAAATCTGATTGGTTTGAAAATTCTCAACCTGCTGCCTCTTTTATTTTGTTGGTTAGCAGTTAATTTTCTAGCCAAGCTCCTGGCTATTCGTTTTAACCAGCCTGATTATATTAAAATAGCTGTAAAAACAGGTGTCTTATCACTTATTCTCCTTAATGCCAGCTATATTGCAGGTTCCACAGATTTACTGCATGCCCTGCCTGTACTGATCCTGCTCCCGTTATCCACTACATTATCAAAAAAATTTGCAGTTACATAAGTTATTTTTCACAACATGAACGATCAAAAAACTATACAACAAAACTTTCTGGTTCCCTTTCATTATGACGTGATATTCAGCCGTTCCATTTTTAATTTGGACAATCTGTCATTGATCAATAGTATCAAACAGGAACATCATTATCAAAGGCGTAAAATTGTTTTTATCATAGATAAGGGGGTTGCTGATTCCAATATTGAACTTATAGATGCCATTACTGATTATTTCAATCATTATCATATCGGTATTTCGACTGAACAATTCTTAGTTGTGGAGGGTGGAGAAGCCATAAAAAACAATCAGGATAACCACGAAAAAATTCTTCAATTTATCCATGATAATAAAGTTGACCGCCATTCTTTTGTCGCAGCTATAGGCGGCGGCGCTGTGCTTGATGCAGTGGGTTATATGGCTGCTATTGCCCACCGTGGAATCAGGCTGATTCGTATCCCTACAACCGTTTTATCTCAAAATGATTCAGGAATTGGAGTAAAGAACGGCATCAATTACTTTGGGAAAAAGAATTTCCTGGGTACATTTGCTCCTCCTTATGCAGTAATTAATGATTCTGATTTTTTAAAAACGCTTGATGTCCGCAACTGGAGATCCGGAATTTCTGAGGCTATAAAAGTTGCACTGATAAAAGATGAAAACTTTTTCTGCTGGATAGAAGATCATGCTCTGGCTCTGAATAATGGAAAAATCGACATTATGGAAGAATTAATCTTCCGTTGCGCCGAACTTCATGCACACCACATTTCCAAAAATGGAGATCCTTTTGAAAATGGTTCTTCAAGGCCTTTGGATTTTGGTCATTGGGTAGCACATAAGCTGGAACATATCACCAACTATGAACTTTTACATGGTGAAGCCGTTGCCATTGGAATTGCTCTTGATTCTGCCTACTCTTACCTGTCTAATAAAATTGATCTGGATAGCTTAAATAGGATCCTGGACTGCCTTCTTGCATTAGGTTTTACTATAACACATCCATTTTTAATTACTCATTTTGATGAGATATTGTCCGGTATCGATGAGTTCAGAGAACATCTGGGAGGAGAGCTCACCATTACCCTATTGTCTAAAATTGGTAAAGGTGAAGAAGTACATACCCTCCTGAGTACTACCATAGCCAACTCGATTCAATATCTATCTTTCTATTCACAATCTGTACATGTATTATGCTAGTTACACCCAATAGTCACTTAAGTTATTGTACGAATATCCACAGTGGAGAATCCTGGGAAGAAATATTTTCTAATATAGAGTCCTATTGTATTCCGGTTAAAAAGAACATTTCCCCGGATAAGCCTTTTGGCATTGGTCTGCGGCTTTCTAATCTGGCAGCAATAGAATTGCTGAGCGGGAACAGACTTTCAGATTTTAAATCATGGCTTCATAAGAACAATATGTATGTCTACACCATCAATGGATTTCCCTATGGGAGTTTTCATGGTGAACCGGTTAAAGACCGTGTTCATCTTCCGGACTGGGCAAGTACAGAAAGATTCGATTATACGGTATTGCTGGTAAGCATTCTTAAAGAACTGCTGCCTTCCGGCATTGAAGGCAGTATTTCAACATCTCCATTATCTTACAGACATTGGTTTAAGACTGACGAGGATTTAGTCACCGTAAAACAAAAATCTACTCAGCATCTGGTAGAAATTACAGCCTTAATGGTAAAAATAAACCGCTTTTGCAAAAAGAAACTGCATCTCAATATTGAGCCTGAACCAGACGGAATTATTGAAACCAGTGATGAGTATATTCAATTTTTCACAGATTATCTTCTCAAAGAAGGAGCTTACAATCTCGCTGCCATTCTAAAATGCACTTTTACGGAAGCACAGCAACACATCCGGGAACATGTTCAGCTTTGTTTTGATGTCTGTCATTTTGCGGTTGGCTTTGAAAAAAGTGAACATGTTTTGAAAAAAATGGAAAATCATGGTCTGAAGATCGGAAAAATACAGATCAGTGCAGCCCTGCAATTCAATATTTCTGAACAAGTTTCTGTAAAAGAAGCTCAGGATTGTCTGATTGCTTTTGATGAAAGTACTTATTTGCATCAGGCTGTTATCAAAAATTCTGATGGAAGTATCCTGCGATTTGAAGATCTTGGACCAGCTATTGTTTCAATGGGGCTTCCCCGGTTTGAAGAATTGCGTACCCATTTCCATGTTCCCATATTTCTTGATCGGTTTGAATTGTTGGGTACCACTCAAAATGAAATTATCAATACCCTCCGATATTGGTATGCAACAGAATGTTCTCTGCATTTGGAGGTAGAGACCTACACCTGGGACGTTCTTCCGGATCACTTCCAAACCAATATCACAGAATCTATAGAAAGAGAACTTAAATGGGTAACTGATACGATGTGTAAAATAAAGAACAAACAGCTTTAAGAATATAATACATACTATGCAGCAGACAGTTGTTATTAATGTGGTAGGCCTTACTTCTGCCCTACTTCAAGATTCTGATTTATTTATCAGTCAATGGATGAAAAAGAATAAGCATTTAAGTATCATAGAACCGGTAATTCCAGCGTTGACTTGTTCGGCCCAGGCTACTTATCTAACTGGTAAATGGCCATCTGAACACGGAATTGTAGGTAATGGTTGGTATGATAGAATCGATTGTGAGATAAAGATGTGGAAACAATCCAATAAGCTGGTTCAGTCCCCAAAAATTTGGGATCTGGCTAAAGAAATCAATCCTGATTTTACTTGTGCCAATTTATTTTGGTGGTACAATATGTATTCAGATGCTGATTTCACTGTTACCCCACGTCCACAGTACAGAGCCGACGGACAAAAAAAGCCGGACTGTTATTCTAAACCATCTCTTCTTAGAAAGCGTCTTCAGCAACAGCTTGGAGTCTTCCCTCTTTTTGATTTTTGGGGTCCTAAAACGACCATTCGTTCAAGCCAGTGGATTGCCAATGCATCGAAATTAGTGTACACCTGGTACAAACCAACTCTAAATCTGGTGTATTTACCTCATTTAGATTATTGCTGTCAAAAATTTCCTTCCTCTTCTAAAGAAATCTATGAAGAAGTAAAAGCCATCGATAAAGTAGTTAAAGATCTGATTGAGTTCTACGAAAGTCATGGAGTAAAATGCGTCATCTTATCAGAATATGGGATTACCAATGTCAGCAAACCTATAGATATCAATAGAATATTACGTTACAAAGGATTGTTACAAATCAGGGAAGAAAACGGCCGTGAGCTTTTAGATCCCGGGGAATCCAAAGCATTTGCTCTCGCTGATCATCAGATAGCCCATATTTATGTAAAAGATAAAAGCATCATTCCGGAATTAAAAAATTCTCTGGAAAAAAGATCGGATATTGCAAAAGTACTCACTGATGATGAAAAAAAAGAATATCATCTGGATCATGAACGCGCAGGAGATCTTATTCTTCTGGCAGAAGAGAACAGCTGGTTCACTTATTACTATTGGCTGGAAGACAAAAAGGCTCCCGACTTTGCACGAACTGTTGAAATTCATAAAAAACCAGGCTATGATCCTGCAGAGCTTTTTTTGGATCCTGCAAAAACAATGATCAAGCCAATCATTATTTTTAAACTCCTGCAGAAAAAACTGGGCTTCAGGACTCTTATGGATGTAATACCTCTGGATGCATCATTGGTAAATGGCTCACATGGAATTATACCAAAGGATGACCATAATAAACCTATTTTCATTAGTGAATTACAATCAGATTCAACCATTGAAAGCATAGAGGTTTGCCAACATCTGCTGGATATTATTTTTAATAACAATTAAATTTTATTATTCTGCTGAATATACTCTATGAGCCTAACTGATGCTGTAGAAGATGAGCATTCCTGAATTTCTGATTTTAACAGAGATAGAATAAAATTTATAAATCTTCCATTAAAAACGGGAGATTCACATTGAAATCAGATTTAACTTAAATATTATTACCGGATCTCCTGCCTGTTCTCATATGCAGGAGATCTAATCTATTATTGCTCTATAGCATTTTTTGTTTCAAAAAATTAAAATAGAACTCTATGATCAATTTCATTCAGAAATTGTGCATCCTTCGTAACCTGTAGCTCAAGAAAAAACAGAAAATAATCAAAATTCAGGAGATATTTTAAGATCAGAGTTATGGGAAAATAGAATACTCCGATTACCTACCCACTCAAAATTAAACCTAGTAATGAACAGAACTATTACTTCCAACAATTTATTAATAAAATCTTATTTGGATAGCAACTATTTCAAAAAAAATTATTCAAAAGACACTCTTCCTTATCTCCTTTTTTCACAACAAAGGAATTACAGTGACAAAATATACTTAAGAGACTCTCAAAAAGAGCTTACTTTTAATGAAGTCTGTATCGAAAGTCTTAAAATCTCATTGTATTTACGGCTCTTATCCTTATGTAAAGAACCTGTTGGGCTTTATATGGAACCATCGGCAGAAATGTGTTTAGGAATTTGGGGAATTTTAATGGCCTGTAAATCTTATATCCCATTATCCCTTGATTATCCGGAAGAACGTCTGCAGTACATGATTGATAATAGTGGTATCAATTATATATTAACAAGCAGAGAATGCCAAAAAAAACTACACGTTTTTAATTTGAGAAATACAAAGATAATCTGTTTAGAAGATGCAGAGAGTTTTCTCAGTGAATATAAACTTACCAATACTGAACTAGATTTTTGGAGCTCAGAAGAAGATCTGGCATATATCATTTACACTTCGGGCAGTACCGGGAGTCCCAAAGGTGTTATGATACAACATAAGAATATATCTCATCAGATGAACTGGCTAGAAAGTCAGAATAATATTGGTCTTTCTACTAAAATACTCCATAAAACTCCTATTAGTTTTGATGCAGCGCAATGGGAAATTCTTTCAGGATGTAATGGAAGTGAAGTTGTAATAGGCCCTGTCGGGATTCATAAAGATCCGGAAAAAATAACGAGCATGATAAAACAATATGGGATCAATACTTTGCAGGGCGTTCCCACTTTACTTCAGGCACTTACAGAAAATGATTTTTTCGGGGACTGTAAAACATTAAAATATATTTTCAGCGGAGGCGAGGCATTAACCAAGAAATTAGCTGCGAGCATTTTTAAGCAGCTTCCCAATGCTAAAATCACTAATCTTTATGGTCCTACAGAATGTACAATAAATATTAGCTCTCATACACTTGTAAAAGATAGTATCGAAAACTATAAAGATGCTATACCTATTGGTAATATTGTAAATAATCACAGTTTTATCTTGCTAAATAAGAAGGGCGACCATTGTTCAAATGGAGAAACAGGAGAACTTTATATTTCAGGAATACAGGTTTCAAACGGATATTATAAGAATACAAGGCAAACCCTTGAACGATTTGTTACAATTGACGATCAATATTATTATAAAACCGGAGATTTAGTAGTTCAGGATGAAGACCTGAATTTGTACTTTGCCGGACGATTGGATAATCAAGTAAAATTAAGGGGATACAGACTGGAACTGGATGAAATAAAGATTAATATTGAAAAGCATCCATGGGTACGTCATGCAGCAGTAATCATGTCCGAAAACACTTCAAATTCGGCACAGCAGCTGATTGCTTTCATAGAATTGAATCCAAATGAAGCAGCTCTAATGGATCAAGGAGTAGAAAATGCACACCATCACGCCTCCAAATCGGATCAACTTCAGATAAAGGCCCAATTATCCAATGCCGGATGCAAGAACGATAAAGAACTTACCGGGAAAGAATCTGTAAAACTTCCAGGATATTATTCGGATAGTTTTCAGACTGAAAAGGTTTTCGCAAGGAAAAGCTATCGGTCATTTGAAGGCGGTAATGTTAACAAAGAACAGGTTTTGAATTGCCTTAACAAAATTCTGACCAGTAAAACTGACAGGTTTGTTCCTTCTTCATATAAAGACCTGAGTTTTCAGGATTTCAGCTATATAATGCGATATTTCGGAGCTTTTTACAGTGAGGAAAGAGTACTTCCAAAATACAGTTATGCTTCACCTGGTGCCTTATATGCCACACAGATTTTTCTAGAGATTGCTAATATGAAGGGCTTGAAAAATGGTTTTTATTATTACCATCCTGTTATGCATGCTTTATTCCTCATTGATGAATATAAAGAATGTTCAGATAATGAAAAATCCCCTATTACTCTTCATTTTATAGGAAAAAAGAGCACTATTGAGTCTGTTTATAAAAATAATATCAAAGAAGTTCTCGAGTTTGAGACGGGGCACATCATTGGTGTCTTTGACAATGTTTTAATGCAATTTCAACAATGTATCGGAAAAGGATATTATAGTGAAGAAATAGATCATTCCAAAGAAAAATTATTTGGATGCCGTAAGGAGGATTATTATCTGGGATCTTTTCCAATCATAAAAGCAGACAGCAAAAAAGAGAAGGATAATATTGCGATTGAAATTCTGATTCAATTTAATAAAGAAACCTTGGAGAATAAGGGGATTTATCAATATATCAATGGAGAATTGATCGCACTTTCGGATGAAAAAATAGAAAAAAACGATGTTA
Organism: Chryseobacterium metallicongregator; assembly: GCF_031324065.1. Lineage (NCBI taxonomy): Bacteria > Pseudomonadati > Bacteroidota > Flavobacteriia > Flavobacteriales > Weeksellaceae > Chryseobacterium > Chryseobacterium metallicongregator. The sequence goes on from NZ_JAVIXS010000001.1 coordinate 500,629, forward strand.
TTGCTATTAATCAACGAATATATGAAAATGCAGAAATCGGTGTATGCTTTCTGAATCATGTGGAGACATGGGATCAGTATATAGAATTGGGAAGACTCCTGCAGATTTTTCAAATGAATGATCAAATGATGGGCTTTGTATCTTCGGGCTATAGTTCAAAAAGTGGAAATGATCTTAAAGCAGCGAAGAAAATAAAAAAAATACTTAAACTGAACGATAAGACGGGAATTTATTTTGCGTTAGGAGGAAAGATATCTCTTGAGCAAAAATACTCCAGAGGGATGAAAGAAGATACTGTACATATGGCAGGCCCCGCAGAAATTATTAAACAGGATCTTGCCTCATTTTTACCGGATTATATGTTACCCGGCAGGGTTGTTATTCTGCAGTCCCTACCGAGAACAAGCAATGGAAAAATTGATCTTATCAAAATTCAAAATAACGCTCAGGAAATAATTAATCATCGTGTTACTCCATTTGTTTTGCCTAACAATGAAACTCAGTTTCATTTGCTGGATCTGTGGAAAAATCTTTTGAAGATTGATAAGATTTCCGTAAAAGATGATTTTTTTGAATTAGGAGGAAATTCACTCTCTGCCCTATTATTAATTAACAGGATTAATAAAGAATTAAAATGCAATCTTCCTGTCCAGATTTTGTTTGAAGCAAGAAATATTATATCGTTATCTGAAGCTGTTATTCAGAATACCCATATCACAAGCAGTTCAAGAATGATTTCTCTTAATAAAGCCACAGGAACACAACCTGTCATTTGCTGGCCGGGATTAGGGGGTTACCCTTTAAACCTGGAAGCGCTGGGAAAAGAAATTTCTTCTACTCCAGTATATGGATTTCAGGCTTATGGGCTGAATAGTAATGAAATTCCCTATACGAGTTTAGAAGAAATGGCTTTGGAGGATATTAAGGTATTAAAGGAAAGGTATCCGGAAGGCCCTTATACCTTAGCAGGATATTCTTTTGGTGCGAAGCTTGCCTATGAAATCGCTTTTCAACTGGAAAAAATGAATGATACGATTAACAAGCTAATACTGATTGCTCCCGGTTCCCCCAATCATAGAACAATCCATGAGAGAAAGCAGGAAAGTATTTCCTTCGATGATCCCTATTTTATTACCATTTTATATTCTGTATTTACTCGTAGTATTGAGGATACAGCAATAAAAAACTGCCTTGAAAAATGCAAAGACAGGGAAAGTTTTATTCATTTCATCAATCAGAAAAATGCAGATCTGGGGATAGATAGTATTAGAAGAATAACCCATATTGTGGAGCGTACGTTCCACTTTGTTTATAATGATCTGTCAAATAAAAAGCTTAACACTGAGGTTATCCATATTAAGGCGGCAGGTGACCAGGATTCATTTATTGAAAATAATATAAATTCTATCAATAAAATTGATTTTTTTGAAAGTACTTTTGACCATTATGCAATTTTAAAAGAAGAAGGAGTTACCGAAATAATGAAAATGATCCGTTTGAATTGAAAAAACTCTGCTTTCATGATTATAGAATCTGTAAAATTGACACCCCGTTCTGACGAATTTCAGATATAGTAAAAAGATAGATATATTGTACTGCAAGCAATGCTACGTGCATACAGCCAAGGTTTAAGTAAAAAAAAACAGATCGAAAATGATCTGTTTTTTTATCGGCTGTATCTTTAATGTATCGTCTTTTTAAGCTTCTTCATCATTATCATTACACAGTAAGATCTTTTATAGTAAAGTCAATTACTACCTTTTAATAATCAACTTCTTTGAAATCTTCTGTCCGTCTTTTTCTACCTGAACAATATAAACCCCTGAAGGTAGGTAAGATAAATTAATTTCTTCATGGATTTTTTTACCTTTAAGCTCTTTTTTTACATTGATCAGCTTTCCGTCCATTGCAAAAACACTGTATGTCATACCATTCGACGCTTCGGTTTCAATCGTGAAAATTCCTTTTGAAGGATTCGGATAAATTTTTACTCCTGCTTCAGCTTTTTCAGTTTCACTGATTCCCAATGTAGAATTGATCGTGAAATTGGTGGTATTTACATTTAAAAATACATTATCAATAGCTTTAACCATAATTCTTGCCGTAGAACTCGTTCCCAGACCTCCAGGAACATTAAATGTATAGGAACCATTGTTGGGGGTACTGTCTACAAGCGTATATGGGAAGGTAAGCCCTCCATCTTTAGAAAGTAAGATCGTAACATTAGCTGTATTTACAGGAGCTGCATTGGTATTGGCAACATTCCAAGTAATCGTCTGGGGCGTGCCTATGTCCCATACAACGCCTGTAGTATTTTGAGAGCTTACGGTAAAGGGGCCTGCAGCAGTAGATACGGTCAGCTGGATATCATCACGTCCCGTCTGTCCGCCAACCGGTTTATTATCTCTTACTAATAAAGAAAAATTGAGAGTTCTTGCTACAGTAGACAATTTTTCCCATGATTTAGGATTTGTAGCTGTAATAATGGTGGAATCATATCCTTCAACAATGGTTGAAAGCTTTGGAAAATATCTTGTTGGAGATGTGGAAGCCCACAGCGATCTGAACATAGGCCCTTGTATATTTTCTGCTCTTGGAGGCATTGTAGCCGCACCAAAATCAATTTGCTCCCAATTGTAGGTAATAGCATCCCCGTCAGGATCAGTCCCCAGACCTGTTAAGGCAAATGGGGTTCCCATAGGGATTGTTCTGTCCGGTCCTGCATTGGCAGTCGGCTCATTATTTCCTGTCGCTGTATTTACCGAACAGTTTCCTGCTCCGGTAATTCTTGTGTACATTTCACGGATACTCACGGCATGAAAATATGCATCACTGTTGTTCTGTACATTTGGAGAACAGATTCCTGCATATCCCATAATAGAACTTGCACTTCCAGGTTCTACTGAAGTATTATTATTTCTGTTACAGTTATTATTCTGTGTATGATTCGCTCCAAACTGATGCCCCATTTCATGGGCTACAAAATCAATGACAAAAGGATCTCCCACAGGAATTGCGGAACCTGTAACTCCGCCCGCTTTTACACTGCTACATACTGATGGGGTATATGCCAAGCCATTATCATTTCCTTGAGTGGCCTGAAAAAATAAATGTCCCAGATCATAATTATTAGTACCAATTATATTATTGGTCACTACAACATTTTCATCAATCATCTGGCCAGCATCCAGTGCATTAAAGGTATCTGCAGAAGTAAAAAATAACAGATCTGTATCAGGTACAAGCTGCAGAGATACGGAAATTTCATTTTCAAATACCTGATTAAGCCTTGCTACTGCCAAATTAACTGCAGCAAGTACAGCTGCTTTTTTTTGGGCATCAGTTCCGGCTCCTACACCAGCCTGCTGAGCTGCATAAGCCGTATATTCTGTTGTAGTAGTGATCGCGAGACGGTATCTGCGCATCAAGCCATCTGCAACCGTTTTTCCCTGTATATTTGGGGCCAGCTCACTTAAGGAAGAATCCCCTTTAAACAAACAGCCGAAGCGGCTTTGTGAGGTAGCATTTTTACGGTCATATACCATATAGGTTTTATTGTCCTCAGAATAGGAATCGATATAATAGGTTCCTTTATTACCTCTCACTACTGCATTCAATCCAAAGTACGGATCGTAAGTAAATCTGATATTGGTATCAGGTTCTCCTACTTTTTTTCCCACATAAGATCTTATTTCAGAATATCTTGCCTGCAGATCCGGATGCATTGTGGATGCTTCATATACTTCATAGGTATCAAATGTTCCCCGATCATTAGGGAATTTCATCAGAATACCTTTTTCCGAAGTAAGTCTATTTCTGTCAGGAGCCATAGTAAGCTGAAGTTTCAGTTCTTCTGTATTCAAACTTACTAATTGATACTCTGAAATTCTTACGTTTCTTTCTCTTGATTTCTCCACCGTATTATCTCTGTTTCTGCTCCACATATTGTGTTGGGCTGCAGTTGTACCTGAAAGAAGTACAAGGCTCGTAAGAAATAATAGTTTTTTTCTCATTATATTTTAAATTGAAATTAATTTAATTTTTTTGGGGTTGTCCAGGATTTTGAGGATCAGGACAGGATTCGACTGTTTTTTTTCTGCATATTCCAGATTTTTCACCTCTTTGTAAAAAACAGTTAGTATGGATCCGTTTGCTTCCAGCTTTTTTATTTCAACATCTCCGTAGGGAATATTTTTCAATTTGGGCCGTAAGACCAGAAAATATTCACCTTCGTCCAAAACAGGTATGGGTGCAGATTTAGAATATCTGGAATCATTGAATTTCTTATAAAGTTCTTTTATCTCTTTTGAGGAGGTTATGATCGTATATTGATTGAGATCATTATTAGAGTTCAGTCTTCTTATTTCGGTGAATTCCACCTTCTGGTAATTTTCACCTTCCTGGCGCATTGAAGCAACATTTTTATATTCAGTACCATACAGTACTAAAAAACTAAAAAAAAACAATGAAAGAAAATTTTTACTATTTAACATGCTCATTAAACTATTCACTTACCATTAATTTAGTTTTTATCCTTCTATACAAGCATTTCACTGCATAAGATAATTTATTACATACATTACATTGTATTGCGTCTCATTCCCATATTTTTACCAGTACTCTGCGTTTCTTTCTGCTGTACTTTAGGTTTTGAAGCAGCAGCAGATTGTTTCATATCAGGATTAGGGCTATTTAATGGCTTAGTAAACATTGCCAATCCGGATTCATTAGTATTTTTTATTGCAGATTTTCCAGCTTCACGTCTATTATCAGTTTCATTATACTGTTTCAGATCATCCTTACTGCCGTTCTTTTTTTCCTGTTGTTGAGTTTCTTCTTTATCTTTTGATAATTTTTCTTCCATTAACTCTTTAACAATCTCGCGAAGTATTTCAGCCTTTGGTTCAGTACTTTCTTTATGATTCCTGTTTTCCTCTTTTGCTTTGGCATAACTGTATGCTACTTTCCCTCCGATGGCTGCAACACCTGCTATTGCAGAAATGGCCATGACTGCAATTCCTAATGGTGGAAAAAGTAATGCAAGTCCAAATCCTACAGCTAATCCAATCCCGGTAGCTTTTAAAGCCTTCTTAATAAAAGAACCGTTTTTCGCAACAGAATCTAGGAACCTCAAGCCTCTTCCCTTCTGAGGTTTTTCTATTGGAGAGCTGCGTTTCTTTTCGTTTTCATTTCTGGAATCAATATTATCGTGAAAATCTGTTTGTTTTGCGTGAGAACCAGTTTTTTTTACATTCTCTAAATGTTCGTTTAGTTCTTCGTTTTCTGTTTTAGGCATGTTATATATATTAAAGTTTTAAAGAACTGTTATATGATCTTGGTTTTAATACCCTTCTAAGCTACATATCATCTCCTATGGCTTGTCATTTGCTGAAATAGCCGGAAATAGGTAAACTCTAAAGTTGAGATGGATGTTTTTAAACTAATAATTATAAAAGTTTACAACGTTAATAATAACATGTACCACTTAAATTCTAAGTATACTTGATGTTGAACATTAACGCTGTAAACTTAAATGAATCTCTCAAATCGCTTTATATTACCTTTAAAGGCTTGTATGATGCGTCTTAGTAGTAGGTTTTTCTTGTTTTATACCTTTTTGCTGCTGCTGTCTTAAGGCTTCAGCAGAAAGAGCTGCCGCCTTTGGATTTGCCTTCACAGTAGGGGTAGTAAATTTACTAAGGTCTGATTTATCATTGGAACGGGCAAGTGGAATATTTACCTTATTCTCAAAAATCTCAGCCTCAACGAGTGCGTCTTGTGCATTCTTTATAAAATCAGGGCCTGGCAAAACAGAAAAGCCTTGAATAAGGTGAGAGGCCATAGTTAAAGCAATCGCTTTGTAAGCTGCCTCAGTAGGGTGTGCTCCATCCGATGTCGCTACAAATCCCAGATTATTAGCGGTTACATTATCTAATAATTTTCTGAAAGTACTGTTATCTCTATTCTGTCCTCCTTTATTAAGTCCGTCATTCAATATAGAGCCAACCGTATCATATAGTCCGGTGTTGGCTATATTTAAATTATCATCCAGCTGTTTCACAAGATTTTGTGAAAATACTTTATCAAGTTCTCCCTGAAGTTTCGCAATATCTTCCTTATGTTTTTCGGGTTTGATTTGTTCGTAATATTTTGTTACAAATTCGATCTGGCTTGGATATGTTCCGGTAGCCATTAATGCATTTTTAACAGCCTTTATGCTTTCCAGCTTTTCAGCAGATTTGTTACCTTCAGCCAGTTTCTTAATGATTAAATCACCCACTTCCCTGTGAAGTGTAATCTCATTATCCTCTCCAAGTGCCTTATGTAAAAGCGGTTGGATTTCATCAAATATTTCATTACCTCCTTTATCCTTATATATTTCTTTAAATTCTTTCAGGGTATTTGCAAGAGAAGTATCCATATTGTCCTCCGACTCGTTGAATTTTACTTTTCTTCCGCGGTGCTGTGCAGCTTTTATGAGGCGTAAATTATACAGGTTGGTTTTAAGTGCTTCATACATATCAACCACCATCGTATCATCATATTTATTGGGAAATGCTTCTTTGAGATGTTTGTTAAACTCCAAAGTAGCTTCCTGGGCTTTAAGTGCAGCCGGATCATTTGGTTTTTTAACATAACGTACAGCTTCTACCGGAGCAGGATTATTGACCACCATAAAATAGGCTTTGCCTCCATCCTTAGCAACACGATCACGAATCTCATCAGTCATACCTTTGATCTGAGCAACGATTTCCTTCATTTTTGAAGCGTCTTTACCATCGGTAACCGTATCGTTAAGACCAATCCAGACAATATGCATTGTATTTTTAGCCTTAAACGTATCACTGTCTAATTCTTTGAAATACTTTTCTTTCTGCTCCAGTATAGTGGTCAGTGCTAATTTGTGTGCCAGCTTTTCCCTTTCATTAACTACTGCACCACCTACCGCATAGTTTACGAAAGATAATCTGTTATCCGGGCTTCCATGAGTTGACTCTTTCAGAGAAAGATGTTTCGCCGTTAAGGCATCTGTTTGTTTCTTATCTTTACCATCTATCAAACTCTCCATACCGGACCATTCCGAAATAAAGTCGCCCCAGTTTTTTGAGTCACTGAAACGTCCCACAGCATTAACACGCATCGCACCGGCAGCCCTTGCTACCATGCCCATAAGGGTATTCTTTTTAATACCAAAGTCTGACATACTGTCTCCTAAAATTACTATTCTATCTATCATAATTAAAAAATTTTAAATTACTCTATAAATATTTTTATCCTATGTATCTTCTAACAAATTTATTTTTTTTGGTTAACCGATTAACACATTCCCTGTCCAATTAAACCTACACTATTGTAGTTATAAATCAAAACTTTAAAGAAAAAAATCCTGTTCCTATTAGTTTAAAATATTCATGGACTCATTAAAGATCTAAGCCATAATTGATAAATCTTGAAAACCGTGATATTATTCTACTCTCAGTAGATTTTATATCATTTATTTTGAATGTAATATTGCTCTCCGATATAGTCCCATAAAGTGGTATTTATGGGTCTTAATATATTATTGCAGGTATTGGAAGCATTTTCTCTGAGTAAGATGATAGCTGCATTTTTTGAAAGTGGGTCACCAAATTCGATAACTTTTAATAAGCATGCTGTTACGTCTTTATTAAGAAACCCATCCATCAATCGCCAGATCTCCGGGGATACTGCTCTTCCGGCAGCCCACCTTTCATGAATGTAATCAGTAGCTAAGAAAGCCAGCTTTTCGTTTTTACGCAGATCCAGATTAGTAATCCTGTAAAGTGGACGCCACATGAACAATGCTTTAAGAACAAGCTGGTTCCAGGAATCCAGAGGCAGGTATTTGGCAGCAAAAGGATTTAAAAGCGCTATAGAATCGAAAACAGAAGTCATATTGGTTCTGAGGCCTTCTTCAACAAGAGGAACAAATTCAAAAGCATTTTCCAGAAAGAATATTCCTTTGTAAATACAGGTAAGCTCGCCAATGTCTGCAGATTGAGTCAGTTGTTTGATGATGATTACATTCTGATCTTCAGGGATATGAGCCATCAATAAACACCGGCAAAGCTGCTGCAGATTCCATTGGCCGGAGGTAAGACCTGGATACAGCTGTTCAAGGATGATTTTTTCGGATGGCTCCCATTCCGGTGAATCGGATGGAATCATACGAGGGATCAATCCAAAATTTAGAAAGAAAAGATCCTCATTTTCAAATAACATCACAGTTTTCATCCAATTCAACCGGGCTTCAGAAAGTCTGGTTGGGAGCAATGAATATAAAATTTCGCAGGCAGTATTTTTAAAAGTATTCTCAGTCATTCCATTCGTGTTTTTTGAATTGTTATATAATTATAGACGTATTTATAAAATTTTTCATAAAAAAAACTTTAATAACCAGCCTAAATACATCTCATCCGGAGCTATGTTATTTAGATTTTAATGCATTGAAAGCTTTCCCGGGCAAACCTCTCAGAACAGAACCAGTCTTATTACCAAATTTATTACCAGATTCCGGATCTACTAAAAGATTAGCGAAATGGGGAACTTTTAATACCATAAATATCATTACAAGCTGAAGAGCAATAGAAAGCAGGACATTCGTAAATTCTGTCTTATCAACAGGCAAAAGAACGATCATTACTTTTAGAATCGTTAATATGGGTTCCCATAGCAGTATAGACAAAAAGCCAAAGAACCATGACTTCAGAATCCTTTCATTAGATACAATAAGAGAAAAAGGCAAAACAAATATCCCCAGAACATAATAAACAAATATCATCAATAATTGTCTCAATAATATATATCCTCCTGCAACAGAAGCTAAAAAGTAAATAATGATATGGAGAAGTTCTAAAAAGGGATTGATCTGCAGGACATCATAGACTCCGTTTCCATCTGCCCCTGTTCCCTGCACATGGGTAATAGAAGTTTGAAAGGCCTGTTCAAAATCAGCAGCGCTGCGTCCTGTCACTTTATAGGCTCCGTGTTTTACTATATCTGATAAAATATCTACCGTATCAAATAATAATAATTTGACCAGAGGAATATATAATGTAATCGCCATAAGCGTGAGGATGGGCCTTAAAAGCGTATCCCGCCCAATTTTTTCATCCGGATCAGCCATTGCTTTCATTACTTTATACCCCACAAAAACAAAAGTAAATGTAACCGCTATGAGAAGAACATAGGGTTTCGACTCGTTAATATAAAGATCAAATCTGGTTTTAAGAATTGTTCTATACTGATTTAAAATTTCATCTATTGTCATTTAGCTTGTCGTTTTTAACCATCAATAACTTTGTATTTTACAGATGTTATTATTAATTATTTAATAGTACTTTATTGATAACCGATAAGGATTCAATATCTTTCTTGATAGACAAAACTGTGGCTTTGATTTTCAGAATTCTTATTAGCAGCTTTCCGAAAACAGTATAAACCTGCCCCACACCTCCGGAAAGAATTCCTGATGCTAAGTATCTGTAATAGTCAGATTGGGCTTCATCTAAATATCTGTCTTCAATGATCAGTTCATCATATTTCCTTAGTAATGAATGTTTAAGAAATAATGGATTGAACTTTATGATGTTAATGACCTTTTTTATATTTTTTATATCTTTTTTGGTCGTCTCAATCGTAGCGATAGAAGCAGCAGCAAGCGCAAGGCTATTGATGTTTGCCACACTCTTTTTATCATCAATCTCTTTTTCCAGCTTTATAAGTTTTTCCAGCAACTTATTCTGTTCGTCCTTTAGGGCAATTTCTCCCCCTAAGCCTGCAGCAATTCCAGTTTTGGTTCCTGCAACTACATAATCGGTAATATCAAAAGACCATGTCTGCGTATAAAAAAAACTAAAGCTAAAAAGAAAGAGGAATGTAGATAGGTATTTAATAGTTTTCATCTTCAAGTGTTACTCTTATTACTTTATCTAATGCCTGCTGAATTAAACGTAACCGCTCTCCTTCAGGAATATAGTTGGTTGTATCCAGATAGTTTGTAATGTTCTCTTTCTCGGAATCATATTTCTTTTTGAATCTTCTTCTTACTAAAAGGTTTGACAGTTTACCACTTGAAAGAGGCGAAATAGCCACTATCGGATATTTGTCCTCTATATAACTATAACTTGTTTTGGATACGAATTTTAATATATCGTCTTTTTTTGAAGTTAAATTAGATGAAATACGGGTAAGTTCCTTGTTAGGTTCTATATAAATATCCTTTGTTCTTGCAACAACAGCACTTTTCGCTATGGCATACCCTTCCAGTTTCCGATGTGCTGAAACAATATCTTTATACAGCTCCTTTGACAGAAGATCATTAGCTGACCAACTCCAAGTTAAATTAATGACAATCTGAGCTTTGAAGATTACAGACAATAATAATGATCCTACGAAAAATATCTTAACACCAAATGATCTGAAATCAAAATATAGTATATTCATGACTCTGAAAAATTTATATTAACTATTTTATTTAACAAATTGCTGAACTAATTTCTTCTTGAGATTACTCTGTTTTATATTATCATCTACTCTATCAAGTTCCCGGTTAATGGCAGACAGGGATGCCCTTAATTCTTCATACAGATTAATTTTTTCGCCCAGAATGGTAAGCTTTTCACCATTTAAGAAATTTGAAGACATATTCTCAATCTGGTTATCTGCTGAAAGTAAATACACTCTATTCTCTTTCTTTTTTGAATAAAACAGGAAAGAAAGTTTTTCATTATCTTCCTTAAGTTTACGGGCTCTGTCTTTGACATTATTGATAATGCCATTTACTGTAGAAAGCCAGGCAGCACCTCCATAATATAGAAGCCTTTTTCTATACTCTTTTACAAAATCTTTAGTCCTTTTCTCTGTTGTTTCTTCTCTTTCTTTTAAAAAAATATTTTCTACAATAATTGCAGCTGATCCAAGGTTCGAAGGTACATCCGAGATTGGGCCAATAGGATTATTGGCAAACGGTTGGGAATAAGTTCTTATTGAAGTAAATAATAACATTACTATTAAAAACCTGTACATATTGGAATAAATTTATAGTTGATAGAAAACTAAAATACAATTTCAAGGTTCTTGATCAATTGGATGAGATCCGGATTAGATTGTATCAGAAGTGCCAAAGCAGGCAAAGTCATAATACCAAAAACGTCCTTATCATTTTTAGAATATACCCTTACCAACAGATCACGAACTCTATAGATTTCCTGTCTTTCAGACGCTTTAATTTTTGAGGCATCAACATTTTGGAGAGCAAGAAGAACTAATTTATCTAATGCTAAAGATTGTAAATAATCATTCTTAACATTGGTTATATAAGGAAGTTTTTTAAACTTGTTCAATATAACAGGTCCGACCCCTAAAGCCCCGGTAGTTAAAGACTTAATAATAAAACTATTTTGCTTATCAAATTTGCTGGACTTTTTATAATTCCTTTCTAAAAATTCTTCATCATTCTTAATCATTTCTTCCAGGTAATCATTTTGGAGCTTCAGCTGTATAGCTCTTGCAGCAGTGTGTCCAAGAATTTCCACAAGCTTTTGTCTTGTATCTGAATCTGTATTATTCAAATGAATAGCAACATGTACAAACTGAGCTGAAAATAGCTGAAATGTGAAAAAAAACAAAAATGGTAATGCTCTCATAATACTATATTGTTAAAACTTATTATATAAATGAAATTACTTAGGTATAAGACCTAATTTGTAGAATAGATTGCTTTGTTCCGCCTCATATTTCATTTCATCCAATTCCTTAGTCAGAAAATTTAAGGTACTTATAAATCCTTCATCCAGCTTTTCTCTGTTTCCGCGGTTAATCTTTATTCCTACTCCTGCTATAAATGCATCTTCTAATATGCTGTTTGCGGCTTTAATATATTCCAGCTTCTTTCTGCACTTGCTTTTTTTAACAGGATTAAGGTAAGGCTTGCAAACGTTGGAGTACTTGGAAAAGTTGATAAGATCCTTTTTAGAGATCGTAGTTCTGGCCGAATTTTCAATTTCATTAACAACCTCAATCTGAGCCAGCTCATCTAAGCTTTTTTTTGTAGCTTTTTCATAATCATCAGTGCCTTTTTTCTCAATGATTCTCTCCACTAAACCTATGGGATCAATGTAGGGTAACTGTCCCTTATACTGTAGTGAAAAAAACAGGAATAACAGAATCAGATATTTCATAACTGAATATATTTATATGTATTCCGGAAATAAAAGCTTCTTTCTGGGAATGCGGATATTTACGCTTCTGCCTCCGGCATGCTCCCCTACTTCAAGACTCAATATCTCATCTTCGTTTAAGGTGAACTTATCAAAGATGAAGGTAAGAACTCTTGTTTCACCCAATTTTATATTTCGCTGGTCGCCACAGGATTTTACCGGTGTCAGTATTCTCTCCTGATATACATAATCTTTCTTTGCCGCATTATTATTTTTAAGTTTTGATCTGAAAAGAATCTGGTCTATATCCAGAGTGATTTTAGAGGTATTATAGATTTCTACGCGTAAGACAATTTTATTCTGAAAATTTCTGTAATAGATTCCATTTAAAGTCAGGTTCAATCCATCATTATTATCTTTAATTTTTACGGTAGAAGGAGCATTTTCAGATAACATACACAATTCCTGAAGATCTTGTGCTGTTCTTTCTTCCTTTTCAATTTTGTTGATATTTTCCTTTGCAAAATAATCTATCTTAGTAAGGGTTTCCACTGCCTTATACGTTGTAATATTCGGGTCTCTGTTGTACCCCATATCAATAGAATAATAGCTTCCTTTACCGTTAATAACCGTAAGATTTGCCTGTTGGCTTTTCGGATCATTCAGCTCTTCCCCCGTATGCTTTAATTTTAGCATATTTCCAATGGTATCTGCAACGAAATAAGTAGATCCCACATCCACATACTTTATTTTTTCATCAAAAATAATGTGTGTTGTTTTCACATCTGAAACTTCAATTGCCTGGCGTTGAGATAAAGGCTCCAATATTTCCTGGGCGAAAGATCCCTGAGAGCACATAAAAAATAGAATAAATAATACAATGTGTTTTTTCATTTCTTTTGAGAATTTAAATCAATAAAATCATTAATAGCCACAGACATGTTTCCTTTTGCTTCGTATATACCCCTGATTATTTTGTTTTCATCAGCATTGGAAGAATAACATGCATATCTTTCGGGGGATACTTTGACTTTATATACATTAGACATACTTCCTACTTTAACATATACTTCTCCTTTGTCTGTAGAGTAAAGTTTTTGAAGATCAGATTCACTGAGTGACAAATATTTGGAAAACTTATCTTTAGATGCCATTTTCTTTTTATGGGAGAGCATAATCAAGGTGTCTGTATTATTTACCATGGCAGGGCCCGCAGCAGTATCTAAAATATCTTCCAAATCCTGAGTTGCAATAGCAACTTCTCCATAAAACTTACGAACGGTCTTATACAAGTATTTAATAAACTCCGCCATTTCACCTTTAGAAATAGGTTTCCAACACTCATCTATAAATATTGATTTTTTCTCTCCGGGAATCTTCTGAATCTTAGTCATCACCAGATTAATACACAACATGGTAACTAAAGGGAATAGTATAGGATGGTCTTTGATATTGTCCATTTCGAATACAATAAAACGCTCATGAATCAGGTTCGCAGGTTCTGCTGCATTGAGTATATCTTTATAATGTCCGTCATAAAAATCTTTGAGAGAGAGTTTAAAGCTGACTTTATCAAAATAACTTGATTCTTCTTCAACAGCTGTATTTTCTGATATAAACTCATAGAAAGTAGACATACAAGGAAAAATACCATTTTTGACGACATGTTCGTAATAAAGATCCAGATAGCTGGACAGTATTTGTTTTTCTTCTCTGGAAGCTCCTTCTTCTCCTTTCCATAAGAAAAAGATCAGTGAAAGCAGGAAGGTTTTCTTATCTATGTTAATTTCATCTTCGTCATAGTAATAGAAAGGATTAAATTGTAAAGGTGAATTTAAGTCATACGTAAAGTAAACACCCTCCACCAATTCACATAGCTTTTTATAGGAGTTTCCTATATCTATCATTACAATATGGTGACCTTGCTCATAATACTGACTCGCAATATGATTGATCAAAAATGACTTCCCGGTTCCTGAAGGCCCGAAAATTAATCTGTTTCGGTTCACGATGATTCCCTTTTTAACAGGTTCGTCCCATAAGTCAAGACGTAAAGGAGATTCATTTTTACGGTCACAGAAAAGAATTCCGTCTTTATTACTCTCGTAATAGGACTCAAAATTCAATAATGAAGAGGTTTGCTCGGATATACCAATAAATTTATGATTCTCTGAAATATAAGCAGGTGCCCCAGGACAATTATTCATATACAATTCCTTTAAGGCATACTTAACCTGATAAGGCGTAATTCCTAAATCCCTGAAAGCATTTTCTAATAAGTTGACGTCATTCTCTAATTTCTTCTGCGAAACATTCCAGACGATCACACTAAAGTGCTGATAAATAAATGTTAATTCCCGTTCCAAAACATCTTCTACCAGATCTTCTACCTGTTGGTAAGTAACCTGATTTTCTCTTGAAAGTATCGCCATACTTTTAAATTGATTCATTTTGGTCTTCAGGGAAGAAAAAACTTTTTCTGAATCCTCAATAAAAATGACCTGATTGTAGATATGGTTTACATCCAGCCCTGTAGATACCGGCTGTATAAAAGGAATTCTGAAATCAGTTTTAGGAGTAGAATATTCAATACTTTTGATGGTACTATTAATGGTAATAGGAAGTTGATTATTAGAAGAAATGGTATACAATTCTGCGAATTTATTTCCTACCTGCAAGTTCCTATCAAAAAACATATCTCTCAGGTTAGTCTCTCCTTCTTTCGAAAGAGATAAATATTTTCCTAAAAGAGCAATAATCTGATCACTATTCAATCTTTCCACAGTGAAAAAGCTTTCCTTTGTTAAAAATGAAAGACTCGATTCTACTGCCTTGATAAAATCATCTATTCCGTCTAAGTATTTATTATACTGACTGGAATTATTAAGTATACTTACTTTACTTTTAGAATCCTTTATGATTGTAAGATAACACTCATGGCTCATAGTCGGCTTTTCATGAAAAAACCTGTTATCACTTGCTGATAAAAAATTAGGACTCTCAGATACATGTTCTGTGATGGAATCTACAAAAAAGAAATCCTGTTTCTGCAAAATTGTTCCGGCAGGTAAAGATCTGATTACTTTGTCGAAAATTACACTAATCTGCTCAATCTGCTCGCTATCAAGCGAATATATCTGAGGAAGCATAACCTTATAGACCAGGCCAACATCTCCTTTTTTACTAATTAGCAAATCATCATCTACAGCTAATATGTTAAATATTTTTTTGATATCTATATCTTTCATAATCTTAGGAAATAATTCTTAATACCATTTTATAAGACTTCTCTAGTTAGAAACAGAGTTATTATTGGATGCTCTTATATTGATCCATAATTGGTATTTTTTAGGTAAAAACACTCTTTTTTTCTCAAATACTTCTTTGCTGATTTCTTTCCCAGCTGATAAAATTGCCAGGTTTCTGGCCTCTTTTAAATCAATCCCAGTATTATTACCTCCTAAAATAGAACCGTTTGCATTTGTTCCTCTTTCAATGGCGTAATCAAAAACATCTTTCGAAACTGTTGATGGTATTTTAAGCCAGGAATGATTATTCATATGAATACCTTCTCTTCCATCATAGTCGTAAACTCTAAAGTTTAACAGATAAAGAACATTATCTTTTTTATAACTTTCAATATCAATATTAATACGGTCTTCGCCTAAAGATATTCTTCCATAAACAATTGTATTCTTAGGAATTACCAGTCCACCCGGGACATCTGTAAGCCTCATATCTTCTTTTATTCTGATAGGAATAATACTTTTGTCTAATATTCTCTTCTGCTCTATAGTTTCTGAAGGAATCAGCTGTAAAACCTTCTTATTACTTCCTGCTGTTGTTCCCTGGAAAAAATTCTTTTGATCTCTATTATCATTTTTAGCCAGATTCTTTTTATTTTCTCTGGTTTTTGAAGTATTAACAGAATCTACAGAATTGCCAGAGACTGCGTTTTCCGCTAATCCTGAACGAATCTTATTCTGAAGCTCAAATATTTTGTTCAAACTATTTTCAGAATCAGAACCATAGCCTGAACCATAACCAGAATTGGAAGGATAGCTCCTTTCTTGTGAAGAAATTTTAGATAAAGCTTTCATGTAACGTTCCTGCCGTTTGGCATAGTCATTTTCTTCACTCTGCCCATCAAAATTCTGCATTTGTTCCTGCAATAATTTTTCATCTTCCGGAACTTCGGTATCTATACCATACTTTCCATCTTTTGAAAAATACTTCTTTAAATCCCTTTCATCCTGATTATAAATTTCTAATTTTGATTTTTCTTCAAGCTGTTTCTCATCTACATTGGGAGTTAAAATCAATTTATCATTGGACTCCTTCATTTTTGGGAAGAGTATGAGGCTCATAATCAAAATAAGAATCCCTAAGGCAGCCACAAAAACAACCCCAATGATGATCTTTTTTTTCTTGTCTAGATTTGCAAACATATTTTATAAACTATTATTACACATAATATTCAGAAACAATAAAGGGTCTATTCTTTTACCTTCAACTATTATTTCATAATGTAGATGGGGTCCTGTAGAATGTCCTGTATTCCCACTTAATCCTATCAGTTGTCCAGGCTTTACATATTCACCTTTTCCAACAAATAGGGCCATTAAATGTCCATATCTGGTTCTAAAACCTCCTTGGTTATCAATTAAAATTGTATTTCCATATCCTCTTTCGTATGTTGAACTTAATACGATACCGTAATAGGTAGAAAAAACAGCAGTTCCTGTAGGTACAGAAAAATCAACACCTTGATGCTTTTTAATTACTCCATCAATAGGATGTTTTCGATATCCGTAATGGGATGAAACAATTTTGTCATAGGATTCCACCGGTGGTATCATCTTTTGTGATTTTATTTTTTGACAGGTAAATACTATAAGAAAAACAACATACACAGGAAGTAACCTGTTTTTTCCGCTAAATACTCTATACATAAGAAGTTACCATCATTATACATTTATTTCAATTACAAAAAATCAATCCTCCTGAGTGGCTATATCTGACAGTGGCTCACTGGCCATATCTGCTTCTTCCTCCTGGGAAATTCTATATAATTCGTTTTCAATAAGAATATCTACCTCTTTTACAATTCTTTCAAAATTTCCATTCAGAACCTCATTGATCATTTCTCCTTCTATGATTGTTGGGATCTCCTTCTTGATCTGATCTGTACGCTTCTCTACTTCTATTTTTCCCCTAAAAATCTTTCTGTTGATTTCTTCTCCGAAATTATCAGCAACAACCCCTACAAACTCTCCCTGAGAAAGCTGAGATATAGTAGATACCGGAATGGCATACTCCAAATTCTCATTGATAGAATATGAATTATTGGTATCTATTGTTACGTTTTTTAATTTTTGTTTTTTCTTTCCAAATATTTCCTGAAGCTTGTTTGCCGTCTCACTTCTTACCGAACCGCTGAAAATATTTCCTACGATATTAAATATGGTTTCAGCTACTTTATCACCGTAATCTCTCTTCAGCTGTTCAAGATCCTGCATTCCAATGGTTGTAGAAACTTTATTGGATCTCGCCGTTGCAATCAGGTTATCTAACCCCATAAAATACATGGTTGGTAACTCATCCAATATGACCGAACAAGGCTGCCTTCCTTGCTGATTAATTTCTTTTAGAAGTTGGGTAACCACAAGCCCTAAAGCAGGAGAATTAGTGGTTTGGGTACTTGGTGAGTTAGCAATAATTAATATGCATGGACTTTCCGGATTATTGATACTTAATGAAATATTCTCTTCAGGGAAAACATTATTTCCCATTACCCAAAACAATTCCTTTGTTGCCAACTGAGACAGAGGTATTCTCGCAGAAGCCGTCTGACCTGAAAGCTGCTCATAAGCCTGCTTTGCCAAAGCATCTGCAAAAGGAGTCATAAAGAACCTTAGTTCTGAGTATTTCCCAAAAACTTTAAATACTTTTTCATCCGGCAAAGAAGCTAAAGATATGGCATGAGGCAACGTACAAAACTTCCCATCTTCATAAATTCTCAAGAAATAAATACAGGCTGCGAAATAGGAAATAGCAGATTGAGCAAAAAAGTCTTTTTCTGTAATCCATTCTTTATTCAAATTAAATAAGATGGTTTGTGATGCTTCAATGGCATCTGCTGCTTTCCTTATCAGTTGAGGATCCAGAGGATTCACAAAATTGGATTTCTCCAAATCATCTAAAGAAACTACACAAAAACGAGGTTCAATTTTGTACTTTTCTTTATAATATTCATAAAAAGCAAATGTTTCTTTTGCCAGT
Source organism: Chryseobacterium metallicongregator (assembly GCF_031324065.1). NCBI lineage: Bacteria > Pseudomonadati > Bacteroidota > Flavobacteriia > Flavobacteriales > Weeksellaceae > Chryseobacterium > Chryseobacterium metallicongregator. The sequence continues at coordinate 519,093 of NZ_JAVIXS010000001.1, forward strand.
GCAGGAAATTTGAAATCATACACCATCATTGAAAACTGCTTTTGAATATGCTGCCGGATATACTCTTCAACCACAGAGTAAGACTTTCCTGATCCCGGAGTTCCCAAAACCATCGTGGCCCTAAAAGGATTTACTACATTAATCACCCCATTTTCTGTTTTAAAATTCACAGAATAAGGATTCTTCTTAACTATTTTCTCTTGTTCAAAAATTAGATTCTTGTCATTAAATTCATCTTTCTTATCATAAAAATTGAAGAATTTTCTGAGTTTTAAAAATCCAACGATATAAATAATATAAGACGTAAAAGATATAATAGTATAAGATATAATCTCGATCTTCAAAACCGATACGCTTAAGAAAATAATAAGAGATATCCCTGCTACTATAATATTCTTCATAAAAGAAGAATTTTCTCCTACCTCTCTCTTAACTTCAAAACCAAAGCAACAAAAAGTAACAATAGTAAGGCTTAAAGCCCTTAATAATAAAGGATTCTTAATGAGGGGGAAAGTTTTAAATAACTTTATGATGAATATATTGATATATTCGTTACCCAAGTTTCTCTGCGCTACATAACTATATTTAGAATAATAAATATCTACTAAAACCAATAGTATACTTACTAAAAAAGAGAATATAATTAAAATATCTAAAGAATATTTATCATTTTTCATTATATACAAATTACTATGGAATCCAATTGTCGGAATTCCAAATTATCTACCAGTACTTATTCATCAAAAAGGATTTCAGCATACTATACTGTATCAGTTATCCTCTGTATTAAGAGGGGTTTCCTCTTGTACATTATTGCCAGCATCATGAGCTGAAGCCTCTTCGAATCCTTTACTTTTGAATAGATAGTTTTCAATAAGTAAACCATGAGGATTATTTTCAGTTCTTGCCACATTATATAAATCAAATGAAGCATAGAACAGATTTTTTGTACTCACATTCTGGTCAACTCTGGAAACACTGAGTTTCCCATAAACAGATGCGTGATAAGGATATTCTTTATCATTAACTTTTATAGAATCTATATCTAGTTTTTGAACTAAATTTTGAGATTGTATCCTCGCAAAATGTCCGTTTGCTTTAAGAGATAAGTACAATTGTTTACCAGAGTTTCCGATCAGATAAAGTGCTTCATTAATATTCTTATCATAGCTAAATTGATCATAGCCAAAAAATAATCGATGAAATACTTTAATATGATTTTTAATCTCAGGTAATCTATAATTTTCATAGTCCTGATCATTATTCATAGAATTTGCAATTGCAGCTTGCCCTTTTTCAGTTAGAACATATATCTTTTTAGTAAAAACTTTACTTACATAAACAGCCCAGATTCCACTAGAAACAATCGCTATTACTGTGATAAAAAAGCTAAGAAATAAAGCCTTTTTAACTAAAGAATAAGTAGAAGGAATTTCACGTAATTTTTTTAAATCCATTGTTTTTTAATATTGATAAATTATGATACAGATAAAGCCCTCTATCTGAATATTTTAACTTTAAAAGAAGCTTTTCTACAATTTTCACATAAGAAATATTGATTTTCATCTCCATTTTCTGATGGTGAAGCAATATTAGCCAGCTTAACGTTTTGTTTACTTTTACACTTTATACACCTATTATCATTGTTGTCTAACGCTTTATTTTCAGCTTCCATTGAAGCAAACTTCACTCTTTCTTCTTCAATATTTGAAGAGGTAAGAAAAGATTTAAATTCCATAGTTAAATTAAAGGTGTTCTTGATGGGCATAGTATGAGAATACATGCCACAAGCAAAATTTTAAGAAAAAGTAATTGACAAGATGATGTTGAATAATTTTACATGGTAAAAAGTATTCAATAAGTCTCACAGAGGCAGGTGTGTTAATTTTAGAAAAAAGCTATACAGACTGCTTAGTACATATAGCTTAAATCTAACAATACTATGTAAAGAACTCTATATTCTAGATGAATACATGGGTAATAACATCAACCAAGCCAAAAATAGCTAACCCTATTACAAAACGGACAAAATTCTTTTGAGCCTGTTCGTTACCCTGCATATACTGAACAAATATCAGAAAAGCACCAACAATTGCAAAAGCTGCAACGCCTGCATTCAATGAAGTTTTAAGAGTCTGCGTCCACCCAGCAATTTTCGTATCAATGCTTCCGGCACCTCCTCCTGTCTGAGAGTATAACAAACTACTCATTGGCAATAATAATGCAATAAAGTTCCTTCTATTAAATTTTAAATTTTTCATTCTATTATATTTTTTTAAACTAAATTTTAATTTTATTTGTTTACGTTGATCTGTACCTGGAATATCTATTGAAAATATAGTATCGTGTTTTTTATTACCAACATCCCGTAGAGTAATAACATTCCATAAACACCTTGGTAAATAAGGTATTGAATCAAAGCTGAGAATTCAATACAGATCAATTAAGAATTTGTAATGTCTCCGTTACTGTTTTGCTTAAATCTCCTGCTGTCTTTTGAGTTTACACTAATCAAATTTTCCAGTTTCTCATCAAATCTGATGCATTGTACTCCCATTTTAAAATCCAAAAAAAACTCTTTAAATTCTCCTTTTCTGGGGTATTTTTTTATTATATATAAATAAAGAACAGGAATTACTAAAAACACTAATGATAATAACACCTTTTTAAATACAATAAAAAGGAACAGCATTAAACATATAACAACTATCATAGCGGTAATTACAGGATAACCAAAGATTAAAGGCGTCCTTTCCAACGTTTTTGGGGTTTTATATTCCATACAAGTTGTGTTTATTTTATTCGAAAAAATTCTTTATCATTACAAAAAATCACTTAGAAGACAACCTATTTTTCTCAGCTCATTATTAACCCTATGAGTAAATAATTAGTGATCATATAGAAGCATCTTATCCGGAGTACATTTTTCTTGTGTTTTTATTATTCAATATTTCTAACGCAGTTTTGGTCCCTTAGGAGGAACCTCAGAATGGACTTTAGGAGCTCTGGCAGGAAGTTTTGGTGCTTTTGGAGGAAGTTTTGGTGCAACTTCAGGTTTATTCTGAGTTTCTGTAAATCTTGAAAAATCAATTTTAGTTTTACCTGATCTAACTTCATGCGCATTTGCATACAAACCTTCACCTGCATTTGAATATATGCCTTCACCTGCATTGGCATATATACCCTGACCCTGATCTGCATTGGCATATAGACCTTCTTCTACAGATGGCGGGTTTTTCTTACCCTTACTTTGCTCAGGTTTCGTTGCTTGCCGGATAAGCGTTTTTTCAACTTCAGTAATAAGCTTTTCCAAATCAATCCCTTTCGTTGCTAAAATCCCGATATTATCCGGATTTCTGCTTTTGTTAAATACTTCTATATTTTCCTTACTATCATCCACAAAAATATTATGAACAGTACTCAATCCTTTACTACGTGATTTTTGCGCTTTTTCATATTTTTTTATTTCTGCATCCTTACTTTTAGCCATTACAATCTTATCCTTACTAATAGGAACAGCAATCATTGGAATATCCTTTAAGTCGGTTAATCCCCTTGTTTCATATACTGCTTTAATCGCACCCGGAAAAAGAGAAGCTGTTAATACGACAACATCAACACCTTGATTTTTACTTTTTCTGACAAATTCATTCAACCCTTTTGCATCAAAAAAATTAAATGTTTTTTCTGATTTTTCAGGCTTTCCGGCTTTTTTAGATTTTTCAGCTTCTTCTTTAGCGTCATTTTTAGCATTAATCAATGCAACCTGTACAGCATACCTGGAACCTGGTGTAAGGGGATCTTTACCCATAAGCTCTTTCATTAACTGGTCTTTTGTTAATCCAGGAAGATCATTGTCTTGATACTTATTTGTATATTTCATGACTGCATTATGCAGATGACCATCAAATTGGGTGTTATCAAAATCTAAAAATACATTTGTTTTCGTTTTCATTTTTTGTACTTATTTCTTAATACTGATATTTACACTATTGTAGTCGATAGAATTTTGAAATCCTGACAAAAAATTTTCATTTTTTTTCAACAACTTAAAAATCAACACATCAAATTTGTTTTTTTAAAAAAGGGAAAGTAAAATACTTATGTAATACAGACCTGGATAAACTACCAACTTAGAGTATTTTTCAAATTTCCTTTTGAAATCCTTGGAATTATTTATATAACCGGTAGAATAGAATACCTCAGTTGGAAAACCCTAGAGATGCCCAAACAGATATCTTCCAGGAAGATCACTGCATTGCACAATATTTAATTACAGCTCCCTTTATTAAACAACATAATAATCTTCAAAAATAAATGATTTAAGAATCCATAAAAAAACAATGGTGTAGAAATAAACAAGCAGCTGTGTAGTTTTTGTTTACACTATAATCCCAAAAAAAATTACATTATCATAGAGGTATAACTACTCTTATCTAAAAGGTCTTTACAAAAAAAATGGATGGCCATAACAGCCATCCACATACAGTTGATAAATATGAAGTTGATTCTAAAATAAGTCCTATTTTTTAAGGAATTTAGCGGATGATTGGCTGCCATCGGTAAATACAACATTTACCATATAGTTTCCGGTCATCAATTTCTGCACATCAATTTTTACACTTTGTCCTTCTAAAGAAATCTGTTCAGTTCTGAATACTTCCCTACCCATTGTATTAACAACGGATACTGCTTTTACTTTTTTATCGGATGATACCTTTACACTCAGGTAATCTACTGCCGGAACAGGATATACTGAGATGGAAGAAGAGGAATCCTGCATTTCTCTGCTTTGTGTCCCGGAAGTTCTTGCTGTTGATGACGGAGCAACATCCGTTAAATACCATTCTTCTAAGTCATTGCCTGACTGAGTCCCCAGGATAATTGGAACACCACCGGAATTTGAGGAATTTTGAAGTGCTAAATTAAGCCCTCCTTGTAGATCCTGAATATAATACGAGTTGTCTCCTTTTCCTGTAGGTAAAATACGAAATCTTTGTACGCCAACCGCATATCTAACATAATCGCTGGTTCTTACAAAATCTCCAACAGATCGACCATTGCAAGTCAATGTAGTCGCTGTCCCTGAAAGACCAATACTATAAAATCCATTGGGTTCAGCTTTTAATATAAACTTATTAGGTAAACCCGGAGTTGTTGTATTTTGTGTATCAGTTACTAATGAAGTTCCACTAATACCCAACGCATATCCTGTCTTTTTGCTCACTATATATTTAGCTCCATTGACAAGTCTTCGCATTTCTGTAAGTTCAATCCCATTAGTATAAGGTAAACTTGTATTCTCAGGATCCAAAGCCACCTGCATGGTTCTGCCTAATTTTGTCCCTCCTGTTTCATTCTCTCCATGTATCCAGGCTCCAGCCAAAGAATATGTCCAAATTTGTGAAGATCCATCAGCATTACTATCTCCTCCTCCTACAGCGAAAACAACAGATTTGGTTCTTTTATTCTGATCAAATATTGGAGATCCAGAAGCTCCACCACTAGCTCCTTGAAATCCACTTGTTGTAGCAATTAAATTTATTCCAAGACCCCCATCATTATAATATTGTACATTAGGATTTACTGTCGTGTTATACGTTCCAATTCTTTTCTTTTCAAGCCCAGGAAAACCAATATAGGTACCGGAAGTAGGTGCTGTTTCTGTCCGGTCATAGCCATTAATATAAATCTGTGATAAATCCAGACCTGGAATAGTCGAAAGATCTGTGACTACCTCTGCAAGAGCATAATCATGAGTGTAACTTCTTGCAACAGGTTTTATTACCACATCAGCAGTAACTGATGTGCCTGCAGTAGTACCATTACAGGTAGTGTATTCTTCTCCAAAAGTCAATGGAACCGTGCTGTTTTGTAACATTGGCTCATTATACATAGCATGACGGGCTGTTAGTAAATAAATTTTTCCGTCTCCGTTATTGACAAGGCTAGCTGTGCCATACCAGCCTAGCTTTACAACAGCTCTTTTTTGTACTTGCCAATTGGCACCCTCAGGACAGTTTATATTTACTTTCTGTGCATTGGTTAATGAAAAACTTAAACTGCATAAAAGCGCACTAATAATTATTTTTTCATGTAATTAAATTTTTAAATTGTTTTTAGTTGTATTAATACTGTTTGGCATGCGGCAAGTAATAATATTTCAAAAATAGGTGATTTAATAATCTGCAAAAAATCAATGGTGTAGAAATAAACAAGCAGCTGTGTAGTTTTTATTTATACTATAATTCCAAAAAAATTACATTATCAGAGGTATAACTACTCTTATCTAAAAGGTCTTTACAAAAAAATGGATGGCCATAACAGCCATCCACATACAGTTGATAAATATGAAGTTGATTCTAAAATAGTCCTATTTTTTAAGGAATTTAGCGGATGATTGGCTGCCATCGGTAAATACAACATTTACCATATAGTTTCCGGTCATCAATTTCTGCACATTAATTTTTACACTTTGTCCTTCTAAAGAAATCTGCTCAGTGTGGAATACTTCCCTACCCATCGTATTAACAACGGATACTGCTTTTACTTTTTTATCAGATGATACTTTTACATTCAGGTAGTCCACAGCAGGAGCAGGATATACTGAGATAGAGCTAATTGATTTTGAGCTATCTGCATTTTGAGAAACAGAATTTCTTGAAGCATATCCAGGTGCATCTCCTAAAAACCACTCTTCGTAAGCTGCTCCAGACTTAGTTCCTAAAACGATTTTGGCGCCATAGTCATTGGATGAGCCTTCTATTGTAAGATTTAAGCCAGATCTTACATCCTGAATATAGTAAGTTCCATCCCATGAACCTGTTGGCAATATTCGAAATCTTTGATTAGTATCATTTGGATAAGCTATATTCTGCCCCGCGGTAATTTTACTCCCGGCATTAGTCCCTATACTTCCAATTACAACATTATTGGACTGGCTTTTAAATTTATAATAGCCGTACATATCTGTGCTTATAGTGAATGTGTTAGATCCACCAGAGGTTGATTTTTGAATCAAATCACCATTGGTGTTAATGGTAAATACATAACCAGATTTTTTATTGATTAAATATTTAGGACCATTAACAATTCTACGCATTTCAGTAAGTTCAATACCATTGGTATATTCTAAGCTGGTATTATTAGGATCCAGTGCGGACTGCAATGTTTTGCCTACTAAATACTCATTAATACTTTCTCCATGTTGCCAAGCTCCTGCTAATGTAATGCTAACAGCCTCTTTTTGTGTATAAGAAGGGTTCAGAATCTGGCCTTGTGAATTATATACTACAGCCTTTGTTCTTTTGTTCTCATCAAATATCGGTGAACCGGAAGTATTACTAGCTCCTTGGTATCCACTAACTGTTGGTATAAGTGTCACAATCAGTTTTTTACTGTTATCATAAATTACTGGAGCTTGTAACTTATTAAATGTTCCTATTTTCTTTGTATCATTATAATTTGGAAAACCTATGTATGCCCCTGATTGAGGAGCTGTATCCTGGCGATCCCATCCATTGAGATAAATTTTTGATAAATCCAAGCCTGGAATAGTGGATAAATCAGTGATAACTTCCGCAACGGCATAATTATAAGGTTCCTGATAACTTCTCGCAACTGGCTTTATGATAACCGAAGCCTTAACAGGAGGATTGATAACACCTCCTGTACATGTTGTATTTTCTGCCCCAAATGTCAAATCTGTCTCAATATTCTGTCCCATAATATAGTCATTCATTGCAGTACGGGAAGTTAATAAGTAAATTTTACCATCTCCATTATTGATCAAACTTCCCACGGAGTTCCATGAGAATTTAACAACAGCATCTTTTTGCTTTTGTAATGCTGCTCCTTCCGGACAATTTACATTTACTTGTTGTGCGCCCACTAACTGAAGGCCCATACCACAAAGCATTACGTTAATAATTATTTTTTTCATGTGATTAAAATTCTAAATTGTTTTTAGTTGTATTAATACTGTTTTGCATGCGGCAAGTAATAATATTTCAAAAATATGGGATTTAATAATCCATCAAAAAACAACGCTGTAAGAATAAACAGTCAAGCATGTAATTTTTATTCATTTTAAGAATATGAATAAAAATTATACTGCTATCAACATGCAGCTGTCATTAATAAATATTTCTCTACAAAAAAATGGATGGCTATAACAGCCATCCACATACAGTTGATAAATATGAAATTAATTCTAAAATAAATCCTATTTTTTAAGGAATTTAGCAGATGATTGGCTGCCATCGGTAAACATGACATTCACAATATAGTTTCCGGTCATAAGCTTTTGCACATCAATTTTTACACTTTGTCCTTCTAAAGAAATCTGCTCAGTGTGGAATACTTCCCTACCCATCGTATTAACAACGGATACTGCTTTTACTTTTTTATCAGATGATACTTTTACATTAAGGTAGTCCACAGCAGGAGCAGGATATACCATATTGAACTCATGATTTTTTGGTATATTCATTTTGAGAGAAAGCCTGGAAATCATAAATTTCTCAGTTACACATTATAATAACAGCCAGCAAGCTTATGATCATTATATTAATAAAAAGCCGGACACTATTGTTTTGGATGTTATGATGCGTAAGAAAGATTGGGTTTCACTGGCATCCGAAATCCGAAAAACAGACCAGCTCACACCTATCATTTTTTAACTGCCAAATCTCAGGTACAAGATATCTTTAATGGCTTTCAGTGTGGAAGAAATGACTATTTGAAAAAACTATTCAGTATGGAAGAGCTTATTGTGCGTATTCATACATTAAACCGTATTGATCAAAAAGTGGATGAAAGTAAATTCAATATTGGAATTTACTGCTTCAACTATACCAAATAAACCTTACAATACGATGATCTTATTTTTAATATTACCTACAGAGAAGCTGAGGTTTTAAAACTACTGTTGGAACATAAGAATGAAATTATTGATAATCATATACATTACAACAAATATGGGGTGAAGATGGCTTTTTTAATGGTCGTAGTTTAGATGTTTTCATTTCCAGAATCAGAAAAAAATTACCTTATGATGCATCTATTCAGATTACCAATGTAAGAAGCAGATATATAAACTTATCAATTAACTCTATTTTTTAGCTCTTAAAATTTCTCAATTGAACTTTTAAGAAATCTAAAGAAAATAAATTTAATTTTTAATCCTATTTAATTTAAAAAGTTGATCCAAACTGTATTTTCCAGCACCAAAAGATAAAAGCGCAAGGAGCATCAGAATATAATATAACGGAATTTCAAATCCATTGTCTCCCGCATCAAAACCATTTTCCCAATGTACGGTAACAATGGCTACAATCATCGTAATAATCAAGGGAATTGAAATCCATCTGGTAAGCAGACCTAAGGTCAACATAATCACTCCTAAAAGTTCTGTTCCAGTTGCTAAATAGGCATTTAATAAAGGTAAGGGAATATTAATACTCTTAAACCAAGCTGCAATACTACCAATATCCTTTACCTTCATCATTGCCGGATTAAAAAAACCGTATGCCAGCACCAGTCGTAAAGCCAATAAAACAAAATCTTGTATTTTATAAGACCTGTTAATTATTTCTTGTATTTTTTTCATTGATTTGATATAATAATGTTTAGAATAGAAGATGACAACACTTCTTTATTAAATTAAATGCTACTTATTCCGATATCCTAAAAAAAGTGTATTCTGTAATGCAAACTGTTCAAAATCATGATATAATTTCATCACTTTTTCTCCGTCATTATCGTACTTGGCAAGCAATTCTATGAAATCTTTTCTGCTAAAACAGCCTTCGTTAGCTTTTAAAATAATTTCCACAAAAGGATAAGAGAGATCGTTGAAATGTATTTGTTTGGTATAAAAGTCCCGATGGACAGATACAAAATACTGACCTCTGTCTTCTTCTGTAATTTCTTTCACATTTTTTAAATGAATAGGATATTCTGTAGATAAAATCTTAATTTCCGGATTGGGAATAATTTCATCTTCCTGCATTCTTTTTTCTATGCTGAATTCATCAATGGGTAAATCCTCCATCATAAAAACTTCAATCTCCAGCCATTCATACTGTAGAAGCGCAGCAAGGAAAGCAAACCTTTTCTTAAAAGGGAAATTGTGCTGCTGATAATAATCTGAAAACTCCTGTGGAAGTTTCCACACCTGAGGAGTTTGACATTTGTGGTGTTCAAAAAAATATGATACCATTTTTTTCCATCTTCTTTTACCTATTAATTTCCTTGTCATAGGAAATGCTCTTTTCAATGTATCTTTTATCACATTATATACCAGCCTTCTGTAATGAAATGTATGCTCCTGAATACTGGTTTGTGGTTCATCTAAGCCGGTTCTGCAATACAAGGCAAGATCCGTTTGAAGGGAAAATGTTTTATTGTGCATTTATAGCAGTATATTGAGGTTTTAGAATGTCATTTTTTATTACTCTCAGCATATCAATTTCATGTTGTAAATTCTCCAGTTCCGGAATATTAAAGTCTCTTTCCAAAAGAACAGGTACATCTTTATTTATTTGCCCTATAGTCCATCCAAATAAGTCATACACAGGATCAATGATATCTCCTCCGTGAGTATCTATAATTAAATATTCATTCACTTGATAGTGACCTGCCATATGGATATATTTCACCTTATCTAAGGGTATTTTTTGGATAAATTTCTTCGCATCATACGTATGATTGAACGCATTAACATACACATTGTTCACATCCAGTAACAATTCGCAGCCAGTTCTGTTTACAATTTCATTGATGAAATCTTCTTCTGACATTTCAGCTTCTAAAACAGTATAATAACTTCCATTTTCCAAAATCAATGGCCTTTTCAAAATATCCTGAACCTGAAGAATGTTTTCAGAAACCCGCTCTATTGCTTCTTGGGTAAAAGGGATAGGCAATAAGTCGTACAAATGGGCATTATCCACTTTAGAGAAAGTAAGATGTTCGGAATAAAGTACAGCTTGAGTGTCTTCCAAAAACTGCTTTACCTTTTTCACAAAATCCTTATCAACTCCTTCCGGACTGCCTATAGAAAGAGATAGTCCATGACAATAAAGCGGGTATTTTTCCAGGACCTGCTTTAATTCCTGTTTCCAATATCCTCCGACTCCTAACCAGTTTTCAGGTGCTACTTCTACAAAATCAGGTCGCAAAACATCCGTATTCAAAAATGCTTTCGAGAATTCTTTTCTATATCCAATTCCTACCATAATTTTATATTTTACTTAAGTCTATCTACTTAAAAAAAATCGACAGACCTATTGTACAGGTCTGCCGATTCCAAAAAAATTATTTAGATGATGTTGTTTTTTTTGTTTTTTTTGTTTCATTCTTAGTTTTTTTACCTCCACATTTCCCTTCACCACACTTTCCTTCACCACATTTCCCTTCTTTAGTTTTGGCTTCTGTTTTTTTACCTCCACATTTTCCTTCAGAAGTTTTTTTACCTCCACATTTAGCTTCAGCACTTTTTTCTGTTTTACCTCCACAAGCCGCTTCTGTAGAATGTATTTCCATTGATTTCACACTAGCAAAAGCTATATTTGTTCCTAATGTAAACGTTCCTAAAGTCAGAGCTCCTAATAAAATTGCTGGTTTTTTCATTATTTAAATTTTTAAAATTATGTAGCATTATTGCTTCTTACATATTAATACCGGAAAACATAAAAAAAACCAAAAAACTGAACAGCACTTGAAAAAACATAACCATCTTCAGCTTGCCTTTATAGGACTTTTCATTTTCAGTACCAAGATTGATTTCTTCTGTATCGTTATTTAACCATTCTATTATTACAAACAAAAATCGGGATGATATCTTAGTATATTTATGAAGCTGGCTATGCTTATTCATTACTGAGTTTACATAGCCAGTTCTCCCTAAAACCAAATACTATTTTATTTTTTTTCATCTCATCCCACTCTCTTATCCCCTTGCCTCAGATATGTTCTTAAAACACGAATAGAGGGAGGTATCTGAGGCCGATAAAGAAAGGGGAAATAAGATTTATGATTTTTCTTCTTCAAAATAGAGAAAAGTGGGTGCTTGCATCCATTGATGCTTTATATTTTTTCATCTCCATTTGTCTGCACATTAATAGAAGTAATTGACTTATTTTTCATCATGTATTTGTATTTATTTGGTTTTATATCTAAAGCTCTATTGCATATATGCTGTGAGTGAGTACTAATAGTGTCTTTTTAGATACAACGTGAGAATTAATCTGTATTTTCAATATACCAACAATTATCTTGTTTTTATCTTGGTATAAAAATTATAAAGATGAATTCTTATTTTGTAAAAGTATGATATTCAACTATATTCAAAAAAAATATTCTGTAGATATAAATCGTTGGCCCAACATAATAATACTACTTAATTGTAGCTAACAAAGGATCACTTTGTAAATATTAAATTGTCATAAGAGTTTAATAAAAAATCCGAAGAAACTAAATGATTCTCCGGATTAAATATTGTCTAATTTTATGTCAAACTATTTTAGGGCGAAACATCTCATTAATGATCTCTTCAAATAGATAAAAAACCGCTTACAATCTAATTTAACAAATTAGCAGACTGAATTATTTTATAAACTCCAATGTTCCATCAGTAATCCTATAAAACGCTCCCATAATTTTTATCTGTCCTTTATCTTCCATTTCCTTAAGGATTGGACTTCTTGTTCTTATATCCCTGAGTGCTATTCTGACATTATTTTCAGAAACGAATTTTACAAAATCATCGTTTTGTGAGCTTTTCTTTCCTGTATAATTTTGACTTATATTTACTGCTGGTTTTATTTTGGAAAGCATCGCTGTTATATTACCCAACTTAACATCGTCAATTGCGCCTTTTATAGCTCCACAATGTTGATGCCCCATTACCAGGACAAGTTTGGCTCCTGCTACTTTACAGGCAAACTCGATACTTCCCAATAAATCTTCATCCACAAAATTTCCAGCTACTCTTCCAACAAAAACATCTCCTAACCCCTGATCAAAAATATCTTCCACAGGTACACGGCTATCTAAGCAACTTATAACTACAGCTTTCGGATACTGACCTGTCACAAGCATTCTTGTTTGCCTCGTATGATCTCTCATCGTTATAGTTCCATCTTGGAATCTTTTATTTCCTTCAATAAAATCTTTCAGAACCTCTTCACCGGTTAACTTATTCTGTTGTTCTTTTGTCATTACATGAGAAGAAATCTTTGATTGAGCCTCTTTATTTTCTGATTTGTTACATGAAACCGTCAATCCACATAGCAGACTTAATAAAAGTATTTTTTTTCTATTCATAATGAGATGTGTTTTTTAATTGATCTTTACATCCAGTTCCCTTAGCAGTAATCTATTATTTATCAGGATGTGGCGTATATCTTAAATAAGGCTTAATTTCTCTAACTCCTTTTGGATATAATTTTCGGGCATCCTCTGTAGAAATAGTGGGAGGAATAATTACATCATCACCATCTTTCCAATTTACAGGAGTTGCGATCGTATATCTATCCACTAACTGTAAAGAATCTAAAACACGAATTATTTCATCAAAATTCCGTCCTGTAGATGCTGGGTAAGTAATAATTAAACGAATAATCTTATTGGGATCAAGTATCAACAAAGAACGAACTGTTGCTGTTGTGGATGCTTTGGGATGAATAAAATCATAAAGCTTTGAAACAGTAAGATTATGGTCAGCAATGATGGGAAACTGAACACAAGTCATTTGCGTTTCATTAATGTCTTTTATCCAATTCTGATGATCCTCTGCTCTATCAACACTTAGTGCAATCATTTTGGTATTTCGTTTAGTAAATTCTGATTGCAACTTTGCTGTCATTCCCAGCTCCGTAGTACATACAGGGGTGTAATCTGCAGGGTGAGAAAACAAAATTCCCCATGAATCCCCAAGGTAATTATAGAAATCTATTTTACCAACAGACGAATCAGCCTGAAAATTTGGGGCAATATCACCTAATTTAATTGACATAATTGCTTTATTTTTAAAACTGTTATTATTTTATACTATTGTAAAGTCTTATTCTTTGATCAACTTTAACTTTTCTGATTTCCCATCTTTATTGGAAACTTCAATAAAATAGCAGGCTCTTGGAAGCGCTGATATATCAATTTTATCAGGAGTATTATTAAACCTTTTCACTAATTTTCCCTCAGCGGTATAAATGTTCACAGAAGATTGTGTTCTTGTTTTTCCAGCCAAATGAATAACATCATGTGCTGGATTAGGATAGATTTTAAAATCTTCCTTTAGCGTAAAATTGGCAGTAGATAAATAAACTTCACCTAGCACCTGCGTATAATCAACTGACTGGCTAATATTAAACAATGGAATATTAACAACTCCACTGGTAGAGCTTAATAAAGGAAACTTATGGCTACCATCATAATAAGAATAGGTAATATTTGTAATGACTCCAAGGGGTACTAAATAAGAAGTATCAAAAGAAGAATATAAATTGAGATTTTGCACTGATCTGACTCTCAAAACATTATTATACACTTGTGATCCTATCATTAATGTTCCGTAAGCATCGCCTGAAGTTGTAATTGTTCCTTTAAAAAGTCCGGATGCTAATGATGATGAGAATTTTCCAGCCGCGGTGTCTGTTATTGTAGATCCATAAGCAGTAGGATATGTTATAAAGGTTCCGTTATCAGAATTAAAATTTAGTGTCGCCTGTGAAGTTACTATTCCAGTTATTTCAAGTTTTGAATCCGTTGATTTATAAAATACAGTATTTCCCAAACTATTCATTTTTATTGTTGATCCAGGATAGGTTATAAGTTCTGTTGGTGTTACTGCAGTATAAGATGTAATACTTAAAGGCCCTTGTGTTAAATTTGTATTATTGAAAGTGGCATTATTTCCAATTGCAGTGTGATCTACTACTCCATTGACACTATAGTTATTCACTACATTTCCTATGGCAGGATCGTTAAATGCTTTAGTAATTGCTGTAGTTGTTTGTGCTGGAAATAGGCTAAAACCACCTAAGAGAATTCCAATAATTTCTTTTGTCTTCATTCTAATTTAAATCGTATTGTTTTCTTTGAATTAGGTGTCAAAACTATTTAAAAATGAATGCATTGAACAATTTAGTTCGTAAACATTACACTATAATAATGTAAATATTAATTGCAGAAATAAACAAATACTATAAGAAAGCTTTAAAATCTTAGATATAAAAAAAGCACTGAAAATTTTCAGCGCCTTCTTTTTTAATATGATAATAGTATTCTTTTATTTTTTAGGAAAAATACTTTTAAATAAATTAGAAAAAAAATACGGAGTTCCAATACCCATTTTCTTAGTTACTGGAAATAAGAATTTAATTAAAGGGACTAAAGCAACGAGCGCAAATACTAATATATAGATATTGTAAGAACTAGTTCCATTAATATTGCTATCCCCTAAAAAATAGAAAACAGATAATCCCAAAATAAAAAATGTAATGAATACTATTAAATTTCCTTTTTTCATAATTTATAGTTTATAATGATTATACTAATGCACAATAAGCTGCAATACCTGCATACCAACCTGCTACTCCCCAAGGACCTGTAAAGCCAGAGACAACTGCTCCACTTACTCCTAGAGCAGAACCTGCGCTAGCTGAGAAACATTGACTCCACTTCTGACGTGCAAGGGCAGCATCCGTTTTTGTATACGACTCTAAAAATACGATATCTACTCCAGTTTTAGTAGCATTCATAGATAATTTAAGTCTGTACATTTTATTTCCATCTCCATCCAGATATAAAACATCTGAGTAATCACCTTCTACTACAGGCTGAACAATAAAATCAGCAACACCGTCATTCTGTGTTGAATAATATATTTTGCCTGCTTCATCTACTCCGGTCAAAACACTTGTTTTCTTTTCATTACCACCAAAATCTAGCTGCTTAGTAAATTCAAAAGCGTAGTTAGGTGATTCACTTTTTATTGGAGCGATATCGGTAATATCTTTCAATTCGATGTCATTTCCAATTTTTGTTCCCGCTGTGAACATATTTGCTTTCGTGCTACTTTCTATATTTTTGTCTGCAGGAGAATTGCTTAAAATGTCATCATTCCCATTACAAGAAAATAAAAAAAGTGCAGAAAGTACAAATAACGTTTTTTTCATGGTTAAATTAAATTTTTATTAGTTAAAATTAATGAACAGAGATAGTCAGATGACTAATTACAATTAATAGTAAAACAAAGAAAATATCTGTATTATGGATAAATTAGTTTTTTAGTTCAATTGATTATTTCTTTTCAATTTTGATCTCATATTTATTTCTATTTATTTATGAGAACGGGTCAAAGGTATAAAAAATTAAATCCCATGCAAAAGCGTTTTCCGGGTCGCAAAAGAACGTATTAGCATTGGGTGGGGATTTTTTTATTTATGATCGTAATGTCATGAAGCCCTATAAACAGGCACACTACGCTACATTTACATTAGTGTTTAATTATAAAAACAAAGAAACTCAAGAGGAAGAACAATCCCCCATTCAAATATAACTCAAACAAATTGAGAGAGTTCTACGCAGCACCACCTAAAAGACCAATAAGAACGTTTGAACAATTAAACAACACCAAAAACAATATGTTTAATTTATTATTTTCACTTATTTGTGATTTATACATCAGAAAAGAAAAATGATAAGAATAAACGAATTAAAAAACAGGGTGTAAAGCAAAAATTATACAGTACAAAACCAAAAATAAAATATAATCTTCATTATAAAGAAGCATACCTGATGCCTTTTTAATCTTATAACTGCTGTTCTTACAATACATTTTCACCTCATTGGAATTGAGTGGTAAAATTGATCTTATTTTAAGCTGAAATAAAGAAATAATATACGCTACAGATACCTTATCAATACGCTGTAGCATACGACACAGATACCATCAAAATGGACATAATAATTTAAAAATATTGATTTTGATATAATTATAGTGATGAAACATATTTCCATTCTGAACCTATGAGACACCCTTAAAGATAATATAAATAACAGAAGTTCTCTTGTTAATTTCTACACTGATCTGACAATACATTACAGAAACGTCTAATTCTATATTGAAAAATATCCATAAAAAAATCCCCAGATCTCTCCGAGGATAAAAAAAACTAATAACCATGAAAACTCAAATAAAAAATGAGTTGTTATATGGTGCAATTTATAATGATACACTAACAATAACAAAACATTTCTGTAGATATAAATTATAGTTGTGTAAATTTTGTTTGTACTATTTCTCTATATTGTTTGATGTTTCTGGGTGCTGTTGAGATGGTAAATCTATGAAAGAGAAAGGAATTACAGATAACGACAGAAGAATGGCAATAAAAATAGTAACAGGCTGGATTAGCAAAAAGCCCCATAATTCGGAGTGTATCTATATTAAAATATTAAGTAGGGGTGTGTTTCGGAGTATAATATAAAAAAGCTCCTAAAAAAGGAGCTTTGTGACCGCAGAAGGATTCGAACCCTCACTGTCGGAGCCGAAATCCGAAGTTCTATCCATTAAACTATGCAGCCTATTCCAGGTAGCAGATAATAGGAATTAGGTAATAGGTGTTGAGCCTTTTAATTCTATCCTATAATCTACCTTTTAGAAAGTAATTTTCACTCCTCCCAAAATCTGTGCACCCAGGACTTTATATCCTTTGTACGTCTGGTATTTTGAGCTCAGAAGATTATTTCCGAGTGCGAAAATACTGAAATTTTTGTGAATTTTATACTCTGCAGAAAGATTTAAATCAGCGTAACCACCCACTTTATCGTTTGTATTCTCCGTAGATTGGAAAATTACATTCGGAGCACCGACTCCTTCAATCGCATAAGAGTTTGTAGTTCTGTCACTTGCAAAGATCCCTTTGAATCCTAACAATAATTTCTTGTCAAGCATTGTATATTTTGCCCCGATACTCGCATTGAATAAAGGAATGTTATAAATATTGTCGTAGTTCTTAAGATCATACTTTGTAAATCTTAATTCTCCATCTAAAATAAGGTTAGCCAATGGGAAATACTGTACGCTACCTTTAATATCGCTTACATTTCCATCATCATACACAGCAGAGAATGTATTAGCAAAATTATATGCAGAACGGTTAACAGATGTGTTATCAAAAAGACCATTGGCTTTAAAGAACATAATATCTCTCATCTTTCCATACCCTGCAGAGAAGTCGTATTTCAACGTTTCATCGATATCTCCTCTCAATCCTACATAAAAATGATATTTCGTCTCTGTTGGCTTTAAAAACTGGTCAGAAAGGATGAATGGATTCGTCTGCAACATATCTCCATAAGTATTCAGCTTCAGACCTCCGTCTACCCCTCCGTAGAATTTAAATTCTTTAGCGGCAGCAAACTGGAACTCCGCTTGCGGGAACCAATAGGTTTTATTGTTTTTCTGCTGAGAAACCAGTTCCGCTGAGTTTTTAGCATTCAGGAAAGAGAATGAAGATCCTAACATCAAATAAGAATCTCCTTTTCTGAACGTCACTTTCGGAGTCAGGCTGGTATTGAAGAAATTGGAAGAATTTTTATCTCTGATCGCAAAATCTGTCTTCACCGCATCTAAACCTACTCCAAGATCTGCATTCAGGTTGATTCCTGATTTTCCTAATTCAACAGCATGTTTAGAGAAATTGGCAAGGATGGAAACCTGGTTTTCCGAAGCATCAAAATGATCTTTCAGGAATGATGATTTTACCCTTACATCATTTAAGATTTCATTGGAATAAAAATCATAGTATCCGTTTACTTTAAACTGATTTACTTTTTGTTTCAGATCAAGCTCACCGGTAGGCTGCATAGCATAGATTCCATAATAGTTATAGCTGTCTAAACCATATTCAGCATTAAGGTTAAACTTCCCTTTTTCACCATAAGAGTTTAAGAAAGCTCCGATATTAGCAGAAGTCTGCCCGGATTTCCAGTCGTAATCTTTTTTAAGACCGTTCGTGGAAAGAACATGAACATCTGCTCCTACTTCAAGCTTATTTTCAAGGGTTTTTGAAACGTTTCCGTCTACCAGAACTTTCCCGTAATTACCCATTCCAAACTGGAAATAGTTATTCTGAGCCGTTCCGTCAAATTTTGGAGCCACATCTTCCCCTTGAATGGTAGAAGTTTTGAAGTCTGAAACGGCAGGAACATCCGTGATGTTATACTTCACAGGAGTCTGCGATTTCTCTTCCGGCGGATAATTTTTGATGGTTTCCACAGAAGTTTTCTTCTTCTCAATCTTCTTCACTTCCGGCTCTCTCTTCTTATTAAGAACCAATTTTTCCTCCTTGATCTGGGAAAACGCCACCGACGAGAACCCTAAAAATAATATGGATAATAATTGAATTTTCTTGTTCATATTTTCTTTATTTGAAAAAAATATATAACGGGTTTTTATTTATTGGAAGCAATGTAGTTGCCTAATAAAGCTTTCCCTGACTGTTTTGTAAAAGTTCTCCCCAGTCTGAATATATTAAACAGCCAAAGGCTTTGATAAACTTGTAATTTGTATTGATAATTTTTCGTTGTACTGTTCTCAGCTACATCATAACTATAAGAAATATCATATGGAAATCCTGAAGGCAATAATCCAACGGTGAGCATACTTCCAATCATTGGGTTTCCGCAAGGAGGAGTATGGGTTAACATCGGATGCAGCGTGATCTTAGCTACATTAGTACTGTCTTCTACAATTTCATAAATATCAGAATGTTTTAAAATTTTAAATTCTTCCTCAAGATCCTTATTCACCACAAAAGCTTTTTGCTTTTTGAAATCAGCTTTTGCTTGGTTATACTCCTTTGGATATGCACTGTATGAAGGAATGCAGCTCCAGAGAGAACCTGAAATTAAAAAAGAATATATGGCAATTTTAAACACCTTCATTTCTTATTTCTTAATCTGCTTTTTAACTTCTTTAGCTTCTGCTACGATCTCAGGGAAATCCTTGTAGTTCGCAATGATCTGATCACAAGTATAACTTGCCTGATAGTTGTCTTTCAGGCCGATATAGTTTTTAGCCATCAATACCAACGCTTTTGCTCCCCAGAACTCTTCCGAAGCATAGTTGTTGGCAAGCTTAAAGATTGTTTCATTAGAAGACTTGAAAGCTTTTCCTTTGTTCTGATAATACGCTTTAGCATATAAAGCTTCCGCAGCTACTGAAGTATTGGATGACTTTTCAAGAGAGACATAGGCAGCTTGCGCATCTTTATCTTTTCCTGAGTTCATCAGACTTCTTGCCTTAATCACTTTCGCTGTTTCAATAACGGCTGCTGAGTTTTTAGAATTAGCAATCACTGCATTGGCTAATTTTTCCGCTTCAGAGAAATTATTTTCTTCCGCATACAGTTTCATCAACTCCACATTTGCATAGTTTTTAATACTGATATTGGAAGAATTTTTAATGCCTTCAAGGTACTTTCTGGCTTCTGCATTATTCCCCTGTGTAATAAAGATTTGAGCTAAACGAGTTTGTGCATCATCCTGGTAATCGTTCTGAATTCCAGCAACTTCCTGAAGCACAAGTAAAGCTTTAGTTGAATTATTAGTCTGGTAGTAACTTTCCCCTAATTCATATTTAGCCTGGTACAATCCTTCACCTGTCGGATTCTGTGTCAGATACTTCTCGTAGTAAGAAATTGCATTTTTATAATCCTTTTTCGCAAACAACTGTTTACCTGTAGATAAGTTGATCTCATCAATTTCAGCAGCATCTACATTGACACCAATATTTCTTGCAAAAGTTTCATATCCTGAAACATCTCCGTTTTTCGTGAAGATAGGTTTAGCAGCCTGAACTACTTTCTGAGCATAAGCTGTATTCTTATACTGTTCACCCAAAGATTTCAGTTCAGAAAGAGCTTTATCATTCTGATTCTGGTCGATATAATTTTGTGCTCTGTAGATAGATGCGTTAGCAATCAGATCCTTGTCAGAAGATCCTTTAATTACTTTTCCGAAATAATCATTGGAGTTCACAAAATCATCCTGAGCTGCGTAAGCCGTTCCTATTTCGTATTGAGCGTCATCATAATATTCGGAATCCGGATATTTTGATAAAAGGTTTTTAAGGTTACTAATCTTCGCCTGTGTGTCTCCTTTGAATCCTAAAGCCATTGCTTTTTGGTACAAAGTATAATCCGTAGCATCTTCATTTTTATCATAAATGGCAATCGCTTCGTTCAGGTCATTGTTTGCATAATGAATATCTGCAAGACGAAGTTCTGCATCATTTTTAAATTCCGGTTTCGGATTGGCAAGATATTGTTTGAAATACGTAGCAGCCTGATCAAATTTCTTGGATTTAAAATAAGCATATCCTAAATCATAGGGAAGCTGCTGTTTTTCAGGGAAATTTTCGTTCAGAAGCTTTTCATAACGTACAATGGCAGAAGGATAATTTCCTTTTTGGTAATACACCTGTGCCAGCCAGTATAAAGCTCGGCTGTTGAATTCCTTATTGATATTGAAACCAAGACTTCTTAAGAAATATTTCTCAGCTTCGTCATAGTTTCCTTTGTTGAACTCTTCGGTTCCCAATAAATAAGAAACTTCCTGATCTACTTTGTTGATCTCAGGAGTTGAACTTTGCAATCTGTCAATCGCATTCAGCGTTTCTTTATAGTTTCCGGAATACAGATAGGATTTCACCAATAATGACCTCATTTCTGTGGCATTGGCACCATTCTGATTTTCGTTGATATAACTTTGGATTACCGCTGAAGGGCTTTCAAACGGGTTACCGATATCGTAACTCAATTTAGCGTACTGCTCATGAGCCAGCTTTTTCACTTTCGCATCATAATCCATCTGATAAGAAGAACGGAATGCAGAAAGTGCTTCCTGTTTTTTATCTACTGCCAGATAAGCATTTCCTAACTGGTAGTATGCATTTTGAGCTAAAGCAGAATTACTGTTAAGAAGCTGGTTGTAATAGGAAACCGTTTCATCATATTTTTTCAGCTGTGCTGCCACAAATCCCATCTCATACAAATCATTTTCTGATGGATTTTGCTGTACGCTCAGATAATCTTTTAAATGTGGGTAGGCAGAAGTATAATCATTCTTCATGAAATAACTCTCCCCAATGATCTTATGAACTTCAGCTTTATAAGAATCTGAAATATTTTCGTTTAACAAAGCATTTCCTTCCGTAATCGCCTGATCGTAATTCTTATCATTATAATACATCTGCACATAATAAGGACGTACCAGTTTGGAGAACTTATCCTGATCCTTTATCGAATCAAAATACTGGAAAGCTTTATCACTCTGTCTGTTGCTGTAATACAAATGTCCCAGCATATAAGCAATATCTCCTTTTTGAGACTGATCTGCTGTTTTATAAGCTTCTTCAAGGGCATCAGTAGCTCCTTTAGAATCGCCTGTCATGAATTTTGCATATCCAAGCTTCAGAATATACTGGGTATTTTCCTCCTTCGAAAGCTGATACTGATTCACTTTTTTCAAAGTTTCCAGTGCTTTGTCGAAATCTTTTTTTGCTAAATAGTAATCTGCCAAAGGAAGATTAGCCTGTGCAAAATAAGCAGAATTAGGATATTCTTTCATAAAAGCCGTTAACCCATCTTCAGCATGATTTTTCTGAAGAATCACACCGATCACATTATCAAAAAACTGCGCAGCTTCTTTTTTCGAACGGGACAAATTCTGATTGTAGAAATATTGTCTTGCATATTCGTACTGAGAAGCATTGTATATTTTGGTCTGATAAAGATTTTCGGCTAGATTGAACCTGTAATTTTCTTTCTGGGTAAAATATTGAGACTGTTGAGCATCGGAGATTCCGAAATAAATTACAGCAGCCGCTAAAAGTATTTTTTTTGATTTCATTCTTCTTGATATAAGAAAATTAGTCTAAATAAGTTAACGAAAATATTAAAAACTTATTGTTTAAGCAAGTTTTAACAGTGTTAATGGCTGTTAATTCTTATTTCATAACAATGTAATTTTTCTCACCATACAATGATAAAATTTACTATTTTCGTTTGATAAAATGTAAACATTTTAATAAACAGTTATCAAAAACACATTTTAATTTGATACTTTTTCAACAGCAGCTAAAAACATACCATAAACACACCATCTCATGAAATTTAAGATACTTTTAGCATTAATTTTTGTAAACCTCCTGCAGGCACAAAAGTTTTATTTTCCAAAGACAGCTGTAAATGACTCTGTTATATTGGAAAAACAGATACCGGGACTTGCGCAACAAGTGATTTCTCATCTTCAATCGGCAAAATACAAGCCGGAAAACACCGTTGATCTTATGGACAACCTTTTCCGTTTGCAGATAGTGGCTCAGGATTATAAAAATTCGCTTACTTCTCTTACCGAAAACCGTAAGCTCTTTGCAGATAACAATATGGGAGACTACAGATATATCGGATTTGAACTGTATACACTTGCGAAAATGGAGCAAAAAGAAAACAATATCTCATTTTCCAATGCCCTTCAAAAAGTATTTAATAAAAAATATGAAAGTCTTTTAGAAAAAACGATTCCCAGACTAGGAATTGCTCTTGACGGGGATGTAAAACAGTCAAAAAAACAACTGAATAAAATACTGGATAAACAAAAAGACAAAGACAGTATTGATTACAGGACAGCCCTTGCTCTATGCAAAACCTATTTAAGTTATAAAACCTATTCCGGTATAAAACCTCAGGTGATGCAGCTCCTGGCTTCAAAAGACAGAGAAAAATTCATTATTGAAACCAGAGATCTTAAATTAAAAAACGGAAATACTCTAACAATTACCATTGTCAGAAAAAAAGGAGATACTACTCCGCTTCCCGTTATTCTTACCAATAATATCTATGCAGGTTCATTTGATGAGTTCTTTGGAAAACGAGCTGCTGTTTATAATTATGTAGGAGCTGTTGTCAATACAAGAGGTAAGAGAAACAGTAATAATGTTAATAATCCTTTTGAACATGAATCTGAAGATCTTTATGAAGTGATCGACTGGGTAAGCAAACAACCCTGGTGCAATGGAAAAGTGGGAATGATTGGCGGCAGTTACTTAGGTTTCAGCCAATGGGGAGCTGTAAAAAAACTACATCCGGCATTAAAAACAATTGTTCCTCAGGTTGCCGTTGGAATCGGGATCGATTATCCGGCTCAGAATAATATCTTCATGAGCTACATGCTTCAGTGGATACAGTATGTGACCAATAACAAACTTACGGACGAGGCTGATTTCGCCAATGCTGTAAAATGGGATTCTATTTATACAAAATGGTACAAAAGCGGAAAAGCATTCAGGTCTTTAGATACAATAAGTGGTAAACCAAGCAAAATATTCCAACGATGGCTGGATCATCCGGGATATGATCAGTACTGGCAGAAAATGGTACCTTACAAAGAGGATTTTTCTAAAATCAATATTCCTATCCTGACGACAACGGGATATTATGATGATGATCAGATTGGCGCGCTGTATTATTTTAAACAGCATCATCTATACAATAAAAATGCAAATCATTATCTGGTCATAGGCCCTTATAATCATGGAGGAGCACAAAGTTTCGGGTTTACTTACGTGAATGGCAATCCTATTGACCCAGTGGCCAGAATCAGTATTGATGATCTTGCTTTCTCATGGTTCGATTATATTCTTAAAGGAGGTCAAAAACCGGAAATTTTAAAAGACAGAATCAATTTTCAGGTGATGAATACGAATACATGGAAGCATGTAGCTGATCTTGATAAAATGCATAATTCTTCTTTGAAATTTTACCTTCAGGACAAAAAAAACACATCTTCTGTATTTAATAAATCTGAAAACAAGACCTTCACAACACAAATTGTTGATTTAAAAAACAGAGATCAGAAAGACACTTATTACAAAGTCAGTAAAAAAGACAGCATAAAAATGACAAATTCTGTCGCTTTTGAAAGTGAAGTTCTTGACAAGGATATCATCATGAGTGGAAATCTTTCCGGAATCTTCAATGTTTCCATCAATAAGAAAGATTTTGACACGGATACTTCCTTGTATCAGATTCAACCGGATGGGAAATCCTCTCTTCTATCCACTCATATTGTGAGAGCCAGCTATGCGAAGAACAATGAAAAACGACAGCTTCTTGAACCCAATAAAACGGAACAGATTCCGATTAACAATTCTTATTTCATGAGTAAAAAGATAGAAAAAGGAAGCAAACTCCTTTTATTGGTCGGAGTGAATAAAAGTCCCAACTGGCAGATCAATTATGGTTCCGGGAAAGATGTAAGTGATGAAACGGTCAAGGATTCCGGGGAACCTTTAGAGATAAAATGGTATAATGACAGTTATGTGGAAATCCCTGTTTATAAAGACTAAAGCCTTTTGTTTGAGTATTTTTACCCAAATGTTCTTAACAACTGTTAACATCAAAATAAAAAATCATTACATTTGCTTTTTTTCAAATCAAATATAGTTATTGAATGAGTCAACTTTTTAGAAGAAAAATCTATTCAGATACAGATACTTCAACGGGACTTTTAAGGGTCTTAGGTGTATGGGACATTGTATTTTTTGGTATTGCGGCCATTATAGGAGCTGGAAGTTTCAGCAGTTTAGGAGAAGCCGTTTTCAGAGGAGGCCCCGGTGTTATTCTACTATATTTGATTTGCGGTTTTGCCTGTGGGTTTACCGCTTTATGCTACGCTGAATTTGCCAGCAGAATTCCTACCGCAGGTTCTGCTTACACGTATGCCTATGCCAGTTTTGGAGAATTGATTGCATGGATAATCGGATGGGCTCTGATCATGGAATATTCTTTCGGGAATATTTACGTAGCCTTTTCCTGGTCGGATTACTTCACCAGTTTCTTAGGGCGTCTCGGAATGCATATTCCTGATTATCTGACCTGTAGTTATACTGAAGCCAGAAAAGCTGTTCAATATGGTTCTGAAAACAAGGAATTATTAAATGCCTGGAAAACAGCTCCATTAATCGGAAGTTTGAAATTCATCGTAGATATTCCGGCATTGGTTATTAACGGTTTGATTACATGGCTTTGTTATGTAGGAGTAAAAGAAAGTAAAAACTTCAACAACTCTTTGGTTATCTTAAAGCTTGGGGTTATTTTACTGGTTATTCTGGTGGGTTTCTCTTATATCAATACTGAAAACTGGACTCCAGTAAGTCCTACAACAGGAACACCATCCTTCATGCCGAATGGTTTTGCAGGAGTAATGAGTGCCGTATCAGGAGTATTCTTTGCTTATATCGGATTTGATGCTTTAAGTGTTCTTTCTGAAGAGACTAAAGACCCACAAAAGACTTTACCAAAGGGAATGATTATTTCTCTTGTGCTGTGTACTGTGATCTACATTGCATTAACACTTGTATTGACAGGAATGGTAGATTATAAGAAATTTGACGGTGTTGGAGATCCTCTTTCTTTCATATTTGAAAAAACAAATGCTAATGTAGCCTGGATGGAGCTTGTGGTTTCTTTCGTTGCGATAGTTGCCATTACTACCGTATTATTGGTTTTCCAGATGGGACAGCCGAGAATCTGGTATGCCATGAGCCGTGACGGACTGATGCCTCAGAGATTCCAGAAAGTACATCCTAAGTATAAAACACCATCGTATGCAACTATTGTTACAGGGATTGTAGTAGGTATTCCTATTTTATTTACAGATAAAACTTTCATTCTTGATTTTACAAGTATCGGAACTATTTTCGCATTTGTACTGGTGTGCGCAGGAGTGCTTATGCTTCCAGCTAAAGAAAAAATAAAAGGAAGATTTCACCTTCCTTACGTGAACGGAAAAATCATTTTCCCTGTTATTTTCATTGGTGGTTTGCTGGCTTTCTACAAATGGCAGCCGGAGTTTTTTGACAACCTGATGAACTGGTCAGATCCTAATGAAGGAGAATTCAGAGCTTCTATTTTCTTCTTTATCATCATCAACCTGATCTTATGTGTTGTGGCTTTTGTAAAGAATTTATCATTAATTCCATTGATTGGATTAAGTTCATGTCTGTACCTTCTTACAGGAATGAGCCATGAGAACTGGTTCTGGTTCGGGATGTGGTTCCTGATTGGTATGGTGATTTACTTCTGCTACGGATACAAAAACAGTAAACTGGGAAAAGAATTAAAGAATAGCTAAATAAACAAGCATAATTGCGAAAAGGCAAAATGGCAAAGAGGTTAAACCTGATGGAGAAACTGATTTGCGATTTTGCCTTTTTCTTTTTTTATTCTCTTTCAAAATCGGCAGAATTATTGCTTTAACTTCAATAGAATCAATAAACTAGACCGCCATGACTGAAAGAATTAAAACATACAAAGCATTTTATCAGTTTTATCTTACGGAACACAGTAAAACAGGAACCCGTATTTTTCACTTTATCGGAACATTTCTCGTATTTTTCGTTATATGGTATGTCATAAGTTCCGGAAAAGAAAGGTTTCTTTGGTATATCCCTATTGTAGGCTATGGATTTGCATGGTTTAGTCATGCTGTGATTGAGAAAAATAAACCAGCTACTTTTAAATATCCTTTATGGTCTCTCATTTCAGATTTCAGACTGTTTTTTGAACTGCTTATTGGTAAACAGAAATTCATAATGCCCGATAATAAACCTCAGAATCAGGAGTAACATTAAACTCCTTTTTAATCCAAAAGTATGAGTTTGGGAGATGCAAAGGCGCAAGAGTTATAGGTTGCGTAAGAAAACATTTATTTTAAGGCACATCGACTTTGTTCAGTTGTACGTTATTATTTTTCTTGTAGTTTAGACTTTAGATTCCTTGCTTTGCTCGGAATGACAAAACAGAGTTTTGAAATTTTATCGGAGATAAAATCTTTGCGTCTTAAAAGCACTCCTCTAATAATACTTGCGCCCTTGCGTTTTCCAACCTTTACTATTCGATTGAGATTGCTTCACCTTCGGCTCGCAATGACTATGCGTCGGTAGAGTTCTGCTTATTCGGATGAAGTTTTTTTCCGATCAGATATCCCAATGAAGGCAGAATGAAAGATAATACAACCGGAACTATCAATGCCAGTCCTGAACCCTCAAGAATAACCGCTAGAGAGAAAAGATACCCGTTATACACAAGCAGTGCCAGCGTAAAGAAAAAACTGTCACTATTACTATTGGAAAGGATATTAAAATGGCTTCCAAACTGGTCAAACAAACCGGAACAAGCAAATAAAAATACATTCACAAAAAATATCCACAGAACCGTTCTGTAGATCATTCCTTTTTTTGCATTCAGATATCCTGCAAACATAAGAAAGAGGGATAGGATTCCTGAAACCATATAATCTAAGCTGGACATTGCCACCTCACTTCCGGTTCTTCCAAAGAAATACATGGCATAGAGTACAATATTCAGGAGATAGATTATTGTTACATAATTCATACGTCAAAAAGTTTAAGGTTTACCATTAATATTTTTTTTCAAGTATGTCGTAGTGAACCGTATTTACTATTTTCTCAGCAAGAGCATCTCCATTCACACTTGTCCGTTTAGGAATATAACTTGAAAATGTTATCGTATGATCTTTATTCATTGTTACTTCCACTTCTTCCAGAATGTTTTGGTCATCTACATAAAACTGGATTCTGTTTTCTACAATCCTCCAAAAAGAAAGTCTTGGTTCGGAAGGACTGCAATCTCCCGTTTTACCTTCTACATAATTGTAAATGGCAAATCCATCTTCCCTGATGGCGTAATTCCTCATCAAACGGCAGTTATCAAATTCTTTTACTACTTTCTTTTTCCCTTCATAAAACCCTGCTTCCTTCAGTTTCCAGAATCCTGTAATATTTTCTTTGGTTACATTCTGTGCTTTAACAAATGAGGAAACCACAACACAAAATCCCAGAAGCATTATCCTGTTCATATATAAAATTGTACTTTAAAATTGATTATCAATGAATATTATTAGAATAAAATATTTCGACGGGCGGCTTCGCCGCCCGTCGAAACATTAAACATTAAACTTTGAATATAAAGCTCTATTTAAATTTCTTCTTAAAGCTGAATTTAAGCATATTCATCAGTCCTGGTTCAATAATGTCTATTCCCAGTCCGAAATTACTGTCAGCAACGGTATGATGATCTGTTCTGAACTGTTCAAACTCACTTTGCGGAATTTCAAGATTGATCAGAGGATTATATTCAATATTCACACTTGCCCCGTTCTTGTTCACTTTTTTACGGCTTTTATAGTCAAAATATGGATTCGCTATTGTACTTTCCTGAATGGTATATTTTTCTTCAGTATCAATTTTCTGATCTGTATGGAGATTGATTTCATATTTCTCACTATCGAAATTATGCCAGAATGGTAAATCTTTGTGCATAAAGTCTCTTGCGCCTGCCTTCACTACATTTCGGTCAAAGTACATCAGAAAACGGTTTTTCTGTGGATCTACAAAATAAGGATTCTCAATAGCAGCAGTATATTGAATCTTTACTTCATTCAGTCTCTTATCATCGCTTACTATATCAATAGCAGCATCTTTGAAGACGTTTCGGACATCTGTACCATTACGGTCACCTGAATAATTAAGCGCATAGAAAAGGAAGCTGTTCCAGCTGTCTATGATTTCTCTTTTATTGGTACTTTTAAAATACCTTCTCATAGCATTAGCTCTGTTTCCTTTATAAGTGGTTGACAGAGTAAGTTTTCCGGTATTGCCCTGAGCAGCTAAATCAACTCTTTCATTAATGCAGAAATAAGGGAATTTATACGATTTTCTCACCTGAAGTTCCTGATCTCTTTTCACTTCCAGATAATGCATAAAATAGATGAATCCTCTGTTTTCAATCAATCCGAATTCATCACGGATGGTGGCATCAATGAAATATTCCCCTCCTTTATAATTTACTTTTACCACCACATGATTAAAGCTTAATAATGAAGGAAGATAGTATTTAATATAATAATCTGTATTAAAATTCACCAGCACTACAGATGCATCCACTCCAATATAATCAAGGATTACTTTTAACAAAACGGATTTTGCCTTACAATCTCCCTGTTTATTTTCATAGGTTACTGACGGCTCCTGCGGCTTATGCCCATTCATTTCATCAGCATTGAAGATGTAATAAATATGGTTCTGAACATATTCTATGGCAAACTGCAGTTTTTCGTCCTGATCAGTTATAGCATCCAGTTTTTCAACCAGATTCGGAGCAAAATCCTGTAAAGAAGATTTATTGAAAATCTCCTCATAGATTGGTACAATATAGTTGGAAAGGTCTTTCCAGTTACTTTCGGTAGCAAAATCTATATAAGGGAAAATTTCACGTCCTGAGTCTACAGGATTGATGTAATTTTCTTCTTCAATCACAAACCGTTCTCCTTTTTTCAGATAATTGATTTCCGATTCAAGAACATTGCCCTGTTCATCTCTGAAAAATGTTTTTTTGTAAGCAATAGTTTGTTCACGTTCATTGATAAAAGTGAATGTAAAGCTACCATAAGCCCAATAGTTATCCGGACTTACCCAGACATATTTTGAGAATTTCTTTCTTAGAAAATCGCGGTCTGTAAATTCTTTGATTCTTGAATCTTCTAAAATCAGCACATCATACAGTCTTAAATCTTTAATAGTAATATTGATTTTTTTATTACTACTCAAGACTCCACCACTACTTTGATTTTCACTGTCAAGAACCTTAATTTTCGTATCCGGAATTTTATCAATCAGTACTCCGTCTCTCAACACACTGATTCTGTGAATCTGGTAAACTTCATTCTCCTCTACAATCACATCAGAAACAGAAGCTCTTTCAAGATTTCCGGGTTCGTTCAGAGTATAGGCCATACAGACATACTCACTGTTTTCGGTGTTGCTTGTGTAGTATTTTTTGTCTAAAAAGTAGCAGTAATCACGACCTTCATCAATTTGTCTTTTGGCAAATTCGGAGTCTTTGATTCGGCTTTTTATTTCTTCATCTCCGATATTTCCTGCCCACATTTCAGGTTTTTGAATCCTGTAATTTTCAACTTGCATTTGATTTTCCATATTTATTATAAGAATTATGTTTTGTGGTTAGTGTTTAAGAAATTCAAATTAAACGATTAAAAAAATAAAAAGCAATAGCAGAAGTACTACAATTTCGGCATGGTAATTGCGAGGTATGGGGAAAAAAATCAAGTTTATGAAAAGTATAGCAACAATTCTAAAAGGAGCAGCACCCGTATTAGCATTATTCGCGATGACGCAATGTACAACCACAGCCAATGCATCCGCAGGTGATGAAAAAACATTCATCGTAGGACCACAGACAGCAGACTGTACAGGCGTAGCTCCTATGAAATGTCTGCAGGTAAAAGAAAACACTTCCGCAAACTGGACCAATTTCTACAGCAATATCGAAGGATTTACTTATGAACCGGGATATGAATATGTTTTAAAAGTAAAAACAGAAAAAATTGCCAATCCGCCAGCTGATGGATCTTCCATAAAATACACATTGATAAAACAGGTTTCTAAAACAAAAAAGAAAGAACTGGCTGCTAATGAAAAAACAATTATCGTAGGGCCACAAACTGTAGACTGTTCTGCAGGAGCAGGCCGTATGAAATGCATGCAGGTAAAAGAAAATGCTTCTGAAAACTGGACTAATTTCTACAGCAGCATTGAAGGATTTACTTATGAACCGGGTTACGAATATGTTTTAAAAGTAAAAACAGAAAAAATCGAAAACCCTCCGGCAGACGCCTCTTCAATCAAATACACATTGGTAGAACAAGTTTCTAAAACGAAGAAATAATTAATAAAAAAGTTCCTGAAAATTTCAGGAACTTTTTTTATGTTGGAGGCTGGAAGAATGAAGTCAGAAGTTACTTTTGGTCAATCCGGAAAAGTTAACAATTATATATTCATTTTCCTTTCTATCTTAAAATCCGGTTTCTTTTTGAGGTGGATCAGGATATTTTCCTTTGGTAGTCTCTCCTACTGTATTTGCGGTTGTCATGGCTACAACCAGATCATTCAGCATTCCGCTGGCTGCAGTAGGCGAATTGGGAAGAAGGACAAGACTACTTCTGTTGCTTGCTCCCACCGAGTGCAGTGTATCATAATGCTGTGTTACCACGATAAGCGCTGATGCTTCATGAGAATTGATGTCTACATTATTCAGCATTCTTACAGACTCTTCAAGTCCTTTTGCAATTTCTCTTCTTTGGTCTGCAATCCCTTGTCCCTGAAGTTTTTTAGATTCTGCTTCTGCTTTTGCAACGGCTACAATTCGGATTCTCTGTGCTTCTGATTCATATTCTGCAGCTGTTTTTTCTCTTTCTGCCGCATTAATTCTGTTCATGGCATGTTTTACCTGCTCATCAGGATCAATATCTGTTACCAACGCTTTGATAATATCATATCCGTAGCTGTTCATCGCTTCCTGAAGTTCACTTTTCACCGCAATTGCTACATCGTCTTTTCTTACAAAAACATCATCCAGTTTCAGTTTCGGAACCTCAGCACGCACGACATCGAATACAAATGAAGTAATTTGATTTTCCGGATTTTCCAAACGATAATAAGCATCTCCTACCTGACTTCGGATCACCTGGTACTGAACAGAAATTTTCATTTTGATGAAAACGTTATCCAATGTTTTCGTATCAATCATTACGTCCAGCTGCTGAATTCTCAAATTCAGTCTTTTCGCAATCTGATCTATGATGGGCAGTTTAAGATGAAGCCCTGAATGTTTTACAGCCCGAAATTTTCCGAAACGTTCGATAATAGCCGCAGTTTCCTGTTTAACAACAAAAAACGAAGCAAATAAAATGATAAGCCCGAAGAAAATAACGGGCGCTAAATATATACCCATAGTTTTAAGTTTTTCTAATGTGTCGCAATAAATCCTGTTTTGTTAAAAACATTTTTACTGGTGCTTGCTTAAATATATGAAAAATAAATTTA
This sequence comes from Chryseobacterium metallicongregator, assembly GCF_031324065.1. Classification (NCBI taxonomy): domain Bacteria; kingdom Pseudomonadati; phylum Bacteroidota; class Flavobacteriia; order Flavobacteriales; family Weeksellaceae; genus Chryseobacterium; species Chryseobacterium metallicongregator. The sequence goes on from NZ_JAVIXS010000001.1 coordinate 552,091, forward strand.
AGACTTAGAGGATCATCTTCAAGAAATCAAACATCAGAAGTATAGCATTATTTAAATTAAAATTATTCTGAAAAAGGCTTACTTTTGAATATTCATTCCCCATCATGGTTAATTCTAAAGAAATATTAAAAGATCACATTTCAAAATTTACGACGCTCACAGACGAGCAGCTGGATTATGTTTTTGGACATTTTAATCTGATTACTTTAAAGAAAGGACAAAGCCTGATTTTGGAGGGTGACTTTGTAAACCATGAATATTTTGTGCTTGAAGGCTGTTTAAAAGCTTTTTATCTTAATGACAGCATGAAAATGTTTATCCTTCAGTTTGCTATGCCGACCTGGTGGGTTACCGATTTTGATGCGCTTTACAGCAAAACAAGAGCTACCATTAATGTTGACTGTATTACAAACGCCACAATCTTATCTATTTCCAATGAAGACAGAGAGAAAATCTGCAATGAAATTCATGAGGTTGAGTATTTTTTCCGATGGAGAACCAATAAAGGATATGTCGCTGCACAGAAACGTCTGCTTTCTTTTATGAATAACGATGCCAAATTCAGGTATCAGGAGCTTTTATCCATGTATCCTCAATTATATAATCTGGTTCCAAAGCATCTGATTGCTTCTTATCTTGGGGTAACCAGAGAAACGTTGAGCAGACTTCATCAATAATCGACCTCTTTGAAAACGATTGATCTCCTCCTCTATTTTGTGAGGTACATCACGTAACTTTTTCTTTTGATCGGCTGAACTTTGTGTCAACATTTAAACCCAATAAAAATGGACACAAAAAATTTTAAAGTCAATGCCGGAAACAGTACCATCAACTGGATCGGAAGAAAAGTAACCGGAGCTCACAACGGAACTATTGGTGTAAAAGAAGGAAACTTCACATTAGGAGAGGAAAAATCTTTATCAGGAAAATTCACAATAGATACCCGAAGCATCAAAATCCTTGATATCGAGAATGCTGAAACCAATACGCAGTTTGCTAATCATCTGGCTTCTGATGATTTCTTTAATTCTGAACAGTTTCCTGAAGCTTATTTCGAAATCACTCATGCAGAACCGGGTGCTGAAAATCTTTATTATGTAGAAGGAGATCTTACGATAAAAGGGATTACTCATTCTATCGATACCAGCCTGGAGATTGCAAAAACAGATAATACAGCTGTTCTTAAAAGCAAGATTGTAATTGACAGGACGAAGTTCAATATCAAATTCAGATCCTCCAATTTCTTCACCAATCTTGGAGACACTTTGATCTACAACAATTTTGATTTACATATTCATCTTGTTGCAGAAGCTTATTAATTCTATTCAACTTAAAAAATTACCATTATGCCATTCATAAAAGTAGATGTGCTTCGCGAAGATCTTACCCGCGAAACCAAACAACAATTAATCAGAAAAATCAGTGAAGCAGTCACTTCGGTTTTGAATAAGGATCCTCATTTAACCCATATCGTGATTAACGAAATTGAAGATGATAACTGGGGATATGCCGGAGAACAGGTTTCAGTGTTAAAAGAACAGGGATTTTCAACAGTAAAAAAATAAGCGTAAAAATGAAAAAGCAAACCATAATTGTAACAGGAGCTTCTTCAGGAATAGGATTGGAAACAGCCCGTTATTTCTTAGACAGAGGTGATAATGTCATCATTAATTCGCAAACAGCATCCAAATTAGAGGAAGTTTATCATGAACTGGGAGCCGGAGATCATCTGGCCATGGTTGCCGGAAATGTTTCAGACAAAACAACTGGAGAAACACTGGTTCAAACAGCTTTAGAAAGATTCGGATCTGTTGATGTTCTTATCAATAATGCCGGAATTTATGAGAACAAACCCTTTCTGGAAGTCACTGAAGATTATCTGGACCGTTTTTTAACCACCAATTTAAAAGGAACATTCTTTACTACACAGGCCGTTATTCCTCAGATGATCAGACAAAAAGACGGAGTGGTTATCAATGTAGGAACACCATTGGTATCTCATGCGATTGCAGAATCTCCTTCTACAGCACCTATTTCAAGCAAAGGAGCAATTCATGCTCTGACTTTACAGCTGGCGGCAGAGTTTGGAAAAGATAATATCAGAGTTAATACGATTGCTCCGGGATTGATAAGAACTCCGATGCATGGTGCGGACCTTGACAATAATGCAGGAATACACCTGATTAACCGCATTGGTGAGCCTGAAGAAGTTGCTCAGATGATTCATGCAATTGCCAAGAACAAATTAATTTCCGGAGCCATCATCAATGTTGATGGAGGAATGGGAGCCGGACACCATTTATCATGAAACTATCATTAATTATAGCATGGCTGCTCAGCTTTCCGTTGAGCGGCCATGCACAAAATGTAAAGGATATGAAAACCTACCAAAACCCGGAAACCGAAATAAGAAATATCATAGAAAATTATTATTTCAAAGGAATTTATGAAGGGAATAGTGAACTTCTAAAAAAAGCATTCTACAAAGGCGCTTTACTTTTCGGAGATGTTAACGGAGTTCCGTATTTCAAAACAGCAGAACAATATATTGAAGGAGTCGGAAACCGTGTAAGCCCACAGAAATCCGGAAAAGATTTTAAAGCAATAATTCTTTCTATTGATGTCATTAATTCGATTGCTGTCGCAAAATTACACGTCAGAATGTATGATTTTAATTATTATAATTTCATAACTTTCAATCATATAGACGGAAAATGGTTCATCGTTAACAAGACATTAACCAACGTATACCTTTAATTCAAATTTTTAATTAAAAAGAATAAAGTCATGTGGAATAAAAATAGAATTACAGAATTATTGGGTATTGAATATCCTATTCTGCAAGGCCCTTTTGGCGGAGGTCTTTCTACCGTTGCATTGACAACAACGGTGAGTAATCTTGGCGGATTGGGAGGTTTTGGAGCTTACACATTGTCACCACAGGAAATCTATGACATTCACAAAGCCATACAATCCAAAACAGATCAACCTTACAATCTTAATCTCTGGGTAAATGATCACGATATTATTGATAAAGAACATACAAAAGAGCAATATCAAAAAGCCGTTGAAACCTTCAAACCGTATTTTGATCTTTTAAATATGGATATTCCTGAAGTACCACCCTCTTTTGAATCAAGGTTTCAGAATCAGTTGGAGGTTGTTCTTGATATTAAGCCCAAGGTGTTCAGCTTTATGTTTGGTTTGCTGGATGAAAATATCATTGAGGAACTTCATCGTCAGGGAACAGTTGTATTGGGAAATGCAACAACGCTGGATGAAGCGATTGCCCTGGAAAAAACGGGTGTGGATGCTATCGTGGCTTCCGGTTTCGAAAGTGGCGGCCACAGACCTTCGTTTCTGGATCAGGCTGAACTTTCTACAACGGGAACTTTCGCTTTGATTCAATTAATAAAGGATAGGGTAAAAATTCCTGTAGTGGCTGCCGGAGGAATTGCCAACGGCCGTAGCATTGCGGGGGCTTTCAAACTGGGAGCTGATGCTGTACAGATTGGCACCGCTTTTCTGGCAACTGAAGAATCCGGAGCTCTGCCAATTCATAAGGAATTTCTATTTTCAGACGCTGCTAAATCCACTACGCTTTCCAAAGCTTATACCGGAAGATTGGGACGTGGAATTACTACAAAAATCACAAGAGATGTGTTAACTGCAACGGATAAAACCCTGCCCTTTCCTTTACAAACTCATTTTATGGGAGCATTGAGGAAAGCGGCTTTGGAACAGCAAAAGAATGATCTCGTATTTTTCTGGTCGGGTCAGATTGCTCCGCTTTTAAAACATAAAAAAGCCTCCACTTTAATGCAGTCATTAATCGAAGAGGCTTCTGAATTATTACAATAAATAGAATTTACACCGTCATTCCGATGTCTATTCCTTTAATTTTTCGATACAAATCGGTCGCATAGTTATCCGTCATCCCTGAAACGAAATCAATCACGCCCAGCACTTTCTGGTAATCGGTTCCGTCATTGTAAATAAATTGCTTTGGAATGAGTTTCAAAGCTTTTTCATCATAGGATTTTCTGTGGTCTTCAGGTTTCAGAATGGAAGGAATAAAATGATCCAGCAATTCATACATTACATTATAACCGGCATTTTCAATTTCAACAACCGCTTTATGATTGTAGATTTTTTCTACAGAGAAGCTGGCAATATCCTGTAATGCTTTATTTTCTTTTTTGTAGATATCAAGTAAACCATTGCCTAAATTTCCTTCAAGAATCGTCTCAAAGTTATGCTTATACATCTCAATCGACTTATTGATCAAAGCATTGATTACTTTTGCCCTCAAATAGGAAATCTGTTCGTTCTCGTTAGAGATAGAGCTTAACTTGGTCTCAATTCTCTGAACATCATCTGTTTCAGATTTTACCAGTTCGAAAAATAAGTTTTTACAGTCTGCTGTGGAAACAATTCCCAGCCTGTGAGCATCTTCCATATCAATGATGTTATAGCAGATATCATCAGCCGCTTCTACCAGCCAGACAAAAGGATGTCTCTTGAAAATATGTGGTTCTTCGCTTTCAGAAATAAGCTGAGTTCCTTTTGCAATTTCGAGGAATATATCTTTTTCATTCTGGAAAAAACCGAATTTCTTCCTGTGAATGATTCCTTTTTTCTTTGCTACGGCTTCGCACGGATATTTCGCGATACTTGCCAGCGTTGAGAAAGTAAGCTGAATACCTCCGGCATCTTTTCCTTGCTGTTGCTGCGCCAACACTCTGATTGCATTAGCATTTCCTTCAAAATTAACCAGATCCGCCCACTCCTTTTCATTGAACTTTGACTTCAGGTCTTTTTCGTTCCTTTCAAAATAGCTTGCAATGGCATCTTCTCCGGAATGTCCGAATGCAGGATTTCCCACATCATGACATAAACATGCAGCTGCAATTACATTTCCTAAGTTATAGAGATAAAAATTCTTTGAATCCTCAGTCAGTTCATTTTTAAAATCATCCGCAATAAATTCACCGATAATACTTCCTAAACTTCTTCCTACGGATGATACCTCCAAAGAATGGGTAAGTCTGTTGTGTACAAAAACACTTCCGGGAAGAGGAAAAACCTGCGTTTTATTCTGCAGTCTTCTGAAGGCAGAAGAGAAGATAATTCTGTCAAAATCCCTTTGAAAATCAGTTCGTGAAGCTTTGGTCTGTGGATTGTTTCCTGTACGTTGATTGGTGAAAATCTGGTTTAAATTCATCATTTTTCAAAATTACTCCAAATTTTAATTGTACGGAATAGTAATTAGATTTTTATTAGCAGGATCTTCCATTCAAAAAATCTATTATAGTAAACGTTTTTTAGGGATCGGAAAGCTTGAATAAATATTTTACATTTGATCCAGCTAATACAGTTGAAGAATCCCTAAAATTCTTCTTTCAAATTTTAAATTATAACTATGACAGACAACACATGGCTCAACAGATGGGACGAAAGGTACAGCAGCGAAGAGTTTGCGTATGGAACAGAACCCAATAATTACCTGAGAGAACAGCTAACCAGATTAACTCCCGGCAAAATACTCTTCCCTGCAGAAGGCGAAGGTCGGAATGCCGTTTTTGCAGCTACAAAAGGATGGCAGGCTTCTGCTTTCGATATCAGTGCAAACGGAAGAGATAAAGCGTTACAATTGGCCGGACAACAGCAGATTACTATTGATTATCAGGTGGGAGAACTTTCTACTTTAAATTATCAGAAAGAGCAGTTTGATGCTATTGCGCTTATCTATGCTCACTTTCCGGGAAATATAAAATCTTCTATCCATCAAAAGCTGAATCAATATCTGCGAAAAGGCGGTTTTATTATTTTTGAAGCTTTCAGTAAAAGCCATCTTGAATATATTGCAAAGAACGAAAAGGTAGGCGGGCCAAAGGATATTGAATCGTTATTTTCTATTGAAGAGATCAAAGCTGATTTTCCGGATTATGATATTATTGAATTAGCAGAAACAGAAATAGAACTTAATGAAGGATTATTCCATAATGGAACGGGTTCTGTTATCCGTTTTGTGGGACAAAAACTAATCTAAGGATTTTAAACAGGTTTGTTTTGGGATAAAGCTCAGATTTTATTGGGTTATGGAATATTATTTGAATCTTTATCTCAAAACAAACGTATGCCTGAAGGTCCATCCATTATATTAATGAAAGAAAACCTGCAGCCATTTGCAGGTCAGCAAGTGACAGAAGTTTCAGGAAATGCCAAATTCGAGAAAGAAATTTTCATTGGCCAATCTCTTCTGGAAATCCGAACTTTTGGAAAACAAACTTATCTCGTTTTTGAAAAAGCAGCGATCCGGATTCATTTATTAATGTTTGGTTCTTACAGCATTGATGAACAAACCAAACCGGATAAAAGCTTGCGGTTAGCATTGTTTTTCTCTACGGGAAGCATCTATTTTTACACCTGTTCTGTAAAGTCTGTAGACCTTGAATTTCTCTCCACAATTGATTGGGAAGCCGATGTAATGAGCGATCAGTGGAATCCTAAGAAAGCTGAAGAGAAATTAAAATCAAATCCGAAAATGATGGTTTGTGATGCACTGATGAGTCAGGATATTTTCTCTGGTGTCGGCAACATCATTAAAAACGAAGTGCTTTTCAGAATTGGTGTTCAGCCGGAAAGTATGTTGGGAAATCTACCTGCCAAAAAAAGGAAAGAACTTATAGCTGAAGCCAGGAATTACAGTTTTGATTTTCTGAAATGGAAAAGAGAATTTGTTTTGAAAAAGCACTGGCTGGTTCATACAAAATCTGTGTGTCCTATATGTGGACAAAAGCTTACTAAGAAACAGACGGGTGTAGGAAAAAGGAGAAGTTTCTTTTGTGAAAGAGACCAGAAACTTTATTAAATATTTTCCCACTGATTACACAGATTTTTTTGATCTTGTGGATGATATTTATTATTACTTATTGCTCATTTCCCATTACTCATAAATCAGTCTGAATTCAGAAGTCCTCCGGCAAATTTTGTAAAGAACTCGGCTCTGTATACTTCACCAAGAGGAATCTCAGAGTCTTCAATGTATATATTATGATTGTCGAATGAATCTATAAAATTCATATTCACCACGTATGATTTGCTGACTCTGATGAAAGTTTCTCCTGATATTTTCTGATGAATAGTTTTTAAATTCATTGCCGTGATAAGCTTTTGCTGCTTAGTATGAATAACCACATAATCTTTGAGTCCTTCAATAAACTTAATATCAGAAAAACTAATTTTATAAAACCTTCGCTCAGCTTTAATAAACAAAAAATCTGCTGTATTGGATTCTACCGTATTTTTAACGGTATCTTTAGACAAAAGTTCGGTGTAAAGTATTGCTTTTTCAATTGCTTTTTCCAACCTTTGAGGATCAATAGGTTTCAAAAGATAATCAACGGCTTCCAGTTCATAGCTTTTCAATGCATATTGAGAATAGGCAGTGGTAAAGATTATGAGGGATTTTTTCGGAAGCATTTCTGCAAACTCAAGACCTGTTACCATCGGCATTTCTATATCGAGGAAAATAAGATCTACATCATTATCCTTAAGAAATTCCAGAGCAGACGGCGCATTGGAAAATTCACCCAGAACATCCATATTGGAAATTTCAGCAATCAGCGATCTCATTTCGGATCTTGCCAGCGGTTCATCATCAACAATAATACAATTCATCACACGGGAATTTTTAAATTTACACTATATTCTTTATCATCAGATTCTATCTTCAAATCAAAAGTATCATTATAAAGAAGCTCCAGTCTTCTGGTGATGTTGGCAAGCCCCAATCCGCTGTTTTTCTTGTCAGAAACAATGTAGTCAGCACTTCTGGAATTTACACATCTGAAATAAAGCTGTTTGTTCTCAATATTGATTTCTATTTTTACATAAGATTCTTCCCCACTGAGATCTACGCTATGCTTGACCGCATTTTCCACGAAAGTGGTAAACAGATTGGGAGGGATAAAAGCACTGTTAACAACTCTTCTGTCAAGATTCACATGAATATCAAAAGTGAAATTATCACGTCTAATTTTTTCAAGGTTTAAAAAATTGGATAGAAAATCAATCTCTGAAGTCAATAACGTTTTCTCTTCACTGTTTTCATACAGCTGATATCTGAGAAATTCGGACAGCTTTACAATTACCACTGAGGCTTTTGCAGGGTCTGTTCTGATGAGTGCTTTCACATTATTCAGCATATTGAACAGAAAGTGAGGATTAATCTGATTTCTCAGTTCATTCAGTTCCATATTCAGGGTTAGATTGCTCAATTCATTGATCCTTTTATTATCACTGATCCATTTCTGCAAAAGCTTGATCGTTGTTGTTGTCATAATAATCGGTATACACATGAGAACCCCTTCATAGATTCCTCCCTTTTCATTTTCTCTGAGAATATTTTTTACCCTGTATTCTTCAAAGAACGTTTTAAAGCCATATCCGATAAAATTGAGCCCTACAACTCCCATCAGAACAAGCAACGCCAGATAGGTGACATATTTTGTTTTAAAGAAAAATCTGGGAACCAATACATATATATTAATGTATACCATGGTAATCAGAATTGTATACACAAAGAATAAAACATAATACTGATACATCCCTGAATACCAATGCCAGAACCGTGCACTGTAGATCAAAATGAAAAAGAAGATCAGAAACAGCAGATGTCTTAGGAACCCATATTTCGCTTCCACCAGAAAATCCATTACAAAGGTTTCTTCAAATTTCCACGGACTGTATTTCATACGATAGGCTCATTTTATGATTAACAAAAATAGTCAATAACGTAAATTACAACTATTTTATTATACAAAACCTGTATTTTATTATACCAATTATCATGCTCGGGGGTTTTGTATAAAATACCAGCCATTTTGTATAAAAACAAATTTACACACTTCTTTTCTCTATTCCTTTGTACCGTAAAATGACACATATGGAATTAACAGTTTTTCACGAACTCACTCAGGAAATATCACTGGAATGCTTTTTTATGACAGAATCTCAACAGGAAGAAAAAGTAATACAGCTTATTGATCTGCATCATTTTGTAGAATGTTTCGATTCGGAAATGAAGATTCTCAGCTACCTCCACCATTCTATTAATATTGTAGAACATGAAGGAGAGAAAAAAGGAATTTTGTTTTGTGACCTTAAACATTCTGCCGTTCCTGACAGCAATGCCTCTGAAGAGTTTAGAAGAAGATACGGACTCTCAGAACTTTGGTTTGTTTTTGTAGAGGAAACATTTGTTCAGGATACTGCCTGCTATACGGATGCCATTATTGAAAACAGTCTGGATATCTTCTATGAGAGAATTTTTACCTTCAGTTTTTTCCAGTCTATTATTCAGCCATTAAAATAAACTACCCATGAAAACATTGAGAAGAGTACTTGTCCCCTTGGCAATACTTCCTTTTAAAAACATTATTTATGCCCAGAAAAAGGATAGTATTCCTTTGAAGGTCCGTGCTTTCTTTGCGGATAAAATCCCACAGTCACGAAACTTCAATATTGAATATACTCTGGTAACCCCATCCTCTTTTTCTTCACAGTTACAGGGCCAGGATTTACCAGATAATAAGGTCAAAAGTTTTCAGCAAATGATGGCGGATGCCAATATTTATTTTATCAAAAACAGAAGCTGGCTTTTGAGTACTGCCCTTGGCTACCGCTATACTTCTATCAAAAACGAAAACCCTGTCATACCCGGAACTCAGACTGAGGAAAACTTTCATTATCATTCGGAAGCAATTAACCTAAGCTACTTTTCAAGATTATTTAAAAAGACAGCAATATATTCCGCCAGCATTTCTACAGATGGAAGTGACCAGCATTTTGAAAGGATCAAAGGATTGGTAACTGCTTCATTGATTTTAAAGGCAACTCCAAAAACAAAAATGAGTCTCGGATTGGCTGGTATTATTGACCCGAGTTCCCAAATTCCCGTGCTTCCTATCTTCACGTATGAAAACAGATTCAATAATGGATGGGTACTGGACATCCTTCTTCCGAAAAAAGTATTGGTAAGAAAAGATATTTTTTCCAGTGGCAGAATTTCTCTGGGAACAGAAATGGATAACACCTCATTTTATACTTACCATAATGATAACACTTATGAATTCAGACAGGTTGTGATCAATTCAGGAGCTATTTATGAGCATAATCTTGGCGGAAATTTCATAGGCACTTTCAAAACGGGAGTCAGAGCCAATATCAATTCGAGAGCATTTAATAAGCAGGATTCTTTTAATGATTATATATGGAAAGCGACTTATAAACCTTCATTATATTTCAATATTGGAATTTCTTATAACCCTTTTGAAAGACAGAAAACAAAATAAATTCAAGAGACAATCAATTTCTTTTATATCGAACCTTATTCGTAAAGCTCCTCACCCTAAAGATTAAAAAAAAATTAAAATTTTTATCCACACTATTTAACCATTCGTCTAAAATAGAATCAAAACTCCAGCTAAGCATAAGCTATTTCAAAGATAGATATCTCTCTATTTCAGGAAAAATCTTATTACTGCTACACATCGCTGATGAAAAATGATTTTGGTTTTATATAAGAAGATGCTTTAAAAAATAGAAAATGGCAGTACCTAAACAAATATTTCAGACTTTCATAACTAAAAAACTTCCTTTGATTACAAGATATCACATCTGGAATATGAAAAGGAAAAATCCAGAATACCGCTATTTTTTCTATGATGACCAGGATATAGAGAAGTTTATCACCGAAGAATTCCCTCCTGAATATATTAAAAGTTATCGTAAACTTACCATTGGAGCGGCAAAAGCAGATTTCTTCAGGTATGCTATTTTATATAAAAAAGGTGGGATATACCTTGATATAGACAGCAGTACTATAAAACCGTTTGAAAAACTTATTCAGGAAGATGATGAAGCTGTGATCAGTGTAGAAAGACACGAAAACCTATATGTTCAATGGGCACTTATTTTCAACAAAAACCATCCTTTTCTAAAGAAAACATTAGAATTGATGATTGATAATATAGATACTCACCGCTATCCACATAATATACATGCTACTACGGGTCCTACCGTATTCAGTAAAGGAATAAGAGAATCATTAAAGGAAAATCCAGCAATTCCTTTTACATTATTTAACGGTATTGAGTTCCGGGGATATTTAAAGTTCAAATATAAACTGGGAAAGTTCTTTTTATACAAAACAAGATCCCAGCACTGGAAACAAATGGAAAAGCAGCAGGAGATTATTTTTTAATGAGTCCCCATTTTTGAGAACACATTAATAATAATCACCCCAATTACAATCAGGGCAATTCCAATAATGGCAGGCAGATCAGGAACCTGCTTGAAAGCTATAACTCCTATCATCGTTATAAAGACTATACCTACTCCGGACCAGATGGCGTAGGTAATTCCCACAGGAATATGTCGCAGAGTAAGACTCAGAAAATAAAACGCACAGGCATATCCGATAACTGTCACTACCGATGGCCATAGTTTAGAAAATTCTTCAGACTTTTTCAGGAAGGTTGTGGCAATAATCTCAAATACAATTGCCAGGGCAAGAAAAATATAACTGCGTCCCATAAATTCATTCTTTCTACAAAAGTAGTAAAAGCCCCCGGGGAATTCAAAAGAGAATTCTCTCACCCTCTCTATTCCCGGGACAAGAAATGTTTATATTATCCATGAAAGGTCAGCTCTTTCTAAGCTTCAATAATTTTCACAGGAGTCCAAATACCATTAAGCCTTTCATTTTCAAAAACAATCATTCTCATTGTGTGGGTTTTACTGACCTGAAATAAATCGGTCAGCAGACAACTTTATTTTCATTTTTGGCATGAAATAATATTTCTCTATGACATGAAATGTGACAACTGACAAAAATTCCAGCATAAAAATCAGCGTCAAGAATAGATTTTATTAACATAAAAGTCTATTTGAAGTGAAAAATCAAAATTCAAAAATTACACTTTACGACAATATTATGCTGCACATTATTTATTATTTGTTTTATCAACTCCAATATAGAAGTCAAAAAACGATTAACACATTCACATAATTTTACAGATAGAATAATAAAAGTATTAATAAATTCCAAATAATACATTAATTTAATGTAAACAAAAATTCACCAATACATGAACACAAAACACCGTAATACACTGATATACATCATAGTGTTTTACTTTGGCACATGATTTGAAAGTAGTAATATTGCAATTGAAAAATTGATAAAAAAAAGTCAAATAATTAAAAATAATACAAAATGGTAACTTATATCGGTATCGTAACAGGTTTAGTAGTAATCACTTCATATTTCATGACAGTAAGAAGAGAAAGAAACTAATCTTAAAATAAAACAAGCCTATAGAATATCTATACTAATTATATTGTTTTATGTTTTTAGTCTGAGAAATCGGATTGCTCTTTTACCATTGGGTAAAAGGGCCCAAAAACATAAGCAGAAAGATCTTAGTTTCATAACAAATTTTAATATCCAAATGAGAAAAGCCGGCCCTAGGTCTGGCTTTTCTTTTTTTTTATTGGGAGAGTTTTATAAAAGCATAATTGTTTATTTCCCACAGATTTCACAGATTTTCACAGATGCTAGGGAATATTTTTTGTTTTACAGATGTACACCCATAATTCATCACTCATAATTTATCATTTATAACCTATCATTCACTTTACGTTGGACCAGATGTTTATTATGATTCAGGATTCTTTTTAACATTCAATAAAGCTTTATCTTTGTTTATTCAATAATCCTTTTAATCGTCATCATGAATCTGTACAACCTCATTATTCAAGATAAAGAACAGGTAAGCCTTAACGAAGTATTTCTCAGTGCCAACAACAGAGAACAGCTTGTACAGCTTATTAAAGAGCACACTTACGTTAAAGAACTCCAGGAGTATGGCTTGCCGGTTAACCATAAAATTTTACTTGAAGGAAGCTCCGGATGTGGAAAAACAATGACGGCAAAAGCAATTGCTAATGCTCTTGGAAAAAATATTATTATTTTAAATCTTAGTAATATTGTTTCATCCCGTATCGGAGAAACATCACAGAACATTAAAATGATTTTTGATAAAGCCGCCAGGGAAAGATCGGTATTATTCCTTGATGAACTGGATCAGATCGGGAAAGCGAGAGGCAGTGATGACAAAGATGTAGGTGAAATGAGAAGATTGGTTAATACTTTGATTCAGCTGATTGACTATTACCCTGAGAATGCTCTTTTAATCTGTGCTACCAATCATCCTGAGATTATTGATACTGCCCTTTTAAGACGTTTCCAATTAAAAATTAATTACGAAATGCCTTCTGCTGAGATCCTGGATACATTCTACGACCAGTTATTAGCTAAGTTTCCGGAAGAAATTAGAACTATTGAAAGAAAATATTCCATTTCCTTTGCTGAAGCTAAAGATTATGCCTTAACAGCCGTTAAAGCTGCTTTAATTAAAAAGCTGGAAGCCAAAACCATCTCATCATGAAAGAAGATATCCTCTACAATCTCACTTTGATCAATGATCGGATAAAAAAGGCCTGTGAGCAATCCGGAAGAAATAGTAATGAAGTCAGGTTATTACTGGCGACGAAAACTGTTTCTGCAGAGCGCATTAAAATTGCTTTGGAAAATGGACAAACCTTAATTGCTGAAAATAAAGTCCAGGAACTGAAGGAGAAATATGAGGAGCTAAAGGATATTCCCCATGAAAATCATTTTATAGGCCATCTTCAGACCAATAAAATCAAAGATATTCTGAAGTATGGTGTTACCTGTATTCAGTCTCTGGATCGTCTGGAACTTGCCGAGAAACTTCATCAAAAGCTTTTAGCTAAAAACAGTACGATGGATGTTTTAATTCAGGTGAATACGTCCAATGAAGAGAGTAAATTTGGTGTTGATCCCAATAATACCATTAAACTTACCCGAAAGATTTCACGCTACTCTACTTTAAAAATAAAGGGACTGATGACCATTGGATTATTCAGTGCTGAAACCGAGAAAGTAAGAGCATGCTTTAAAATCCTGAAAAGACTTCAACAAGATATCATCACCGAAAATATTCCCAATGTAGAAATGAAAGAACTTTCTATGGGAATGAGCGGAGATCTGGAAACTGCCATTGAAGAAGGTGCAACCATTGTACGAGTAGGCACTGCTGTTTTTGGAACAAGAATCTATCCGGACAGCTATTATTGGGATGAAGAAAAGCCTTTGTAGAACAGGTTTTTTAAGTCTACAAATCCGGTATACTTTTTGCTATAAATATTTCATAACCAAACAAATACATTTATGGATAAAAAATTACTATCGGTATGTCTATTCATGACATTATTATTCTTTTTTTCATGTGAAAAAGAAAACACACAGATGAAAAGTGGAATTTCCATTGAAACCATTTCAATTATAACCTGCGTTACTATGGGCGTAGCTATTTTGCTTGCTTATAGCTTTAAAAGAAGATAACAAATTGGAATTTAAATACTAAGACACCTCTCAATTTTTGGGAGGTGATTTTTGTTTCAAAATAGTAATTAAATGATTGACATTTCATTAAAATATAATAAATTTCAAAAAATTTCCTTTCGCTACTAATAAATCCATGAAAAAAATATCCCTGGCAGTACTTTTACCTTTACTCATTTTGAATTGTACTCACAAAAAAGAAAGTGTTCAGACAGGCAAAGAGAATCCCAATCTTAAAATGTCCATACCACTTGAATATCTTGCAGATTATCCTGCAATCAAAGATTCTTCTAAATTCATCACAAATCTTCGACAAGCCTTTGATCTGAACATTCATGAAAGCCAGGTCCAGCAGGAAGGTGAAAAAATCACGGTATTCAAAAAAGTAAAAATTAATGGTTCAGATCAGGATTATTATTTTATTGAATATGACTGGAAAGTTGGTTCTACAGCGGAATATCCCTGGAAAACTCAGTTAATATTAACACAGGATGGCAAACTGATGAAAACGCTTTCTGCCCATCGGTTTGAATTGGTTTCCATTTTCCCAAAAGAGAACCCGTTCTTACTGGTTACATCTGTAACAGGGCAAGGAAATGGCGGGCATGAACTTTACAAAATAGCAGCAGATTCTTTAGTAAATATCTATGAGGGAGAGGTCAGAACATATGATGCCCATGAAGACAATAAAGTATATGAGCCTAATGAGTTAAAATTAAAAATAAAAGACTACAATAATGATGGCTTCAATGATATAGCTTTTACTGGAAACCTTCTTTTGATACAAGGACAGACTCCACAAGGAGATTGGTATGATTTTGAAACTATTAATGGCAAGCAGGTTAGTTATTCTGTTAATAATCCTTTCAAAAAAGTTCCTGTAGAATATATTTTTCTTTATGATCAAAAAACAGGGCATTTTAAGGAAAAAGAAAATTATGTTGAGAAATATAAGATATTTGAATAATCGAAAAACCTATCTTTGAATCAACTCATAACCACTTTCATGAAATACTTTTTTCTCATCCTCACCATTGTAATACAACTCTTATCAATCATATCATTACAATTATTAGACAGCTTCGAAACCATCATTGGAATTTTCATTGTCTGCCTTGCCATGGGAGCTTTGATTTATTTTTCAAAATCGGTAAAAGTTGTATCTCTAAAAAATCTTGGTTTTGGTCTTTTTTATGGATCATTAATTTCATTGGTGAGTGTAGTGGCTTTTATAACGTGGCTTTCTTATAATTTCCCGAAATAGGTCTTGAGATTGCTTCGCTTCGCTCGCCATGACCGAAAACAAAAATCCCTCTCATTGCTGAAAGGGATTTTTTATAGTTAAAAAACTGAGATTACATATAAGCTTCAATGGGCTCACAAGTACATACTAAGTTTCTGTCTCCATATGCTTCATCTACTCTTGATACAGAAGCAAAGAATTTGTGGTCTCTTACCCACTCTAATGGATAAGCTGCCTTTTCTCTGCTGTATGGTTTATCCCAAGAATCAGAGATTACCAATTGTTCTGTGTGAGGAGCATTTTTCAATACGTTGTTGGCAGCATCTGCTTCACCGTTTGCAATTTCATCGATTTCTTTTTTGATAGAGATCAACGCTTCTGCAAAACGATCAATTTCAGACTTGCTTTCAGATTCTGTAGGCTCAATCATCAAAGTACCTGCAACCGGGAAAGAAACGGTAGGAGCATGGAAACCATAATCCATTAATCTCTTCGCCACATCAGCCACTTCAATTCCTAAAGATTTGAACTGACGGAAATCCACGATACATTCGTGAGCTACTCTTCCGTTTTCGTTTGAATATAAAATCGGGAAATGCTCTGCTAAAATTTCTTTCAGGTAGTTCGCATTCATGATTGCATGTCCCGTAGCCTTTTTAAGGCCTTCAGTTCCTAACATTTTAATATAAGAATAAGAAATGTTAAGGATCAATCCTGAACCGTACGGTGCAGCAGAAATACCTTCGATAGCTTCTTTAGCTCCGATTCTGATGTTCGCGTTAGAAGGAAGGAAAGGTACTAGGTGTTTAGCAACACAAATTGGACCTACTCCAGGACCTCCACCTCCGTGAGGAATTGCGAAAGTTTTGTGAAGGTTAAGGTGGCAAACGTCAGCCCCGATGTTTCCAGGACTTGTAAATCCTACCTGAGCGTTCATGTTGGCACCATCCATATATACTTGTCCTCCGTGCTCATGGATCAGGTTGGTAATTTCTTTAATGTTAGCATCAAAGAATCCGTAAGTAGAAGGATAAGTAATCATTACAGCAGATAAGTTTGCTGAATGAAGTTCTGTTTTAGCTTTAAGATCTTCGAAGTCGATTTCACCGTTTTCAAGGTTTTTCACAACAACGATTTTCATTCCTGCCATAGCAGCGGAAGCCGGATTTGTTCCGTGTGCAGACTGAGGAATCAATACTACATTTCTGTGGTGGTCTCCTCTTGAAATATGATATTCTCTGATCACCATTAATCCTGCATATTCTCCTTGTGCTCCGGAGTTGGGTTGAAGAGAAGTTCCTGCAAAACCTGTAATTTCTGCTAAGTCTTTCTCCAGTTCACGGATCATTTCCTGATATCCTTCAGCCTGGTTTACAGGCACAAACGGATGCACTGCGCCCCAGTTTTCCCATGAAAGTGGTAACATTTGAGTCGCTGCGTTCAGCTTCATAGTACAAGATCCTAAAGAAATCATTGAATGAGTCAATGATAAATCTTTTCTCTCAAGACGCTTGATGTAACGCATCAATTCTGTTTCCGTGTGGTATTTGTTGAATACTGATTCCGTAAGAATTTCGTCTTTTCTTAAGTTTTCTTCAGGAATGCTGTATCCTTCTTTTATTTCTAATTTGAAAGTCTGCTTGTCTTTAAACTGAGCGAAAGAAGCCATTAGATAATTTAATTTCTCTAATGTTGTACTTTCGTTGATCGCAATACTTACTACTCCTTCTGTGAAATAGTTAAGGTTTAATCTATGATCAAGCATCAGTCTTACTAATCTTGCTTTCTCATCTTCAGCCATTGTCATTTTCACTGTATCGAAGATTGGCTCTTCTACTACCTGATATCCTAATGCCTTAAGACCGTTTTTCAACGCATTTGCTTTAAAGTGGATCTGATCAGCGATATAACCTAACCCTTTAGGACCGTGGTAAACAGCATACATACCGGCCATTACTGCCAAAAGAACCTGAGCTGTACAGATGTTTGAAGTAGCTTTCTCTCTTTTGATGTGCTGCTCTCTTGTCTGTAATGCCATTCTTAAAGCACGTCTTCCGTACATATCCTGAGAAACCCCGATGATTCTTCCAGGAATATCTCTTTTATAATCTTCTCTACAAGCAAAAAAAGCTGCGTGAGGCCCTCCGTACCCTAATGGAATACCGAATCTCTGTGTAGTTCCTACCGCACAGTCAGCACCCATTTCTGCAGGAGACTTTAACTTAACCAAAGCCATCGGATCACAAGCAACCGCTACCTGAAGATCAAGTTTTTTATATTCTACAATATCTTCTGTATAATCTAAAACGATTCCGTTTTTACCAGGATACTGTAATAAAATACCATAATAAGAAGCATCAAACTGGTGTGTTTTATGATCTCCAACTACGATTTCGATTTCTAATCCTTCAGCTTTTGTTTTTAATACAGAAACTGTTTGAGGAAGCACAAGGTCAGAAATGAAAAACTTATTAGCTCCTGCTTTTTTCTGGTCTTTAGATCTGTTGTTGAAGAACATATGCATTGCTTCAGCAGCAGCAGTAGATTCATCCAATAAAGATGCGTTGGCTAATGCAAAACCAGTAAGATCACATACTACAGTCTGGAAATTAAGAAGAGCTTCAAGTCTTCCCTGTGCAATTTCTGCCTGATATGGAGTATATGCCGTATACCAGCTAGGGTTTTCAAAAATATTTCTCTGGATTGCTGAAGGTAAAAGTGTATTGTGGTATCCAAATCCGATATAACTTGTATAATCAGTATTTTTAGATGCCAATTCTTTTGAGTGGTTCAACATTTCGTATTCAGAAAGTGGTTCCGAGATCTCAAGATCTTTCTCTAAACGGATAGAAGAAGGGATGGTTTGAGAAATTAACTCTTCAATACTAGAAACGCCAAGTTTTTCCAACATCGCCTGTTTATCGGCTTCATTAAGGGAAATGTGACGGCTCACAAACTGTTCTGTATTCATTTTTATTTATTAGATTTTGTTTGTAAAAAGATGGGTAAAATTACAATTTTTTGGACGATTGTACAAGAGGGTATCCAAGGCGATAATTCACAAAAATATTTGTGACTTTTCTCACAATTTGTTTTTCACAAACATCACACAGAGTTCAGATGAGTTTCAATAACAATATTCATTATTCTATACATAATACACAAAAAAAACATTAATTCTCATATAATTAAACACGTTCAACTTTATTAAAGTAAAATAAATTATTCAACTGCATCTACTCTAATTGATTAAACTTATCTTGTAAAAAGGCTGTAAATTTTAATTTTATTCAAAAACCAATCTTTAGCTTCATTTATGGTGAATATAAGAAGTGATGAGAGCGTCAATCCAGCCTTTTTATTTCTTTATATAAAAGACTTTTTCCGTTATACATCAGGTTTTAAGAATTTTATGAAATTTTATTAATTATATTTATTCTAAATTAATATATTTGCAGCATGAATATGATTGTCCCATTTAAAGTTCCGCCATTGGCTCCTTACTCATTCAATAAAGAAGAGATGTTCTGTGAAAAGAAATCTTGTTGTAAAAAATTCAAAAAAGGGAAAAGATGTAAAAAATGCCCGGGAAGAAAGAAAATGGCATAAACTAGCTGAAATTTTTGATCAGCATATAAATAGCAATCGCTAGAATAATAATTCCCCAGACCAACATCATAAATTTAGGCTGACCAGATTTGTTAATTCTTGTTCTGGGCTGTGGCTTAAACATTTCTTCCACCGAGTTTTTGAACTTTTCAGAATCGTTCTCAAAAACTTCTGTAATGGTAATTCCCTGAACAACCGTTTTGTGCAAAAGAGAATTCG
This sequence comes from Chryseobacterium metallicongregator, assembly GCF_031324065.1. Taxonomy (NCBI): domain Bacteria; kingdom Pseudomonadati; phylum Bacteroidota; class Flavobacteriia; order Flavobacteriales; family Weeksellaceae; genus Chryseobacterium; species Chryseobacterium metallicongregator. The sequence goes on from NZ_JAVIXS010000001.1 coordinate 571,659, forward strand.
TTGCATGAAGCAAAATCTGGAATTTCCCGTCTTTAAATTCTGTGATCTTGAAGACCCTCTCTCCATACGGCTTTTCCAATCCGAAAGGCAATACCTTTACTACATCAGCATTGCTCGTCTGCCAGTTGATGATAATCTCCTCTCCTTTTTTCGCATGAACTTTATTCGCTGTAAAAGTTTTGATAGCTGGCGGAATATTATATCTGAAACTTCTCTGATGATTTTCCAGGTTCTGATCATAAGTACGCCTAAGCGCACGATCACTCAAAGTCTCATAGGCTTCCTGGATCTCACGGAAACGGTCAGCAAAAAAATCGTCATTATCATTTTTATCAGGATGATATTTTAAAGACAGTTTTCGATAGGCTTTTTTGACGTCTTCTTCCGAAGCATCCTGTGATATACCGAGAAAATAGTAGTAATCTTTCATTGAGCAATACAAAAATAAGGATTTATTTTTCTTTGTGTTTGATGTTTACAGTAATTTTTTGTTGAAAATATGGATCAAAAAGTCATTGCGAACCGAAGGTGAAGCAATCTCAATATAGCTTATAATCCGTTGGTTGGAAAACGCAAAGACGCTAAGTCTTTTTACAACAAACTGTATATTTTTAAGGATTTTATCTCCGATAAAATTGCACTTCTCAACAAATGCTGCGAATTAAATGAGTTCAACAATTCCTTTGTCATTTCGAGCATAGCAAGGAATCTCAACTTTAATTTCTGCCCACAGATTTCACAGATTACGCAGATAATTGGAGTATAATTTCAATAAAATCATATTCCAAAAAACATTATTTATTTCTGTGAAACCCATTTCTTAGTGGGAACAATCCAATCATTGAGCGCTTTAAAAAGAAAACCGTGATGTAAACCTGTATTAAGTTCAATTTCCTTAAAATCTTTAATATCAGATCTGATAAATCTTTGTTCCTGTGATAACAGTACATGCCCGTCATCCGATTTCTCCGTAATGGAAAGAATTCTTCCATATAACCTGAAGTTTTTGTCTTTTTCCAAAGAATCATCTTTGAAGGTAGCTCCAATGAAGACAAACTTCAATTGCGGATTCTTCTCGTAAAAAGAGACATACTGTGCAATATAACCTCCCTGAGAAGTTCCTACAACCGCAATCTTTCCGGCCGGAATTCCTTTTTTCATCAGGCTATCAATCTGCTTCTTTACCTTCTCAGCATAAACCGATGGATCTGTACCTGATTTTCTTTTCTCAGAAATAACAATTGTATTTTGATCCCTTAGTTTGTTGAGTATTGTTTCATATTCTGCAACACCATATTTGGGATGTTTTTCCTCAAAAGAATGATCTTCCAGAAATTTATTATGTAAAAAGAAAATGTATTGTTTTTGTTGTGACTTTTGGCCAAACAATATAATCGAAAAAAACGAAAGTATGACAATAAAAACATTTCTAAACCTCATCATAACCTGATTTTTTATAATTGCAAAGACACAAATGTAGTATTAAAAACTTTCCCAGGAGTTGTTTAAACAAAAAAATTCCGGCGCGGGAAGCTTTGCTTCCCGCGCCGGAATTAAACAATTTCAATTTAGTTCTTAGGATATTATGCTTCGCAGGTATTATCCTTTTTGCAGCATCTTGAATGGAATTCTTTTTTGAATTTTCCTTTCAGTTCCTGATAGTCTTCCTCATTCATTTCTCTGATCTTATCTGCCAGTCCGAAAGGGGATTTTTCTTTAATTCCGTACTCATCAAAAATACCTTTGATAAATCTTTTTCTTTGTATTGCTTTTTTAGCAATTAAGGCTACACCTACAACGGCTAATGCTCCAAGAGCTCCTTTTAATGCTGAATTTTTCATTTTTTCAAAATTTTAAATTTTACTACTTCTTGTTTTTTATAGAGACGAATGAATTCTGATTTTACTTTACTACTTCTTTAAAAATTTCAAATTATTCGTTGTTTCTGTTGAAGAATCCTCCCGAGCATTTATTTCTCCAAACCTCTTTGAATTTCTCTCTTTCCTCCGGGGATAAACCTTCCATTTTCTCCCTCATTTTTCTTTCCTTGAAATCTCTCATTCCCTTACCGAAATGGAAACCGCCAAAAAGAATTTTGCTTAGGATCAGTATTCCCATGGCCTGCCAGAAAGTAATGATTTTAGCGCCTAAAATCTCCGGAAGAAGGCAGTTCCAAAGCATCATGACAATCCATGTAACGGCAACTAAAATTAATGGTGGGCATAGCAATAAAAAAAACCAACCCTTTTTGTGTTTATGATTCATAATTTCTTTTTCTAACTTTTTAAATCTTCGTATAATTTTCTCAATCTGTTTCTCAAGTGCTTCACAGCATAGTTTTTTCTACTGATGATGGTTTTGATGTTTTCTCCCTGTTCATCGGCGATCTCCTGGAGGGTTTTGTCATTCAGTTCGTTTTCTACGTAGACCAGCCTTTGTTTTTCGGGAAGTTCATCAAGTGCTTCAAACAGTTTTTTCCAGATCTCATCCTGAAACATCTTCACTTCAGGACCCGCACTTTCATCCATCAAAAGGATATCCTTGATAGAAAAACTGCCGTCTTCATCTTCATATACGAAATCTTCAAGATTTTCTGTTTTCTTTTTTCGGTAACGGTCTGTAATTTTATTTGCCGTCACCCTGTACAGCCAGCCCCCAACATTTACGATCTCCGAGAGATTCGTAAGGCTACTGAACTGATACCACACTTCCTGCAGAATATCTTCCGCATCCTCCGTGTTTTTCACTTTCGGACGAATATAGGACATCAGCTTCCCTCCGTAGTTGGAAACGGTCTGTGAGATGATGTTTTCTTTCTCCTTCTGTGGCATTGTTATTTTTTCGACAACCTCCATATTGTTATGACGGCTGAACTTTTGGTTTTACTTTAATAAATTTAAAATATTTTTCTTAAAATTCAATTTTTCTTTTATTCATCAATGTTTTTTATCTCATAAATTTTCAACAACTTACGCATAAATTATTTTTCAGAAGCTTTTTCCCGCTATCCGCTCATACTCCTCACGCCCAACGATCCCACACTCTTCCCCTCCGAATCTCCCATTCATGTTCCGGGGTAACCGCTGTTATCGGGGCTAGAAGTATCAATGATGAATGATAAAGACCTTCTTATCCATTCTCAATTTCTAACTTCATTTGAGATTCCTACGGAATGACACAATTGTAATGATAGTCTATCCATACAGCTTGTCATTCCATAGGAATCTAAACCCCCACTTAGTTATAATAACAAAAAAAGAAACGGAAGACCTAAGCCCTCCGTTCAAATGCTATTCAATTAATAGTTTATTTATTAAAATTTTCTGCAAAGAATCCTAACATCGATTTATAAAGCTCAATTCTGTTCGGTTCTTTTCCAAATCCGTGACCTTCATCATATTTTACCAGATAAGGAACTTCAAATCCTTTGGCACGCATTGCTTTTACAATCTGATCAGATTCATTGATATTTACTCTTGGATCATTAGCTCCTTGTACCACAAATAAAGGTTTCTTAATCTTATCAATCTGGAATACCGGAGAAACTTCTTTAGCAATTTTAGCTTCTTCAGGGTTATCAAGATCATACCAGATCTGTTTTACCATTTCTTTGTATGGTTTCCAGTATTCTGGGAAAGAATCAAAGAAAGTAAAGATGTTGGATACGCCTACATAATCTACCCCACAAGCATATAAATCAGGAGTTTTAATCAATCCCATCAATGTTGCATATCCACCATGGCTTCCTCCATAAATCGCAACTTTATCCTTGTCTACCCATCCTTGCTCAATAGCATATTTTACACCATCTTCCACATCATCCATTGCTTTTCTTCCGATCTGCTTGTAACCCGCTTTCTGGAATGATTTTCCATATCCTCCTGAAATTCTGAAGTTCACCTGAAGCGTAGCGTATCCTCTGCTTGCAAATAATTGTGTTTCCGGATTGAATCCCCAACTGTCTCTGATTCCCTGTGGCCCACCGTGAGGGTTGACAATCAAAGGAACTTTTTTACCTTCCAGTGCCGCTTTAGGCAGGGTAATATATCCATGAATAGTCAATCCGTCTCTGCTTTTAAATTCGATAGGTCGCATTTCAGCCATATCTTCTTCCTTCAACTGAGGCATCAGGTTGTAAAGAAGTTTGGTCTGCTTGGTTTTGGTATTGTATTCATAATAGGTACCATACAGCTTATCACTTCCTACAACAACCAGAAGTTTATCATTATTATCATCAGAAGAAGCAATTCCAAATTCCTTATCTCCAAACTGAGATTTTAATTGATCATGTATTTCTTTATAAAATTTACTTACCGGAACTGTTTCCCCCTTAGTCCCTTCATAACTTATAAAATCAAGTTCATAATTTCTGTTTTTACCGGCAGTGCTTATTGAACTTACATCATATACCGGATTAGAATAAATTTCTTTAATCACAGCATTTTTTTTCAGATCATACAGCACGATTCTCGCTTTATCGCTATCCAGATTCGTTACCACATACGCTTCATCTTTATTTTTAGAATTTTCATTAAATTCTATAATACTGAAGGTATCAGACCAGTCTGCAGATTTAATCAGATTGAATTTTCCGGTCTGCAGATCTTTATAATAGGTTTTTGTGGTTAATCCGTTTTCAAGAACGCTATAACCTCTCAGATTTCCATCCTTATCAAAAAGATAGTCGTCAATAGGACTGTTGACATCTTTATTTTCATACAGCTGGGTCATTTCCCCAGTAACGAAATTGATTTTAAAAGGTTCAAAGATCTGCTTGTTGTTTTTGTTCATGGTAACCACAACGAAATCAGTATCTTTTATAGGAATAATTGCCTGTACCTTTACTCCATCAAATGGTGTTAAATCCTTTTGATTGCTTCCATCGATATCGGTGGCATAAAGGTGGATATTTTCATTTCCACCTCTATCCTGAGTATAGAAAAGACGTTTTTTGTTCAGCCATCCGTACCCTCTTACCAGATCATCTTTTTCTACAATGGCTTTCGTAATTTTTCCTGTACTCAGATCTTTTACATAGACATGATTTTTTTTCTCCTGATCTTTTTCTTTATAGGAAAGGTATTTCCCGTCAGGAGAGATTTTAAAGGCCGAGGCTTTTGGTCTTGCAAAGTAATCTTCAACTTTATATTTAAAGTTTCCTTTGTCATAAGAAATCAGTTTCTCAAGATTAGCCTTGGAAGATGGCAAAGTAGGATCTCCCGGCAGTTTGGCAGTAGAACTCTGTGCGTTAGTCATAATGGTGGATAGTACAATAAGGGCTGTACCGAAAATGTTGTGATTTAGGTTCATAACTTCTGTTTAAAAGGTTAAAGTTATAGAAAGCACTCATTTTTAAAACAATAGAAAACAAATGCATTTTATATAATAAGACACATTCCACCTACAAAATGTTACACTTTCATATCATTTAATTAAAAAAATCTCAATTATATAAAAAAGACAGCCTTTACAGACTGTCTTTTTTATTGTAAATAAATTCCGAAATACCAGGTCCAGAGCATCAGAATAATCTGCATGGGAATCCTTTGGATGTAAAGATATCTCATTCCCGGACCGGTGTAATCGGCTTTAAAAATATTAATCTTTTTCTTGGAAGAATTGATATTAGCTATGAAAACCAATACATAAAAAATGATCAGTAAAATAGCTGTGATCTCACGAATAGCCGGAATCATCAATCCGATTCCTGCTGCAATTTCCAGAACTCCTGTAAAGTATACCCAAAACATTCTGGCAGGGATAAAATCAGGAATCATCATCGCCATTCCCTTTTGAAATTTAAAATGGGAAAAACCTGTAAATATGATGAAAACAGCCATTCCCAAATTTCCTGAAAATATAAAGTCCGGCTTCCCCTGAAACAAAAAAGTTGCCAGCAAAGCCAGAATAAAAGTTGCGAAAAGTATGACGAGTAATTTCATTTTTTAGGGTATAGATGATAGGTTATAGGTGGCAGGTAGTAGGTGCAGGGATTAGGGATTAGGGATTAGTATTCAGGATCAAAACCTCAACTTTAAACTTTGAATTTCATTATACTGAACCAAAACTTACACCTTCGGCAAGGCTTTTCACAACCAGCAGTCCTTTTGTAAAGCCTGTGTTCATATGATCCTGCCATTGTTTTTCTACCTGAACTTCAGCGTGAAGTTTTGTTTTCCCGCCAAAGTCTATCAGAAAGTATTTCTCAAAACTTCCGTTCCATTCCATGACTTCTTTACTCTGGGTATCTTCATTTCCCTCTTTATCCACCATTCCCAAGTGTTTAAATACAATCTGGTTAGGCTCATCCAGACTGTCTATGGTTGAAACCATTCCTTCCCCCTGTGCATTAAGGAAATAGGTTTTACCTCCTACTTTCCAGTCGGATTTCATAACAGATCCTGCCCCGAAATACTTGGTCCATTCACTGTACGTTTCAGGATTCCAGAGGATGTCCCATACTTTCTGTAGAGGAGCATCTATTACTGTTTCGTATGATAAAGTTTCCATTTGTTTCATTTTTTTAAGTGGTCATTGTGAGCAAAGTGAAGCAATCTCAAAGCTCAAATGATTTTTTGCTTTTAGTTCAAACCGAATTGTTTATAACTGATTTTCTGAGAGATGTTTCACAATTGACATTGCCTTTGGAAATTTCTCTTCAAAAAATTCTTTAAATTCTGCCGGAGTCTGAATTTCCGCTTTCAGTAAAGTTCCGTCTTCGTTCTCCTCAAGAAAGTAAGCTTCTGTGGCTTCTCCCCAATCCTTAGGCACTTCAATACCGTCATAAATTTCACCCAGATGCAGAAATTTTATTTCTTCATTGGGAATCACTTTTTCTACTCTGCTGTACATCCCATTGTTCTTAGGATCAAGAAATTTGACAATATTATTTTCTTCCAGCGTTCCTTCATAGAAAGAACCGTCTGTAAATGCTGTAGTCCATTGTCTGTAGGTAATATCGCCCCAAAGAACACTCCATACTTTTTCAGGTTCAGCATTGATTTCTATTTCGTATGATAATTTTTCCATATATTTTTAAGGTATTTGGTTACAGGTAATTGGGTTGGAGAGTTTTAGAGTGAGAGGATTTTGTACAATCACTTCTAATTTCCAACCTTTAAATAGCATCAAACAATACGCCGAAAAGTTTAAGAATTATAAGCTTCTTCCAGATCCCGGATGATAATTTTCTGCATTTTCATCATGGCCTGAACTACTTTATATGCTTTTTCCTGATTAGAATCATTCATTAGCTGGATGAGCCTCTTAGGTACAATCTGCCAGCTTAGTCCATACTTATCTTTCAGCCAGCCGCACATGCTTTCTCTTCCTCCGTCTGCTGTAAAAGTATTCCAGTATTTGTCAGTCTGTTCCTGGTCATCTGTCATTACCACCAATGATATTCCTTCATTAAAGTCAAACTGATGATCATAGGAATTATCCATACAGAATAAGCTATAATTATCGATTGTAAAATGAGCATGCTGTACATTTTCTGCCGGTTCTGGTATATCATGACCTTCACTGCCTGCGTCATAGGTTAATATATTCCCGATACTTGAATTGGGAAAAGTTCTGGTATAAAGTTCCATTGCTTCTTTTGCTTTCCCATTATTCTGATGGATAAACATCAGCGTAGGAACTATTTTCTGATCACTTGCTTTTTCACCCAGAAACAACTGCCATGTTACTCCGTATTTATCCTGAACCCATCCGTATTTCGGACTCCATGAGTAAGATCCCAGTTCCATCAAAGCTATTCCGCCATCCAGTAACTGATCCCAGTATTTTTGAACTTCGTCTTCTGTTTCACAGATTACCATAAAAGATATAGAAGCATTTTTTTTGAATTGCGGGCCTCCATTTAGAAGCATGATTCTTTGTCCAAACAAATCAATGTTCATCACAACAGGAGTATCTGCTGTGATTTCGCCTCCAAAAACTTTACAATAAAATTCTGCAGACTGCTTGGCGTCTCCATCATACCAGAGACATGGGAAAATATCGTTATTCATAATTTTAAATTTTAACAAGAAAAATGTATTTATACTTTTAAATTCTCTATACAAAAGCAAAACGGATCTTATGCCTTTACATTGAAACGATACTATTACGCTTTACTGTAAGACACTGCAAGTTTTCCAGTTGTATATTTATTATGCTTCTTTAAAACAGACCTGATTTTCTTTCATATAATTCTTCAGCTTCATCATCGCATTTTTACCGAAACCATGAAGCTGCATGATTTCTTTTTCGGAATAATCTGAAAGTTTTTCCAAAGAATTTATTTTTTCTTTTTCTAAGGCTTTTCTTGCAGGTATTGCAATAACTCCGTAAAGGAATTGCTCTGCAGAGTCATAATTAAAAGCATAAATAGAGTTTAAACTCTTTGACATGATAACTAGATTGATCATGGCTACAAAAAAATTGTTAATGATTCTCAACATATTTGTGGAAGTTGTTGAGAATAGCATACCAGCCATCTCGCTGCATTTCCACAGAATTTTGTTTTTCCGGATCGAAAATTTCAATGACTTTCGTTGTATTCTCATCTATTTTATTGAAAACAACTTCTACTTTCCGTCCGTCTTCCATGTGATACTTAATGACCTCATGAGGAACTATTTCATCATATACTCCTTCAAAATCGAATCCGAAACTTTTGTCTTTCGCTTCCATTCTGTTTTTGAATTTGCCCCCTACGGTAAGGTTATTTTCAGAACTAGGACACTGCCAGGTTTCATGGGCGAAATTCCATTTCGTGATGTGTTTGGGCTCATTGAAATAATTCCAAACCTTTTCCACCGGTGCTAAAATTGTAATGTCTATTTTAATTGGATCCATAGTTCTATTTTTTAAGTTTGCATAAAGAGATGCCCATTTTTGGGCAACTCTTCATATAATTAGTTAAATATAAGATTATTTTGCGTATTCGTCATTATAGTTCACCATCCAATGAACACCGTATTTATCCTGGAAACACCCGAAATAGTCTCCCCAAAACTGATCTTCGATTGGCATTTCTACATTTCCACCATCAGAAAGTTCTTTAAAAAGTCTATCTGCTTCACTTTTGGAATCAGGGAAAATAGAAACATAATTGTTGTTTCCTACAGTAAGAGTCTGCCCAAATCCGGGTACAATATCTGATGCCATTAAAAGATCACCTCCGATAGGCAGAGCAATGTGCATTACTCTGTTTTTTTCTTCTTCCGAAAGGTTTTCTGTTCCGGGAGCATTTCCCATTTTATGAATTCCTCCAACGAATTCACCACCGAAAACAGTTTTGTAAAAATTGAACGCTTCTTCTGCTGTTCCATCAAAATTTAGGTATGGATTTAATTTAGCCATGATTTTTAATTTTAAAGTTATTATTATAAGATATTGTTTCTACTGTTGATCCATTAAGAATTAATTAATTTACTATGAATAAAAAATACTTAATGGTTTAAAAATTTCGCCACTTCTCTGACGGTAAAGTCTATTAGATTGGTATCCAGACTTCCGTCAAAATCCGGCATCATATAAGTGCCATGAGTGGCAGGAAGAATCATTAATCGTGAACCTTTTACCAGCCTCCACATTGCTGCAGTATGTTCCGGCTTCATCACATCCTGATCTCCACTGATAAATAATGTGGGTGACTTTATAGACGTCAGCACCTCATCATCCCAATCTTCAAACGTTTGCATCCTTGTGCAGTCTTTCTCAAAAAGGTTTTCCAGTTTTGAAAAATCCGGATTGAGATTTAAAAAATTAATTTTAAAAGTTTCTGGCATTGATTCGAAAGTGGCTTCCTGCATGCCTTCAAAAAAGCCATCTATCATTCCACTTCTTTTATAAAAAGCTGAAGCAATGACCAATTTTTCAACTATTCCCGGATGACGATGGCCAATCTGCATTACGGTACTTCCTCCGTTGCTAAATCCCCAAAATGAAGCTTTCCCGATAGTAAGTTCTGCTAGAATTCCGGCTACATCATCAGCATCCTGTTCAAATGTTTCTGGAATATCCCGATGTTCACTTCTTCCGTGATTTTGTAAATCGATTCCTATCAACTGAAATTGGTCAGCCATTCTTTCAATGACTTCTTTAAAATCACAGAGCATGGAAGAGCCACCGCCATGGATCAATACCAAAGGCTTTCCTGATCCATAGATCTCGTAATACAATTGGATTCCGTTGACTTTTTTATAGCCTTTTTCTATTGGATTCATCATTAATATTTAAGATTTTCATCCACATCATACTTCATTCCCGGATAATCTAAAATTCTGCGCATTAAACCTATCTGTCCGCATAAATAGTCTTCACGGCCGATACACATTCCGACAAAATTGAGTTTTGTTTCTTTAATGAAAGGGATATTCATTCCTATTTCAAATATTTCATCCAGTTCTTCATCGGTTACTTCATAAAGTTTTTCATATACTTTAGCAGAAATTGAGTGAAAATTTTCTTTCAATTCAGCCAGCGTTGGATATTTAAAGCTTTCATCCAGTGCTTTTCCCTGGAAAAATAAATCGCTGTAAGGATCTTCGTCCCGAAGTCCAAGTACCCAGCCTAATCCATAACGCATGTTGATAAAATTTCCTGCCATCCATACGATGTGATTGGTTTTATTTTCAATTCTTTTCAAGGCGTCTTCTTCCGAAATACCGTCCAAAACATTCATAAAGCTCTGGGAATGCATTCTGTAAGCCGGAATGACGAGTTCCATTTTTTTTGATTTTGGTGTGTTCATTTTTAATTATAGATTAGAAGTTAGAAATTAAAGGTTAGAATTTTGGAGAAACGCAAAGGCGCTAAGAGTTTTACAAACCATGCGTTTTTAAGGCGCGGGGATTTTATCTTCGATAAAATTGACTGTTCTAAAAATGTAATACTAAATATGTCAGCGACGTACTTGTCATTCCGAGCAAAGCAAGGAATCTAAAAATAACATGCTATTTTATTGCTCCAGGTTTTCCTAAAATTCTTCGGAGATAGCCCAACTGCCCGCTGTGATAGATTTCATGAAGGCTTAGCGTTGATATATCTTTAACCATTTCAGATTGAAAATGCTCAAGATTACTAAGTTTTGCTTCCAGCTTATCCTGAGATTGTTTCATATAAGATTTTAAATCTTCAAAGTTGACTAATTCATCTTTTCGATCTAAAGGCATTTCTCCTCTGTTATAGAAAGAAAATTTTTCACTGTCCCAGACAGATTCTTCTCCTAAAATATTCAGTAAAGGATTCCTGATTTGGATCAAATGCCCCAGAATCCAGTTCATACAATTGGCTTCACCATTGGGAAAAATCATAGATTCTTCGTGGGTAATACCATCTATATTCAACGTAATCACATAATAGTTACTGGTTACCTGATTTTTTATGATTTCTATATCGTTTGACTGTGTTTCCATTGGATGTATATATTTGTGATTTGAGCAGACTATTCAGCAGGGATCTGAGAGACATCTCCATGCATTACTTCCCACTGATGGCCATTGATATCTGCAAAACTGCTTTGATACATCCATCCGTAATCTACGGGTTCACTGTATTTTGAACCTCCGTTTTCGATGGCTGTTTTTACCATACTATCTACTTCATCCCGACTGTTTGCCCCGATGGCAAGGAGTACCTGAGTAGTATCTCCTTTTGCAAAAGGTCTGTTGGTAAAGGTTTGGAAAAACTCTTCTTTGAGAAACATCGTGTAAATATGATTTTCTTTCATCACTACACATATTGCTTTATCATCTGAAAACTGTTCATTAATAGAAAAGCCAAGCTTTGTCCAGAATTCTCTAGTTTTTTGAACGTCTTTTACGGGTAAATTGACGTAAATATCGGTAATGTTCATTTTGTAAATTTTAGTGGTGATTGTTATCCAAAATTACCAGAATATGGTAAGATTATGCTTGCCATAGGACAAAATTTGATTTTAATTTGAGCTGAAATTATTCTGTCGGCATTTGAGACAGATCAGCAAAAGTAATATTCCAGCCGTGACCGTCCAGATCCCAGAAAGAATTCTGGTACATCCACCCGTAGTCCTGAGGCTCTTCATGTTGCCACGCTCCGTTCTCTACAGCGGTATTTACTATTGCATCCACTTCTTCACGACTGTTTAAGCCTACTGCTACAAGAACCTGACTGGTATTTTCTTTGGCAACAGGTTTATTGGTGAAGGTCATAAAATAATCTTCCTGCAGAAACATAGCATAGATGGTATCATTCAAAACAACACAGGTTGCTTTATCATCAGAGAATTGTTCATTGATAGAAAAACCTACCTTAGTCCAGAATTCTTTTGTTTTCTGTACATCTTTCACCGGAAGGTTCACATAAATTTGATTGATTTTCATTTTTTGTAATTTTAGTGTTAAACTGTAATCCAAAATTACCGAGGTGCAATGAAAATCTACTTGTCATAGGGCAAGATTTAAATTTTCTTAGGATGGGAAACGATTTCCTTACGGATACGGCTTAAAGAAGTGTCTGTAACTCCCAGATAGGAAGCAATTTGTTTCAAGGGTGCAAATTGGATGACTTTAGATTTCTGCTCAAGCAAATTAAGGTATCTTCTGGTGGCAGAAAGGGTAAACATCTCTACAGATCTTTGTTTATAGGCAAAAAGTTCCTGAGACATCCACGATCTTCCCCATTCTCTGAGGTTTGGAATTTTATGGAACAGCTCCTGGAAAGTGTCATAATCCAGTCTCCAGCATTCACAGTCTGTAATACAAACGATATTTTCCTGAGAGGGAACTCTCTGAAACATTGACAAGACCTCAATAATCACTTCATTCTCTACAAAAAAATGAGTGGTTACTTCGTTTCCGTTGAAATCATTCACATAGGAACGCGCCAATCCACTTTCAAGAATATAATATTCATTGGCCGTTTTTCCTTCTTCAAGAATGAAATCACCTTTCTGGAAAGATGTTTTTTCATGAGCCTGAAATATTTCAGCAAGCTCTTCCGGGAAAAAAAAGGGGAAATCATAGCAGGTTTCTAAAGCTTTATTGGTCATTGGTGTCATTTTTTTAAGTCTTTAAAAGTAAAATTTTTAATTGAATTAGAAGTAAAAAACATTAAACAAAGAATATAATATCTTTATAAAAAGCCATGTATTACACTATAATAAATACTATTTTAAGACCAAATATTTTTAAACAGTCATTTTAAAACCACCCCGTCAAAAATTCTTTGAATTCTTGCCACCCTTCCGGAGGATGGGAATGGTAAAACATTTAGTTGACGGTAATAGAATGATAAAACTTTTTCTTTAAAATAAAGAAAGCTGGATCGCTTTTGGAGGATTAGGTTTCTGGGCATCTCCAAATACAGTTTTTCCACCTAAACGCCATGAGTTTTGTCTTTCTTCTTCAATGACCTGCTGGATATCAAAATCCGGTGTAAAGTCTTTTTCTGCTTCAGTGACAATCTGGTGAAGCTTGTTTAAAGAGTTTAATTTATCAGAATTTCCCAGTTTGGACTTTTCTATTCCTTTTCTGAGAATGCTGATACTTTCATCATAAGTATTAATCGGAACAGGGAAAGGATGTCCGTCTTTACCGCCATGAGCAAAGGAAAACCTTGCCGGATCAGCAAATCTTGAAGGCGCTCCGTGAATCACTTCACTTACCAAAGCTAATGACTGCATGGTTCTTGGTCCTACTCCTTCCAACATCAGCAAGTCTTCAAAATTCTGAGGCTGCTGTTCTCTGGTAACGTATAAAAGTGCTCCCAATCGTTTCAAATCTACATCAGAAGCCTGAACATCATGATGAGCAGGAAGAATCAGTCTTGCAAAATCCTTCATAATCTCAGCCGAATCGGTATGGGAAATATCCAGAATGCCTTTTCTGTTTTCTGAAGCTTCGGTATCAGTAAGGTTAAGAATTCGACCTCTTGAAATTCCATTGATTCCTGTGTGAGGTTTTTCTACAAATGAAGTGATGTTTTCGGAATGCCAGTGATATCTTCTTGCTGTTCCATCAGATTCATGCATTCCCTGTTGAATGACGCTCCAGTTTCCGTTATCTGACAGAATAAAATTGTGCAGATATAGTTGATAACCATCCTGAATGGCTGTATTATCTACTTTTGCAGAAAGTTTGCTGGCTCTTACAAGATCTGTCCCGTTCAATCCGGTTTTATCTGCAATCCTGATCAGTTCTGATGGAGTCTCACGGGAGAATTTCCCTTTTCCACCACAGATATAAAGTCCCAGAGATTGTGAATTAGGGTTAATAGAACGTTTCAATGCTCCCATAACGGAAGTGGTAATTCCTGAAGAATGCCAGTCCATCCCCATCACCGCACCAAAACTTTGAAACCAGAATGGATCTGCTAATCGACGCAAAACCTCATCTTTACCGTAATCCATCAGAATAACTTCAATAATGGACAGTCCCAGAACAGACATACGCTCATACAACCATGGCGGTACTTTTCCATAGTGAAGAGGTAAATCTGCTGTTCCTGAACGTTTCATTCTACTATTAAAATGTAAAGGTAAGTTTTATTCCCCTTATTTTTTAATGATCCGAATCATTAATTATTGGATAAGGCTTGTAAAGGAGAAATTGACATCACGCATTTCCAGTTCATTTTTGCTGGATTCCAGCTGTGCTTCTCCAGCATAAAGAAACATCTCTTTTTCGTAAGCGTTAATGGCTTCGGATATAGTTTGATAGGCTCCTTCAGTTAAATTCTCCGATAAAATTAAAGCATCCATCAGTCCGCTGTTCACTCCCTGTCCTGCAAAAGGAGGCATAAGATGAGCAGCATCCCCAATCAGGGTTACAGGTAAAGGGCGATTATTTTTCCAGGGTTTGTCTAATGGAATTTTCCTTGTCGGCAACCCTACAAAAAAAGAAGTTGAAAGAAATAACTGCTGATACAGCTCATTCCATGAAGACAATCTTTCAGAAAGAAACTGGCGTACCTGTTCCGTATCTTTAAAATCCAAATTACAGCCCTCTTTCCATTCCTCAGGCTTTTTGAATATGACTCCATACGTCAAAGCTCCGTTATTATAAGGATTGGCTACCAATAAATTTTCTTCAAACGCGGCCATTGGTCTTTTCCCCTCACACCAGTTGAAAAATTCGGGACAAGCTTTTTCAGGCTGTGGAACATCTCCCTGAATGATAAAAGTTCCGGTTTCTTCCACTTCTGCTTCCGTGGCGTATTTTCTTACTTTGGACATTCCACCATTGGCACCAATAACAAGATCCGCAGTCACATCAGGTTTATCTTTAAAATGAAGCAGCCATTTTCCGTCATGTTCTTCCATTCCGGTAAAATTCATTTCCCAGATTACGGTATCATCTGCCAGACTGCCAAGCAGTATTTCTCTCAGATGATTTCTGTTAATTTCAGGATTTTCATATTGATTTTCGGGAGTAATTTCTTTTGTAAACAGAACATTTCCCTGTTCATCGGATATTTTTATTCCCATAGGTAAGGCTGTAGCATAATATTGATCCAACAGACCCGCTTTTTTAATGGCTTTCTGTCCTGATTCTTTATGAAGATCCAATGTACCGCCCCAGACTCTTGTCTGTGCATTCAGATCTCTTTCATAAACATTTACTTCAACGCCTTTTTGCTGTAATAAGACTGCCATGGTTAAACCCACTGGGCCTGCGCCGATGATGGCTACTTTTTTATGATTCAGTACCATAATTTTGTGATGTATTTATTATGTCACAAAATTCAGGAATGCAGTTGTATCATGCTTGTACAAATGCGACAAAATCATTGCTTATCGCTTGTTTTCTTTTTCTTGCTTCTCTTGCAAAAGCTGCGGGTGTAGAACCGCTGTATCGTTTAAATTCTCTGCTTAAGTGAGATTGATCGGTGTATCCAAATTCCTGTGCGAGTGCCGCAATAGAAGTTTCAGGAGCATCCCATAAGCGGTTTCTTATCTGTTCAAAACGCATAATTCCGGATACATCTTTTACAGTGTGTCCCGAAGACTGTTTGAATTTTCTTTCTAATGTCCGAACTGTTGTATGAGCAGAATCAGCAACTTGATTTACTGGAATAGCTCCGTAATTTTTTCTCATAGCCGCACCGGCTTTGAAAAGCAGGCTGTCTATGGTAATCTGTGAGTGTAATTTCAGAAAATATTGTTCTACCTGAAAGATAGCGTCCTCTATTTTTCCCCTAGTAATAAAGTCATTCAAGGCAGATTGAAGCTGTGCAACGGGATGTTCAAACCTATGAACTCCGTTTTCTGTTTTTTCTGATGAAAGTCCCAATAAGTCAAAAACTGCCCATGGAAAACACCTGATTCCGATGATTTCCAATTGATTTTGAGCATGAAAAAGAGCAGGCTGATTGAGTAATCCCATGATAAACGGAGAAGGTAAAGCCTGCAAAATTCCCTGATGAGAAATACTGCATCCGCTGCCAAAGTGAAAGATAATTTCGGCATAACCATCCGGCAGTACTGTAAATTCTGACAGTTCTTCTCCATAATCTCTTCTGTTATACCAAAAACATTTTATGGTATCCCGGAGTTCTTCCGGGACTTCAAATTCCTGATGTATATTTGAAAACATAATTTACTAAAAATCAGTTATGTTGTTTGAGTGGAATCATTCATGTGAATACAATTGCAGGTCTTTGTGTTTTGCCTCATCATATTCTTCTTCGAAAGTGATTGTATTCCCAAAAGGATCAGTTACCGTAAAGGATACAGCGCCATAAAACGTTTTTTCGAGTCCCGGACGGTTGTATTTATATTTTTTTTCAATCAGTTCCTTATGATATTCCGGAACGCCTTCACCCCAGATCGACACCTTTGTTCCAGGTGTTCCATCCCCATGATGTTCACTTAAATGGAAAATGATATTCTCTTTTTTCACTTCCATATAAACAGGTGTATTTTCATCAAAATAATGTTCCCATACAATTTCAAATCCCAGCCAGTCTACATAAAATTCTTTTGTTTTCCGATAATCGAAAATTCTTAATACAGGAATAATTCTATCTGCTTTCATTGTACTTTTATTTATTGGTGAGACAGTATATTAATCAGTTTCTGAAATGGATCTTTAACGAAAAATCTGCGGACTCCCCAGTCTTCATTGGTGAGTTCGTAAGTGATTTCAAAGCCGGCATTTTTCATTTTGTCAAAGACTTCATCCACATTATCTACTTCAATGGAAAGATCAGGAACTTCTGTATCGTTTCCTCCCTGTTCAGCAAAACTGATCTGAACTTTTGCCTCCTCGTTATTACCCAATGTTTTGATCCATCCATGATCCATCAAAACATCCAGTTCCAGAATATCCTGATAAAACTGATTGGCTCTGGAAAGATCACTTGTATTGATATTGGCTACTATTCTTTTTACCATTTCTAAAGTATTTTTTCATTAAAAAAAGCCTTGTGAAATTACGTAAAATTCACAAGGCTTAATCAATTATTGTACTGTATTTTGTATTAAACGGAAGCAGCTGCCTCTAAAATTAATTGAGTAACTTCTTCCGGATGTGATGCCAATGAAGCGTGTCCTGCATCTAAAGAGATTATTTTCTTCGGTTCAAGGCGTTCTGCCATTTCTTTTTCTGTTTCTGCAGGGATCATACGATCCTGCAAAGAGATCTGATACCAACTTGGGCGCATTTTCCATGCCGGTTCACCTGCTACATCACCAAAACATTGTCCGTGAATAGGTTTTTGTGATAATGACATTACCAAAGCTTTTTCATCGTCTAAGTCCTGACAGAAAACAGATTTAAATTCATCATATTTAATCCATAAAAAACCTTTGTTATCAGGATAAATACTTGCTCCACCTGGAGATTCTCTTCTTCCTAACAGAGATCCCAGACTGTCTCCTGCATCTGGCGCGAAAGCCGCAATATAAACCAGCCCTGCAACTTTATCATGATGTCCGGCTCCTGAAATAACGGCACCACCATAAGAGTGTCCTACCAGAAGTACTTTCCCTTCCTGGGCATCAATAAGATCTTTTGTCTTGTTAATATCGTCCTGTAACGATGTTAATGGATTCTGAACACTTCTTACTTTATACCCTGCTTTTGTCAGTGAAGGGATAATGTACTGCCAGTGTGATCCGTCTCCCCATGCTCCGTGTACCAAAATAATGGTTAAATCTTTTTGTTCCATAATGATTGTGTTAAAATTTGATGATGTTTGATGATGATAAAGCTACGGTTTAAAACATCAGTGAACGTTAACTTAAGTTAATTAACGATACGGCTTCTGATACGGCTGAGTGACTGTTCTGTTACGCCAAGGTAACTGGCAATGTGTTTCTGGGCAATTTTCTGAAAGAGTGCAGGCTGTTTTTTAACTAAATTGAGATATCTGTTTTCTGGGGAAAAGCATAAAAGATCATCGATTCGTTTTTTGGCATCCAGATAGATCTTTTCACTCATCATTCTCCCGAATTGCTGCCAGTAAGCTTCTTTCTTGTATAAATCCTGCAGACTATCTTTACTCAGCAGTAAAATTTCACAGTTTTCCAGCGCCTGAATATTCATATTAGATACAGTATCGCAGAGAATACTTTCATAATCTGTAAAAAATTCATTCTCAAAATAGAATCCGAAATTGATTTCACGTCCCTGATCGTTGATGTAAAAAGATCTGATGGTTCCTTTTTTAATAAAGCCCAGATACTTGCATTTTTCACCTTGTTTCAGAAAAAAATCAGATTTTAAAAGTTTTGTATCGTGAAGTAAAGTGTAGAATTCTTCAAAGTGATCTGAATCTACCTGAAAAAGTTCTCCATATTTCTTATAATTATTTGACGTCATTTGGTGTGATTTGATTAGGTGTTATATTCAAAAAAAGCCTCGCAAAATTTACATTCACAAGGCTTTTCTACAAAAATTATTTTATTATTTCAATGCTGCCAGAGCGGCATCATAATTAGGTTCATTGGCAATTTCCGGAACCTGCTCTGTATAAACTACTTTATTGTTTTCGTCTGTTACAATCACGGCACGGCTCAATAATCCTTTCATAGGAGAGTCTGCGATAGTCACTTCATAATCATCTCCAAAACTGCTTCTGAAGTCTGAAAGTGTTTCCACATTATTCAATCCTTCAGCTGCACAGAATCTTCCTAATGCGAATGGAAGGTCTTTAGAAACATTGATGATAACCGTATTATCAAGTTTTGAAGCCTCTTCATTGAATTTTCTGGAAGAAGCAGCACAGGTAGGTGTATCAATGCTTGGGAAAATATTGAATACTTTTTTCTTTCCTGCAAAAGTTTCAAGAGTTTTTACAGCCAGCCCTGAATCTACCAGTGTAAAGTCTTTTACTGTAGTTCCTACTGATGGCAATGTTCCTATTGTGTGTACTTCGTTTCCTTTTAAAGTGATTGTCGTGGACATAATATTATTTTTAAAGTTTTTCAAATTTAATCAAAAAAGAAAATTTTATCCGTTTTATTATGGTTAAATTAATCTTAAAGTGAAAATAAAATTTATCCATTTGATAATCAAGTTTCCAAACAAAAGTTCACTATTTCCATACTCTAAAAAATGAAGATTTTATGGGCAAAAAGTTCAGCTTATGAAAATTGTAAAATTGTTTTTAAAATAATTATGAAAGGAAGTGAAGCATAAATTATACAGATATAAAATTAAAGAGTCAAAAGCGTGTTTTTTTTATGGAAATATCTTAAATAAAACAATGATATTTACTAAATTTGTGGGACTTAAAATTTCAAATAAAAAATAACAGTATAATGTCAGAAAAATCAAAAATCTATTACACACTTACTGATGAAGCTCCAATGCTGGCTACTCACTCGTTTTTACCTATCGTAAAAGCTTTCACAAAATCAGCAGATATCGAAATTGCAGTTCCGGATATTTCTCTGGCAGGAAGAATTTTAGCTAACTTCCCTGAGTTTTTAAAAGACGATCAAAAAATCGGTGATGCTTTGGCAGAATTAGGAGAATTGGCAACACAACCTGATGCAAACATCATTAAGTTACCTAACATTTCTGCTTCTGTACCTCAATTGGATGCAGCTATTGCTGAATTACAAGGTAAAGGTTTCGCAGTTCCAAACTATCCTGCAGAGCCTAAAAATGACGAAGAAAAAGCAATCAAAGCTAAATATGCGAAAGTATTAGGAAGTGCTGTAAACCCTGTATTAAGAGAAGGAAACTCTGACAGACGTGCTCCAAAAGCTGTTAAAAACTATGCAAAAGCAAACCCTCACAGAATGGGTAACTGGGCATCTGACAGCAAAACTGACGTAGCTCACATGAACAATGGTGATTTCTACGGTACAGAAACTTCTACAACATTAGAAAATGCTACAAAATACAGAATCGTATTCAAAGGAAACGACGGTTCTGAATCTGTATTAAAAGATTTCGCTGGTCTTCAGGCTGGTGAAGTAATTGATTCTTCTGTAATGAACTTAAATGCATTAAGAGTATTTGTTCAGGAAGCAATCGAGGAAGCTAAGAAAAGAAATGTACTTCTTTCTGCCCACCTTAAAGCGACAATGATGAAAATCTCTGACCCAATCATTTTCGGGGCTATCGTTGAGACTTTCTTCAAAGAAGTATTTACTAAATATGCTGAGACTTTCAAGTCTTTAGATATCAATCCAAACAACGGTCTTGCTGATCTTTTTGACAAAATCAAAGGAAATGCTCAGGAAGCTGACATCAAAGCTGATATTGAAAAAGCGTTAGCTGAAGGACCTAGAGTGGCAATGGTAAATTCTGACAAAGGAATTACTAACTTCCATGTACCTTCTGATATTATCGTTGACGCATCTATGGCCGCTCTTGTAAGAGGCGGAGGCAAAATGTGGAACAAAGAAGGAAATGAGGAGGATACTGTTTGTATCATTCCAGACCGTTCTTACGCAGGTTTCTACCAGTCTGTAATTGATGATATGAAAGCGCACGGAAAATTAGACCCTACCACAATGGGATCTGTTCCAAACGTAGGTTTAATGGCTCAAAAAGCTGAAGAATACGGATCTCATGATAAAACTTTCCAATTAACTGCTGACGGAACTGTAGAAGTTCAGGATGAGGCTGGAAACGTTCTTCTTTCTCAGAAAGTAGAGAAAGATGACATCTTCAGAATGTGTCAGACTAAAGATGCACCTATCCAGGACTGGGTAAAATTGGCGGTTAACAGATCAAGGTTATCTGATACTCCTGCGATCTTCTGGTTAGACAAAGGAAGAGCTCACGACAGAGAAATTATCAAAAAAGTAGAAAAATATCTTGCTGATCACGATACAGCAGGTCTTGACATCAGAATCCTTGATGTAAAAGATGCTATGACTGAAACGTTGAAGAGAGCAAGAGAAGGTAAAGATACCATCTCTGTTTCCGGAAACGTATTAAGAGATTATTTAACAGACCTTTTCCCAATCCTTGAACTTGGTACTTCTGCAAAAATGCTTTCTATTGTTCCATTAATGAACGGTGGTGGTTTATTTGAAACTGGTGCCGGAGGTTCTGCTCCAAAACACGTTGAGCAGTTCTTAGAAGAAGGATATTTAAGATGGGATTCTCTTGGTGAATTCTTAGCACTTCAGGCTTCTTTAGAGCACCTTGCACAAACTCAGGGGAACACGAAATCTCAGGTTCTAGCTGACGCATTGGATGAGGCTAATGCTAAATTCTTAGCTACAGACAAATCTCCTGCAAGAAAAGTAGGTCAGATTGATAACAGAGGTTCTCACTTCTATTTAGCAATGTACTGGGCTGAAGCGTTAGCTAACCAGACTGCAGATGCTGAATTAGCAGCTCAGTTTGCTCCGGTTGCACAGGCAATGCAGGAAAATGAAGAGGTAATCAATGCTGAATTAATTGGTGCTCAGGGTAAACCTCAGAACATTGAAGGATACTACAAAACTGATACGTATAAAACGTATGCAGCCATGAGACCTAGTACAGTTTTAAATGAAATCATTGACGGAATCTAATTTTCGTTCTGATATACAATTAAAAGCTCCTTTTTTAAGGAGTTTTTTTTGTGGATATCATCTCCATGTTAAAACCACCCCGTCAAAAATTCTTTGAATTTTTGCCACCCCTCCGAAAGAGGGGAATACTGAACACATACTTACTCATCAAAGTCCAGCGCTCCCTAATCCCTAATCCCTAATCCCTAATCCCTACAACCCGCTACCTATCCTCCACAATCACTCTCCTATGCTCTCTCCCCCAGTTGATCATTTCCTGGATGATATTTCCAAAAGTCCGGCAGTATTCTGTAGGTTCGTATTCTATTAAAACAGGAGTTTCCGGATAAACGGTGCGTTTTAGCAGTTTATTCAGTTCCATATCTTTCAGTTCTTTTGAAAGCATTCTGGTAGTGATTCCAGGAATACTTCGTTCAATCTCTCTGAAACGTCTGTTTCCGTTACACAGTGAATTGATCACAGGAATCCTCCATTTTCCTCCAATGAAATAAAGGGTATCCTGCAGGGCTCTAAGTTCTTCTGTCTGATCTCTTTCCATAGTTGCAAAGTTAAGTGATATCATTCGTTATACTGGTATACTCTGTGATACTGGTTACAAAAGTATACCATTTTGAAATAACTTTGTCAAAAAATTTTACAATGAAAAAATTAACCCATAAACTGGCTATCGTAACAGGAGGAAACAGCGGAATCGGATTCGCTGCCGCTAAAGGACTCATTTCAGAAGGAGCAACCGTAATCATCACCGGAAGACGGAAAGAAGCTGTAGAAAAAGCAGCTCAGGAGCTTGGAGCAATCCCTTTCATCGCAGATCAGGCTAATCTTGATGATATTGATCTGTTGAAGAAAGAAGTAGAGAAAAAGTTCGGTAAGGCAGATATTCTGTTTATCAATGCAGGAATAACCGGAACTCTGACACCTATTGAAAATATGGATGTTGAAAATTTTGATCAGGTGATGAACATCAATTTCAGGGGAGCCTATTTTACGCTAAGCAAATTCATTCCTTTATTGAATGATGGAGCATCTGTTATCTTTTTATCTTCTATTGTTGCTTCTACCTATAAGCCGAACAGTTCTGCTTATCAGGCAAGCAAAGCCGCGTTGAATTCCATTGCCAAAACAGCAGCAGCAGAATTAGCTCCCAGAAAAATCAGAGTGAATATGATAAGCCCCGGTCCTATACAAACCGAAATTATGAACAAAGCTGGATTGGATGAAGAAACCTTAAAAAATCTTACCAGCCATCTTATTGCCCAGATTCCGTTGAAGAAAATGGGGACAGCTGAAGAAGTTGCAAAGCTGGTTACTTATTTATCAGATAACGAATCTTCCGGGTATATCACCGGAACTGAAATTATAATAGACGGTGGTATTACTTTATAAACTACAGTCTTCATCAAATCCCGGTAAAACAATTGCCGGGATTTTTCATGTGTATTTTCGGGGTTAAAAATTCAGGATTCGCCTTTTGATTTGTCCGGATCAGCCTGTTTTCCGTTTCACAACATACAATACCCACCTACTTTTGATCCAGAAAAATAAAACAATACTCATTATGGATATCGTAAAGAAAAAAAAAATCCCATTGCCATTGTCTTTCTGGCTATACTAGGAATCTTCGGAGGGTTGCAGCTATTCAGCAGACCTTTGGAAGGGAAGCCGGTTACAGGAAAGATTGAAGCCCCAAGGGAAGTGATAAGTATTCTTGAAAACTCATGTTTCAGCTGTCATTCCAATCAGCAGAATTTAAGCTGGTATGATAAAATAGCTCCTGTTTCATGGGCTGTGAATAAAGATATTAAAAGAGCCAGAGAAGTCCTGAACTTTTCAGAATGGGGAAAATCTCCTGCTGAAAATCAAGGAAAAATGTACGCCATTCTCAATATGATGCAAAGCGGAAAAATGCCTCTTCATGAATACACGCTGCTGCACCCTTCTGCTAAAATAACAGAAAAAGATATTGAAACAATTAAAAAATATACGCTTTCACTATCCTCAGTACAGCCATCAGCTCAAACAAAGATGAAAACACCTCAAACTGTATCAACTCCAGCATCAGCAAAGTTTCCGGTTTCTCCCAATGGAGTTCAATACACTCCTGATTTTAAAAACTGGAAGGTCATCAGCATGAGTACTCTTTTTGATAATTCTATCCGTGTAATTTATGGAAATGATATTGCTGTGAAAGCCGTGGAAACAGAAAACTTTCATCCATGGCCAGATGGAAGTATAGTCGTAAAATCGGTATGGAAACAACAGGAATTTCCTAACGGAGAAATCAGACCCGGGAAATTTATCAATGCACAGTTTATGGTAAAAGATTCTAAGCAATATCAAGATACTGAGGGTTGGGGATTTGCAAAATTCTCCGGAGAAGATCTCCATCCAACAGGAAAAACAGCATCTTTCGCCAAAGAATCATGTATTGCCTGTCACAGACAATTGGCTGAAAAAACAGGTTATCTGTTTGATGTTCCGATGAAAGTCAATACCCAAAGATTAATCCAAAATTTACAGAAAAAATGAAAAATACGATCTTCATCTTACTGGTAAGTCTTATTGCTATTACCGCTTGCAGCAAAAAAAACAATGATACAAATAATGGTCTTTCGAGGATTGTTTTTGATCCTGGCCATCTGAAATTCATCTCCAACTCTTTAAACCCTAAGAACAAAACCATGTTGGCTTTATATGGAAATGAAAAAGCTTTGGAAGCTTTATCAAAGGAAAGCCAGACCCCTGAAGCAGGTGCTGTCATGAAACTGGTAACCTGGAAATATCATGATAATCCTCAATACATTGGTGGAACCATCACCGGAGAATTGGTAAGTATTGAAACTGTTCAGGCTGACAATGCCGGAAACGTTTCTTATGATCTTAAAAATGATCTTTCACAAAACAGTCCTCTCAATAAAAAAGAAAGAGTACAGTATTTTATGAGTTACCGCCCTGCAAGCAGGCCTTAATAAAAAACTACAGTTTCACTATTTATCATAATATTTTAAATAAAAAAGATTAATTTAACCTTTTCAAATCAGCAGATTTCATGCAACAGCAAAAAATTAAAATCTCACAATCCATTATCTGGATAAGCTCCATTTTCCTGGGTATTTTATCATCCGTACCTCAGCTGGCATCCCATCAATTCAACTGGAAAGAAGCCGTGGTAAACTCAGCCATTACAGCAGCATTTTCTGTGATCATGTGGTACATTAATATTTATATGCTGAACCGCACGAAAAAACGAAGACAGCATATTTCTTATTCGAGACTGATGGTGGTACTCGCTTTTGGGATGGTAATTATGTTTGGTCTGGCATGGATTCAACAGCTGATTCTCTCCCATATTAATTTTGGTCCGGTGATGCTGATGATTGAGGTAAGAGGAATTCTGATCAATCTGGTGTGCTATATGTTCCTGAACCTACTTCAGAATAATTACACAGGACAACAGGTACAGCTTGAACTGGAAAAGGTAAAAAGCGATAATTTAGGAGCTCAGTATGAATTGTTAAAGCAGCAGATCAATCCACACTTTCTGTTCAACAGTCTGAATACGTTAAAACTAATGGCCGAAACGCGTGATGAAGAAACTGTTGATTTTATTGTAAAACTATCTGATTTTTACAGATTTACTCTTGAAAGCAGAAAACTGGATTTAATCAGCGTTCAGGAAGAAATGAGAATAGTAGATTCTTATCTGTTTCTTCAGAAAGCCCGTTTTGGAGAAGGAATTAAGTTTACCAACGAGCTTGGAACAGAAACCGCTCAAACTCTTATTCCTCCTTTTACGCTTCAGCTTTTGGTGGAGAACTGTATCAAACATAATATTGTTTCGCAGAGCAGAGCATTACATATTAAAATTTATACTGCTGATAATCATATTGTGATCGAAAATCCTATCCAGCGAAAAGTAAACCCCGAAGATTCTTTGGGAGTTGGGCTGGACAACATTAAAATGCGCTATAAACACTTGCTGGAAAAAGATATCATCATTAATTCAGACGAAAAAACGTTTCAGATAAAACTACCATTAATCCATGAATATAATCATTATTGAAGATGAATTCCGGGCAGCGAAATCTCTTCAGAATTTAATCTCAGACCTAAAACCGGACTCAAAAATACTGGGTGTTTATGACAGTATTGAAACAAGTATTGAAGGCTTAAAGGAAATCAAACCTGATCTTATTTTTATGGATATCCATCTTTCGGACGGACTTTCCTTTGAAATTTTCAAATCGGTTGATATTACCTGCCCTGTGGTTTTTTGTACTGCTTTTGATCAGTATATGCTGGATGCTTTTAAAAGTAAGGGAGTTGACTATGTTTTAAAACCATTTTCAAAAGAAGATATTGCCGAAGCCCTGAGAAAAGTTGACGAACTGAAAAAATTCTTCCAGAAAAATGATCTTCCGGATCTGGAATCGATCATACAGAAAATGAATCAACCTACAGGTAAAAGCAGTTTTCTGGTTTTTAAAAATCAAAAATATACAACGATTCCTACAGAAGATATTGCCTATTTTTATATCCATAATGAGATTACTCATCTTGTTACGTTTGCCAAAGAGCAGTTTCCTCTTACCCAACCTTTGGGCCAGGTAGCAGAACAGGTTTCTGACAAGCAGTTCTTCAGGGTTAACCGCCAATATCTTGTTAATTTTAAAGCGATTAAGGAAATGGAACATTATTTTCAGCGTAAAATACTGGTAAAGCTTACCATTGAAACCCCTGAAAAACTTTTGATTAACAAAGAAAAGACCCATAGTTTTTTCACATGGCTGGAGGATAGGTAAAGGAGAAAGGAAGCTGGAGGTTGGATGCTGGAAGTACTTGAAGGCATTATGATCTATAAAAGTCTTATTTAAATAAATTATAGCCCTGATTGAGATGATCAGGGTTTTCTTTTGTTTTAATTTTTTAAGCTTCGTTGCTCATATTTTTACTATCAAAAAATATAAACATCAATTCCTCTTTGCACTCCAAAAACTTCCTTCCTCCCTCTTCCAGCATCCAGCCTTAAAATACTTCCCCTCACAATTTCCGGGTTCACCTCTTAATTTGTCCGGTTGAGCTTTTTTTGCATTTTTTTGCCTTTTCGAAGTATCTACTTTTGAATCAAATTAAATGACATGATACTAAAAAACTTAATCACAGTAAGCGCTTTCACAACATTACTATTTGCTACCTCAGCATTTATTCATCAAAATAAAGAACAAAAGACATCACAATCTCAAGCTTCTGAGAATAATGGATTTGCTGTTTTAGAACTTTTTACTTCAGAAGGCTGTTCAAGCTGCCCTCCTGCTGATGAGCTGATGGGAAAAATTGAAAAAGAATATAAGGACGAACCTGTATATCTACTCTCCTACCATGTGGATTACTGGAACCGCCTTGGATGGAAAGACCGATTCAGCAGCTCTGAAAACTCTCAACGACAACAGCAGTACAGTCGTATATTAAATTCACAGGTTTACACTCCACAGCTGGTAGTGAACGGAAAAACAGAATTTGTAGGTTCTGATGAAAACAATATCAAAAATGCTATTCAGAAAGCCTTGTTTGATACTAAAAAAACAAATGTAGAATTATCTGCAACCGTTTCTCAGAATGCAGTTAATGTTCATTACAAAGCACCCTCCACAGATCCTCAGAATATGCTTCTCATTAATCTGGTGGAAAAACATTCTTCTACCCAAGTAGGAAAAGGGGAAAATGAAGGACGCTATCTCCATCACTGGCAAATTGTTCATCAGCAAAACCAAATTTCACTGAATAAGCAACAGGAAGGAACGACGACACTCAAACTTCCGGAAGGTTTCTTACCGGAAAATTGGGAGGTCATAGCTTTTATTCAAAATCTAAAAACCGGAGCAATATCAGGTTCAGCAAAAACACCTATTAAATAACTTTCTACACAATATAATTATAACAAAAATAATACAACAATGAAAACAAAAACAACAAAAATCATCTATTGGGCAGGAGCCATTTTTATGTCACTTTGGTTTGGAGCTAGTGGTTTCTTTGAACTTACAAAAAATCCGGTTGTATGGGACATTACCCAACAGCTTGGCTATCCTCCTCATTTTATTTATATATTGGGTGTTTTTAAAATTGCAGGAGTTCTGGTTCTTCTTCTTCCCAATAGATTATTAAGACTGAAAGAATGGGTATTTGCAGGAATGTTCTTTGATATTCTCTTTGCTTTCTTTTCAAAAATAGCGGTACTTAGTTTTCTGTCTACAATAGATGCTATAGTCGCTTTTTCTGTGCTCACAATGACTTATCTGATGTTCAGAAAACTCTATTCTCCTGAATTGATATTCGGAGAGGCTTAATGATAAACTCTAATTTTTTCTTATGTTAAAACAGATCCTCTCGTTGCCCGGGAGGATCTGTTGTGTAAAGCTAATGATCAATAAGTTTTGGTTAAAACCGAATGAATAAATATCTATTAAAAAAGCGGACTAAAGTCCGCTTCTATTGATTGGATTATGCGCATGATTAACCATTCCGTTTAGTTAACCACCCCGTCAAAAATTCTTTGAATTTTTGCCACCCCTCCGGAGGAGGGGAATCCTAAGCTCCTCATTACTATTGATTGAGATCACTCGTTTCTATTTATCCCCCTAATCCCTAATCCCTAATCCCTAATCCCTAATCCCTAATCCCTACAACCTATTACCTATTACCTAATTCATAAAACTTTCCGGGAACCATTCAAATGCGCCGGATTTTGTTTTTGTAAATCCAAGTCCAGGCCATGGTAAATGACTGGCAAATGCTCTGGTCTTAGTTTCTGCCAACTGCTGAAGATTTTTTCTTCTTGAAGCGGTTGCAATATCCAGATCAGTGTCTCCGGAAAAACCCCAGTCAGGATGAGGAAAAAGAATGATATCAGAATGGATAAGGTCAGCAATATACAATAGCTTTTCATTCCCCGAAGATATTGTGGTAATGGTTAAACCTGGGGTATGACCGGGAGCCAGCTGAAAACTGAAATACTTATACAGTGGATTCTCAAAATCATAGAACTTCAGTTTCGGCTGAATGGTCTTTAATATGTTTTGAAGAGCAGGAATAATCTGATTGAGAACTTCAGGGTTATTTTTCAAAGCACTGTTATTAAAATCTTTAAGGGAAGCTTTCATCCAGAAATCATGTTCAATTTTTGAAATGAAAATATTGGCATTCGGAAAAACCAGATTCTGTTTTTTATCGATAACGCCCCCAATATGATCAGGATGTGCGTGAGAAATAAAAATATCGGTAATGTCTTTTGGAGAGAACCCTGCTTTTTGAAGGCTTTTTAGTAAAAATCCGGTTCTTTCATCAGCAAAATTCCCCATTCCGGCATCCATCATAATAAGCTTATCTTTTGTTTTAATCAAAAGGATATTCATCGCCAGATCAATATAATGATCCGGTCTGAAATGATCTTTAAGAATCGATTTCAGTTCCGAAACATTGGCTCTCGGAGCAAATGTGTTCACATTTTCTTCACGGATATACCCATCGGTAAGTACAAATAAATCAAGTTCTCCAAGCTTTAATTTTTTAAAACCGGAAAGATCATCTTCAGTTTTTTCAATAAAGGATTTCTTTTCTGCCATTAAACCGGAAAAAGGGATCATACTTAATGTTCCCGCTAATAATCCGTTCTTTAATAATTCTCTTCTGTTCATAGCTTAGCTCTGTTCATTTTAACTATCAAAACAAAAAACTGAGCTCCTTTCATGATCGGGAACTCAGTTTTTGTATTATAGTCTTTTAGTTATTGACCAATTTCATTGAACCTTCTGTATATCTTTCCCCTACGTTCGGGTATTTTTTCAGGATCGCATCAATGGTATCCAGATCTGATTGAGAAAGCTCAATATTGACAGCTGCAATATTTTCTTCAAGATATTTAATTCTTTTCGTACCAGGAATCGGGATAATATCGTCTCCCTGATTCAACACCCATGCCAGTGCAAGCTGAGTTCCTTTTACGCCTTTGGAAGCCGCCAACTCATTGATCTCATTAGCCAGTTTGGTATTATTTTCAAGATATTCCTGCTGGTAACGTGGTAATGATTTTCTAAAGTCATCATCACCCAAATTCTGCACCTCATAAATATTGGTAAAAAGACCTCTCGCCAACGGTGAGTAAGGAACTAAAGAAATTCCAAGCTCTCTGATGGTTGGTAAAATATCTTTTTCAACATCTTTCGTAAGGATGGAATATTCTGACTGTAATGCTGCAATAGGATGAATTTTGTTAGCTTTTCTGATGGATTCTGCAGACGCTTCAGATAATCCGATATATTTTACTTTTCCGGCTTTCACCAACTCAGCCATAGCACCTACGGTTTCTTCTACAGGAACATTAGGGTCTACTCTATGGGCATAATACAAGTCAATAGTATCGATCTTTAATCTTTGGAGGCTTAAATCTACGGCCTGTCTGATCCATTCCGGAGAACCGTCGAAATACGTTCCGGGAGCTCCACTGTGGCTTGCTTTACCATCTTTAAACCTGAATCCAAATTTGGTTGCAATAAAAATCTTATCTCTGTTTGGGACTAAAACTTTAGAGATCAGTTTTTCATTTTCTCCATTGGCATACATATCTGCTGTATCCCAAAAGTTTACTCCTAAGTCCAATGCTCTGTGCAGAGTATTGATACTTTCCTGCTCGTCTGTAGGACCATAAGCAAAGCTCATTCCCATACATCCTAAACCGATTGCTGATAACTGTTCTTCTGTGTTTCCTAATTTTTTAAATTTCATGATAGGTATGATTTAATTTTATATGACAAAATTAGAACATCCGGAAACCTGCCACGATATAGAATTCAAACTAAAAATTATAAAATTCAAACAACATCCATTCTTAATGCATTGGGAGTAATTCCGGTCTGTTTTTTAAAGTAATTGGTAAAATAGGCAGGTTCTTCAAAGCCCAATCCATAGGCAATCTCAGAGATATTCCAGTCTGTATGTTTCAATAAGGCATTGGCTTCCTGAATAATCCTTCCGGTAATCTGCTGACTGGTTGTTTTCCCTGTAATCTCTTTTACCGAACGGTTTAAAGAATTCACATGAATGGAAAGAGTCTGAGCATAATCATTCGGAGTTTTTAATTTCAAAAAAGCCTCAGGGCTGTCGATAGGAAATTGTCTTTCCAATAGTTCCATAAATAAGGACGCTACTCTTTGTGAAGCATTCTGATAAGGCTCAAAACTTTCTGCCGGCTGCATTCTCATCGTTTCATGAATCATCAGATGAAGATATGCTCTCAGTATATCATACTTGTGAATATAATCCGACTGAATCTCCGTCATCATTTTGGTATACATCTCAGAAAGTATCTTCTGCTGTTCTTCATCGACAAAGAAAACCGGAGTTCCCCCAATTTTGAAAAGCGGAGAATCCTGAAGATTTCCTATACGACTTCCGTTATGCAGAAACTGATCGGTAAAAAGGCAGAACCAACCTTTCTGATCTTCATCATCAGCTTCCCAGGAATAAGGAATAATGGGATTGGAAAACAATAAGGCGGGACGATCTACTTTGATCCATTTATCAGCATAATGAAGTTTCCCTTTTCCAATGATGAGTGAAATCTTATAATAATCTCTCCTGCTGTAAGGAGTATGTGGAGAGCAATATTCCCGTGAAAAGACATTGAAGTGCCCCATTTTATTCACCCCAACACATTGTGATGCCAGGTTAGGAGCATTCCTTTCATAAAAACCATTCAGTGATTCGTGTGATTCCATAGATCAAAGTTATAAAAATCAAACAAATTAAATCATAATAATTACGGGATTAAAAAATTAAATGGCTGACAATCCTGCCAGCCATTTAAAAGTGAATATTGAGTTGATAATAATCTAATCCCAATCATCATCATGTCCGTGACCATGATGTTTATTTTGTTTTTTGTAGTATTTCTCCTGATTTTTATAATACTTCTCCTGTTGTTTACGGTATTTTTTATAATCGTTTTTGTTTCTTCCGTAAACAATTACAGGGTTTTGTCCTCTGTAGTATTTCTTTTTAAAGATGATGTACTTTTCTCTCCCCAGAATTCTTTCCAGCTCCGAATAACGGTCGTTTCTCCATCTTCCCGGCTCTACAACATACACTCTGTTCCATGTATCATAATCATGGTATCTGTCATTCAGCACATAGATCTGATTGGCTTGTGCTGTCGAAAGAACAAGGTCGGTAATCACTCTTTGCCAGTTGATATCTGAAATACTCCTTCTGTAGTCATTATAATAATCTGACTGGGCATAACTTAAACTGAATGTCCCAACCAATAATGCTGTTAATATTAACTTTTTCATTTCATTCCACTTTAAAAATAATTATCAAGTGATAGTCAATTAAAGTGCCAATTTTTAATTACAAATACTAATATTTGTTAAGAAAAACTACAAACAACTGATTATCTTTGAAATATTTTCTTTTCTTTCATCAAATTATTGAGTGTTTATTATTTTAAAATAGAATTAAAAAGTAATTAGTTTCATTAGAAAATGAAAGTGAAAAACATTAATAATCAATGGATTGAAGGTTTAAATCTGGAGGTCTAAAATTTATATTTTTAAGTTTTGGCTAAAGCCAATGGATCAATATTTTATTGTTAGATGGGTTAAAAGCCACCTCTATTGAATTTTAACAACAACATCTTTTATCTTTTATCTTTTATCTTTTATCTTTTATCTTTTATCTTTTTACTATTTATGTTATAAAATTCGTTAAGATTCCTAAAAACTATTATTTCATATGTTTTAATTTCGTAATTTTAATGGAAAGAATATTTTTAAAGAAATCTTCTCAAATTATTTTTAATCAACCAAATCTTACATTGTTATGGAAAATATAAAGTTTCAGGTATCTCAATATCAGGATGAATTGCAGCTACTTATCGATGGGAAAAAGGCAGGTTATATGTCCATAGAGGTTGACGGAAGGCTGCTTATTGTATATTATACGAAACTTGACGAAGAGCGTGAGGGAAAAGGATATGCTAAACTATTGCTGGACGAGCTGGTACGTTACGCCGAAGAGAAAGATTTGCTTGTAGACCCGGAATGTGATTTTGTAAGACAACAGTTTGAAAATCATCCTGCAAGGTATAAAGAAATCTGGCATGCCTGATCAGCTTTCCCACCAGGCTGTAAATTGCTGTTCTGACTGATTCAGATGTACTACCTCGCCAATCATCGGAGTGAGGATATCCAGTTTTTTGTCTTTTCCAAGAGCCGTTATTTTTTGTAAAGGTTCATTCCATGGATGAAGTGCCAATGCAAATTTGGCAGCATGAACCGGGATAATACGTTCTGCTTTCAGATCAATAGCAGCCTGAACAACATCTTCCGGCAATGTATGGATATACCTCCATGCCTCTCCATATTGTCCATTTTCAAGAACAGCATAATCGAAAGGTCCATATTGCTCGCCTATTGTTTTAAAATGGGAATCATAGCCACTGTCTCCTCCTAAGAAAAACTTCCTGGTAGGTGTTATCAGAACGTAAGAACTCCAAAGCGTATCATTCTGCCTTATTCTTCTGCCGGAAAAATGTCTGGCAGGAGTAAAAACAATTTTTATATCATTTTTCAGAGCAACTTCTGTTCCCCATTCTTCTTCAATAAGCTTGTTTTCAGCATAGCCCCATCTTTCCAGGTGCGCTCCTACTCCCAAAGGAATAATAGCCATTCCTGTTCTTTCTTCGATAGATTTTACAGTTGGGTAATCCAGGTGGTCAAAATGATCATGCGTTATCACGAGATAATCAATGTTCGGAATATCTTCAGGTTTAAAAATATCTGATCCTTTGAAGGCTTTATTAAAGTACTTAAAAGGTGAACCATAAAGACTCAGGACAGGATCTATTAAAAAGGAAACTCCATCTGTCTGCAGATAATAAGAGGAATGTCCCAGCCAGATCAATAACTCCTCATTTTTATCAATATTTTTCAAATTGGTATGAAGAGAAGGAATGGCTTTTAAAGGTTTCAACAGCGGATCTTTCTTTCCTAAAAAAAAATCGTAGGTTACTTTTGACATTTTGTAGCCTTCTGTAATGGAAGGAGTATGACTGATATTCTGAAACTGTCTGTTTTTATAGAGTTTCGACTGTCTGATACGCTTCAGCCTCTTCCCTTTTGGCACTCCACCAAACGTCTTCATATTGATCACTATAAAAAAAGTAACCGTCAAAACAGCTACGCTCGTAATAATCCAGTAAATCATCTGTACAAAATAAATATCAAATGTATTGACTTTTGTTTTTAAATGAAAATTTATTCCATTTTACTCCGTTTTTTAACTAAATTTATCATGAATTTTTAAAAATTTATTACCCGTTTAGATCGGGATTAATTTTAAACTTTCTATTTTAGCACCCTAAAAAAACTCAGATACATTGAAAAATTATTCGGTAATATTTCTTCTCGCTATTTTTTCGTCTTGTGCCTCTATAAAAAAACACAACGAACAGCGGGCCTCATGTATTCCACCGGAGCAACTGAAAGAAGATGTGGATTTTGCGTATTCAAAATTACAGCAAATGCATCCTCAATTATACTGGTACATCCCCAAGAAAGAGCTGGAACGTAAATTTGACAGCCTTAAACAGACCATCACCGAGCCTCTTACTCCTCTTCAGTTTTATTTCAAGCTTCAACCTGTCATTGCAGGAATTAGAGAAGGACATCTTTCATTGAGAATTCCCAGAAAGAAATTTACCAAAAGTGAAATAAAAAGGCTGGAACATCAGAAAGGAATGTTCAGTCGTTTTGAATATTATATTTCAGGTGATCAGATGTATATTATTCAGAACAGGGATTCTATTGAACATATACAAACGGGAACTGAAATTTTATCCATCAATAATGTTCCTGTATCCTATTATATCAGGAAGTACAGAAGCCTTATCAGCAGTGATGGTGATAATACCACCTTTCATCCGTATTTTTTAAAAGACCTGTTCTTTAATTTTTATACTGCCGAAAATGGTTTTGACAGCAAAGCTACTCTTGAAACCCTTTATAAGGGAGAAAAAAAGACATATACCTTAACCAGAGAAACAAAATCTGATACTGATCTTGAAAAGGATAAGGAAATGCAGAAAAAAACACTGGAAAAGAAACTGAACGATTATGTAGCTTCCAGTAATTCCTATAACAGAAGTTTTAAATTTCTGGACAAAGACAGTACTATTGCTTATATTAAGGTGAAAAGCTTTTCAAGAGACTATTCGGATGAGTTTTATAAAAAGACTTTTGCCAAGATCAATGATGCAAAGTCTCCTTATCTTATCATCGATGTCAGAAATAACTACGGCGGCTCACTGTATGAAATCAATAATCTGTATTCGTATTTAGCGGATACTCCGTTTACCCTGATCAAACCCTCTCAGTTAACTTCAAGGAATGCTCCTTTACGCACCAATTATTTCAGGAAAAGTACTCCTTTAGAATATGCTCTTAAAAGTATTGCCTATCCGAGCTACTTTTTTGCACAGACTTTCAGTACGTATAAAAAGGATGGAAAGGTATTCTACAAAATGAAGGCTGACAAACCTACAAAACCTAAAAAGGATGCCTTCCAGGGAAAAGTTTTTGTACTGATTAACGGAGGAAGTTTCTCGGCATCTTCTATTATTACCGCCAAACTTAAAAATGATAAAAGAGCAACGCTTGTGGGAGAAGAAACAGGTGGTGCCAATGACGGAACTGTTGCCGGTTTTTATTCCTACCAAAAGCTTCCCAATTCTGAAATCAGGTTTCCAATAGGTCTACTTTTGGTACAGCCTAATATCAGTTTTTCAGACTCACGGAAAGGAGTTGTTCCTGATGTGACTATTACTGAAAGCATGCAGGATATTATTGACAAAAAAGATCCACAGCTGGATTGGATAAAAAACGAAATTGCCAAAGAAAAAGAACATAAAGGACGGTAATGAATATAGGTTCGGCGGGCTTTCAGCCCGCCGAACTCTTTTTATCTTTTTAATTCTTCCAAAAGATCTTCAATATATTGGATATATCTTCCATAGTAGCGTTGATACCAAAATCTTCCCATAATATAAAGCAAAAATAATCCTACGATTACTGTACTAATTAAGATCACCGCTATCTTCAATTCACTAAGAGGTTTTGGCCACGGAATAAACTCCAGGACAATAAGAATCTCACATACAAGAAACGGGGCAAAACTGATGTAATACGAGAGATAATACTGTTTATTAAGATTGAGCTGCATCACGAGATCTTTCAAAGAATCATAAGTTTTAGGTGCAGGATTACTGATTTCATTATACAGTTTAAAAAACTTACTAAAAAAGAAAACGGTAACCAAAAGCATGGAAGCAATTAATACCGTGATGTACAACTGAAGTTTGAATGGCCTGCATACAGCGCACACCAGAAAAGCGAAGACAAAGATTCCTATCATCCACCAGAATTCCACGCGCATATTTTTGCGTATCTTTTCAAGAGGAAGATTCAGTTTATTTCTCTGTTCTATGCTTATTTCGGGAGTTTCCTCCACAATATCTTCGTTCCAGGTATTTTTCAATTCATCGATATTCATGGGATTACTGATTTTAATGTTGGTTGGTTTTTATTTGGCTTAAGATATCTTTAAGTTTATTTTTGGCCCGGTTCATTTTCACTCTTGCATTACCTTCTGAGATTCCCATCTGTTCGGCAATCTGCTTTCCAGAAAAATCTTCCAGATAATAGAATATAAAAGCCTTGTCAATAGGATTAAGCTGATGGATTGCTTTATACATTTCAGCCAGACGTTCTTCTTTACGATCATCATAATCTTCCTGAATAATGATCTGATTAGAAAAATCTTCATGGGCAATAAAACTTCTTCTCTTTTCTGATTTCAGGAAAATAATTGCCGTATTCAAAGCAATTCTGTATAGCCATGTAGAAAATTCACTTTCGCCTCTGAAACCAGGAAATGCTTTCCAGAGCTGATAAGTGATCTCCTGAAAAAGATCATCACGGTCGTCTTTTTCAGTCATATACATTTTAGAAATCTTAAACAGGATTCCTTTATGCTGTCCAATTTGACTGATAAACTCTTGTTCTAATGAGGTCATAGCTTGTTACTCTATAGAGTTAGTTTTCGTTTAAAAAAATTGTTACAGATTTTTACAAAAGAAATAAAAAAAACCCGACAGAAAAGTACTGCCAGGTCTCATTGTGTGTTTTTTAAGCTTTTTACTATTTACTCAGAATAGTATGAGTCGAAATAATTTTTTCTGACCTGATCAGTTAGTAGAAAAAAAGTAAAAATGTTACATCCAAAAAAAACAATAACCTGATATTTTTTCACATCAGGTTATTTATTTAAGTATTTAATTCTTTCATTATTTAAAATCTAAGAAATCATCTTTTTCAAGATAATGGTTCAGAGCAGTAATAAGCTGAGAAGAAGTAACATCAGCATGCTGCCTGAAAGCAAGATCCACCACATCCTGAATATTTTCATCTGAACATATATAATGAAGCTTGTTATGAAAAACAAAATCTGGCAAGATTTCATTATCATTCTCACCAATATCCAGAGGATCTCCGATAAAAACTTTCATTTCGGGTTTAAATTCATCTGTTGAAGAATAGACTGCATAATTATATTCCGGATCAAAGGATGCTTTCCTGTCCTGTTTGCTCTTTACTAACTCCAGAAATTCTTCTATAGAATACACTTGATTTTTAAAATCATCCATGTGATATTTTTTTACAACTCAATTTTCTAAAGATAGAAATTTTACAGAAGATAGCGTAATTTCTAATTCAGTTTATTTAAAGCTCTCTGTAATGATCCGATATCCAGAAAATCAAGTTTTGCCCCTACTACGATAATGATCAAAAGAACAATTGTCAGAAATAAAATAACGAAAAAATACATGGATACAAACCATATGACGGTATTCAGGACATTTCCTTTAATCCCCATTTTATTCATAAAAAATTTCTGTGAGCGTTCAAACCACGTTTTTCTCTTGTCAGGTTTTGGACTTACTTCAATTCCGTTAAGTTCATCTACCAAACGTACCACATCATCAATATACCTTCCGTACATATAATAGATCCAGTATTTGATGATAAAAGCAATCAACAGAAGAGTAATCAGAAGGCTGATCCCGAAAATTGCGAGGTTATACTCCCTGTCAAAATGAAAATTGATCTGGATCAGAGATAAAAGAAACCCAAGCGGGATATAAGCAATATAATAGGAAATATAAATTTGTTTCGAGATGAGAAGCTGCGTCTTAAGAGTAAACAAATCATAATTTGTATTGGTACTATTTTTTCTAAGCAGCTTATACAATTTCAGGAAGCGGGAATAAAAATAAACAATAATAGCAACGGTCAGGATGGTGACAAACACAGAAATCGTTTTAATATTGGAGTCTTTAGATGCAAAAGGAAAACCCGTTAAAAGCAAAGGCAATGTTACAATCATCAGCCAGAATTCAGTTTCCATATTCACTTTCAGCATCTCCAACGGAGAATGTATTTCTTTCTGTTTTTCCAGAGAAATTTCAGGAGATTCCTGTCCTGTATCTTTATTCCAAATTTCTTTAAAATTTTCTAAGTCCATAGTGCTATTTTTAATAGGAACCTGTACCCTGCCTGATGATGATCTCTTTCAGCTTTTCTTTTGCCCTTTTCAGCTTTACCCGTGTATTCACTTCAGTAATTCCCAGCTGTACAGCAATCTCTTTTCCGGAAAAGCCCTCTAAAAAGAAGAATATAAGGGCTTTATCAATGGGGCTTAGCTGATGGATAGCTTCATACATCAGCTTCATATTCATATCATCCGTATCATTATAAGGTTCCTGGCGGGCACTCAGCCCATCTACATTCTGATTCTGTATAAAACTACGTTTTTTTTCACTTCGCAAAAAAACAATTGCTGTGTTGAGCGCAGTTCTGTACAGCCATGTGGAGAAATCACTCCTCTTTTGAAAATCACCATATGATTTCCAGGCCTGATAAATGATCTCCTGATAGAGGTCATTCTGATCGTCCTTATTATCCATATACATTTTAGAGATCTTGAAAACAACACCTTTGTGTTTTTCAATTTTCTCTAAAAATTCTTTTTCGGGTGAAGACATGATTTACACACTGATCCTTAGATGATATTTCTAAAAAACACCATCTTATTATAACACAAAACTCTAATTTCCGGCATTAAGTTAAAAAAATCCTCAACAAACCAAGGTGTTTATTGAGGATTTTTATTTTATGTTAAATACGATATCAGTCAGAATCAGAAAATATAATCTGTGCTTAAAAAGTTAGAATCATGTTCTCTGACAATAGTATTCAGTAGTTCTTTGTTGGAATCTGTTAGTTTTGCAGCCACCAGAGACCGGATAGAGAATGAGCGGAGCGCATCAAAAACGGAAAGTGTTCCTTCTGCACTGTCTTTTCTTCCTGTAAATGGAAAGACATCCGGACCTCGCTGTGCCTGGCAGTTGATATTGACACGGCTTACAAGGTTCACAAACGGATCAATCAGTCTTGCAACTTCCTGCGGATCTTCACTGAAAATACTTACCTGCATTCCATGGGAGGCATTCACCTGATATTCTATTGGTTCTTCTATCTCTTCGAATGGAACAACAGGAATCACAGGGCCAAACTGTTCCTCATGATAAAGCTTCATATCACTATTTACCGGATATACAACTGCCGGGAAAACAAAAGATTCATCGGCGTAACCTCCATCTTTATTCAGCACTGCTGCTCCTTTTTGTAAGGCATCATCTATACATTCTTTCAGGTAAGCCGGTTTGTTGACTTCCGGAAGTGGCGTTACTTTCACGTCTTTTTCCCAAGGCAGCCCAGCCTTCAAAGCAGAGACTGCTGCACTTAATTTCTCTGTAAACTCCAATGCCACTTCTTTCTGAACAAATATCAGTTTCAAGGCTGTACAACGCTGTCCGTTGAAAGAAAGTGCCCCCAAAATACATTCACTCACCGCTACATCAAGATTCGCATTTTTAGTAACGATGGCTGCATTTTTAGCATCCAGACTCAGAATAGCTCTTAAACGGTTCACTTTCGGGTGTAGTTTTTTCAGTCCGTTGGCGACTTTACTTGATCCGATAAAGGCAAGAACATTCACTTTTCCGCTTTCCATAATCGGAGTGATAATTTCTGATCCTTTTCCATATAACGTATTTACTGTTCCTTTCGGGAAGGCTTCTTTAAAGGCGTTTAATAAAGGATAATGAGCCAGGACCCCATGTTTTGGAAGTTTAAACAGGATGGTATTTCCCATGATCAAAGCAGGAATCAATGTGGTAAAGATTTCATTCAGGGGATAATTGAAAGGCCCCATACTTAACACCACGCCAAGCGGTGCTCTTCTGATCTGCGCAATGGTTCCTTCCGCCTGTTGAAAACGGGAAGATTCCCTGTCAAGATCCTTCAATGCATCAATGGTCTGATTGATATAATCTACAGTACGGTCAAATTCTTTAGTAGAATCAGCCAGTGTTTTCCCGATTTCCCACATCAATAACCTGATGATCAGATCTCTTTGCTGGATCATCAGATACACAAATTTCTGCATACACTTAATACGTCCTTCTACAGACATTGTCGGCCATTCGCCAAGTCCGTTATCATAGGCTTTTACGCAAGCTTCAAGAACTTCCATCGCCTCGTTCGGTCCAATATTAGGAATACTTCCCAGAAGCTTTCTTTCCAATCCGTTTTCTGTGGGGATGCACACCGGGGAATAAATTTCCGTGACATCGCCGTTCCACTCTATCAGTTCCCCATTCAAAAGATAAGTTCTCTGATGGATGACCGGAACTTTATACTCTTCCGGAATTTCGTTTTCTCTTTTAAAAATGTGATGGAATGATGCTGTATTTTCTGAACTCATAAATCTTTCTATTTTTTTATGTGATAAGATTGAAGACGATCTCAAAAGTGTCAAAATGACAAAAGCCAAACTACTTTGACTCCTGAGACAGCCTTGTTTAATAATATAAAGGTAGAGGTAAAATATTTTGAAAGAAACAATCTGACCATAGATTTGATCTATTTGAATTAAAATTAATCTTAGCTCCTAAAAAAAGAATAATTTAGCTTAAAAATAAATTTCATGTTTTCAAAATTAGTTTGCGGCACACTGCTATTCTTCTCTGCGGTGGGCTTTGCTCAAAAATCTAAAGCTACCAACACGGTTTTAATGGGCGGGAAAGAAGTTCATACTTATGCCAAATTACCAGCACTGAATAAACCAGCTCCTAAGTTTACCCTTACAGATGTGAATATGAATGACCAGACGCTGGATTCCTTCAAAGGAAGGTATGTTATTCTGAATATCTTCCCAAGTGTGGACACCGGTGTTTGCTCTGCTTCTGTACATCATTTCAATGAAGAGGCTGGAAATCTTCCCAATACGGTAGTACTGTGTATTTCCAAAGATCTTCCGTTTGCCCAGAAAAGATTCTGTGGAGCAGAAGGAATTAAAAATGTGATAATGCTTTCCGATTTCCGTTCAGACTTCGGATGGAACTATGGTGTAGAATTGGTAGATTCTGCCATGAAAGGTCTTCTGAGCAGAGCCGTTGTGGTGATAGATCCTTCAGGTAATATCATCTATGAAGAACAGGTACCAGATATCGCTCAGGAACCCAATTATGAAGCAGCTATTGCGACTGTGAAATAATAAATCAGATTAAACCATTAAGAAAAATTAAATAGTTAAGAATATTAAGGTGAAGATCGATATTCTTAATGGTTAAAAAAATAAAACTCAGCGACTTGCTGAGTTTTTTCTGTATCATAGTTTGATCAACACTAAGGCGCAAAATGATATTTAAATGCATTGTTTTAAGGCGTAAGGATTTTATCTCCGATAAAATTTCACACTACCACTGTCATTGCGAAACGAAGGTGAAGCAATCTCAATGTTCTCTCGCAGATGGGGCAGATTAAGCAGATAAACATGAAAAGATCTGTGAAATCTGTGGGAAAATAAAGAGTCTTAATTTGTTTTATATTTTTTTCTTTTTGTAGTAATTACGATTACCCCATCTTTTGCTTTTTCGCCATAATATGCTGTTGCAGAGGCTCCCTTCAGAACATTCATTGTTTTTATCAGATTAGGATCCAGAGCTTTTACTTTTTCATAATCACTGATCTTTCCATCTACAACATACAGTGGATTATAAGATCTAGCTTTGCTTGAAGGCACCCCACCAATACGTACTGAACTTATACTTTGTACTACATTGGGTAATACCTGCGTAGTCAATGGTTGGGCTAAATTGGGGACAGATGTTTTACTTTCCTTTTCTTTACGGTCTATAGCATCAGCAGGTACTACAGAAATTGATCCGAGTAGTTTCCTGTCTTTATGAGTCCCAAATTCAGCAAGGGTAATTTCTTTGATATCTTCAGTTTTTAAAATATCATTGGCGATCTTTTGCTGTGCATTCACACTTACAATTCCTCCTGTTGTCAACATAAATCCTACCGCAAACTTCACAAAAAGAGCATTGATATAAGAATAATGCAGATCTCTGTTGAGCTGTGAAGGAAGAAAACTACCGCAGATCTCATCCGTTGCTTTCGTAAAAACCTCTATAAGCTCATCATCCGAACCTCTTCTGAAATCTCTCACCGTTTTGGAACAGACTGCGCAAAATCTTCCCTTCTCATCAGGTGTCATGGCGTTCCAGTTTTCATGACAGGGTTTTGGTATGGTTATTTTCATAAAACTCTTTTCTTATAAAGATGCAGTGATACAAGAAAAGGTTGGAATGTGTATAAAAAACGGAAAACCGTAATTATGTATGAAGTTAGATTTTTATATTTGAAAATAACATAATATAAATAAACTAACACATACATGAAACTCTATTCATTAAAAATATCAGGTTATAAGAGACTTAAAGAAGTAAATCTCATTTTTGGAGATGCAACATTTCTAATTGGACAAAATAATTGTGGGAAAAGCTCAATAATTAAAGCCATAGATATTTTGCTTTCTGCAAAAAAGCAGTTGTCAACGGTTGACTTTCATTCAATAATAGATGATGAAACGCATGAAGTAAAAGTTGACACTAATACAATTACTCTTGAAGCTGAATTTAGAAATCTTCCTGCTGAAGCTAAAACATGGAGAGGTTTTAAAGGTAGAATTTTTAGTTATGATATACCTGATGATTCTGAAGAAACTGGATTATCCGTAATTTATAGAAAAACATATGAATTAGGTAAAGATGTAATTATTGAATTTAAATCTAAAGTTAGAAACATAAAAGATATTTACTCTGATTGTAAAAAGCCTCAAGATTACATTGACAATGGTCTGTCTCAAGAAACTATTGAAGAGTATTTTCCTGAGTTGCAATCTAATATAGGAAAAGGTAAAGCTGTATTAG
Organism: Chryseobacterium metallicongregator; assembly: GCF_031324065.1. Classification (NCBI taxonomy): domain Bacteria; kingdom Pseudomonadati; phylum Bacteroidota; class Flavobacteriia; order Flavobacteriales; family Weeksellaceae; genus Chryseobacterium; species Chryseobacterium metallicongregator. The sequence continues at coordinate 615,065 of NZ_JAVIXS010000001.1, forward strand.
AAAAATTAGACTTAATTGATGAGATTTGGGAGATTTCTGAAGAGGAAACTTGGTTTCAAAATCCTGGTGGAATTCCTGGAAATGTACTTAAGATGTTACCGAGGTTCTTATTAATTCCTGTTGATGTTGGATTACATGAAATTCAAGGGTCTGGTAACGGAGTTCTTAGTATAACCCTTGGAGAACTATTTCAAACTGTTAGAGAAAATTCTGAACATTTTAAAAATGCCCAAGTTCACCTAAATAACCTTGCAAAGGAACTGGACCCACAAGATGATGAATCTGAGTTCGGAAAAATGATGAATGAGCTAAACACAGTTTTATCAACTGTTTTTCCAGATTCTAAATTATATGCATCTACAAGCTTAAGTGATCCTTCTAGTCTTAAACCAGCATTTACTGTTGAAATGTCAAGTAATATAAAGACGTCTATTGATAATCAAGGTACTGGTATGATTAGAGCTGCTGTTTTTGGAATGTTGAGATACAGACAATTATGGCTATCAAAAAAAGAAGATGATCATGCTCGTTCATTAATAGTCTGTTTTGAAGAACCTGAAACATATTTACATCCAAGCGCAGCAAATCAAATGAGAGAAGCAATTTATGAATTAAGTTCTAATACATCCCAAATAATTGCTTCAACACATTCACCATATATTATTGATTTATCTCGTAAACCAAAACAAATATTAAATAGACTTTATAATTGCGGTAATCATGTTGAATGTAATACCTTTAGTGTTACCGAAAAATTTAAAGAACTCCAAAGCGTTGATAAAACCTATGTAAAAATGATAATGAAAATTGACAACTATGTATCAAGAATATTTTTTACAAAGAATGTAATAATTGTAGAAGGAGATACAGAAGATATCTTAATACGCGAAACTTTAAAACTTTTGGATAAAGCTAAATATTTTAGAATTTTATCTGACTTTGAGATTGTTAAAGCTCGTGGAAAAGCTGCTATAATTGGCCTAATAAAATATTTAACTTCAATGGGAATAAAACCAATAGTAGTTCATGATTTAGATTTAGGTGAACCAAATGCTGCAAAATACAATCAACCAATTGCAGATGCTTTAGGTGGAAATGGAAGAATTGTTGTAATGGAAAATAGTGTTGAAGAAGAATTAGGTTATGAAGCTAATTCCGAAAAGCCATACAAAGCGTATAAGCAAACATTGGAATGGGATAATAATTGGGATAATTTACCTTCTAATTGGAAAACAAAGATGTCAGAAATTTTTGGCGAATATATCTAAATAAATCACATACTTCAATAGCACACATTATAGAAACAAAAATACACCAAATATTAAAGAATTAGTATTAAAATCCAGTGAGCTCATCAATAGCATCGGGCTTTAGCCCGATATAAAAAGATAAATACCAAAGGCTTTAGCCAAAACTTAATTTTAAATTTCGGCTAAGGTCAATTATATTATGCAAAAAGAAAAACGGGCTAAAGCCCGTTTCTATTGATTTATTTTTATGTACAAAAAAGAGGGTTCCTTCGTCTACGCTCAGGATAATAGCCCGTTCTTATTGATATTGAGATTCTTCATTCCATTGCATTTCACTCAGAATGACAGTTTTCATTACAAATATCAATTAAGATTCTACCAGCATTGCTCCATCTTTTAAAATCAAATACTCCTGTCCTACTTCCTCTGAAATGTTTTTCAAATCCTGATCATCAAAAATCTGAGGGATATAGCATTTCTCATGGGCAAACAATCCGTAATGGATGGGCACCATCTTTTTGGCGTGCAGAAGGTGGGCTGCTGCAAAAGCTTCTTTCAGATTGAGGGAAGCAGGAACCGGACTGTATTCCAACCCGATGATTTCAAAGTTCACTACAACTCCGTTTACCGGTAAAAAAGCATAGTCTATGTTTGGGTTTTCCTTTCCAAGCTTCCAGAACTGGTTGTGCCAGATGGTATCTCCGCCATGAAAGATCTTTGTGGTTCCATCATCAACAATCCATGAAGACTGTATTTCTCCTACTCCATCCATGGCAAATACAGGTTTAAAGGTGATATTATTTTCTGTAAAGGTTTCGTCAAGATTCAGAGTAATAATTTCAACATCTTCAACCAGCTTTTTTACAATGGTTTCCAGTCCTGCATAGACAATCAGTTTTCCATCTTTCTTTAGGCATTTTTGGATGATCCCTTTATCAAAATGATCAAGATGCATATGCGTAAACAGGATGTAATCTGCCTGTACATGATCTGAAAACGCTAAAAGATTTTCTACAGCATCACCCAAAACAGGTTTATAGTAAGAGAAATCTTCTACTGCGTCTATTAGGATGGTTTTGTTGTGAGAAGTGAGGCGGATGCCTGCCCAGTTTAGTTTTTGTATTTCCATATTCTTTTTTAGCAAAGGAATAGACTTACGGAAGGCAAGACAATAAACAAAAGATAATTAATGAATAAGCATGTAGAAAGATAAGAACGCGATGTACGCAAAGAATATATTAATGATGGCTATTTTTTCGATCGCAAGGGCATTTCATTCAGCTACAAAATTATACCATTGCTAAGCAGCAGCACCTTTGCGAACGGAAAAATAAAAGTAAAATTCTTTGCGAGCTTTGCGTTAAAAATAACACTAATGAATACGCTTCCTGATCCGGCTTAAAGAGATGGGCGTAATCCCGATATAAGAAGCGAGATATTTTAAAGGAATATTCTGTATGTAATGAGGTTTGTTTTTCAACAGATATTCATAGAGGTCCTGGGGAGTGTTTTTCAGCAGAAGCATTTCTCTTTTCATAGCCGCATTGAGCTTTCTGCTCAGATAGTAGTTCTGCACAAAACGGCAGTGTGGGTTTACAGCAAATAGATCTTTTACCTCATCCAGAGTGATTTCCCATGCCAGCCCTTTATTCATGGATTCGTAAACGGCATCGGAACTTTTCTCTTCCACTGTAAAAATATCGCCGGGAAAGTAGAATTCTGCACATATTTCTGTATCAATATCTGAGATGCTGTTGATGTAGTATTTACGGACAAGCCCATCTTCTACAAGATAGGCTTTGTTGTCAGTAAATATGTTTTTCTTTGAAAATTCAACCTCAGCAAACTTCTCCCATACAGGATCACTATCCTCTACGTTCAGGTGTGAAAACAATTTTTTGTTGATGGCTGCCAATGTCGAATTTTATGGATTATAATAAATTTTCGTCTACAAAGTTCGGAAGCGTTACTTTCAGATTCGGTTCTGCTTCCATTGCTCTTTTAATAGCGAAAACAGCGCCTTCGTTTCTTGCCCAGCTTCTTCTTGAGATTCCGTTGTTCACATCCCAGAAAAGCATGGATTTTAATCTTCTGTCGGCATCATCGCTACCGTCAAGAAGCATTCCGAAACCTCCGTTGATTACTTCTCCCCAGCCTACTCCACCACCATTGTGAATGGAAACCCAGGTAGCTCCACGGAAACTGTCTCCAATTACGTTGTGAATGGCCATATCCGCTGTAAATCTCGATCCGTCATAGATATTGGAAGTTTCCCTGTAAGGAGAATCTGTTCCTGAAACATCGTGGTGGTCTCTACCTAATACCACCGGTCCGATTTCTCCGTTTTTAATGGCTTTGTTGAAGGCTTCCGCAATTTTCATTCTTCCTTCTGCATCTGCATAAAGAATTCTTGCCTGAGAACCAACCACCAGTTTATTTTCCTGTGCTCCTTTGATCCACTGAATGTTATCTTTCATCTGCTGCTGGATCTCTTCCGGAGAATTTTTCACCATTTCTTCCAATACTGCGCATGCAATATCATCTGTCTTCTGCAGATCTTCCGGATTTCCACTGGAACATACCCAACGGAACGGCCCGAAGCCATAATCGAAACACATTGGTCCCATAATATCCTGCACATAACTCGGATATTTGAATTCTCTTCCTAACGTCGGATTTTCTGCCATTACATCAGCTCCGGCTCTGGAAGCTTCCAGTAAAAAGGCATTTCCGTAATCAAAGAAATACGTTCCTTTTGCAGTATGTTTATTGATCGCTGCAGCATGTCTTCTTAATGTTTCCTGAACTTTTTCCTTGAATAACTCAGGATTTTCAGCCATCATGATATTAGATTCTTCAAAACTTTGTCCGGCAGGATAGTAACCTCCCGCCCAAGGATTGTGAAGGGAAGTCTGATCCGATCCGATATCAATTCTTACATCTTCCTGATCAAATTTCTCCCAAACTTCCACAATATTTCCAAGATAAGCTAAAGACACTGTTTCTTTCCTGGCCTGTGCTTCTCTTACTCTTTTTACCAATGCATCAAGATCTTCATGAATTTCATTCACCCATTTCTGATCGTGACGGATTTTCGTGATCTTTGGATTCACTTCTGCACATACGGTAACGCAACCAGCAATATTTCCTGCTTTTGGCTGAGCTCCACTCATTCCCCCTAATCCTGAAGTTACAAAAAGACCTCCTTTCGGCTCTTTTTTGATTTTTCTGAAAGCATTTAACACTGTAATCGTTGTTCCGTGAACAATCCCCTGAGGACCGATATACATATAACTTCCTGCCGTCATTTGCCCATACTGGGTAACGCCTAATGCATTGAATTTCTCCCAGTCATCCGGTTTTGAATAGTTCGGGATCATCATTCCATTCGTTACAACCACTCTTGGTGCGTCTTTATGAGACGGGAACAATCCCATCGGATGTCCTGAATACATCACCAATGTCTGATCATTATTCATTTCCGACAGATACTTCATCGTCAACAGATATTGTGCCCAGTTGGAGAAAACCGCTCCGTTTCCACCATAGGTAATCAGTTCATGAGGATGCTGTGCCACCGCATAATCCAGGTTATTCTGAATCATCAGCATGATCGCTTTGGCCTGCTCAGATTTTCCGGGATAGTCTGTAATTGGTCTCGCTTTCATTTCATAATCCGGACGGAAACGGTACATATAAATCCTTCCGTAATCTTCCAGTTCCTGCTTAAATTCAGGAATCAGTTCTGCATGAAACTGAGGTTCGAAATAACGTAAAGCATTCTTCAATGCCAGTTTTTTCTCTTCTTCTCCTAAAATTTCTTTACGCTTCGGAGCATGGTTGATATTGGTCTCGTATGGTTTTGGTTGCGGCAGCTGATTAGGAATCCCCTGCTGTATCTGTTCTTGAAATGTCATATTACTATGTAAAGGTCTATGTTTTAAACAATGTTTGAAGTTTTAAAGATATTCAAAATAGGAAATATAGGCAAGAGGGGAAGGGAAGAATGGTTTAAAGTTTAGGGTTTAGGGTTTAGGGTTTAGGGTTTAGGGTTTAGGGAAAGTTATGAAAGTTGTAAACCAGCCGCCATTTGATATTAAATACTATATTTGAATAAATGCACCTCAATTCCCCTCCCTCGGAGGGGTGGATTTCAAAGTTGATAACTTTGAAAGACGGGGTGGTCAAAACACAACAATGAAAGAAACCCTCACCGTCATCAACGGAATTCCTATCCGCAGGAATTTCGTTGAAAATCTACCCTACAATCCCTATTTAAAAGTATTATTAAAAGAAAAGCGTAAAGCCCGGATCTTAGGTGAAGTGATCTTCTGGAAGAAAGTCCGTGCAAAAAAATTTTATACCATTGATTTTGACAGACAAAGGATTATCGGAAATTATATCGTTGATTTTTATGTCAAAACACTTGGGCTCATTATAGAAATAGATGGATCAAGCCATGATGAAAATGAAGTTTATGACAGCATAAGACAGAAATATCTGGAGTCATTGGGATTATTGGTTTTCAGAATAAATGATTTTGATGTAAGGAATAATCTGAGTCTGGTGATGAAGGAGTTGGAGGATTTTATTGTGCTGCATTATGGAACCACCCCGTCTTCAAAAATTTTTTAATTTTTGAATCCACCCCTCCGAGGGAGGGGAATTACCCTTCCCCATATTAGTTGTTATTTCACATAAAAAAAACCTTACTGAAATTCAATAAGGCTGATTTTTGTATCGTTAAAATTTAGGTTAGAACATCATCGTTTTCTTCTTCATGATCATCTTCATTATCGCTGAGACTCCAATAGTTGTTTTCTTCATCTTCCTCTCCTATTTCTTCCATTTCATCATCGTCATCAGCTCCAGGGATATCTAAGCCTTTATCAATTTTATCATCATCAAAATCCTCATCCAAAATAGGATTTCCGTCTCCATCGAGCGAAATATGTTTTTCTCTCTTAAATATATCTTCACTGGGGTTATAATCCATTTGTTCTAACCTCTTGTTTTGCTCATTAATATTTTTCTCTGGTGCCATATTATTTAAGATTTTAGGTTTATATTATCAGAACAAAAATAATTCCAAGTTATGATGATTGAGGAGAATAAACATCAGGATTTGCACAATTGGGCATTTTCTCATTTTTTGCAAAAGCGATAATATTTCCTGCAGCTAGTCTGGCCATTCCATTTCTGGCTTCAACAGTCGCAGAACCGATATGTGGCAGAATACAGACACTTGAAAGCCCCAGAATAGGATCATCTGCAGACATTGGTTCCGGATTAGTAACATCCAGACCTGCTCCCCAGATTTTCTTGTCAACGAGTGCCTGATACAGATCTTTTTGATTGTGAAAACCTCCTCTGGCTGTATTAATGAAAATAGCATTCGGTTTCATCTGCTCAAATATAGACTCATTGAACAATTCTTTCTGTTCAGTAGTAAAGTTGGCATGTACACTCAATACATCTGATCTCCGAATCAGTTCTTCGAAAGAAACATAAGTTGCCCCCAGCTCGTTTTCTGCTTCTTCATTTTGACGACGGTTGTGGTAAATGATATTCATTCCAAAAGCCTTTCTTGATTTCTCAGCCATTTCATAGCCGATACGTCCCAATCCAAAAATCCCAAGTGTTTTTCCGTACAATTCTTGTCCCAACGCATGTAAAGGATCAAAAGCTCCCCAATTGTCATCTTTTACTTTCTGAAAATTATAGCTTGCTCTTCTGGCAACAGACTGCATCAGTAAAAAAGCAACATCTGAAGTGGCTTTGCTCAAAACATCCGGAGTATTTCCTATCGGAATATTTCTTTGCGTAGCTTCTTTAATGTCAACGTGATCAAATCCTACAGAATATAATGCAATAGCTTTGACATTCGGGCAGGTATCAAAAAAATTCTTATCATATCTGAAGTCTCCGCCTACATTAAGTATGGTATCTGTAGTTTTACAGTAATGAATCCATTCTTCATAAGAAAGGTTTTCCTTTTCCGGAAATATAAGCTCCAAACCTGCTTCTTTCAGCATTTCAATTCCTGTTTCGGGAATTCTTTTATTGATAAAAACTTTCATTCTACTGTTGTTTAATGATTTTAATTAAAAAAACCTCACTCGCAAAAAGTAAGGTTATTGAACTTTAATATTAAAAAAATTATTTCTTTTCATCTGAATGTTTGATTCAAAATCTATTTATTTTCTGTGATGGTGATTGTATACTGAGGGTTTTAATTCCATCAATTTTCATTCCGAAATGGAGTTAAAAGATTTTAAATTTTGATTAAATCAGATGAATTTTATCTATGAAAAACTGGTTCTCTAAAAAGTCAAATTATCTGGCTTTTGCCATTCTGACTGAGAAAGAATCTTATTAACTAAACTGTATAAGATTCTTCATTACATTCCATTTCATTCGGAGTGACACACTCTTTAGAAACCTCTTACTATTGATTTGTATTTCCAAGCATCGGAACAAATTTATAGGCTCCAAATTCTTCTTTTTCGAATTCTGTAGGACCTACTTTGGTAAATCTGTATAAAACCTGTTCATCTGTTGGCCCCAATGGGATCACCATTATTCCTCCGACATTCAGTTGTTTTAAAAGTTCTGTAGGCAGCGTGGAAGCACCACAGGTTACGATGATTTTATCAAAAGGAGCAAAAGTAGGAAGTCCGGCAAAACCATCTCCAAAGCTTTGAAACTTTGGAAACAGATGAAGTTCTCTGAGTTTCTTTTTAGAAAAATCAAACAGATCTTTCTGCCTTTCTACCGTATAGACATGGGCTTTCATCGCCATTAAAACTGCAGTCTGGTATCCGCATCCTGTTCCAATTTCCAATACTTTTTCACCTGGTTTTACCTTCAATAGTTCAGACTGTTCCGCTACCGTGGAAGGATGGGAAATGGTCTGATGAGCCAGAATCGGGAAAGCCCGGTCTTCATAGGCAAAATCTTCAAAAATACTTTCGATAAAAAGGTGTCTTGGAACTTCACTCATTGCCGAAAGTACATTTTCGTCTGAAATTCCAATTCTGTTTCGAAGATACTCGACTAAAATCTTTCTTTTTCCTTTATGTACAAACGAATCCTGCATTTGACAAAAGTAAGAAATTAGAAATTAGATTTCAGAAATTGAAGCAAAGAATTATCCACAAAAACAAAGCAATCCATTTTTGATTGCTTTGTTTTTATTTCTTAATTCCATTTTATCGGATAAGGTCCGTAAAAATCGCTGAAGGTATTATCAGCACATTTTTTTCTCACAAAAAAATTATAATTCACTGTTTTACTTAACCCTACATAGATGGCTTTTTGACCTGCAAACACCAAATCTCCACTTGCAGGAGGAGCTGAACTGGTGGTCAACACAGTTTCGTATGTAGAAATTCCATCATTTTCCCAGGACACTGTAGCATCAAAAACAGAAGAATTCACAGAAGAAGTTGTTTTTGAATAGGTTGCATACTCTGGTTTTACACAGGTGGTTGTATGAGTGGCCAAAACAGTAACGGGTCCCGCCTAGTTGCTCCGGCCACCAGCTATTCCGCAATTTTTTCTCACATAAAGGTCGTATTTATTATCTTTATAGAGAGGAAGGTTATAAAAATACTTGTTGGTGACCACTGTAGTTCCCTTTCCCAAAGAGAAACCCTGTTCGCCGTACTGTATTTCATAATATCCTTCGCCCTGGCTGATAAAGCTCCAGGAAAGCCGGTTAGTTCCTTTTTCAAATGTCAGATTTGTTGGCGTTCCACATTTTGCCTGCGGATCATATGGACTATCTCCTATACATCCGGCAGTACATAATCCCAAGATGAATAAAATCGAAATTATTCTTTTCATAGTTATTTTCTGACCGTGAATTTACTGTAATTTCCTTAATGAATAAACATGTTCCATCTTGAATATCTCCAAGTGAAAAGTCATGTATTTTATAAATGTACATTCACTATCTTTACAAAAATTTAATACAGCTATGTTAAAAGCAGGTTTGGTAGGTGCCGGACACTTGGGAAAAATACATTTAAAACTTCTTAATCAGTCAGATCGATATGAATTTGTAGGTTTCCATGATAAAGATGTTGAAAACGGAAAGAAATTAGAAGCCGAATTCGGATATAAATATTTTGAAAATTTTGATGAATTGCTTGAGCAGATTGACATGCTTGATATTGTCACGCCAACAGTTTATCATTATGATTATGCTTTAAAAGCCATCGAAAAAGGGCTGCATTTCTTTATTGAAAAACCGGTAACCCAGACTCTTGAACAGGCAGAAGAAATTCTTAGTTTATGCCAGGAAAAAGGAATCAAAGCACAGGTAGGACACGTTGAGCGATACAATCCAGCGTTTATTGCTACTAAGGAATACATCAGCACTCCGATGTTTATTGAAATCCACAGACTGGCTGAATTTAATCCACGTGGGACGGATGTTTCTGTAGTATTGGATCTTATGATTCACGATCTTGATATTTTATTAAGCATTGCGAAATCTAAAGTGAAAAATATTCACGCTAGCGGTGTTTGTGTAGTAAGTAAAACTCCGGATATTGCCAACGCAAGAATAGAGTTCGAGAACGGATGTGTGGCGAACCTTACGACTTCCAGAATTTCTATGAAGGCGATGAGAAAAAGCAGATTCTTCCAGAAGGATGCTTATATTTCTGTTGATTTCCTTGAGAAAAAGGCTGAAGTAATCAGAATGAAGGATGCTCCTGAAAACCCTACTCCATTTGATATGATCATTGAAAATGCAGAGGGAGAGAAGAACCAGATTCTATTTGAATATCCGAATATCCAGCCTAACAATGCTATTTTGGATGAATTAAATTCTTTCGCAGATGCTATCACAGGTGACAAAAATGTAGAGGTTTCTCTTGAAGACGGAACTGAAGCTTTGAAAGTGGCTTTAGAAATTATGAAACTGATCAGTTAAAAATATACTGTTTTCCTGAACAGTAACAGAGATAATGCTATCTTATTAATCAGAAAAAATTGGTTATGAGGTAGCATTTTCATTTCTGGGTTCACAATTGAGGCAATAAATCTCTGTTCTTAAATATCAAGAGAATAAAAACTTTTCATCAATAATTACTGATTTATTAATAAAAAATCCTTTTCAAAATAAAAAAACAATATATTTGAGGAATAATTCAATAAAGTATTGAAAGATTTTGTTTTACATATATGGATATCGGGCAAACTCAATGAACTGAATACAGGTTCATCTTGTGCTGCCATCATTCATTATAATTTCTAATATTTCCCTATTATTTTAAACCATTGAAACTACTATGAAAAGAGCCATTCTATTATCCGCGCTTTTATTGTCTCAATTTGGGACATCACAATTACTGAAGACTTCAGGGCAAAAAATCGTTAATGATAAAGGTGAAAATATTCAATTGAAAGGTCTTGGACTTGGCGGTTGGATGCTTCAGGAAGGATATATGCTGAAAACTGCTGATTTTGCAGGACCTCAGTATAAGATTAAAGAGAAAATTGCTGAATTAATTGGCGAAGATGGAATGAATGAGTTCTACAAAGCTTATCTTAAAAATGGAATCACCAAGCAGGATATTGACTTTTTAGCCAAAGCTGGATTTAATTCTATCAGGCTTCCGATGCATTACAATCTTTATACATTACCGATTGAAAAGGAGGCTGTCAAAGGAAAAGATACGTGGCTGGAGGAAGGTTTTAAAATGACTGATGATCTTCTTCAATGGTGTACAGATAACAAAATATACCTGATTCTGGATCTTCATGCTGCTCCGGGAGGTCAGGGCAATGATGCGAACATCTCTGATAATGATAAGTCTAAACCTTCACTTTGGGCCAATGAAGAAAACCAGAGAAAAACGATTGCGCTTTGGAAAAAACTGGCCGAAAGATATAAAGATAATCCATGGATTGGAGGGTATGACCTGATTAACGAGCCCAATATTAATTTCACGGGTAAAAATCCTAATGGTACGGATGAATTGTCTAATGCTCCGCTTTGGAAACTTCAAAAGGACATCACTGCAGCCATTAGAGAAGTTGATAAGAAGCATATTATTTTTATTGAAGGAAACGGCTGGGGAAATAATTATAACGGACTTCCGGCTATCTGGGATAATAATATGGCTTTCAGTTTTCATAAATACTGGAATTATAATGATGATCAAACCTTGAAATTCGCATTGGATCTCAGAGAGAAGCACAATATGCCGATCTGGCTTGGAGAAACCGGTGAGAATTCCAATGTATGGTTTACTGAGTTGATTCAGCTTTTGGGTAAGCATAATATCGGATATGCCTTCTGGCCAATGAAAAAGATTGATAATATTGCAGGAATTACCAATGTAAAAATTACTCCTGAATATGAAAAGTTATTGGATTACTGGAAAAACGGAGGTGAAAAGCCATCTAAAGAGTATGCTAAAAAAGCTTTACTACAGATTGCTGATAATTATAAACTGAACAACACTGAGATTAAAAGAGATGTGATTGACGCCATGTTCAGACAGATTACAGATGCTTCTACAAAACCTTTCAGAAATCATCAGGCTCCGGGAAGAATATTCGCTTCAGAATATGATTTGGGAAGAATGGGTGCAGCTTATCTTGATAAGGATTTCATCAATCTTTGGGTAAGTGATCCGGCAAAAAGATCGGAATGGAACTCCGGACAACAGATGAGAAATGATGGCGTAGATATTTATCAATGTAATGATAAGGTTACCAACCAATATTATGTAGGAAAAACAGAATCCGGAGAATGGCTTCAATATACAATCCAGTCAAAAGGAGATAAAAATTATACGTTTGACATCCGATATGCATCAGCCAATGATTCTAAAATAAGAATTGAAACGGCTTCCGGAAAAGTTTTAGCGACGATTTCACTTGTATCAACAGGAGGAAATGAAAACTGGAAAACGGTTTCAGCCAAAAATATCACCTTACAGAAAGGAGAAAATAAAATCAGAATTGTCTTTGAAAATGATGGTGTCAATCTGAATTATTTTGAATTAAAATAGTAATAATTGTCTTAAATTGCAGCTCTCTTCCGATCTTCAGAAGAGGGCTTTTTTAATGATCATACTATGAAAAAAACAGCACTATTTTTCCTTCTGATCTCAGCATTTACCTTTGCTCAGACTTCTTTATTAGAACAGAAAATAAGTTCAATTCTTAAGAACAAAAAAGCTACTGCGGGCGTTTCTGTCTTAGGTTTTGAAAATGGTTTTAAATACAATAAAAACGCAGACAAAAAGCTCCCGATGCAAAGTGTATTCAAGTTTCACATTGCCGCAGCAGTTCTGAACAATGTAGACCATGGAAAACTTTCTTTGGATCAGAAAATAAAATTGGATCAATCAAACTTACTCGAGAATACATGGTCGCCGCTTCGTGATCAATATCCTGGAGGAAATGTTGAAATTCCTTTAAGTGAAGTGATTGAATATACGGTTGCCAAAAGTGATAACAACGGCTGTGATATTCTTCTCAAATTATTGGGAGGAACCCAGACTGTTCAGAAGTTTATGGATTCAAAAGGGGTAAAAGGATTTCAGATCAAATATAACGAAGAAGACATGCATAAAGACTGGAATGTTCAATATGAAAATTACAGCACTACAAAATCAGCAATTGATGTCCTTAAAAAGTTCTATGATGGGAAATTACTATCAAAAAAGTCGACAGATTATCTGATGAAAGTACTATGGTCTACCTCAACGGGAATGAATAAAATAGTGGAACAGCTTCCCAAAAATACGCCTGTGGCAAGAAAAACGGGAGCTTCAGGGAAGAATAATGCGGGTCTAACGGGTGCAGAAAATGAAATAGGAATCATTACTTTACCTAATGGCAAGCACTATGCATTAGCTGTATTTGTCAGTAATTCAACGGAAACGGATGCTGTTAACTGCAGGATGATTTCAGATATTTCCAGAGAGGTTTGGGAATATTTTAATAAGTAAAATTTTAAGCTTATTTTTAAAGCGATTTAACATGAAAAAAATAATAATAACAACGGCTCTATTTGCTTTTACATTCTTTTATTCGCAGAAGAATCAGAATTATTTAGAGATCAGCTACAGAAGTGTATGCTGTGGTCCTGCCTCTGATAAACCTGTGATGAGCTTTCTGAAAGAATTTAAGAACAAAAGCCAGATAAAAAGTATGGAAGTCCTTATCCAGAAAGGGATGGGAAGAGAAGGTGAATTTACGTTATACGTTGGCACAGACTTTCTTACAAAAAATCAGAAAAAACGATTGATAAGAGGATTAACGGCTACTGTTTCCAACCAGAACAATAATAAGAAAAGTCAAAGTACCGGAAATGTTTCCTTTGACTCTACAGCTGTTGTCACACAATCAGATCTTACAGACGTAAAAAATTTAACTATCTATAAAAAATAAAGGAAAAATGATCAAAAACATTGTAGTTATCGGAGCGGGAACCATGGGGAATGGTATTGCACATACTTTCGCACAAAGCGGTTTTAAAGTAAATCTTGTAGATGTATCCCAGGAAGCTTTGGACAGAGGTTTAAAAACCATTACTACCAATCTTGACAGAATCATTGCAAAAGGAAACCTTACAGAGGAGCAAAAGGCTGAAACTTTAGGTAACATCACTACTTTTACAGCATTGAATGATGCAGCAGGTGCAGCAGACCTTATTGTAGAGGCAGCTACCGAAAACCTTGATCTTAAATTAAAGATCTTCGGTCAAATGGATGAACTCGCTCCAGCCAACTGTATCCTTGCAACCAACACTTCTTCTATTTCTATTACAAAAATTGCTGCGGCTACCAAAAGAGCCGATAAAGTAATCGGTATGCACTTCATGAACCCGGTTCCAATTATGAAACTGGTAGAAATCATCAAAGGATATTCTACTTCCAAAGAAACTTTTGATTCAATTTATGAAATGAGTAAAACTTTGGGTAAAGTTCCTGTAGAGGTAAATGATTATCCGGGTTTTGTGGCAAACAGAATTCTAATGCCAATGATTAATGAATCTATCGAAACACTTTATAACGGAGTGGCAGGTGTAGAAGAAATTGATACGGTAATGAAATTGGGAATGGCTCATCCGATGGGTCCACTTCAACTGGCAGACTTTATTGGTCTTGATGTATGCCTTGCCATTCTAAACGTAATGTATGACGGTTTCAAAAATCCTAAGTATGCTCCAAACCCATTGCTTGTAAATATGGTGACAGCCGGAAAACTGGGTGTAAAATCAGGAGAAGGGTTCTACGATTATTCTGAAAGCAAAAAAGCTGAAAAAGTTTCAAAAATGTTTTTGAAGTCATCTTAAATCAATAATTTTATTTATCTTTGAGAAAGTTAAAACATTAAAAAAATGAAATTACCAAAGTTTTTATTAGCAGATAATTCGGAGTTTCCAGAGGATCTATTCGTAGTTCATACAGAATATCCAAGATTTATCCTAAACGTTGAGGAAGAAGAAGTTGAGTGGTTAGATGATCTTGAAGGTGATGATGAAGAAACGATGGCAGACGAGGCTACTAAAGTAGTAGAAGCAGCGTTCAAATGGTGCGACGAAGAGTTGGCTAAGTACGACGAAGAAGAGGAAGATTAATAACACTCTAAACATAAAAAAGGAACTCAATTGAGTTCCTTTTGTTTTTTTATTCTGATTTTGTAAATTTCAATAGCAAAAGATTGTCTTTGTACAATTCTAAAGTATTTCCGGAAACCACATATTTGTTAGCCTTTCCCATCATATCCATAAAGTTCTGCTCTACTCCGATGTTGCTGCACATCATTTTCGTAGATCCCATCTGTCCAGCTGTAAAACTACCTGTAGACGGATCTATTGTAGCCGTTCCGAAATAGTTGTTGCATCCTGCATTTCCAGTGATCTTTTCTCCTTCAATATTCAATGTTGGAACTTTACCTTTTACCGTTTCAGCCAAAGTCCATTTTGTGCTGGCAAGAGCAGGCTGAGCTTTTCCTACTTTAGATGCAGACGGGCTTGTCATGGATCCACATGAAGCCAATACTGCAGCTGTACATATACTTAAAAAAAGATTTTTCATTTTTTTCTTTTTGAATTAACCCAAATTTACGGAAATTATATTATTTAAACGGGTTGCCGTGAATTTTATTATTCTTTAACAGTTGATATTTTGAATATTTTTTTGGTCTAATTGTAGGAATAAAAAGCATTATTCATTATCATAACTGGTATTCTAAAGCTTAAAAGTTGGAAAACGCAAAGACGCAAATAACTTTAATGAGGAACGCTTCTAAGACGCAGGGATTTTATCTTTGATAAAATTTCAACAGTAATTTTGTCATTCTGAAAGAATCTATATTATACTTAGTATCTGAAAACGTACTGCGCCGAGACTCCTACGGAGTGACAAAGATTGTGGATAGACCACTACCGAATCATAAGAAAATATGCAATAAAAACACAATTCAATAGGAACGGGCTTTAGCCCGTTTTTACTTACAACCAATATTCAATGGGCTTTAGCCGAAACTTACGAACATGAATACACTATTCATATTTTAAAACAAAAAACGGACTTAAAAAAGTCCGTCTCTATTTATTAATGAAATATATTTTAAAATATTAAGATCTCAACTCTGCGTTGAATTCCTTCTGGAAAGCTTTGATCAAAGAGTCCATTACTTCGGTAATCTCTTTTTCTTCCAGTGTTTTTTCTTCGTTTAACAGCTCAAAGCTCATAGCATAAGACTTCTTACCTTCAGGAAGATTTTTACCCTCATATACATCGAATAGGTTAATATTCTTAATAAATGGAGATTTGTTCTTTTTAGCTGTCTGATATAAATCCTGATAGTTTACTGTTTTATCAATCAATAAAGCTAAGTCTCTTCTGATTTTGTTGAACTTCGGAATGTCTTTGAATTTCAATTCATTTTTAGAACGTAATTCCTGAGCATATTCCAATTCAATTTCAGCGTAGAAACATTCCTGATCAATATCAAAGTCTTTTAACAAAGCAGGTGCTACTTTTCCTATTCTTACCAAAGTTTTACCTTCTGCCTCGTATGCCAATGCATCAGAGAATCTTTCGTCAGAAAGAGCAACTTCTTTGTAATCTACAGCAAGTCTTTCCAATAAAACTTTTACGTAAGCTTTAAGGTTATAGAAACTTACCGCAGATTTTGGCTGAAGCCAGTTTTCTGCAACATCTCTTCCAGAAACCAGTAATGCCAGTTGTTTTCTTTCTTCATATTTATCTTTTTTGTGATAAATTTTTCCTAATTCGAAGAATTTGATATCCTGATTCTTTCTGTTGATGTTATATACTGTATTCTGAAGAAGTCCTTCTAATAAAGACTTTCTCATGAATGCCAGATCACCGCTTAAAGGGTTCAATAGTTTTACAGCATCTGTTTCGTCTTTTACAGAAGTTAATGAGTTGTTCATTACTTCATTGAAACCAAGGCCTTGTAAAGTTCTTGCCCAGTTATTTTCCAGTTCATCCTGATCGTTAGTACTCAGCTTAACCGGCGTAAATGAAAACTTCTGTGGTGCATCAATTTTATTGTATCCGTAGATTCTTAAAATCTCTTCAATCACATCAATTTCTCTTGTCACATCTGCTCTGTAAGCAGGAACAGAGATTTCGAAACCGTTAGGAATTTCATTTAAAACCTGAATTTCCAACGCTTTTAAGATTTCTTTTACTTTTTCTCTGTGAATTTTTGTTCCTAAAATCTGTTCAATTTTAGAAAACCTGATAATCACATAGTTGTCTTCTATTTTCTTAGGATATTCTTCCAGTAACTCTCCTACTAATTTACCTTCAGCAATTTCCTGAATCATTTTAATAGCGTGAGTGATGGCTGTTCTTGTAAGGTTCGGGTCCACTCCTCTTTCAAATCTGAAAGAAGCATCAGTATTCAAGCTGTGCGCTTTAGCTCCTTTTCTTACAGCAATCGGATTGAAGTAAGCACTTTCAAGGAATATTGTTT
Source organism: Chryseobacterium metallicongregator (assembly GCF_031324065.1). Taxonomy (NCBI): domain Bacteria; kingdom Pseudomonadati; phylum Bacteroidota; class Flavobacteriia; order Flavobacteriales; family Weeksellaceae; genus Chryseobacterium; species Chryseobacterium metallicongregator. The sequence goes on from NZ_JAVIXS010000001.1 coordinate 632,302, forward strand.
TTGTTGTTTCAGATACTCCGGAATTCTCACCACCGAATACTCCGGCAATACACATTGGCTTATCTTTACCGTCTTTGATCATGATTTCAGAACCATTCAATGTTCTTTCAACACCATCTAAAGTCGTAAATTTTGTTCCCGGTTTTACTACTCCTACTTTTACTTTCTTATCTGCAATTTTATCTGCATCAAAAGCGTGAAGCGGCTGCCCGTACCCGTGAAGAATATAGTTGGTAATATCTACAACATTATTGATTGGGCTAAGTCCAATTGCTTTCAGTCTGTCTTTCAACCAAGATGGTGATTCTGCAACTTTTACGTTTTCAATAACAGCTCCGATATATCTTGGACACAATTCAGCATCTTCAATTTCCAGTTTGAAATCATGAGTTCCCTCATTATTCAAAACTTCAGAAGCTACTTTATTGAATTGAGATTTCAATTGATTGGTAGAAAGATAGGCATGTAAATCTCTGGCAACACCATAGTGAGACATAGCATCTGTTCTGTTGGGTGTTAATCCGATTTCAAAAACCTCATCATTGGTAAGCTCAAAATAGTCTGCAAAGTTTTTCCCCACTTCATATTTGGTTTCATCCAGCACCATGATTCCTCCGTGATCTTCGCTAAGACCTAATTCATCTTCTGCACAGATCATTCCCTGAGAAACCTCTCCTCTGATTTTTGCTTCTTTAATTTCAAAAAAGTTTCCGGTTTTGTCATAGATTTTAGTTCCGACAACGGCTACAGGAACAGTTTGTCCTGCATCTACATTAGGAGCTCCGCAAACAATGTTCAACACTTTTCCGGTTCCTACATCTACTGTTGTCTTCTTCAGTTTGTCAGCATTAGGATGTTTTTCGCAAGTCAGTACTTTACCTACAACGATTCCTTCCAGGCTGCCTCTTACACTTTCAAATTTATCTATCCCTTCAACCTCAAGACCAATATCTGTAAGGAATTCACCGATTCTTTCAGTTTTTGATTCCGTTTTTACAAAGTCCTTCAGCCAGTTGTTTGATATTTTCATTTGTTAATCTATCTACTTATTTAATTCGTCAGATGAGTTCTAAGATTTCACCTGCTCTATTTTGAAACTTTTATTTGAAATTCCACACCTTATTCCGGTATGATTTTTCGAGCTACAAATGTCGTGTTTTTTTGAGAAATAGAGAAATTTAGAAGCGATTTTAAGATAATAAATTTTCGTTAATCCTTCTGTTACGGATTTAGGAATCTATTGGCCTAACGGTCTTACGATCTTCTTCAGGCTGTCAGAAAATAATACCAACCCTCCGGCCATCATGATAATATCTTTCAAAACCAAACGTCCTGCTCCTGACAGATAGGGAAAACCATACTGAGGCGTCGCATAATCTCCACCCAGATTGGGTACATATACTTCAGGCGTTGTTATGAGGAATGATAGCGTGACGAATGACATTAAAAATGTTAAAACTCCTCCAACGGCTCCTATTTTAGGAAACCAGATTCCTAGCAGCACTAAAAATCCGATAACAACAATCATTGATCCCAAACCATAGGAAAAGGTATACGTTCTGTTTTCCTTATGCCAGTCGATGTTTTTCTGGATCACTTTCCCTTCAGGGTTTTTATACAGAGTATATTCTGCAACAAGCTTTTTATCTTCATTGAAGACTTTATGATCTGCATTTTTGTAAAAGAAACTCATCAAAGGGCTATTGGCTACGAAAGGTACAATTCCATCCGCTTCATAATGAAAAGCTTTCAAGCTTCCAATCCAGGCCATAACGATGAAAATTGAAATTCTGAGAAAATTGAAAAAGTAATTATCCAATTGTAATAATTGGTGATAAAGTCTGTTGTTTTGCATGTGATTTATTTTTTACCAAAGGTATTCACATGCCTGCAGCACCAACATAGACATTTTAGGACATTACATGGACATTTTCGCCACTACGGATATTCCTACTTTTTCTCTGTAATTTTTAGGGGAGCATCCTACTGATTTTTTGAAATACCTGCTGAAATAAAATTCATCTGCAAATCCTAATTCTGCAGCAATTTCCTTCACAGATCTGTAGGTTAAATGCAGTAGTTTTTTAGATTCCATAATAATTCTCTCGTTGATAAGCTGAGTTGGTGTTTTAGAAAATTCTTTCTTTACTGCTTTACTTAATGTATTATTAGTAATATTGAGTTTATCACTGTAAAATGATAGTTCTTTTTCCGTTTTAAAATAGAATTCCAATAGTTTTTGAAATTCTACTGCGTTTTTATTGTGAAGCTTTTCATGAGAAACCACATTGTTTTCAATACTGCTTTTCTGTTTGCTTCCAATAGCAAGAATAAGCTGAATATAGGTTTTTATAATAGATTCCGAAAATGGATGTTTCTCAGATTCTTCTTTTTTAATATGGTTATAAAGCTCAAGAATATAATGATACCTCTCTTCTGACAGCTCAATGCCCGGATTCAGATAAATATTATTGAAGAGAAGTCCATTACAAGCCACTTCCTCTTTATGATATTCTATACAGTAATAATCGCCATGAAAGAAAAGCATATGAATCGTCTCATTAGATTCCGAAACCAGTTTAACCTTCTGGTAAGGGGAAAGAAATAGAATATTATATCCGCTGTAAGAGTAGTTGATATCATCTACAGAGAAAACACCAGCTCCTTTCCACAGAATGACACTGTAGTTTTCCGTAGTCAATTCTGAGGGAAAATCTGAGGTGTGGTAAGGCTGTACTTTTATTTTCATGATGAGTCCTTTTTAAACACTAATGACACTAATGACTCACAAATAACACAATTCGTATGGTTTCCATTTGTGATTTTTGTGAAAAAATTTGTGTAATTCGTGTTTTAAACAAAAAAACATATTTTCTATTCTTTCAGGAATTACCAATATTCCATAAAAACAAAAGCCGGAAAATTCCGGCTTACTATTATTTGTTATCTTACTATTACAATCCGATTACCGGCATTGATAACATTAAGATATTTTCATTTTCTTCAAGACCGTCAAGAGGTTCAATGATTCCTGGTCTGTTAGGCTGAGACATTTTCATTGTGATATCATCAGATCCTAAGATTGTCAGCATTTCCGTTAAGAATTTTGAGCTGAATCCGATATTGATATCTTCTCCGTTATAGTCGCAAGGAATCTGCATGTCTGCTTTGTTAGCATATTCAGTATCTTCTGCATGAAGGTGAAGAATATTTCCGGAAAGCTTGAATCTTACCTGGTTGGTAGATTTGTTAGACATGATAGATGCTCTTTTGATCGCTCCTAACAACAGGTTTCTGTTGATTGTCAATACATTTGGATTTTCCTTTGGAATTACCGCTGTATAGTTCGGATATTTTCCGTCAATCAGTCTACAGATCCAGATGTGCTTACCAAAAGTAAATTTAGCCATATTCTCATTGAAGTCGATGGTAACGTCTTCATTGGAACTTGCCAGGATATTTTTAAAAATGTTCAGAGGTTTCTTAGGCATGATAAACTCCATCGGCTCAGCATTCATCAGGTCTGCTCTTTTGTACACCACCAATCTGTGGGAGTCTGTAGAAACGAAATTGGTTTCATTTTCTCCAAACTGGAAAAGCACTCCTGTCATTACCGGACGAAGGGAATCGTTACTTGTAGCGAATAGTGTGTTTGTCAAAGCTTCAGACAAAACTCCTGCCGGCATCGTTACACTTTGGGAAGCGTCGAATTCCGGTAATTCAGGATAATCATCAGCATTGTCTAATGCTACTGCGAAATTATCTTTTTCATCTAAAATCTCAAGCTGGCTTCCAGTACCTTCGGCATTGTCTTTTACAACAAATGTCAGAGGCTGTTCACCATATGTCTTGATAAAATCCTGAAAAATTTTAGCAGGAACAGCAAATTTACCTGTATCATCAGACTTTACTTCCAGAGAAGTAACAAGAGTTGTCTCGCCGTCAGATGCTGTAATGGTAACATTATTTCCGTCTAATTCAAAAAGATAGTTTTCTAAAATCGGTCTCGATTGAGAGCTTGATATTACGCCACTTACAGTTTGCAACGCCTTCTGCAGTTCACCACTTGAAATAATAAATTTCATAGATTTATAAAATAAGTTTCTACAAATATAATAAATACATACAACAAAGAAAAGAATAATATGGAGGAGTTTTTAACAAAGATCCTTAATTTGTTTTGAGCCTTGATATTATGCTTAGATTTCAGCGGATATTCATTTTTTTATCAAATACAAAACCTATATTTGTGAAAAAAGTTTGAAAATCATGCAAAAACCTCCTATTCATAAAAGTTTTCTTCATGCTTTCAGAGGTATTTTTATGATGGTAAAAACGGAAAGAAATTTCCAGATTGAGTTCATCGCATTTTTTGTTAATCTCTTTCTTATTTTTTATTTCAAACTGAACAGCACAGACACCGCTTTGGTTATTATCGCCTCATTCGCTGTTTTAAGTGCTGAAATTTTCAATACTGCTATTGAAAAGATCTGTGATATCATTCAACCTGATTTTGACAAAAGAATCGGCTTTATTAAAGATATTGCTGCAGGAGCTGTAGTCCTTACAGCTATTGCAGCGGTGATTGTTGGCGTTTTGGTATACTGGAAATATGTTTTCAATTAAAATTGGGAGATTGTTGACACATGCTGCTAAACCACCCCGTCAAAAATTCTTTGAATTTTTGACACCCCTCCAGAGGAGGGGAATATCACTTCTTCAGTTCAAAAGTTTGTGAAAGCTAGAAATATTTTATTTTTTCATCTTTTATTTCACAGCGATGAAGATATCAACTTCTGCATCGGAAGGATTTTGAGCTTTTTCTCCGTACACTTCAAAATCTGCGGTAAATACCCTTCCTAACTCCATATTCCAGATTTTCATCCATTCATTGATGACTAAATCTTTTGAAAGGTCTCCATTGACTGTAAATTTTAAATATTCTCCACCATCAAATGAATATCCCACCATCCCTTCAGGAATATTATCAAGGTTTTCTACTTGACACCCGAGAACTGTTGTATAAGGCTTTGTGTGGTCTTTTTCGTAATCTGTGTAGATAGAATAGATGGTATTGTCTATTTTATTAGGAATTGAATTGAGAATATCTTCACTGATCATTTTTTCCCATAATACCGGAATATCTTTTCCTGCCTGTCCATTTTCATTGGTTGTTCTTACTGAAATACCAATTACCTTAAAAGGTTCTATTTTTACGTTATTCATTATTAATTCTTTGTTATAGAGCAAAGATAAGGACAGGTTGTGACAAGGGTATGTCAGTAGTTTTTTAAAGTTTTGGCTAAAGCCAATAGATGTATATTTTTTAGGATGAGTGGGCTAAAGCCCACCCCTATTGAATTATTTTAGTAGTGAATTTAATCATTGCTTCGCTTTGCCCGCAATGACTATTTCCCTACATAGATAAACCCTTTTTTTCCGGATTTAAAAACGGATTCGATTCTTTTGTAATCATCAACTTCATATTCGTCTGCCTGAAGAATTTCTTCTTCTGTCACCTCAAAAAGCACTCCTTCTACCTGATCGTTGTCATTTCCTGAAAACTCCAGAACCGGATGGTATTTCTGACCGCTTTTTCGCAGTACTTCCGGATCTGTAATTTCAAGCATACTTAATTTGTAGCCTGATAAAGTGTCTTTTTCACCTTGTAAGAGTCTTCCGAAGGTTTCCATTTGAACTTGCTCTTTTTGCAGCGTTCCGTAAGAAAATAAATTGGGCATTATAAATATTTTTCAATGATTGTGATTGCGATTTCGGCTATCATTCCATAACCTTTTTCATTGGGATGTACACCGTCTGCAGAAAGCATTATCTCTTTATCCGGCAGGAAAGCGGAATAGAAATCAATATAGGTCAGCGAGTCTTCAGTGGCGATATCTTTCAATATCTGATTATAAGCAACGACATCTTCATTGATTCTTTTTTTACCAGAACTCACCACAACTCCATCTATTTTTTGAGAGAAAGGAAGAATGCTTACAAGATAAATTGTATCGGAAAACTGTCTGGCATGTGCGACAGCTTCTTTAATATTATTTTCAAATTTTTCAGGATCTACGATCTGTACTCCATCTTTGACTGCAAGATCGTTGGCTCCGTAACTTAGAAAAACAATATTTCCATCAGCGGAATTTCTTGCGTTTAATTCGTGAGGTATTCTTTTCAGTAATCCTTCTGTGGTTTCTCCTCCTATTCCGAGATTGAAGAGAATCAGTTCATCTCCATTTCCTTCATGAAATTTCTGCAGGGCATATCTTTTCAGAATATCTACCCAACCACCAAAAACTCCGTCATATTCTCCATAGGTAATGCTGTCACCGAAGAACAGCCCGTAAATAATTTTCTTCATTCAACTTTATTGTTTCCTGTTTTGTTGAAGTAAAAGTATTAAGAAAAAACTGTTTAAGGGAAATAATTCTCTCCAATTTGTGTGATTTTTAACGCAAAAGGCGCTAAGTGTTTATATTAATTTTATGTTTTTGTCCACAAGGGCGTTTTACTTAGCTATAGACCGATTTGTACCCTGGTTGAATACACTTATTCGAACCATTAAGATTTTTGAAGAAGTGAAGAATTATTAAGGTAATAGCTGAAGTTATCATTAAAGAGAATACCTTATTCATCATTGATGAATTAACTTTCCTTACAATCTTTATTCTTCTTAACGGTTTAAAAATCCGCACTCATTACTCATTACTCATTACTCATTACTCATCATTCTAGGCTCAGCGTAATATTCGTATGTGATTCTATAATTTCAATCAGGATTTTAAAAAGGGTTTGCCCTTTTCCTTCAGTTAATTCGTCTAATTTCTGCTGAATTAATTCTATATTAAATGGTTTTCCCTGTCTGATTTTATTTTCATAGAATTCACAGGTAGCCTTAAAACCTAAGTCTTCTTTTGACTTCTGTGATTCTTTCCAGATGATTTCAATTTCTTCTTTGTTTTCGAATATTCCGAAACCTCCGTAAAGAATATCATCAAATCCATCTAATGTTCCTACTTTCCAGTCTGTATCTTTCATCAGAACACTGGAAACTTCTTCGTAGAAACCTCCTAAAGACGAAAAATGACCGCCATGGATGACGATCATTTTTCTTGTATTGTTATTTGAAGTATTCAACACCGTTTTTGAATATATTGTGATAATTCGCGGTTGGTATATTCTTCATGAGACCTTCAGCAAAACGCTCCGGGTGTCCCATTCTTCCGTAGATCTTTCCACATGGGCTGGTAACTCCTTCAATTCCGAATAATGAGTTATTAGGGTTGAATGGCATTCCGTGGGCAATATTTCCATCAAGATCAATGTATTGAGTAGCAATTTGTCCGTTTTCATACAATTTCTTGATTTCTTCTTCTGAAGCCATGAAACGTCCTTCCCCGTGAGAAATAGGAATAGTGAAAGTTTGTCCTTTCATTCCTTTTAACCAAGGGCTTTCGTCATTCACTACCTGTACTGTTACCATCTGAGAGATGTGTCTTCTGATCGCATTGTGAGCCAATGTCGGAGAGTTCTCATCCAAATCTTTGATTCTTCCGTAAGGCAGCAATCCTGATTTCACCAATGCCTGGAATCCGTTACAGATCCCGATGATCATCCCGTCTCTGTCTAATAATTCGTGTACTGCATTTTTCATTTTCTCGTTTTTCAGAACGTTTACAATGAATTTTGCAGAACCATCCGGCTCGTCACCTGCGGAGAAACCTCCTGAGAATGCCAGAATCTGAGAAGTTCTGATCTCTTCAACCCAAGCATCAATGCTTTCATCCAGTAACTGGTGGTTGATATTGATCAAAGGTAAGCTGCTTACTACAGCACCTTCTTTCTGGAATGCATTCAGCGTATCATACTCACAGTTGGTTCCCGGGAATACCGGAGCAAAAACTTTAGGCTGTGCAATTCCGTGTTTTTTAATGATAATATTTCTTGGGTGGATTGAGTTTGATTTTTCATCAATTTCAACCGTGATCTTTTCTTTTTCTACTGTTGGGAAAAGGTTCTCGAATGTATTGGTATTAGCAGATACAAGATCTACGATATTGGATTCAAGACCGTTTATTTTTACCATACCAGAATCTTTTACTTCTCCGATCAACTGAAGAGCAGTAAAGCTTAATTCTTCTTTTGCTTCAATGATTAAGCTACCGATATTTTTAGCTAATACTATATTTTCATCAGCATTAACCTCAGCACCTAATCTATTTCCGAAGCTCATTTTTGCTAAAGCTACCGCAAGACCTCCTTCTTTCACTGTTTTCACAGAAACGATTTTTCCTGCTTTGATGTTTTCGAAAATGAATTCAAAAACGTCTTTTAAAGCATTATAGTTTGGAAGTCCGCTTTCCTGAGCAATATGATTGAAGAAATACAGTTTGTTTCCTGCATTTTTCAATTCAGGAGAGATGATATTTTCCTTATCTCCGTTGGCACATGCAAAAGAAATCAGGGTTGGAGGAACATTCAGATCCTGATATGTTCCACTCATGGAATCTTTACCTCCAATGGCAGCCAGACCTAAGTTGATCTGAGCATCATAAGCTCCTAAAAGTGAAGCTAAAGGTTTACCCCATTTTTCAGGGTTCTGTCCTAATTTTTCAAAGTATTCCTGGAAGCTTAGTCTGATATTTTTATAATCACCTCCCATGGCAACAATCTTCGCCACACTTTCAACTACGGCATAAGATGATCCTAACAGTGAGTTTTGTTTTGAAATTTCAGCATCAAATCCCCAGCTTGCCAAAGAAACAGTTTTAATATCTTTTGCTCCTAAAATCGGTAGGGTCTGCACACTTCCCTCCATCAGGGTCTGCTGATATTTTCCTCCTAAAGGCATTGCCACTGTAGTAGCACCAATTGAAGAATCGAACATTTCAAGCAATCCTTTTTGGGAAGCTACGTTTTTATCTTTTAAGATGTTCAGGAAGTTTTCTGCAGTGAAAGCTTTCGTTTCTTCTTTTACGTCTTCAAGGTGAGTGATTTTCACTTCCTGAGATTTTGAACATCCGTTGGTGTCTAAGAAAGCTCTTGAAAGGTCTACAATTTTGTCTCCTTTCCAGAACATCTGCATTCTTCCGGAATCTGTCACTTTTGCCACTTCTACAGCAACAATGTTTTCAGCTTCACAGAATTTGATGAATTTTTCTTTATCCTGAGGATCTACTACCACAGCCATTCTTTCCTGAGATTCAGAAATAGCCAGTTCGGTACCGTTTAATCCTTCATATTTTAATGGTAATACATCAAGGTTTACCTCTAAAGAGTCTGCAATTTCACCAATTGCTACAGAAACACCTCCAGCTCCGAAGTCATTTGACTTTTTAATCAGCTTCGTTACTTCAGGATTTCTGAATAGTCTCTGAATTTTACGTTCTTCTACAGCATTCCCTTTCTGAACTTCAGAACTCATGGTGTGGATTGAAGTCTCGTCCTGCTCTTTTGAGCTTCCGCTTGCTCCTCCAACTCCGTCACGACCTGTTGCTCCTCCTAAAATAATGATTGAATCACCATTTTCAGGTTTTTCACGTCTTACCCAGTCTACAGGAACAGCTCCGGTAACAAAACCTACTTCCATTCTTTTCGCCTTATAACCTTCGTCATAGATTTCAGAAACCATTGTGGTAGCAAGACCAATCTGGTTACCGTAAGATGAATATCCGTTGGCTGCCTGTTTTGTAATTGTTTTCTGAGGTAATTTCCCTGGTAATGTTTTGTCAACAGATTCTAAAACGTCTGCAGCCCCTGTTAATCTCATCGCCTGGAAAACGAAAGATCTTCCGGATAATGGATCTCTGATGGCTCCTCCCAAACACGTTGATGCTCCACCAAACGGTTCAATTTCTGTAGGGTGATTGTGTGTTTCGTTTTTGAATAATAAATACCAAGGTTCTTTTTTACCATCGTATTCAGCTTCGATCTGGATGGTACATGCATTGATCTCGTCTGAAATAACAAGATTATCCAGGTTTCCAGTTTTATGGAAATATTTACCGCATACTGTTGCCAGATCCATTAGGGAAATTGGCTTCAGCTCACGGCCTAAGAATTTTCTTTTTTCGATATAGTCATTGAAGATCGTTTCCAATGTGTGTTTGAACTGACCTTCAAACTGAATGTCTGACAATTCTGTTTCAAATGTAGTGTGACGACAGTGGTCGCTCCAATAGGTGTCTAATACTTTTAATTCTGTTTCCGTAGGATTTCTCTCTTCGGTCTTGAAATATTCCTGAATGAATTTCAGGTCATCCAATCCTAATGCAAAACCATGATTGTTATAGAAACTTTCAAGTTCAGCGTCATTGAAATTGATGAAATTTTCGTGGATAATCACTTTTGATGGGGTTTCATCTGCAGGAATATCCAGAATAGATAAGTCTTTTTCCTGAGATTCCACTTTGTTGATCAAAAGGTCTTTGATTTTAACCAGATCAGCTTCAGAAACTCCTTCAAATTCAATTAATTTTCCACTTCTTACTTTTGATTTTTCATTTTCTGTCAGTAAAGCGATACACTGCTGCGCAGAGTCTGCTCTCTGATCATACTGGCCAGGCAAAAATTCCATTCCGAAATGAATTGTTTTTGCAGGGTTTTCTGTATGCAAAATATCAGTAACAGGGTCTACGAAAGTGTTGTTCACCACTTTTTCAAATTCTCCTTCATTCAGATTGAAAATATCATATACATTGTATACTTTCACGCTTTGAACTGCCGGAACAACCGCTTTTACTTCATCAAAAATTTTTGGACTTTCAACATCGAAAATTCCTCTTTTTTCTACGAAAATTCTTTTGTTATTAGACATTAGATGTCAGATTTTTAATATTAGATTTATTTTTCTTTTTACTTTTTCTGAATTTAAAGTTTCCGTCTTTAAATTCATCTGTATTGGAAATTTTGGGAAAGATTTCTCTCTAACCATTATTCCGTACAAATTTAAAGGAATAAGTCGTATTTTCTTTAAATTTGACCTATGGAATTTCCAAATTTATTTTATTTGTTTATAAATTTATTCGGATTGTCCTTATGTTCTTTCTGAAAGTCTTCTGCATTTTTTATTTCTTCTTTCAGCCAGTTTTCAAAAGGAACTTTCTTTTCATTAAAATCCTCAATGGCATAAAATGTTTTACCATTTTCTGAGACCAGGAATTTGAAACGGTAAAGCATATCCAAATCTTTCTTCTTGTGATTATAGGTATTCACCTGATAATAGGGAAAGTTTTCTTTTGGTCTTTCTACAATTTCAAAAAACAGATTCTTTTCCTTTTCAGACAGTTTATTGTAAAAGTTCACATAATAAAGATCTGAAAGCTTTTTCTTCTGTTTTTCAAAGAACTGAAGGATATTCTTCTCTTTTTCATTGTATTGAAACGGATTCGGGTAGTATTTCCCGTCTATTTCAACATCCTGTTCTGTTGGTTTTGCCAATGGCTGAATGGTTTGTCCTTTGACATTCATTACTCCCCATTTTCCACCTACAACAGATCTGTGCTCGTCATTTGTTTTTTCCCAGTCGCAGCCGTCACAAAAGGTGGCGTATCCGTAATTAAAAGAAAATGCAAAGTCATGCTCAGCTTCAATAATTGTCTTTCCGTTACGGTCTGCAAATCCTACTTTTCCATTTTTAACCAATCTTCTCAGTCCTTCAGAGAAGTAATCTGCTCCGTTGTCATAAAGGAATGGCTGATACAGGAATTTCCCTTTTCTGTCGTACACATATCCCCATGCATTTTTTTCTGACTTTTCACCTTCTTTACTACCATCAAAAAGAATAGTTTCTCCTTCGACAGGATCTCCATCTTTAAGAAATGAAAAGATTTTGAACTGTGCAGGAACAATTATTTTTCCAGCTTTATCTTTTACTCCCACTAAAGAATCTTTGGATTTGAAATAATGTAAATCTTCTTTAGTCTGAGAAAAAGAAATGATTGGTGTCAGTATGATGGTTAAAAGTATTTTTTTCATTGAATTGGAAGTGGTTTCAAGGCTTAATTTACTCGTCTTTGGTGAGATCTGTTTTCTTACGCGAATTTACAATAATATAATACTTATTAGCAACATTATAGTCTACAGAATTGTTTAGCTTCCACTTCTGATAACCTTCATAATCAAACTGATGATTTTCTGGTGGACTTAATAAATAGTTATACTGCTCCATTAAATATTCGTCTATAAAGCCATCATTTCGAAGTTTTGTGAAGAACGAAATCAACTTATCTACAGTGAAATTACCTTCCTTAATTGATGTGGAACTTTTTTTCGTCTTATAATCTATAAAACCATTAATTCCCGCAATGTGAAAATCTAAAAGGACTCCAGGGATTCCTGAAGCTCTTTCATATTTATCAATATTCTCATATATCCATTTCATCTTATTTGTAGCACTACTCATGGTGATTCTTAATAATACTGTGTCACGAGCAGCAACAGGTGCATAAATAATGTTCGAATATCTTGTTAAAGGATTATTTTGTACAATTTTTGCTGGTTGTAGATTCTTTAAAAATTCATCATGCATTTTATCCAGAACTAAAGTATCATTCCCTTTCTGGCTTATTTCTGAAATAAAAACCCAAAAACCTGCATCATAAACCCTTACATTAATCAGTCTGTTAAGATGGTTAAAATAGCTACTGATTCCGTGAAGCTTGAACTTTCCTTCTTTAAAGGTTACCCCTTTATTTACTTTTCCACTTTCTTTAGGAGTATATTTTCTTTCAGTTAAATCTTTATAATAATGATTTAAAAGTCTTTCCTCATCAAGAAAAGCCGGAATAATTTTGAATTTAAATAATGCATCGTTACTCTTATTTTCATATTCTGCAGCAAAAATGCTGTCATTTTTAGAGTTTGTAAACAATGCCGTTCTGGAGAAGTCACCCAAGCTAACAGGAGCGGTCATCCCTGAAACTATATGGCTAAAATCGGCATCGGATCTGATTTTTTTATTCGGTTTTAAATCCTGAGAAAATATCATCACAGGAAATAAAAGCAAAATAAAAAACAGGTAAATCTTCATACGAATTAAATAAAATATGCAGCCCAAAAGACTGCATATTGTTTTATACTTTAAGATCTGCTTCCAATCCTATTAAGTCTTTGTTTTGGTCTATAATCGGCTGTACTTCATTTTTGATGAATTCCTCCGTCTGGATTGGCGCGAAACCAATAAAGTTTTTAGGATCTAAAACTTCTTTCAGTTTTGATTTGTCTAGTTTTAAAGAATCATCGTTTAAGATTCTCTCGATAAGGTCGTTTTCTTTTCCTTCTTCTTTCACTTTCTTGGAAGCTTCCATAGAGTGAACTCTGATTACCTCATGGATTTCCTGACGGTCACCACCTGCTTTTACTTCTTCCATGATGATGTATTCTGTCGCCATGAAAGGAAGTTCTTCCATAATATGTTTGTTGATTCTGTTTGGATACACAACGATTCCGTTCATGATGTTGTTCCAGATTAATAGAATAGCATCAACAGCTAAAAACGCCTGAGGAATTGTTAATCTCTTGTTTGCAGAGTCATCTAATGTTCTTTCAAACCATTGTGTAGAAGCTACCATTGCAGAACTTGTTGTCAAAGACATTACATATTTTGCCAACGCTCCGATTCTTTCGCTTCTCATTGGGTTACGTTTGTATGCCATTGCCGAAGAACCGATCTGGTTTTTCTCAAATGGTTCTTCAATTTCCTTAAGGTTTTGAAGTAGACGTAAATCGTTTGTGAACTTGTGTGCAGATTGTGCAATATTTCCTAATAAAGCGACAACTTTCGCATCAATTTTTCTATCGTAAGTCTGTCCGGAAACTCCGAAAACTTTTTCGAAACCGAATCTTTTTGAAAGTTCTTTATCTAAGTGTTTTACTTTAGAATAATCACCGTTGAACAATTCAAGGAAACTGGCAGCAGTTCCTGTAGTTCCTTTTACGCCTCTGAAACGAAGTGTTTCTAGGAAGAAATCTAATTCTTCAATGTCAAGAACCAAACTCTGTAACCAAAGTGTTGCTCTTTTCCCAACTGTTGTCAACTGAGCCGGCTGGAAGTGTGTGAATCCTAAAGTAGGAAGATCTTTATACTGAATCGCAAAATCCGAAAGATTCTTCATCACGTTCACCAACTTTTTCTTTAGGATTAAAAGTCCGTCACGGATTTGAATTAAGTCTGTATTGTCTCCTACAAAAGCTGAAGTAGCTCCCAGGTGGATAATTCCTTTTGCTGAAGGCGCCACATCACCATATGCGTGAACGTGAGCCATTACATCATGACGGAATTTTTTTTCGTACTCTGCTGCTTTTACGTAATCGATATTTTCAGCATTAGCTTTCAATTCTGCAATCTGCTCATCTGTGATATCAAGTCCAAGGTCTTTTTCAATTTCAGCAAGAGCTATCCAAAGCTTTCTCCAATTCTGGAATTTGTTATTGTGTGAGAAGTTAAATAACATTTCTTCACTGGAGTAGCGTTCTTCCAATGGATTTTTGTAGGAATTCATTCGTTCTTTTACTTTTTAGATGTACAAAAATACGGTTTTTCAGTGAGAGATGAAAATCCTGCTTTTATGATTTTCATTCATGATTTATACTTATACTTTTGCCTTGAAGCAAAAGTATGCAAAAGTTCAAGACGGGAATCATCCGCTAAAAATTTAAATGTACTCCTAAAATTTCCAAACTCGCATGGATCATCCGGTTCTGCTTCGGTTCTGAGTAAGTCCCATGCTCAGACAGTGGAAATTTTTTAATGGATTACATTGAAATTTTCTTAACGCTCCTGATTCCTAAGTTGATTACTGAGAGCACATAAAAAAGCTATCCCATTTCTGAGACAGCATGTTTTTTACTATTTTTAATTAATTAATCGATAATAAGTCCGCATTGTGACCCTACTGGAATACATTTTCTTTCCAATGAGCACCAGAAGTATCCTGCCAGACACATCGGAATACCTCCCTGAACAGTTTTCAATTCTCTTTTTGAAAGTTTTCTTAGATTTTTCATGATAACATTTTTTGATTTTTTTCCTACTCTATATGCTTTTCGGATTACGCTTTAATTTGGTAATACAATATACATTTTTTTCAGTAATCCTGCTCCATTTTTAGCATAGCTTAATCTCGTATTTCCAAGGTGGTCTGTATAATTGTATACATACTTTCCAGTCTCGTAATTAAAATATCCTTCTGAGGTTGGGAAGAATTTCAATACTGAATCTGTATACTGGAAACCATCTAGATAATCGGTTGTCTCTGTTCCGAAAACCTTTCTTACTTTCACTCCGTCTGCTCTGTAAATATAATTGGTTATTTTAGCATTTTGGGTAATCTTGCCGGGTAAATTTAGATAATTCTATTGAATGGAAATATAATTAATAGAACCTTATTTATAAACAACCCTTGCCGTATTTGCAAGGGTTGTTATTTATCCTACCTTGAAAACCAGAGGGTAAGTTTATTTAAAAGCTCAAAGTCTGGAGACTTTGCGCAGTGGGGGCTTTATCTGCCATACAATAAAATCGGTAGCAGGATATTATTTTCTCATTAATATTTGAGAATCACTTAAAAATATTATTTTTTTGTAAGGTAGATTTCTGCTCTAGCTCTTTGTTTTGTCATTTTTCCATTAACAATTCTAAATAGAATAGGGCTTTTCATCATCATTCTATCTCTGTCAATCTTAAATATATAATAAGTTGTATTAAGTGTATCTAAATTTTTAAATTTGTATGTTCCAACTGTTTTATATTTGTCTGCTATTGCTTTATTTTCAAGATTAAACACACCCTGCTCACTAACGGTCACGATTTCATTAACTGCAATTTTATTGGAAGTTCTTCGGTTATCATCAAAATAAACCACATTGGTTAATTCCCATTTACCAAAGGCTTCTATCTGTCGTTCTTCTGACAAATTTACTCCTTCATTTCCTGCTCTATAAACTACAGAATTAGTAATCTGATCATTTTTAATAGTTTCATTTTTTTTACAACAGAATAATGATAGAAGAGCAAAAAAACTAATAACTATTTTTTTGTTGCTGTATTGTTTTAACATCGATTGCTTCATATTTTTTTTGTCCAAATTGTATTTTAGATTGATCTTGTTGTCGGTATAAAGTAGCTCCTTGTAAGCTTCCATAAGCTCTCCCAAATCCTTTATTATAATTCATAATTTCTTGTAATGAACCTTTTGCTGGCGAAGAATCAAAACCAAAATAACTACTCCAAACAACACCACCATTTTTTTTGCCAGTTGCTTCTATCATATGACCATCCCATAACAATATATCTCCAACTTTAAAATTTTTACCTGCTGCTTGAGATGACTTATAACCAGAATCTAATAAGAATCCTCTTATATTTTCTATGCTGTCATCTACAAAAAAATATCCATTAGTTAAAACATATCCATAACAATTTGTAACATTTTGGGTATTTTCATTTAAGAAGTTAGTTCTATTCCAGGGCATCCATCCATACTCTTTATCCCATTGTCCAGCAGTTTGCTTAACATTTAACGTAGCGTTACCGTTTACAGATTTTAAAGTTCCTACTCTCGCTCTTACATTTGCTTGATAAAATTCGACAGTATCTTCAAAATTCCAGTTATTAATAAAACCTGACCAACTAACACCTCCCCAAGAACCTTTTGGACCTGGCCCTGAATCACTTGCAGCATTTCCATTTCCATCAGAAAAATTTCCATTTCCATCATTTGTCCAAGTAGTATTATTTCCCGATTTATTCCACAACTCATCCATAAAAGATTGAGATAATCTTCCATCGGGGTCAATATGACTAATAGGATTATTTAAAACGTAATTATATGGTGACCATCTTCTAGAAACTTCAGCCAACGGATCTATCACTCCCCATCTGCCCAGATCCGGCATGTAAAATCTTGCTCCATAATCATACATTCCCGTCTCCTGCAGCTCCTTACCGTTGTACTTATAATTCTTATAACTACCAGATCCAAAGAACGCATTTCCAGTCTTCAGATGATTCATCCCAAATGGGTAATAGTCGTTTGCATCTGTAATTTCAAGAGCGCCTGCGCTGTTTCTTCCATAAGAAACTCTGACATTTCCCAAATGATCTTTGTACTGGTAAATATACTGATCTTTATCATAATTATAAAAGAGGCTGTCTCAAAAGAGATAGCCTCTTCTTATTTATAAACTTATATTATCATTTTTCTTTCCCCATTTTTGATATAATTGAAAATCATTCATTTGCCTTAGCCTGTAACTTGGTGCATGAGAAATTTCTTTTTGAGATTTAACATTAAAAACTGAAAATCCTTTTTCAAAAACGTCACTTCTTATGTTAAAATTCTTTTCAATTACTGACATACAAGGTAACCCGATAGAATCATTCGGCGGAATAGAAATAGGGGTTAATGCTTCAAAGTTTATCTTAAATGTATCCTTTTCATAAACATGTCTATAGTTTGCTTGAACATCTTTAAGAGAAACTTTAAGAGTATCATTTGTAGGGTTTCCAAATAGTAAAAAAGTTTCTACATTTTTAATATTTATACTATCCTTTGTATAATCACATATCAAATTTTGGAAAGAAGAAACAGCATTTTTATCCTTGGATATAGATTTTTTACAAGATATAAATAAAGCTACTAACAATATTATATAAATATGTAACTTATTTTTGTTTATATTTCTCATAATAGAATTTATCATTGCCATAATTTTTTTTCATTAATTGTTGAAATTGAGGTGTAGTTTTCTTAAAAATAGGAGAAGCCATTTGATGCTCATAAACCTTGACATGTTCTTTTGCTAAATCAAGTGTAGATATATTAACATTGTCAGGATTTACTGTTAAGTGACTTACTTTTCCTCCTTCATGACTCAGTGCAGATATCATATTGTATTTATCATTATATAATTCACTCACTTCTCCATTACCAACCATAAGCGAAACTGTTTTAGAACCTTTATTTGCCTGCATTAGAGCATCTGGATTATATTCACCTCCATTATAACTGGAAACTTTTCCTACCATTTTACCCGCATCAAAATGATAATCAGCAACCCCAACAGAAGTACTATTACCTTTGAGGTTATCTAAATCTATACCTGCATCTTTAGTGTAGTGATTTGCAATATTTGCTAAAACAAATGCATTGTCCTTATTAAATTTATAATCTTTTAATTCTGTCGATAGCCATGGAGCAGTATTCAAACTTCCAGTAATCGGATTTTGAAAATCAATGACAATATTATTTGTCTTTTTATTATCTGTGTATAAAAATTTTCCGAATTGATTAAAGTGATCATCAACTGGTTCTCTACCGTCAGGATCTGTATAACGTATAGGATTATCAAACGCGTAAGCATACGGCGACCAGCTCGGCATTTTTTCCGCAAGCGGGTCAACAACGCCCCATCTTCCTAAATCCGGCATATACATTCTCGCCCCATAATCATACATTCCGGTCTCCTGCAGTTCCTTACCATTATACTTATAGCTCTTACAGCCTACTATAAAGAGAGAGACTACCTCAAAGGCAGTCTCTTAATTTGTTATATAATTTTACTCTTCGTAGTCCTTTGAAAACTTTACTCCTTTTCTCATAAGCAATTCTTTTATTTCTTTTGATTTTCGATATGGAGATGTTATGCGAATAATTTCATTTTTAGAATTAAAGATAATATGCCAATTTTTAACATTGTAATCTATTAGATCTTTTGCTAAATTGAAATTTTCGTATTTAGTTTCTTTAAAAGAGTTTTTTAAAATATTTGATTTTTTAAATGATTCATCTATAATTAATTTATAACCATCTATTTGATAGACTTTAGAGTATTTTACATCTTGCAATAACATTGGATTTACAAAAGTAACATCCACCCAATAGCTATTTTCATAATATTTACTTGTATTAGCTCCAATTAATAATATGTTTTCCTCTTTATTTAGACTCTTTACTGAATTTCTATATTCAATATATGTTTTAACTATATCTTGATATAAGTTATTTTTCCTTTGGCTGTAAAAATTATTTTTACAGCTACAAAGAATTATAAGGCACATTAGTAAAAAAAATCTTTTCATATTTTTATTTTTTTGTTCTACCTGTATATACAGACACTTCGTTACTATATCTAAAATAACCTACATTAGGCGTATATTGATATGAATCTTTAATATTACTATCATATTTTATACGATCACCCGTAGGTAGTGATAATTCACTTACCCATGTTCCATTTCTAAGAAAAGAAGTAAATCCTGAAGGACCTGGTTCTGAACCTGGTATATGAGAGTGAACTCTTTCTTGAATTGTTGCCATATTTATAAAATGAGAAGAACTTGATCCTGGTAGGCTTACATTAACATAACCAATTGTCTTAGTTATACTAGAACTCGAATTAGCTGTATGATTTGTAGTTATAATATTTGTATTAAAACCATCTGAAAAACCTAATCTATCCTGTCCAAATTCGACTTTTGTATTACTAGCAGCAAATTCAAAAAACTGGGTTGCAACATCATAATTTTGAATTTGCAAATATGTATATCTAGATGATCCTGCTTCTCCATCATGACCTTGTGTTACAATGTTTTCTGTCATAGCATCTCCTATCTGCGAATCTCCAGTTGGATTTGATTCTGATACATTTGTACGGGCAATCTGGATAGACTTAGACTCATCTTCGTTTGTAATAGTATCATAAGCATTATTATCTTTTGTTCTCTCTATATTACCATTGTTAAATATTTTAATTTTATCCTCAGCCTGTCTACCATCGGGGTCAATAAATCTAATTGGATTATTCAAAGCATAATTGTATGGAGAAAATCTTCTCGAAGTTTCAGCTAAAGGGTCGATTACTCCCCACCGTCCAATATCCGCCATGTACATCCTCGCTCCATAATCATACATCCCAGTCTCTTGCAGTTCCTTGCCGTTGTACTTGTATTGATAAGCATTCTGGGTAGTCACAGTATAATTATGCAGTAATCCAAAAGGATAATAGTTATTCACTTCTACAATTTCTCCCGGTTTCCATTCTCCAAGGCAACCAAATTTAGGCGAACATGTTGATGTATTATATCTCCTTGGCTGGATAATACCATCTCCATTTGTATCGGTATAACTTAATCTTACATTTCCCAGATGATCTGTAAAATTGTAAACATACTTGTTGAGAAGCGCATCATAATATCCTTCAGAAGTAGGAATGATTCTCAATTTCAATTCTGGAATCTCATTAGGATCAGGAATAAAAGTTCCTTCTCCATCCCATGATTCTCTTAAAAATGTAGTTTTATACTGAAAGCCATCCAGATAATGGGTCTCCAGCTCTCCAAAAAGCTTCTTTACTTTTACCCCGTCTGCTCTGTAAAGATAGCTTGTCAATTTTGAGTTTTGGGTAATCTTATCTGGTAAATTTAAATAATTATATTCAATAGAGGAAATCCCTTTATCCAAATGTTTGGTCATGTTTCCATTCCCGCTGAGATTGCCATTATCATACTCAATAGGATTAGGAACTGTAATGGAAGGATAACCAGATGGATTCTGCTGTTCATCGGTTACTTTTATCAGCCTGTTTCCGGAGTAATCATATTTAAGATTATCTATACTCATTGCCACAGTGCTTCCCGGAAGAATACCTTCGGATCTTTTAAGCCGTGTAATATTTCCGTTAAGATCATATTCCAGTTTTTCAAAATACTCTTTAGCTGCTTCTGCTCCGGCTTTCTGGTAGAACCCTGCTGACAATCTGTTTAAACTATCATAAACATATCCATATCTTTTCAACGGCTCATTATCTTCTGTTAAGGTTTTCCATGATACCTCAGCAATATTTCCGTTATATTTTGGTTTTACCTTTAAATCAGAAAAATCTGAGTTAGGCATTTCCAATCCTTCTACCTGATTATAATTGATCTGATAACCAAACAGATCGCTCCCTAAGTTGGCAGGATCATTGATCTTTGTCATCCAACCCCGGATATTGTATTGATAATCTATGGTCTGTAATGGTGATGCGGCAGCTGTTCCTCCTACTTTCTTAGATTCCAGCTGGGAAATTTCATTGTACTTATTCTGGGCCAGATATTCAACAGGGTTGCTGCCCACCTGATGGGTGTGGGTCAGAAGCCTGTTCTGAGGATCATAGGTGAATTTTTCTACAATGAGTTTTTCAGGATCTGAACCCAGTCTTCTATGGTAGGTATTGGTCTGAAGAACAACTCCAGTATAGTCAAGTTTATTATTGACCACAGTATATCCTCCTAAATGGTTGTTGCTTCTTGAACCGATGTTTCTTCCTTTGGTATCATACCAGATAAAGTTCCTTGTCCACTGATCATCTTCTATATTTTTGATATAGGAGGCGGTAAGGAGTCCTTTGGTAGTTTGTTCATTAGCCGGATTGTCCGTAAGAAGAGGCTGGGCAAACACATTGGTAACTGAAGATGAACCCGGAGGATAAGTATCATAATAATTGACACTTAGTATCTGGCTAACACTGGAAGGAGTGGAAAGTTTGGTATAATATACAGCCATACCATTTAAGGTAAATCCGGCTGCAGCGATCCTGGTTTCATATAAAACGGTATTGACATTGGCACTGTTTTGTATCGATGCCCTGCTGGCAGTATTATTGGTGATTCCGGTGTAGATGGTTCTTCCAAACTGGTCATACTTAGTAAAGAGCCATTGTCCTTTTCCTTTAAGCTCGGTATCCTGAGTCAAAATAAGCTGATCAGCTTTATTATAAACCATATATTCCCAGCCTTTTCCAGGAAGCTTTTTTTCTACCAAACGGTTTCTTACATCATATTTATACTGATAGCATAAATCATTCAGTACGGTATTAGGATCTGCTTCTAAAGAGGCTTTGGGAGGAATTACATATGCCAATTGATTATAATCATTGTAAACATAATAGGTGTCTGCACTTTCTGTGGCACTGATTACTTTTCTAACCAAAACAACTTGTCCCTGCCCATTTTTAAATTCTATGGTTGGGTTTTCGTCTTCATCAGTGACTGTATTTTTATACAGCTGACCTATTCCGTAAGAGCCGGATAAGGTGAGTTGGGAAGTAAAAGTGGTATAGTTAAAAGTGGCGGTATATTTTTTAACCTCGCCATCGGCATTGGCATCGTATCCAAATTGTACGGGTTTGTTATCCCAGGCAGTTCCCACTTGTTTTTGTCCTATAATACGGTCTAATGGTGAATTTTCCAGGATCTTTTCTGAATAGATTTTCTCTGTTCCATAAGGGGTACTACTTACATTGGCTAATGGGTCGGTAATAATACCACCGTTTAATGTTGCTCCCTGAGGAACAGGAAGGTAGTCCTGAACCTGTCTTCCAAACTGATCGTATTTAATGGGGACAACTACATCTTTTCCCAATGGAGAGGCTTTGACATTGACAATTTGTTTGGGTCTCCCCAATCCGTCAAAATACTGAACGGTTTCTGAACTTTTAACATTAGCAAGTGTAGGATCTGATAAATATGTCTTTGAATAGACATAATTTTCTGTATTGGTAAGCTGTGCGTGGGTAGTTCCTATTATGAGGATTCCTATGGGAATTAATATCTTTTTCATCAGTTTTAGTTTTTGTAATTGTATTTCATCTCCTTCAACACTTTGCCATTCACATCGATCACTTTCTGAAGCCTGTTTGCAGAATCGTACACATAGCTTTCTCTGATTCCGGATGGTGGAGTGATGCTTCTTACCCCAACTAATGGATCATACGTAAAAGTAGTGATCTGATAAGCGGATAAGGCAGTATTAGCTCTGAAGGTATTCAATGCAGAAAAGAAATTCGTTTCATCATTGTTGGGACCAGCTAAAGCATCTGTATTGGAAGCATTAACAATGGAATCAATTAAAGACTGCTGGATGTTTGTTAATTTGGCTCCCTCTATTTTTGCAATAGGCTGAGTTTGGTAGTAACCCCAAACGATTACGGTTGAAATACCGTCTTTTGTGGTGTATTGCTGCAGATTCCCTTTGGAATCGTATTGATCATAAATAACTTCGGTAGTAGGATTATTCTGAAGATCATACGACAATGCTGAGCTTGGAAGTAAGGTCAATGGATTATCATATTTGGTTTCCGTTTTTGAAACAATTTTTGCATTAGGATCGTTAATGCTCTGCTTTTTTATTTCTGTTACCTCTAAAGGAACTCCAATCATATTGGCTGTAATTAATTTTTGATTGTTTTTCTCATGAGCAAAACCGAACGCAGACTCATTTACCTTATTATCTGAATAAGTGATTCTTTCCTTTATTGGGTTGAGATGTTTATAATTTGGATCGTAAAGGTATTCTTTACGTTCAGAAAGCTCCTGATTATTGAAATAGGTCTTGGATAATATGCTTTTCTGTTTTACCCAAGCGGAAGAAATCTGATACCGTTCAACACTATAAAATGCTCTATAGCTTGCAGGAAAAGGAGAACCAATATTAATAAATAAATGATAACCACTAACTAAAATAGAATAAGGCTTTATTGTTAAATAAGGCTCTGCAGCATTGTAATCATTAGAAAACTTATTAAAATAATAATCATTTTCATATTCAAAATCTGTACTTTTTACTAATTTACCGGCTGAATTAAAATATTCTTTCTTTTTAATTTGACCAAGATTATATTTACCATCAAAATAGGTAAATACAGTTGGATTTAACCCAATTGGGTTCAGCCCTCTGCTATTGGAATAAGTATCTATAACTTTATAATTTTCCTGATTTCCGATATATTTTGTCTGCACCCTGTCATAAACGATAGGTTTTCCATTAATTGTACTTGAATTAAAGCTACCAATATTACCAATTGTCGTTATCTGACATATATTGCTAGAAGGATCAGTCGGTAAAGGAGAGGTATAAATATAATTAACATCATCACCTACATAATTTCCAGTAGATTTTCCTTGATCATCGTTGTAATTATATTCAACACTCTGAGCTACAGCATCATTTTCATCTCTTTTTATGATCTTTTTTACTCTTAATCCTCCTGTTTTATAATTTCCTGTTGTTTGAGATGTTGATATTTCTGTCCAGCTTAGTCCAAGTGTAGCATAATAATCGTCAAGATTAATGTGCGGTGCCTGGCCACGCAAATTAACTTTTCTAATTCTTAATCTGTATGCATCTTTTTTGTCTAAGGTTAAAGGTAAGGAGCCCGTAAAAATGAAATTAGCCAAAACGTTATCATCAGTATCCATAATTTCACCCTCAAAATAAGATTTTACGGGAAGATCAAGTGTTGTATTTTCAGGATTTACAGGGCTTGAAAAGTAGGAAGTAAAAGTAACTTTATCTCCATAAGAATCTACAATATTATGTCCGGCAATGGAAAATTCATAATAAGGGGTAACATCACTATCAATTGTAACATTTTTTTGTTCAAATTTTACCTGTTTTCTTGTTGTATAGTAATCATCACCTTCATACTCAATTTCCATACTTCCCCCTGTTGGATACTGAATTTTTTTCAGACTGCCCGAAACCGCATACTCAAGATGCTGTTCTTTATCAATATTAGATCCATATGTCTTTCCTGCAAATTGTGTGAATGGTATGCCTGTCTCTGAACCCCCTCCGTTAGAAAAACCAAAATGATCTGTAGCATCTGAAAGTCTGTTTGGTAAAACTTTGTCCTCATTATAGAAAAGTTTATATTTTGAACCATCATTTGAATTAACAACTTCTTTTAATTTTAACCTTTTAGCTGTTGTAGCATCACCTGCAATTACCTCATAACTGTTAAAATAATCTTTAACCAAATCATATGCTAATATCGTTTGATTTCCATTTTTAACAGATATTTTATCAAGTGAAAGTCCATTATTCAAATCCTGCCTATTACTAGAATAAATAAATTCCACTTTCTCATTTCCAAACTCTATACTTTTTATTGATTGTTCATCAAAAACTTCTGTTGTACTTAAAAATTCTCTAAACACAGAATTCGTTGTCGAGTATTGACAATCTTTATAAATTTCATATCTTTTTGTATTGTTGCTTATATATTTATAATAATCTGTTTTAAGGTAATTGAATTTAATTTCTTTACCTGATGGAAGTTTAATTTTATCGATCTCATAATCTGTCATTGATAATAAATAATCATCATCTGTAGGTATAGAACCACCAAGGGTTCTGGTTTGGTTGGCGGGAGAAAAATAATAGGTAATCCCCTGATCATCCGTTATTTCAAACAAAGATCCATTTAATACAATTTTAATATTATTGTAAGGAACCTGAATGACTTGGCCTGTACTGCTTAAATAAAATTCCCCTGAAAACTGCCCAATAGAATAAGAAAAGATATCGGGCTGGGTATCATGTTTTTTACCCGGAATATCTGGAGCATTTGCCTGGAATCCTGTTATAATAGCTGCGAGGCCATTATCATTTTCAACTTCGTTAGGTTTAAATGAGACCGGGTTAACATAAGGAATCCAGCCCCTATCATCTGCTCCAAAGATCTGTTTTGATAAGGAAATACCTCCTAGACTTAATGACCAGCCTAAGCCTACTTTAGTTGCCATCTCTCTGACTTTTACACCTGAAGCATGATTTTTCAACTCAATAGGCAATTTATATCCATCTACATTTAGTGTATAAATGGGAATATCAACACCAATAGTCCCTGTAGAAGTCGCAGTAGGGATATCTATAAATTTAGACAGCTGACTAGCATCGGGACTCTTGACTGAAATTGCAAATTTATTTTCAGGTGAGACCCCTGAACTTTGACCAAATGCAAATAGTGCGGATAATGTCCCCAACAGCATAATTGTTTTCTTCATCGTAGTTTATTTCTTAATTAATTTAGCATTCGCCATTTTATTCGTATCAGTTTTTACCGTCACCAGATAAGCTCCCTGCACCAAAGCCTGGGTATTAATCTTAGTCACTCTGTTTTTGGTTTTTATACTTTGAAGTTGTCTTCCGCTCATGTCATACAAAAGAATATCAGCATCTTTGAAGTCGAAACCGACTTCTACGTATGCATAATCAGAAACAGGGTTTGGATAGATCTTGATATCGTATTTTTCAATCAGCTGATCTACCTGTTTGTCTCCCAGTTTCATGATTTTCCAGTTTTCTTTACCCAGTTCTTCTGCGCTAGTTCCGGCCAGAATAATAGAACCGTCTCTGTTCAGTTTTAAATCAGATAGCCTTTCTTCTTTTTGTCTGGATTCTCCCTTTATGTGTTTTCTCCACTGTTCATTTCCATTCTGATCAAGGTAGAGCATCCAGAAAGTCTCATCATCAGTTTGAATTCTTCCTTCAGCCTGAGTGTAACCTCCCAACAGAATGCCTTTAGACTTCTCGCTTCCATCTTCCAGCCTTCCGCTTACCACACTCATGCCCATCAAAATATCTCTGTTTTTGAAATTGTAGGATTTCTGCCACTGTTCTTCACCTCTTTCATTGAGAGCAATCAGCCAAAGATCTATTCCTTCTTCAATGCCTACGGTTTTGTTTCCTGATCTTTCTGATCTTGACTCTCCACCGATGATAAAGCCATTTGAAGTTAAGGCCAGAGTTCTCAAATGATCATCTCCTTTTCCTCCGAAATTCTTTTCCCATTCTACTTTTCCGTTTTTGTCGAGTTTTACAATCCAGTAATCTCCTTCACCGAAGTTTTCAGTTTGTTTCGAGTTTCGGGATACGGGATTCGGGTTTTGAACATTTGATGCAGAACCCGCACCTCGCATCCCGGAATCTTGTTCAGAACCCGAAACACGAACCTCGGAACTCCTGGAATAAATCCCAAGTAGCGCACCTCCATCTCTCGTTGGAATCATCTTTTCCACTTCATCCAAGCCTTTTCCGCCTAAAATTAATTGAGAAAGTTCTTTTCCRTCTTTGTCTAATCTGGTAATTAAAACATCTTTTGAACCGTATCCTTTGGGTGAGTTCTGTATATTTCCGGCCACAAAAAATCCTAAATCGGTAGTTTGAATAACAGATCTTGCTTCTTCATCAGAAGAACTTCCCAGAGTTTTCTGCCATAGCTCATCTCCAAATTCATTGATTCTGATCAACCAGATATCTGAACCGCCTTTGGAATCGTCTTTTTTGTCAAGTCCTTTTGCTGAATAAGATGTTCCGGCCAAAAGAAATCCGCCATCCTGAGTAGTGACGGTAGCAGACAAATAATCATGGTTTTGTCCTGAAAAATATTTCTCCCAGACTTCCTGTCCCTGCTGGTTAAGTTTTACCAGATGAAAATCATAACCGTTGTTTTGCTTACTGCCTGAAGCCTGTTGTTTATTGCTTTGAATAGAACTACCTGTGATCAAATACTGCTGATCAATGGTTGTGGTGACCTGGCTCAGAAAATCCTGGGTAGAGGATTGGATATCTTTTTGCCACACCACTTCCTGAGCAGATACGCCCAGAATTGTGCATAAGGTAAATGCACAGAGATAAAGTTTTCTCATTCTCGTGTTGTCGTTTTTTGAGTTAGTAATTAGTTTCTTAAAACTTCGCAAATTTAACATTTTTTAAGATAGAAAGTCTCTTTTATGTGGTACCGTTAATCATGTTATTTATCATTTAATTCTGATATATTTTTCATTCTATTATATTGCAAAAATATCTATCCACAACGACAAAACTTGTCGCATTAAAATCCAAATGAATTCATTGATTTCATACCACAAAAAAACCACTCTCCCGAGTGGCTATATATTTTTTTAAGTTTGATTTTACTGATAGATGACTTCATCATTCTTCTTGATCTGGTAACTTTTTTTGTAAGGGCTTAAAACATAGCTGTCTTTCACATGAGCTCCGCTTTTCCATATCTTTGCCTTTCCCTGCTTATCCAAAATAATACTTTTTGCAACTCCATCCGGAATAAATACTTCAGCTTTGGTCATACTTTTATTGAAAATGACTGCCGTCATTGAAGTATAGCTTTTATCTGATTTTACTTCTTTGAGTTTTATTTTCTGATTGAACGTTTGTATACAATTATTTCTTAATTGTGAATACGTATATCCTGCGGAACCAATACAACCATGAACATCTCTGTCTCCTCCCAGAACCGGAGCACTTTTTTGCGCAAAAACGAATGAACCAAGGAACATGGCACTGAGTAAAATTATTTTTTTCATATGTAAAATTTTTGTTTTCTGATGGATTAAAAATATCCCAAAAATGTGATATTAATTAATTTCTCTAAGGTACAAAAAAAACCACTCTCGCGAGTGGTTTTATTTTTTGAAATCGGATTTTACTGATAGATCACGATATTATCTTTTTTAAGCTGATATCCGTTCTTTTTGTAAGGAACCAATACATAACCATCCTTTTTCCATGCTTTGGCTCTACCTCCTGCTCTGGTAAGGATAATACTTCTGTCACCGGCATCTTTTACAAAAACCTCAGCTTTTTTCATGTCTTTACTGAAAATAACTGCAGCTATCGAAGTATAACTTTCTTTAGGAGCGACTTCTGTTAACTTAATCTTCTGTTCAAAAGTTCTTATACAGTCTTTCTTAATTTGAGAATAAGTATATCCTGCAGAACCAATACATCCGTGCGCATCTTTGTCACCACCTTTTATTACTCCTTTTTGTGCAAATGCTAAAGAACCAAGGAACATTGTGCTTAATAAAATTGTTTTTTTCATGTCGATTTGTATATTAATAATTACCCGTGGTATTATTAAAAATCGTGCCAAAAAAATACCATAACACAATCCGGTGAGTTACTTTTTCAGATATTACTTAGTCCAGTTAATCTTTGAATGCTGAACATTGTCAGAGCTAGTTCCGATCATAATATCAAATTCACCTGATTCCCAGTCATATTTCAAATCTCCGTTATAGAATTTCAGATTTTCAGGAGTGATATCGAAAGTTACTTTTTTCGATTCTCCTTTTTTCAAAAATACTTTCTGGAAGCCTTTCAATTCTTTTACCGGTCTTGTTATACTTCCCACCATGTCTCTGATATACAACTGAACAACCTCAGCACCATCATAGTTTCCTGCATTGGTTACTGTAACAGATGCCTGAACAGTCTGATTTCCTTTCGCTGTAGTATTGGAAACTGTCATATCCGAGTAATTGAATTTCGTGTAGCTTAATCCGTATCCGAAAGCATACAAAGGAGTATTACACTCGTCCATATAGTTTGAACGGAATCTTTCATAAGTACATTTGTCTACTTTATCCTGGCTTAGCGGGCGGCCTGTATTTTTAGCATTATAATAGATTGGCACCTGTCCAAGGCTTCTTGGGAAAGTCATCGGAAGTTTTCCGGATGGGTTTACTTTTCCGAACAGAACATCTGCAATGGCATTACCAGCTTCAGATCCTGCAAACCACGCGTTCAAGATAGAATCCGGAGTATCTTTTACATTGGTTAAAGCTAGTGGGCGGCCTGTGAAAAGAACCATCGCGATTGGTTTTCCGGTTTTCTTTAATTCCTTCAGTAAGTCGACCTGAGACTGAGGAATGGTAATTTCTGTTCTTGAAGAAGATTCTCCACTCATTTCAGCAGATTCTCCGATAGCCAGAACAATGACATCTGCTTTGCTGGCAACATCTACCGCTTCTTTTAATAATTCTTCTTTGGAACGGTTGTCTCTGTCTGTTTTTTTACCGTGAGCTGCATAGATTTCTTCCAACTTCGCATCATAGTCTATATTCGCTCCTTTTGCTGATAAAAACTTAACTTCTTTTCCGTAGTTGGACTGCAATCCCTGCATCAGAGAAACTGAAGCAGCGTGTTTTGTAGCAACGCTCCATGTTCCGGCCATATTCATTGAGTTATTCACCAATGGGCCAATGACAGCTACTGTTCCTGATTTTTTTAAAGGCAATACCTGATTATCATTTTTCAACAACACCATGGATTGAGCAGCTGTATTTCTTGCTATATTACGGTTTTCCATATTATAGACTTCTTTTGCCGCTAACTTTGCATCTCCGTGCTTGTATGGATTATCAAATAAACCAAGATCATATTTTGCTTCAAGAATTCTTCTTGCCGCCATATCAATTTCGGCTTGTGTCACTTTTCCTTCTGCCAGAGATTTTTTTAAAGTTGTTAAAAAGCCTTCTCCTACCATATCCATATCAACTCCAGCTTTTAAAGCCAAAGCAGATACCTGCTGAAGATCTCCCATACCATGGTCTACCATTTCATTGATACCCGTATAGTCTGTTACTACGAAGCCTTTGAATTTCCATAGATTTCTTAATACTTCAGTCTGAAGCCATCTGTTTCCTGTAGCAGGCACTCCATCCACTTCATTGAAAGAAGCCATTACCGAAGCAACACCAGCATCCACTGCTGCTTTGTAAGGAGGAAAATATTCATTAAACATTCTTACATGGCTCATGTCAACGGTATTGTAATCTCTCCCGGATTCACCTGCTCCATATAGAGCAAAATGTTTTACGCATGCTAAGATGTTGGTACCGTTAGCAAGGTCTTTCCCCTGATAACCATACACCATGTTTTTAGAAATTTCACTTCCTAAATAAGGATCCTCTCCTGAACCTTCTGATACTCTACCCCATCTTGGTTCGCGGGAAATATCTACCATTGGAGAGAATGTCCAGTTGATTCCGTCAGAAGCGGCTTCTCTGGCAGCTACTTTTGCAGACTGCTGGATAAGGTTCATATCCCATGAAGCAGCCAATCCTAATGGAATCGGGAAAGTAGTTTCATACCCGTGGATCACATCCATCCCAAAAATCATAGGAATTTTCAGACGGCTTTTTTCTACAGCTACTTTCTGAACAGCTTTGATCTTATCTGCTCCTTTTATATTGAATAATCCTCCTACTAGCCCCTGTTCTACCTTCTTTCCAATATCAGAACTCTGTGCCTGTCCGGTAGTGAAATCTCCGGAAGTCGGAAGGTTCATCTGTCCTATCTTTTCATCCAAAGTCATTTTAGACAAAAGATTATCTACAAAAGCTTTCTTTTTAGCCTGATACTGAGCCGTCTGATAAGACTGAACGGGCTTCGTTACCATTTCCTGAGCGGAAAATACAGGAGCCAATGCTAAGGTGGCGATTACAATTAACTTTTTCATAAATCTATCTTCTTAAATTATTGTTTTATTTTTTTGCTTTAATTCGATGAGTTTATCTTTCAATCATTGTGTATTTTGGGGTTATTTTTCTTTCTTTTTAGACAGCATCCATTCATACAAATCTGGGTTTGAATAGGCTGAATCCCATGAATTATGATTGTCGTTCGGGAAGATAACCAATTCTGCTGTTGGGTTTACAGGATGCAGCTTTTGATAAAAATTAAAAGCATTAGCGGGCAATACAATATCATCCATTCCGCCATGAAATATTTTCATATTCAGGTTTTTAAACTGATGAATATTGGCAGTCATTACCTGATCTGTCGGTGCGCAGACTGAAGCTACAGCAGCAAACATTTCCGGATGTTCCATGGCCAGCTTTAAAGTTCCCCAGCCTCCCATGGAAAGTCCTGTGAGATAAATGCGTGAAGCATCAATTTTATATTTCTTCTGAATTTCTTTGATCAGATTATAGACGGTAACGGTATCCCACCATGTTCCTTCCGGACATTGAGGTGCCAGAATGGCTACAGGTTCTTTAATCAGATTTTTATAGGTAAACGGGCTGTGTGCTTTTACTAAATCAAGATTAGTTCCACGCTCTCCGGAGCCGTGTAGAAAAACAATCAAAGGAACATTCCCTTTTGTATTCTTAGGGTAATCCAGAATATAGGAGAGTTTTTCCTGTCTTTTAATTTCTTTATTGAGTTCCCCTTTTATCTCCTGCGCATTCAGTTGCAATGAAAACGGCAATAATAAAAGAGGGATATATTTCAGTTTTAGTTTCATATTGTTATTTAGATTTTGGATAAAGCCAGCGGATTTGATCTTTTTTATTTAAACGGGCTCCCTTCGACTATGCTCAGGATAATAATCCGTTTCTATTGAATTATTTTATTCCATATTTGGCTGACTGGAAGCTTAGTTTTTTTAATCCCTGCTGAATTTCAGGAGCATTCATAAACAGCTTCCAAAGGAATCCTGATCTGTAATTTTCAATCATGGGTGCTATGGTTCCCTGATCAATGGCCAGATATCTTGGGGTAAACCAATTCTTATAATTGATAGACGTAGCATCGTAAGGCCCTGCTGATCCTATAAATTCAGGTTTTTGAGTGTATATAAATCTCAGGAAAGCCATGGATTCTTTAGGTGTATAGGGAAAACTGCTCAATGCAGCTGTAGGAGTGATTACTCCATTATCATTGCCTGGCATATGAGCGGTATAGCCGGTACTTCCGTCCTCGTTTCTTGTATAACCGGCTGTAAGTCCCCAATAGTTTGGTCCATAACCTTTCCATTGTTTTGGATTTTCAACGCAATATTTATAGTCGATGAGGGTTTGATTTTTATTGACGTCAAAATAATTTTTGACAAGTTTATCTGATAATCCAGTCGGATCAAGACCGATATATGAATATTGCGCCCAGAATAGCGGTCCGCCATATTCTTCGGCATAGTTGTGTTTTACGTACAGAGGTAATCCGTATTTTGTTTTATCTGTAAGGTAAGTTCCATTTCTGGTCCAGCCTTTATAATAGGTTTCAGCATCAATGGAATAAGTAGGTGAAGATGCGGCTAAAATATACGTGATCAGACATTCATTATATCCTTCCAGAGGAAAATTCATTTCCCATTGGTAATCCGGTGACCAGTGCCAGTAAAGAACCTTCTGACCTCCTTTGGTATACCAGTTCCATTGAATTCCTTTCCATAACTCATCACATTTTGCTGCCAGGGCTTTTTCTTCTGCATTTCCGTTTTTAAAATACTCCCGGATCATCAGTATTCCTGAGGTAAGGAATGCTGTTTCTACAAGATCTCCTCCATTATCTTTTTTTCCGAAAGGAACTGTTTTTCCTGTTTCCCCGTTGATCCAATGTGACCATGCCCCTTTGTGACGGTCTGCTTTTGCCAGAAAATCCATGATATGAGTAAGTCTTTTCACTGCTTCTTTCCTTGGAACAAATCCTCTTTCTACGCCTACCAGAATAGTTGCCAACCCAAATCCTGAGCCTCCTGTAGTGATCACGTGTTTATCGTTATCCGGATAGATATTGTCTTCATGGTAACGCTCTCTTCCCAGCATTGAGTTGGGTTCTGCGTAATCCCAGAAGTACTTTAAAGCATCTTTCTGTACTCTGTCCATCAGTTGTTCATCTGTGATATTGCTTTTTACCGCTTCAGTTTTTCCAGCTTCCAATTTGGCAACGGGAGCATTTTTACAGGAATACACAAAGAATAAAGAGGTGATAGCCATTGATAATACGTTCCTTTTCATGAGATCTCTTTTTATAGGGTTTTTAACTAAAAGAAGAGGAGAACTTTCATTCTCCTCTAATGTTTATGGTTTATTTTAATAGCCTGGGTTTTGAGCAGATAATCCACCAGCTTCCATGATGAAGTCTTGTGGAAGTGGGAACACTTCATGTTTTCCAACAATGAATTTTTTACCACCATCAGCTGCCATCGCTGCTTGTGCTTGTCCTGTTCTTACAAGATCAAACCATCTGTCATGCTCAAAAGCAAGCTCCAATCTTCTTTGTTTCCAAATATCTAATCTTACATCTGCCTGGGAAGAAGCAGGAGTATTGCCAATGTTAGCTCTGTTTCTTACCTGATTCAGGAAAGGAATAGCCGCAGATGTTTGTCCCAGTTCGTTCATTGCTTCAGCTCTGATTAATAGCACTTCAGCATATCTCAGATAACGAATATTTACATCTGTGGAAGCCTGATCTCTATAATTTGAAGAATAAGCTTTATAGTTATAGAATTTATTTTCTGTATTTGGACCTACGTAATATCCATCATATAAAGTCATATCTCTGTGGATAATCGTAGCATCTCTTCTTGAATCTGTTGCAGAGTATGCATCATACAGACCTTGGGTAGGTGTAGCAAATCCCCAGCCCCATCCTGTAGTACCTCTTGCTCCCTGAACCTGACTGTACTGTTGAATTGCTCTTCCAGCTGTTCCTCCCGTACCGTTGATTTCAAAAACGGATTCAGCATTATTTTCTCCTGAAACCTTATAGATATCCTGGAAAACAGGCGTCAGTGAATAGCCTGTAACCAAATTGGTCTCATCTACAGCCAACTGCCATTTTTTCTGATATAAATACACTTTAGCTAATAAAGCATGAGCTGCACCAACAGATGCTCTCCCTAAGTCACTTGCTCCGTAAGCTGATTTGTTGGGTAGAACGGCAATAGCATCTTTAAGATCCTTTTCAATAAATGCGTAAACTTCTTCTTTGCTTTTTTTGGTAAGTGTCATTTGTTTATCTGCCTCAACTCCTGTTACAGGAACGTGATCTACTAATGGAACACCTCCAAAAGATTTCACTAAAGTAAAATACATGAACGCTCTTAAAAACTTAGCTTCACCTGTTAATCTTGCACGTAGTTGGGGATCAGCTTTATCTAATTGAGGAAGATATTTCAATGCCTGATTACATCTGTTAATCCCTTGATAATTGGAGGCAAACAGCTCTTTGAATGATGGAGTTGCCGCATTAAAATTCAGTGCATCCAGAATATCTTTATCAGAACCTGAATCACTTGGGCTTGAACCTTTATCAGCATCATCTGAAACGATGGATGTTACTCCAATCCATGCAAAAGTACTCATATTCCAGTCTAAAAACTTGGCATAAATAGCAGTTACCAAACTATTGGCTCCTTCATTATTATTATATATTTCACCCAAAGCAGCTTCGGGAATTTTTTCTGTAGGAGATACATCAATAAAGTCATTGCTGCAACTCTGGTTAACAGCTCCTAAAATTAAAAATGCAGCTGCTATGATATATTTCTTATTCATTTTTTTAAAAATTTAGGTTAACACCAAATACAAAAGACCTCAATGTAGGATAAGCATCCAACTCTATCCCAGCACGTTTGTAAGGATCTCCTTCTGCTGTTGGATCTGCAGGATTATATCCTGATAATTCTGACGAATACCCCGAATATTTCTGGAATACAATTGGATTAATTGCGCTCACATAAAGCTTGATAGATTTCATATAATCCGTTACATTTCTAAATGTATATCCTACCGAAATATTATTGATTCTGAAATAATCTCCACTTTCCAAATAGAAATTAGAGGCTACAGGAATACTTGAAGGATTTACAGGGTTTCCAGCATTTGTATTGGATGCTGACCAGAAATTATTGGCTACTGATGCTTCAACATTCTCTCCTCCATTTCTTTGTGCTTTTTTACCATTATAAACTTTAAATCCAAAAGCTCCGTATCCGTTAAGCGCAAAGTCCCAGTTTTTATAAGACATGGAAATGTTTACCCCTAATGTAGATTTCGGTATGTAGGAATCAAAGAAACGTCTGTCTCCTCCATCCATAACACCATTACCGTTCAGATCTTTAAATTTCAGGTTACCATTCGCATCATAACCATCCGTTTCATATAAATAGAAACTTCCTAAAGCATAGCCTATTGCTGAAGCATTAAATAGTTTTGTATCTACTCCGTTCCCCAGGTTTCCTCCAATAATCTGAGAAACCGGTTTTGAGGTATCAATTCTCGCAAGTTTATTTTTATTGTAAGAATAATTAGCTCCAACTGAATAACTGAAATCTTCACTTAATTTATCTGACCAGTTTAAACTCACCTCAGCTCCCTTATTAACGACACTTCCCATATGTGAATAATTCACATCAGAAATACCTGTTGCAAGATAAGGTACTACTCCTAAAATAAGGTTATTGGTTTTTCTGTTATAAACATCAAAGCTACCGGACAACCTCTTATCCAGGATCGCAAAATCCAATCCTAAAGAAGTTTCTTCAGTCACTTCCCATCCTAAATCCGGATCATATCCCTGGTTAACAGTTACTCCATTGCTTACAGGCGATGTTCCAAATCCGTAATTATAAGTTGCTCCAGATGAAAGTGGTAGGTAGTTTAACGGAACTTTCTGATTACCCAGTTTACCCCAGCCTCCTCTTAATTTTAAAAGGTTAAAGAATCCATCCTGCATAAAGCTTTCTTCAGAAATGATCCATCCGGCTCCAAATGATGGAAATGTCCCCCATCTATGCCCCTCAGCAAACTGAGATGACCCGTCTCTTCTGATAGTTCCACTTAATAAATAACGGTTCATGAATTTATACTGAAGTCTTCCGAAATAAGAAAGTGTTGTATTTCTGTTACCTTTTATAGATTCAATAGCTTTGGTTGTATTATCACTAAATAAATTTCCATAGTAATCTACACCATCCAGATTCCAGTAATCTTGTGAAACAGGTACATTCTTTCTGTTGATCACTAAAGTTTCAAGACCATTTGCTACTGAAGTTTCTGTACCGGCTACAATTTCAATATCATGGTTTCCTACTTTTTTGGTATACGTTAAATAGTTATTAAGTACCCAGTTGTAATAGTTCTGGTTTTTATTGGTTAATCTTGTCAGAGGCAGAGAAGCATCATAACCACTTTCAACTCTTGTTGGATCACTATCTAACCAGAATGCTTTAGAGTTTACAAAGTTGTAATATTTATAATTATTGTACTCTCCACTAAACTGAGAAGTAAATTTCAAATCTTTGTAAATATCAATATCTAATTTTAAACCACCCTGCAATAAGAAATTCTTTCCTCTTTGGTTATCATAGGCAAGTTGCATCACCGGGTTTCCAACATTATTAAAACGTCCTCCCACATAACTGATATTCCCATTGGCATCATAAATAGGCTGGCCATATTTGCCATTCGGATAATTTACAGGAACTAGCGGTGACTGCTTGTATGCATTGGTAAAAGCACCAAATGATTTTGGTGTATCATTGGTAAAAGTAGCACTCAAAGTTTGAGCTAATCTGATTCCTTTAGAAATTCTGAACTCGTTATTTGTTCTTACTGTTGTCCTGTTATAATTGGTCCCTTTAAGGATAGATTGCTCTTCATAATTTCCTAAACTCAAGAAATATTTTGCAGCTTCAGAAGATCCTGAAATAGAAACATTATGCTGATTATAAATCCCTGTTCTGGTAATTTCTTTAAACCAATCTGTACTGTAAGGCTGATTAGGATTCAGATAAGTACTTGTTTTGCCCGCATTATTATAATTTGCAAATTCAGATCCATTGGCCATTTTAACCGTTTTTAAAGGACTTCTGAATCCTACTAATCCATCATAAGAAACACTTAATTTTCCTTTACCTGATTTTGTAGTAATAATGATTACTCCGTTAGCTGCTCTGTTACCATAAATGGCTAAGGCTGCCGCATCTTTTAGTACATCATAGGTAAGAATGTCATTGGAATTGATATTATTAATATTATCAGTATATATTCCATCCACCACAAATAAAGGCGTTCGCCCTCCCAATACAGTCCCCAGTCCTCTGATCATTACTGTAGGAGTAGATCCGGGTGCGTCGGATGCAGTTACCTGTACTCCGGCTGCTTTTCCCTGAATAGCCTGTGATGCGTTCAATACTTTGGTTCTGGTTACTTCCTCCGCACTGATAGAACTGATAGCTGTTGTATTATCTACTTTTTTACGGCTACCATATCCAATCATCACGACTTCGTCAATCTTCTGGACTTTAGCAGAATCCTGCGTAACCTGTGCATTCACGTTCATCCCGAAATACAACACGGCAATGAGACATGGATACTTTAAATTACTTTGTTTCATATAGTTTCAATTTTATTCAAATAAATCAAATTCAATTTTGTCTTTAAATAGTGGAGTTATTTAAAATCTCAAAAAAAGACATTAGCCAAAAATATAAAAAATATCGAACAATGTTAAATTATCTTAAATATTTAAACATCGCCCTTTTTTATTAAATCAAAAATGATAAATCTTTAAATTTTATAATTTTATATTCAAAATAATTATCAATTTATCATTATTTTATTAATGTTAAATTAACATTTTCATCCAAAAAATTCACCAAATCCAACACTCAATTTAATATTTTGTTAAATACAGAATAGTAATTACCTTTGGTGCAGTTTTTGAGAAAAGCATTTATAAAGCAAATAATAAAAAGATCAATGAAAAAGTATATCATTGCAGCCGCTCTTATCATCGGGACAGGTGCTGTTATTACCACCAGTGTACAATCTTGCACATCATTGGCCACGTCCGACATGGGGCTTTCCATTATCAAAAGGATTCTGCTCAATGGTATTGATAAGGGAATGGGTATCTACGGAAATAAAGAAGCGTTTCTGCAAAATAATATGGTAGACAAAGCGCTTCCAAAAGAGCTGAGAGATATCAATTCTACGCTGGAGAAAATTGCACCTTCACTGGTAGCTAAAGAAAGAGATTATATTGCACAGGCAGCAGCTTATACGGTTAATACCTCAAAGCCTATTTTGCAGGATGCAGTAAACAGCCTGAATGCTCAGGATGTAACCAGAATTATGCAAGGAACTACCGCAACCCAGATTCTGAAGGAAAAAACATCTCAACAGCTTATTGCAGCGATCGCTCCTAAAGTAGATGAAAAACTGAATGAATATGGGATTGTAAAAACCATTAATACAGCGTTATCAGGAAGTAATTTTCTGGGCAGTCTTTTAGGGGGAAATAATAACACTGTCAATTCCGGAGGATTGAGTAAACTGGCTTCTGAACAGCTGGTAAATGGATTATTCAATATCATAGAAGATTATGAACACCAGAACTCCAAGTCTCTGCTGGGGCCATTTGGAAAATAGGAAATTTTTCGTTATATTTATATTATATTAACAATTGCAGATGGATATATTACAAGGAAATCAACACGCAAGTCCTGAAGATTTTTATCAGTCTTTGAAGGAAAAACTGGAAGATCATCATGATTTTCCGGAGGATTATTTATTTAAATTTATTATTCCTACAGACCAGGCAAAACTTACTGAAATTTACAGAGTTTTTGATGGTATTAAATTTACACTGGGAAACCGCGAAAGCAAAAATGGAAAATACACTGCCTGCAATATTAATGCATTTGTTTTGGATGCCAATCAGGTAGTGAATATTTATAAAGAAGTAGCAAAAATAGAAGGCGTTATTCTATTGTAAAAACAAAGGCCGTTTCATCATCATGAAGCGGTTTTTTATTATTTAAAACTTAAAAACAGAACATGATGAACATCCAACTGATCCTATTTAATATTATTTTGGCAACCTCTGCTACAAGCTGTATGCACAAAAATAACACCGAGAATAATACCAGCAATATTTCCTCTGCAGTTCAACAACAAAAGATTGAACAGATCCAATTGATAGAAAGAACAAGAGGATTCAGCAGAAATATAGTCTTCACCCCTTCTTCAAAAGAATCCAATATTAACGAAGAAATTACTACTACTAAAATATCTCCTGCGGAATGGCAGACGGTTTCCAGACTGGCTCAAACCATTGACTTATCCAAGATATCAGATCTTAAAGCTCCTACAGAGGGCAGGCATTCTGACCGGGCAATGATTGCATCCATTATCATTACCTCTAACGGAAAGGAATATACTTCTTCAGATTTTGATTCCGGACGACCTCCAAAAGAACTGGAAGCTTTATATAAGATAATCAATGGGCCCAACAAAACTGAAACTCAATAACATAAAAAATCCGCTCTTTAAAAGAACGGATTTTTTTATTTATTAAGTTGATCTATTTTTCAATAAAGAACTTTACATTTTCAATAGGTCTTCCCAGCATTGCTACTGATCCTTTTACCAGAATCGGCCTTTGTATCAGAGATGGATTTTCAGAAAGAATCTTAATCCACTCTTCTTCTGAATAGTTTTTATCTGCATAGTTTTCAATATACAGCTTATCTGTCTTACGAATGATATGAAAAACACTTTGGTTCAGCTTTTTCAATACTGTTCTTATTTCAAGCGGACTTAACGGATCTTCAACAATATTAATGATTTCAAAAGGTACTCCGTTTTCGTCAAGATACTCTAATACAGCATTTGACTTTGAACAGTTTCCGTTATGTAAAACTTTAACTACCATGATATAATTAATTATTCAAAAAATTAAACTTGACCTAAACAAATTTAAAAAGAATTACCCTGAGTATGTCTTAATTTTCTGATAAAAATATGTTAAAACAAACCGTGAAGTTCGGCTTCAATTTTCTCCAGAATAAATCCGAAATCTTCAGGTTTTTCAACGAAATCAAGATCATCCACTTCTACAATCAGAAGTTTTCCTTCCGTATAATTGGAAATCCATTTTTCATATTTCTGGTTCAGTTTTGAAAGATATTCAATACTGATGGATGCTTCATACTCACGACCTCTTTTGTAGATTTTTTTAACCAGATTAGGAACATCTGATTTTAAATAGATTAAAAGATCCGGAGCTGATACAAAAGACTTCATCAAATCAAAAACTGATGAATAGTTATTAAAATCCCTGTCTGAAAGAAGATTCATATCATTCAGGTTTTCTGCAAAAATATGGGCATCTTCATAGATGGTACGATCCTGAATAATGTTTTTCCCGCTTTCTCTAATCTCTTTCACCTGACGGAATCTGCTTCCCAGGAAATAGACCTGTAATGCAAAACTCCATTTGCTCATATCGGAATAAAAATCCTCCAGATAAGGGTTATGATCTACATCTTCAAATTGTGCATCCCATCCGTAATGCTTGGAAAGCATCGTTGTCAAAGTTGTTTTTCCGGCTCCGATGTTTCCTGTAACTGCAATATGCATAATATTCTTTTTCCTTGTATTACTGATTAGTTGATAAGTTTTTCGATGGCTTCAGTCTGAACTTTAGAAGTGTCTTCAATCAATTTCTGTAAGGTATTGTCTGAAGGTTTCTCTGCTGTATTCTCATCAGGTTTCTCTTCAGTTGTTTCTGCTGGCTTTTCTGTAGATGGCTGTAGAGATTCCGGCTGAGCTTCGAGCTGTTTTTGCTGTTTGGCTTTCTTTACTTTTTCAAGGCTGTAAAGATAGAGTTTGTTCCCTTTGATTGCAAAATAAGAGAGGATGTTTTTATCCACAATTTGCGCTTCCTGATCTTCAAAAATGGTTGTCATCCCTTTTTCAGGGACATATTGTGAAATGAAATTACTGGCCACCACCAGGATCATATCATTCTCTCTTCGAAAACGTTTTCCGTTTTCCAGAGGGGCTTCGAAAAGTTTTTCAAATTTCAGGCTGTAAATCCTGATATGTTTTCTTGTTAAGATATAGACCTTATTTTCATAGACCAGCATATCCATTAAATCTTCAAAACTGATATCAAAAGGATATGAGTTGATGGTGGTATCGTTTCTGAAATTGTACTGTATCAGACGTTTTGTACTGTCATCCAGGAGCCACATCTGTTGCAGGTCTTCCGCATATGTCATTCTTATAAAACCGAATTTCTGTTTAAAATCAAGCTTTTGAATTTCATTCATATTCTGGTCTACAAATTTCATTTCCTGGGCATTTTCAGAAAATAACGGAACATTCAGAGGATTTTGAACTGTCTGAACTTTGTATGGAACAGTAAGCATCATTTTTCCGATCTGCTTTCCTAAAGAATCATATTTGGTAAAACTGAAATCTTTGTTTTTATAGATATACAAATTTCCATAGTCGTCAGCAAGCATATCTTTGGCCTCCTTTAGTTTCAATGTATCTAAAGGAAGAATATTCTGCGCTGAAACCGTACAGAAAAGGAAAAAAAATATTAAGTTTAAAAGCTTCACTCTGTTTTTTTAATGTCTTGAATTTACTAAAAAATAACGTTACTCAAAAGATGGTTAAGTCTGATAGAATCTTCTTTGAGGTTCATCAAATTTGAGACCATCTTATTGCTGAAAAGGACTGCTCTACAAAAGATATAATAAGTTTATTGAAAAGCGACTTCATAAATTTTCTCCCAGTTTTTACCTGTCACCAGCATATTATCTCCTTTAAAAGCAATTCCGTTTAAAACATGTTCGCTGTCTCCCTTATCATTTTCGTTGGTCAATTGTGTGAAATCAAGTTTACCTACGACTTCTCCGTTTGCAGGATTAATTTTTAGAATGACAGGTTGATGCCAAACATTAGCGTAGATAAATCCCTTGTGATATTCAAGTTCATTGAGTTGATTATAAATGGTAGAATTCCCGCCAACGGCTAAAGTTTTTGCCACTTTTGAAGGATTCTCAACATCCAGAAAATAAAGATTCTTTGAACCATCCGTAGCGATCAGGTTTTTTCCGTCATAGGTCAGCCCCCAACCTTCTCCAATTACGCCAGGCAATGGAAATTCGGATATTTTTTTCAAAGTATTTTTATCATAAATAAAACCAATTTTATTCTGATAGGTCAGCTGATATACCTTATCTCCTACAATTGTACAACCTTCAGAGAAAATATCAGCGGGCTGCTTAGCCAGAATTTTAGGAACTGAAGATCCTAAAGTATATTTGATAAGCTGGGAAGCCCCTTTCATACCATCACTTTCATACACTGTATTTCCTTCTACCACAAAACCTTCAATAAAGTTTTTGGGATCATGAGGATAGTCAGCCACTATTGTATAGGGAATATTCTGCTCAGATGTTTTTGTGAATACATTGATTGTAGCATCCTGATTTAGCACTTCCCCGCTAATGGTCTTAATTACAAAGACCACTTTATTATCTCCTAGTGTGAAAAATTTAGGATCAATCGTTAAGTCTGCTGTTTCTTTATCTCCAAAGCTAATCTTAATGCTTTCTGTATTTTCTGTTACCTCTTTTGGAAGTTCAAGCTTATCTCCGAAATGATATCCTTTTGCTTCTTTTGCATTGTTATAATCCGCCAGAGAATCAAGCATTTTTTCTTTATTACTGCAAGAAACCAAGAATAGAACTGCTGCAAAACCCAAAGTAATGTTTCGCTTCATAAAGGTATTAATCATTTGCCAAAAATACTAAAATTTAATCCTTAAAACGAAAATAACGCTCCCGAGGGAACGCTATTTTTGTTTTTTATCAATAGAATCAGATTATTTGATCTGAACTTCATAAATCTTTGGCCAGTTCTTTCCAGTTACCAGCATATTCTCTCCTTTGAAAGCGATTCCGTTCAGTACATCATCACTTCCTTTGGTATTCTGTTTTGCGATTTCTGTAAAATCAAAAGTTCCCACTACTTCTCCATTGGCTGGATTGATCTTTAAAATAATCGGCTTCTGCCATACGTTGGCATAGATAAATCCGTTGTGGTATTCCAGCTCGTTCAACTGGTCATAAGCCTGAGAACTTCCTGCAACTGCAATATATTTAATCAGTTTTGAAGGATCGTTTACATCAAGGAAATATAAAAGCTTACTTCCATCAGAAGCAATCAGGCTTTTCCCGTCATATGTTAATCCCCAACCTTCACCTAATACATTTGGATAAGCAAATTCTGAAAGCAACTTTAATGAACTTTTATCATAAACATATCCTTTTTTGCTCTGCCATGTCAACTGGTACACTTTATCACCCACGATGGTACTTCCTTCAGAAAAGTCTTCCTGAGCCTGTTTTGTAGAAGCCAACGGAGTGGTTGTTCCCAGCGTGTATTTTAAAATCTGTGAAGATCCGTTTTGTCCGTCACTTTCATAAATAGTATTTCCTTCGATCTGGAAACCCTGTACAAAGTTTTTAGGATCGTGAGGATATTCGGCTACAATCTGATAAGGAATATTTTTTTCAGGATTTTTTGCAAATACATTGATGGTAGCATCCTGATTAAGGACTTCACCTCCCTTTGTTTTAATGTTGAAGGTAACAGCATTGTCCCCTAATG
Source organism: Chryseobacterium metallicongregator (assembly GCF_031324065.1). Lineage (NCBI taxonomy): Bacteria > Pseudomonadati > Bacteroidota > Flavobacteriia > Flavobacteriales > Weeksellaceae > Chryseobacterium > Chryseobacterium metallicongregator. The sequence continues at coordinate 676,142 of NZ_JAVIXS010000001.1, forward strand.
TAAAAAATTTAGGGTCAATTGTTAAATCTGTTGTTTCTTTATCTCCAAAGCTGATTGTTACGCTTTCTGCATTTTCCGTTACCTCTTTCGGAAGCTCAAGCTTATCTCCGAAATGGTATCCCTTCGCCTCCATTGAAGTATTATAAGTGTTTAATGTATTAAGAATCTCTTTATCCTTATTACAAGACGCCAATAATAAAATCGCTGCGAAACCCGCTATTATACTTTTTTTCATTGAATTTCTAAATATTTCTCCAAAAATAGCAAATTTTATTCCGTATTGCCAATATTATCTACGGGTTCACCAAATTGTAATATGTATCCATTGTTGTCATATATTGCAAATTCTCTCATTCCCCATTCAAAAGTTTCAATTTCATAGCAGACTTTGGCTTTTGTTTTAAGGTCTTCCCAAAGATCATCCACCTGATTTACATTGAAATAAAATGATCCTGAAAACCCGATTGAAGCATTGTTTTCATGCTCGTTAGGCTGAGAAAGCATAATGTACACCTCATCTTTTCGAAGAGAAGCCCATTGCCAGTCGTCATTTCTGCCCATCAGTGTAAATCCGAGAACATTCATATAAAATGCGATGGTTTCATCAAGATTTTCTGTCCAGAAAATAGGGCGAAGTCCTGTAAACTCTGTCATGATTCCTGTAATTCAAAGGTATTTTTATTGATTTTCATATTCAGAGAAACCCATGTTTCCTGATCTATTTTGGCTTCACTCTTAACATAAGGATCAAAAGCAAAACCTACTTTCTTGTAACATTCTATAGCTCCGGTATTCCAATCGTAAACGTTCAGTTCTGCTGTTTCTTTATCAAAATGATTGAACCCATATTTCAAAAGCTCCTGCATAACTTTTTTTCCGTAGCCTTTTCCTCTATTGTTTTCGTCCCAGATCAAAATTCTTCCCAGCAGGAATGTTTTTTCTTTTAAAAAAATCTGAGCATGTCCGATTGTACTTCCGATCTGATCTGTAATTTTAAAAAGAGTTCTGTTTTCATCAGACAAATCTTTTTCCAACTGTTCTTCTGTAAGAGGGAAACGGTATACAGGTCCGGCAAACTGAAGAAGCATCTTTTCATCTTTTATCTTTGAAATCAGTTGTGGAGCATCATCTATCGTAAAAAGGTGTAATGTGATCATTTTTTATTTTTCTAAATATTCTTTTAAACTCTGTCCCAAAATTGTGTTCCACCCTTCTGTAAAGTTTTCTCTTGAAAAACCTTCTCCCAACTCTTTGAAATTTTCAATATCCTCATGAGTTAGTTTTACCACAGTCTGTCCGTTTTCGGGCAACAACTCCCAGGTTACAATGGTTTTCAGTGCCGAAAAATCAGGATAAGACCAGGTGTGTTTTAATTTTTGGTTGGGTATAATTTCTAAAATCTCACCATGATGATGGTATTTATTGGCTCCTCCAGGTTCATAGAAATTAAATTCTTGCCTTGCTTCCAATACAAAATCCTGGATATCAAAATACCAGGATTTCATTTCGTTTTTATCAGTTAATGCTTTCCAGACTTTTTCGGCTGGAGCATTGATGGTGTACTGAACAGTGATTGGTGTACTCATATTATGGATTTAATATGTTTAAATGTACACATTTTACCTATAATCTTTAACCACAAAAGGCACAAAAATTTTATCTCTTAATTGTTTAAAGTTTAAGTGTACTTCCACAATTCGAGCTTATTCCAATCTATATTCTTTTGTGACTTTGGTGGTTTTCTTTTTAATTACCCATGTGAAAAACCAGTAATCTTGGCTTCATCAAAATCCAACTGCATTTCAATAGTTCTCATCACATGATCATCAAATATCTTTTCTCTTTTCATTCTGTGCAATTCGTTTCTCTGCGCCTGAATGATCTGTCGAAGCACATCTTTATTTTGATTGATAGCGGTTACATAATCTCCTGTGGAAGCCATGCATTGGGCTTTATCTGCCATCAGCATCATTTCATTTTCCAATTTGTGCTTTTGATGACGTACCAGACTGTTGGTTACGGCTAATTCAGAAAAATCATTATCCAGTTTGTGCAATGCGGTTTCTTTCAGTTTTCGCATAAGGATTACTTCCTGTTTTTCTTCCGGCAATTCACTTCCTGCATCCTGAATATTCAATAATTTCAAGATCGGACTCAGCAATAAACCTTGTCCTACCAAGGTAATCAATATGATAACGAAAGTGACAAATAAAATAATATTTCTGTGTGGAAACGCTTCTCCGTTAGGTAAAAAAGCAGGAATTGACAAGGCTGCTGCCAGCGAAACCACTCCTCTCATTGCTGCAAAGCTGATGATAAACGGTTCTCTCCAATCCGGTTTGGGAACTTTTAATCTTAATTCTTTAGAGCAGACTCTTGGGAAATACATTAATGAATAACTATACAAAATTCTTGTTCCGATAATCGCTCCACCAATCACTACACTGTAGAAAATACCTTCTGAAATAGTATATTCTTTCATTCCTTCCACTACAATCGGCAATTCCAGACCAATCAGGATAAAGATGATGGTATTCATCAGGAATATCAAAACACTCCATACATTTCCGGACTGTATCCTTGAGGTATGACTCAAATAACAATGCGAATTATAGGACATCAGTAAACCTCCGGCAACCACTGCCAATACTCCAGAAAAATGAAAATGCTCTGCTCCCACATACATAATGTAAGGAACAATAAGGGTAATAATGGTATCAATATTGGAATTGGTAGGAATAATCCTCAATAAAGCTCCAAACAGAAAGCCTACTGCCACTCCTACCGCAATCCCTCCAATGGCCATGGTAAAGAAATCCTGAACGGCATCTCTCCAGATAAACTGTCCTGAAATAACGGCAGCCAGAGCAAATTTAAATACAATTAAACTGGATGCATCGTTGATTAAGCTCTCTCCTTCCAAAATATTGGTGATCTTTTTAGGGATTTTCATATGTTTCAGAACCGAAGTTGCGGCTACTGCATCCGGCGGAGAATTCACACCTCCCAGCAAGAATCCCATAGCTACAGTAAGCCCCGGAATAATGGAAGATGAAAGATAAGCCACGACAATGGATGTTAAAAACACCAGTCCGAAAGCCATGGAAAAAATCTGCTTTCTCCATTTATGAAAATCCTGCCATGAAGTAAACCATGCGGCTTCAAATAAAATAGGCGGCAGAAAAATCAGAAAGACAAGGTCAGGTTCTATTTCAATACGCGGCATTCCCGGCACGAAGCTTATCAGTAATCCTGCAATAACAAGGAAAATAGGATAAGCAACTTTTAATTTCTGGCCGATCATTACCAATATCATCACAGACAGCAGTACTGCAATGGATATTATAACATAGCTGTGAATCATTTTTAAATAAGTTTTTTTAAGTGTTAAGTATTTTTATTTGGGTTTGATGTCCAAATCTAATTTCCCAAACCTTATAGGTTTAATTTCATCCAAAGTTTAGACTTTTTCTTTACAACCATCTTCATACATTATAAAAACGGAAAGAATTAAAGTACAATATTATTCTTTGGAGTGATGGCTGGCGGAAGATCAGATTCATCCAACATATCTCTCATATCGATTTCAATAGTACGGCTGATCTGAGTAATCGGCACATCATTGGCACTCCCTTCAAACGGATTAACAGAAGCTTCTCCTACGTTGTCTAAGGTATGGAAACACCAGGTCACCAGTAAAGAAAACGGAATATTGAACCATAATGTCCATCCTTCTACCATGGTTCCTTCCCCTAATTTGTCGAACTCTTTCAATAATCCGAAAGGAACGAAAACAATAAAGAGCAGCAAAAGATACGTGGTGATGGAAGAGAAATTTCTTGGATAGGGAAAGTTTTTAATTCTTTCAGCTTTTCCCTGATCGTCGGTAAACTTCACCAATTGCTGATTGATCTGTGTCCATTGAAAGTCATTCAGTTCTCCTTTTTCATAGGCTTCAGACAAAGCTTTACTCTGCTTCGCCATCAGTTGGGTAGCCCTGTTCTTTTTGCTTAAAATATACTGAAGTTCAGGTTCGGAAAGGTATTTTTTCAATTCTTCATCCAGTTTGGTCAGTCTCTCCGGAATATCATATTTTTTGGCATATTCATCAAACTGGTCTGTGCCCATATTTTCCCATGCTCTCGGTTCACGAAGCTGAAATCTCAATGCAGTAAGCCATGCATAATGACGAAGAAACATTTCTTTTACTTTACCAGGATCTTTAGAGAGCAGTGCATCTCTCAGGATATATCCAAAACTACGGCTGTCATTGATAATAGATCCATAGATTTGTCTTGCTTCCCAGAGTCTGCTGTAGCTGGCATTATTTTTAAATCCAACAATAAAGGCAACAGCTGTCCCCATGATGGCAATAGGCTGCCATGGAACAGAAAGAAACTTCCAGCCTAAAAAGTACAAGACTGTAGGAATAGCTGATAATACAACCAACGCATAAATGCTCCGTCTTGTCCAGATAATGAACTCCCGGGCTCCGAATCTTTTTCCTGAATGCATAAGTGTTTATTTTATAGTGTTTATTATGATCTATTTTTAAATAATGGTTTTCTTCACAGCATTCAGTAAAAGTTTTATTAGTTTTTAGTAAACGGGATGTTGTTATAAAAACCAATCTGAATCTGCCCTCGGTTTCTGTTCTCCTGAATCTGATTCATATACCCTGCTTCAATCCTCATATTTTTGTTGATGACATATCCTAAAGCACCATACACTCTGTTTCTGTCGAAAACCGGACTGTTGAAATGCAGAAAAATTTCATTATATACCGATGCATAAAGAGTTTTTGGCAGCATTTCTTTTTGAGTAATCGGAATATTCAGTCCCAGCATGTAACGGAATCTCATTCTGAAATCATCCTGCAGAAAACGTTCTTCCAAACGGTAACGATGCTGAAGATAGAAACGCCCGAATTTCTGTTTGGTAATATACTGCTGGAAAATTCGGTGTTCAATATTTTCTTTTTTCTCACCGTTTACATAAGGTTGGCTGAGAATGAAGCCGTATCCTAATAAAACATTGTTATTGTTCTCTGTAAGATCATATCCGATTCCTGTACGGATCAGTAACTGTTCCAGGTCTCCTACAGCATCGAAATTACGGTACTGGATTTCATTGTGCCAGTTCAATTTCTTGCTGATTTTATTGTTTCCAAAATACATATACCATGCTCCCAGATCGTTTTTTTGAGCAAATGTCAAAATGGACCCAAAACCTAATACTGTGAATGCCAACTTCGTAAAAACCTTTCTCATGTTTATCAATTACTATTATCTATCGTTTTTAACAAAATTAATATTTTAAATCAATAATAGCAAACAATATTTTATAAGTTATTATAAACAAGTAAGGATGCAATGGTCTGCATCCGTATTTGTGTAAAAGATTATCCTGGAACCTGTTCGGTCAGAACATTCGTTTCATTCTGGTCAAAATAAGTACAGGTCATTGCATGAAGATCCATTGTCCAGCCATTGATTCCGTTTTCTGCACAGTCTTTACAGAAAGTAAGGTAATCTGTTCCGCCTTCTTGGTGAAGCTTTAGCCTTATTTTAAAATTTTCAAGGTTTAAAGTATCGGAAATGGGAAGAGCATCATATTTGTTACCGGTCTGCACAGATTGATTTTCATTATTAAAGTACTCTGTATTTCCATCAGAGACATATGCTTTGTAATGAGAAACACCTAATGCTTTTATGGCTTGAATATATTGAGGAAAATCGGCTCCGGTTTTTACTTTTTGGTGTTCTGCTTTGATGTTTTCGATCGTAAATTTCATTCTTTTGTATTTTTCTGATTGTTATTATTTAAGAATATAAAAGTATTATTTTTTCATAAACAAATCATGTGTATCTGCTTATAATACAAAAACTAATTTAATCAGAAAATATAAATTTCATTTAATTTTTAATGAAAACAACGGCATGAATATTTATTCAAACCTGTCTTTTAAATAGTTCATATCTGCAATTTTACTTTCTATGGCATATACCACTAAACCTGCCGTATTTTTGGCTCCTGTTTTCAGCAGAAGACTGTTACGGTGGCCTTCAACGGTTCTGGAACTTATAAAAAGCTGATCTGCTATTTCAGAAGTGTTGTATTGTTTGCAGATGAGTTCCAATACTTCTTTTTCTCTTTTGGAAATATGGTTGGCATCAAAAATGCTGGAAACTTTTTTCTTAGGTTCTGTAAGGTTTTGATGTAAAGCTTCCATTACCTCGTTGTTATAAAAGAAACCTTTGCTGTGTACTTCCCGGATTGCCGTGAGCAATTCAGCAGGGCTAGAGTTTTTTTTAAGGAAGGAACAGGCTCCGGACTGTATCATATTGACAATAAACGCTTTTGTATTATAACTGGTCAATGCAACAATCCTGATCTGAGGATATTTGACATGAATTTGTTTGGTAGCTTCTACTCCGTTAATTTCCGGCATATTGAGATCCATCAGGATAATATCAGGCAGTTCTTCCAGGGTTATAAGCTCGTCAAGCAGCTCTTTCCCGTTACTGAAATCACTTACCAGTTCAATATCTTTTTCTCTCTGTATCAACAATGAAATTCCCTGACGAAAGAGTGCTTCATCGTCTACGGTTATTACACGAATTATATCCTTTTCCATTTTATAACGATTTAAAATGTAAATTCTACAGCAATCCCTTTATTTTTTTCACTTTCAATTTTAAGTGTTCCATTGATCAATTCTACCCGGCTTCTGATATTTCTTAAGCCTAATCCACCTTTCAATGTATTTTCATTAAGATCAAATCCTTTCCCGTCATCTTTATAGATACAGGTATTTTTTCCGTCTTTTCCCAAAAATTCTATCCCAATATGTGTACTTTCTCCATGTTTTATGGAATTGTTAATAAGCTCCTGAAGTATTCTAAAGATATGCAAATTTTTTTCTTCTTCTGCTTTTGCAAAGTACAAACTATTGGAATAAGTAACCTGCAGGGTTTTGGACAGGTTAATTTCTGAGCACAATGCATCTATTGCGGCATGGAGTCCAAATTTTTCTAAAATCGGAGGAAGGAGATCATGTGAGATCTGCCTGGCACTTTCTGCTGTTTTGTTGACCAGATGTATTATTTTATTTTTCAGATCATTATATTCTTCTCTGGACAAATTATCAAAATCCAAAAGATGGATATTTAAAGAAACCACACTGAGTTTTGAGCTAATATCATCATGCAGATCCTGGGCAATTCTCAGCCTTTCTTTTTCCTGAGCACTGATAATGGCGTGAGTAAGATCTTTCTCATATCTCACCTCCAGCTCTTTTTTCTGAATAAGGTTTCTTGTTATTTTCTTATTCGAAAAATAATAAAATATAATCAGGGTAATGGCCAGTAAGGTAAAAGCCAGAAAGGTATAAACGATAGTGGAAATAATTGTATTTTCATTCATTTTTTAAAATCATAACAGTAATTACACATTTTTTTTTCGGGAAGAAAAATAGTCTATCAGAATAAAGAGCTGGTACACAATGAACATAACAACATTGAATACCCAAATCTCTTTATGCAGTTTTCTGTTCATCACCGTATACAGATTTCCGGACAAAAATATTACGGTACTGCTTATCAGATAAAGTAAAAGTCCCAGACTTATATAATTGTATTTCTTTTTGGTATCCAGTATATTATATAAATGAAATAATGCAAGAATGATAATAGAATAAGAAGTAACAAAAATTTCAAATAGATTAAAAACATAATACTTTTCAGGGTATATGATATACTGTATAACGAGAACTACAGGAATGATAATTAAAAGTGTACGTGCTGCTTTTTTCTGGTATTTTTCTATTAAAATTTCATGAAAGAACAACCCCAGTAACAAAAACTGACCGATCAGATAATAATGAGAGAAAAACAGATTGTTAATCTTCTGAGAATTCAATACATAGAAAACAATTTCACATATTAATATCCAGGCCAGATAGCTGATGAAGAATGTATAGGCTTTTCCTGCTCTTGAAAAGCCCATACAGTATACTGCCAGATTGATCAGCAGAATGCCTTTTCCAATCAATGACAATATTTCAATCCAATGATCCAATAATCTCTGATTTTCAGATTACAGATTCCACCATTTTTCGGCAGAACATACACTTGGACAAGGTGTTGTCATATCATATACATAATCTCCTTTTTCATAGTTTACAATATCATTATCATATGCATCCACTCCTACCATCAGAAACTTAAATTCGCCTTCATTGGTAATGGCATTATATCCGCGATATTTCTCAAATCCTTTGTCTTTAATGAAAATATCATGGATATCCTTTGCAGGGATAAGGTGGGCCTTTATTGAAATTCCGTCAATACCTTTTGTGTTTTGCCAATTTGTGATCCATGTTTTAGCATCATCTAATGAGATTGCGTGTTTTGGTAGTTCCATAGTTTTTCTTGTTTTAAATTATATAATAGGTTTAGAATAAAGTCACTGTAGCTACACATTACAAGTTATGAAAAAAACTAACCATACCGTGAAATAATTTCATTTTAATTAACATAATATTCATTTTTCAAAATTATAATAATAACAAACAACAAAACTGCGTATTTCTACGCATTTTTCAATTAGGCATTTAATACGCTGTTATCTCTTTGTATTTCTTGGTTACTTTGTGGTATCCTTTATAGGAAAACCCCATGAGCATATCAACAGTACAGAAAGTTTATGATCTTCTGTAAACATTAAAAAATCTGTATCATGAAAAAAATTATCTTTTTTGTAATTCTTGCTTTCATAAGCAGTATTACAACGATCAATGCACAGATCACCACTGTAACTTTTGAAACTTCAACTGGTGGCAGCACAAGCTTTACCAGCAATGGATATACATTCAATATTATTTCACAGGCCGGAACTTTTAGAATTCAAAGTAATTATCCAAACACCGGCTGGAACGGAACAGCGAATGACAATGTCTATATTGACAATACAGGAACAACCAATATTAATGCTCCTTCTTTCAGTGTTAAAAGCAATTCTATGTTCACCGTATCCAAGTTTTGGGTCTTCCTGAGTAATACTGCTTTAAACCAGTCTACCTCATCAGGAACACTGATCATTACAGGAAAATTAGGAGGAGTTACAAAGTTTACCACCACAAAAACTTCAGGTTTTAATACAACATTCAATGCAACAATGGGAACAACGGGCATTAACAACGGATTTACCCTGATTGATCTTGCTACTTTAAATAATCAGAATAACAGCAATACAACCATTGATGAACTCCAGCTGCAATCCACCGGAGGATATGTCTATATGTGCCTGGATGCGTTTACATGGACAAAAATTTCCACGCTGGGAACTTCGGAAAATGTCCTCAAAGGCAAAGGGAATATTTATCCGAATCCTACTACTGGTATCTTCTATATGGATGACCTGAAAAAAAACGAAAAAGTTTCATTATACGACCAGGCTGGAAAACTTATGAAATCTGCAGCAGCAGAAAAAGATAAAAATGAGTTTGATATAAGCGAACTACCGGATGGCATTTACCTCATCACAACAGCATCAGGAAGCTATAAAATCATTAAAAAGAAATAAAAGCGGTACAGCTAGTAAATAATAAAAAAACCGACAGCTATCTGTCGGTTTTTGAATATTTTGAATTCAAATATAAATCTTATGGATGCTGCTGCATTTTAGCAGGATCGTCATAGTTTACCATCCAGTTGATTCCGAATTTATCACTAAACATTCCAAAATAAGCTCCCCAGAAAGTATCTGCCATTGGCATTGTTATTTGTCCTCCAGCAGAAAGACCACCGAATAATTTGTCTGCTTCTTCTTTAGATTCAGCATTCACAGAAATAGAGAAGTTGTTTCCTGCTTTGAAGTTGGAAGACCACTCTCCTCCTGTATCGCTTCCCATCAAAATCGTTTCTTTAGAGATCGGAAGTGAAACGTGCATGATTTTGTTTTTGTCTTCTTCAGGCGTTTCTTTTCCTTCCATTGGAGGCATTTCTCCAAATGTTCCGATGTAAGGATATTCTCCTCCGAAAACAGATTTATAAAAATCGAATGCTTCTCTGCAGTTTCCGTTGAATGTCAGGTAAACGTTTACTGTTGCCATAATTGTTTTGTTTTTTTAAGTTAAGTTTATTTTATTGAGGTTTTTCAGATAAGGTTTTTAATCTTGAAAGTCCTTTCTGATAATCTTTTCCAATAGCTTTCTCCATATTCATAAACAGTTTCATCAAAGTAAACGGATAAGGAATCTCTGAAGTAAATCCCCATGTTGCTTTACTTCCGCTTCCTTCCGGAACTACTGTTACATAAGCATTTGCTTCACTTTCATAAGGGGTGAGAAATTTGATTTTTGTATCTATTCTTTTACCTGTTTCATCTATTTTTTCTAATTCCTGACAACCTTTTCCTGCCTGTTTATTTTTACTGTCCCAGCAAACTTTTTCTCCGGGTTGACCGGTTGTTCCTGTCCAGTCTTTTTTCATACCCGGATCAAGATCATTCCATGGACTCCATTGATCCATTGCCTTGAGGGTATTGGTATTTTTCCACACTCTTTCTACCGGAGCATTGATAGAAATCGACTTTTCATATTTACAGTCTCCCGAAATAAAAGCAGCCCAAACCAACAAGATGATTAGTAATGTGGCTAAAAGTAAAAAAATGCGTTTAAATGTTCTCATCATAAATGTGTTGTTAATTATTATCTGTGTTGATCTATAAGAATCATATTTCCATCAGGGTCTTTCAGATAGATATGCTCAGGACCGGAAGTGGTTTCATCGGCTTCTTTCCCGATTTCTACTCCAGTTTCTCTTAACTTTTTCTGAATTTCACGCACATCATCAAAAGATTCCAGATTCTGTGCATTTTCATCCCATCCCGGATTGAAAGTAAGCATATTCCCATCAAACATCGCCTGAAAAAGTCCGATAAGAGTAGACCCGTTTTTCATGATCAGGTAATTTTGTGCTTCTGTTCCTGCCATAGTGGTGAACCCAAGTTTCTCATAAAAGTCTTTGGATTTCTGAAGATCTTTTACACTTAAACTGATTGAAAAAGCTCCTAATTTCATATTTTTATTGTTTTTAAAGCAAGTTTATGTCCTACGAAAACCAGTCCCCATACCAGAATTCCTAAAATCCAGAACCAGATAGGAGAAGGTAAAGATGCCATCATGTAAATGGTCATCAGTAAAAAAATAATTCCACAGATTGCAGCAGCTGTATATTTCCCATTATTTGAGATTTTTGAGGCTACAAAACCTGAAACAATTGCTGCCAAGGCATAGGCAATAATGATAAAAAACAGAGCCATAAAAGGAGCCTGATCTACATACAATTTCAAAGCTTCCATATCTCCGGCCTCTGCCTGTGCAGGTGGTGGGTACAAAGCATGCCCTATCTTTTCCACCACAGTAATACAAACGGATCCTGTGATAAGGCCAACCAATACAGCTAATATTCTTCTCAACATAGTTATTGGTTTTTCAATTGAGTTTTAAACTCCAGAGTTCCGTCATAACTTTTCCAGTCTCCTATAAACTCAATAGATTGTCCTTCAATTTTCTCTGTCTTTCTATTCCATTTGAAGTTATAGACAAACTTTCCTTTGAAAAGTCCCGAATGTTTTCCTTTATTCTCTTCTGCCAGCTCATATTCTCCATATACTGTTCCCTGTTTTTTGGAATCCTTATATTTTGAAATGGTAATTTTCCCTTCAAATTTCGCATAACTGGTATCCACAAGAGAATATCCTGAAACGAAATATTCCTGGTCATTCTTTTTATTCTGTTCAGAAATATTGATCTTCAGTTTCAGTTCCTGGCCTTTGCTCCCAATAGTCCCTATGTAAGGTTTACTATTGTTCAGCCAGGTATTTGAGATATCCGGCATCTGCCCTAATGTAAAATTGGCAGTCAGAATGAGGAGTAATAAAATTTTTTTCATGTTGTGTGATTTATTAAACACCAAATTGTGCCAGATGGTGATTCAGATGTTTAGCAAACATATTATTCCATTCCTGGGAATTCAGTTTTCCGAAAGAAAAAGATTCTTTACCATCGAACGCATCTGCGCCTAACTGCTGAGTCTTTTGAATAAACCCGATCAGTCTTGTTTTTTCTTCGTGAAAATTCTTTCTTGTGGTAATCAAAAACTGTGGAGCGGTAGGAGAATCTCTCGGATATGCTTTTTCTCCCACCACTTTAGGTTTTACGAAAGTTTTTAGTATAAATTTTGCAATCGCTCCCGGCTTTTTGTGTTTTTCCGGCTCATAGATCATTTCATAGGTAATACAACAGTGTGCCAGCATTTGGTCTACTGTCATTTTCCCCCACAAACCGTGAGTATCTTCTACCAATCTGTTGATCCTATCTATATAGTTTTGAGCATCTTTTGCATCAAATACATTTTCCATATAATTTCTATTTTACTATGGACAAATATATCAGTTTTTTTGTTTGATTTTATAGTCGGTTGAAAAAATTGAGAAGTGCTTGTTATGAGATACGAGTTACGGGGTACGGGATTCGAGTTCGAAATTTTTTTGGCTATTTTTCGGGGTATTTTTTATGTGTTTTTTCCTGCTCTTGTTTTAATTCGTCGGGCATAGAAACTGATTATCAGTCAGCCCATATACTGCCAAAAGCAACCAGCAAACCAGCATCCTATTAACATCTAACTTAAAACCCAGCAACAAATTAACCAAAAACTACTCTATCTCTTCCCGAGAAGTTTCCTCAATTGTAATTTCCTGAGGTGTGGATTTTTTGAAAATAAACCAAAGTTTGATCTTTAAAGCAATCCATCCTATAATAGCATATATTACTAAAAGGATAGTTAGATGTTTCAGATATGGGAATGTAAGTTCTACCGAACCCTTTTGAATTAATAAAATTTTGAAAGCCTGTAAGAAAGGAGTCAAAGGAATAATATTCGCGATAAACTGGACGAAAGCAGGCATTGCGCTCAAAGGCCATGTAAACCCGCTGATAATGAAGGCCGGTGAAGCAATTACCATCAGGATTTGTGTCGCTTTCAAAGCATCCGGGATTAGGATACTGATGAATACGCCCAAAAATGAAACTGATCCCACAAAAACGGCTGTGAGGAGTATAAAATTAAGAATTCCTTCCGGCATCGGAACCCTGAAGATCATATGCATAAAGTAATAAATACCTACAATAAGAATAGAAAACACCCAGATTGGAATGACTTTAATAAGCATGGTTGGGAAAGCCCATTTCTTCATTTTGAGATATTCTTTCACAAAAGATCCTCTTTCAAATTCGGCAGCAAAACTTACTGCCATTGCTAATAAAATTACCTGTTGTAATACCACTGCCAGCATTGCAGGCCACATAAAAATAAGATAGTTTCCTGTAGTATTGAAAAGAGTAATATAATTGGCTTTGAAGGGTTCATACTGTGTAGCCGCCTTTGCAGCGGGCATTCCTGCTTTCTGAAGAGCTTTAATGGAAGCTCCGGCAGAAAATGTTCCTATGGTCAGCTGAAGCGCTTTCGATGCAAAATTTGCTGTTAAAACATTCCCTGTATTGATATAAACATTGAGCTCCGGGTATTTTTTCTGCAACATATCTCCTTCAAATCTTGATGGAATAATTACAACAGCTGCTGCTTCATGCCTGATCACCTCATCTTTAATACTGAGAGGTTCCTGCAGATATCTGATAATTTTGATGCTTTTATTATCATCCAGCATTTCCGTCAGTTGGTTAGATAAAGGCGTATTGTCCCTATCAACAACCAAAACAGGAGTATTTTCAACTTTTCCGCTTTTGTAGACAAACCCCAGCAAGGTAGCATAGAAGACCGGTGCCAAAAAGAACACCGTCCTTAAGGTAGAATTGCCGATAAAAAGTTTGAACTCACGTTTCAAAAGACGGAAAAATTCTTTCATCTGTATATTTTTATATGTTGAAGAATAAAATGAAATTCAATTGAAACTTCATCTGTTCTTTTCAATTTATTTCAGGATTACATTCGCGTTGACCAGAATACTTTTAGCCTTATTCATGTCTTTGGGTTTTACTTTGATCTCATAGATCGCATCCTGTAACTGGTAATCAGGATAAGCCGTGGTGATATCAGCATACTTTGTCAACTGCTTAATGTATACAATATTTCCTGTCAGGTTTTCTTTGTTATACACTACCTGCATGGTTACCTCCTGCCCTTTTTTGTATTTTGAGATAGCACTTTCCGGGATGGTAAATCTGAAATATGTACTCTCCGGAATATATCCGTTAAACAGAGCGAAACCAGCGGTTGCCAGTTCCCCTGTATTTAAGCTGATGGTCTCAATTTCCATATCGTTGGTAGCAATGATATATCTTTCGGAATAGGCTACATTAGCTTCCTGCAAAGCTCCTTTGGCTTGTGAAGCCTGCCCTGCCGCCATTTCTATTTTTTCGAAACGGGTTCCTCTGTTTACATCATCCAATTCTGCCACTACAGCATCATACTGAGCTTTTGCGCCTTGTAATTTTGCATAGATTTCATCATGAGCCTGTGGAGACATTAAGCTGTCGCGAAACATATTGTTGGCTCTTTTGTAAGATTTCTGGGCAAATTCATATTGTTCCTTCAATCCTTTATATTTGGCCTGAAGTTGTTTCAGCTGATCGGATGTTGCTCCGTTTTTGGCCATTTGTTCCTGAGCTGAAGCCGCACTTACTGCACCTTGTGCCTGTGCTATTTTTGCAGAAACTTCAGGGACATCAAGCTGAGCCAAAGTATCTCCTTTCTTTACAGTCTGACCTTCAGAAACATATATTTTAAGAATCCTTCCGGTAACTTTAGGAGCGAAAGAGATCACAGCCTTTTTAGTTTTTCCTTCAGGTTCTTTGATTTTTTCATTTTTTTTGTCACAGCTCCCCAATAAAAACAGAGCAGCGAAGAGTATAGATATATTTTTATGCATCATTTAAATTTTTAAGGGATTAAATAAAATTTGGTGATATCCAGCTCCTGGGTAGACCTCATCAGTTCTATTCCCGCTCTTCTCTGGTTGAAAATGGCATTCTGATATTCCAGTTCGGAAGCTTCCAGGTCGTTTTCTGCATCAATAAGCTGTGAAGATTTGCTCATTCCGTATCTGAATTCTTTTTCGGCCTGTACCAACGCATTTTTTGCCAGCTCTTTTTCTTTGGCTTTCAAGGTAATCTGTGCAGAAGCAATATCGTAATTGGTTTGATTATTGGCCAGATTCAACGTCAGCTTCTTCAGCGCGTCTTCTTTCTGGTTCTGCAATACTTCTTTCCCAACTTTGGCTGTTTCTTCTGCATGTTTTCCTTCTTTACCATCGAAGATCTCCCATTTAAAACCGACACCTGCCGTAATCAATGGAAACACGTTGATATTATTGGGTCTCCAGTCCAGCTTTTTTCCTTCATATCCAAGAATTGGCACAGCAGGAATGACATTTTCTGAGGACTTTATTCTGTTTCCATACAATCCGATATAATAAGCAGAAGCCATCAGCTGTACTTTGGGAATCATCCACGTTTTTTCTGCCTTTATTTTATAGTCTGCAGCACTGATCCCATGTTCCAGTGCACGGATTTCTGCTCTTTGTTCAATTCCTTTTTCTGCAGCCAACAATTCTACAGGAGATAATACAGGATCAATCATTCTGAGCCTGTCTCTTTGAATCCCTGTCAAAATATAAAGCTGGGTAAGAAGCAATTCTTTTTTCCCTTCATATTCTACCATTTTAGCATCTAAAGTAGCTTGGGCCAGCTCGATTTTCTTATGATCATAAGGTGTTATCAAACCATAGCCAAGCGCTTTGTCCGCAGTTTTTCTGTTGATATCCAGTCTTTTTTTACTTTCATCCAGAACTTTTTTAGACTGATGAATGAGAGCTAGCTGGTCATATGCTTTAGAAATAGTAGCAATCACCTCATCTTTTGTTTTCTCCAGAAGGATATCTTCAGACTTTTTCTTTTCTTCCACCGCTTTTTTCATGTACTTCACCTTTCCTCCTGAATACAGCAGCATTTTGGCATCTGCCTTGGCAATACCTGAAAATCCGGAAACATTGAAATTATTGTTGAAAGCCCCTTCAGGGATATTGATAAAGGGAGCGAGATTGAATTCTGGTGACGTCAGTCTTGCTGTTCCGTTGAGATAGCCAGCCTTACCACTTAATTCCAGAGTTGGAAGAAAGATATCCTTGAGTTTGTGTTCGTCAAGATCGGTAAGTTTGTTTTGGGTAATCTGCATTTTGAGGTTCGAGTCCCGAACCATAGCACTATCCAGAAGTTCTTTAAAATCCGGCGCAGACTGTGCCCAGCCAAAAGCGGGGAAAGCAAAAAAACTAAACGTAAAAATCAATAAATTGTTTTTCATGGTTTATGTTTATAACAAATATAATGCAAAAATTGTTAAAATCCTTAAAGATAATTCTACAATACCGTGAATTTAAACTAAGTTTAAAATACGTTTAAGTTTAAAGCCCTACAAAATAAAGTTTTGGGCAAAGCGTTTAAATGTTAATTAAAAACTAAAAAACTTTGAAAAATTACTTAACTCTACTTTTTCCATACTCAATTGAGAACTATTTTATCAATAAATAAAGGGATATGAGAGTATTATAACTAAAAAATATCTATAAATTTTTTATACTGAATTTTGAAATTTGGATTCCTGCGGAATGATAAAGGATGTAGATAGGTTCTTGGAAGAAAAACGCTATGATCGCAAAGGGATTATGAATTGGCTTTAAAACGAGCGCAAAGGCGTGATACTCAACAAAAGGATTCGATAAAACTCTATCCAAACTAATCAATTCAATAGGAACGGGCTTTAGCCCGTTTAATGAGAACAAAATTTCCAGCAGCTTTAGCCCAAACTTAAAGCCATTGAGAAATGGATACATTATCACCTTCTTCTTTTATTTTGATTTTGAATTTTGGAAACCGGATTCCTGTGGAACGAGAAATGGAGTGGATAAACTTTGATAATAAATAATCTGCTCGCTGTAAAATTGAGTGTAAGTTTGGGCTAAAGCCAAAGGAATTTAAATTATTTATTAAATGGGCTAAAGCCCATTTCTATTGAATAAAACTGGACTTATTCTCTTTATATTTTAAATTTTGGAGGCTGGATTCCTACGGAATAGCAAACTGGATGCTTAAGCTCTGAAATAAAAATCAGTAAAATTTTTGAGAATGAGGATTCAATAGGAATGGGCTTTAGCCGAAACTTATATTACAACGCAATGTTCGCAAAAGCATTATGGATAGCTTTGAACTCGTGCGCAAAGGCGTTTCACTAAGCAAAGAACATGACGAATTATCTTATTCTGAAAAAACGAAAACTCCCCACATCACTGTGAGGAGTTTTCTGTATAATTATAATAAGCTGATTTATTTTTGAACTGCTTTTTTCATGCCAGCATCAGGGCGTAAAATTCGGTAACGAACTTCAATGTCTTTCGGTACGTAGAATACCAATGGAAGTTTACTGTTATATCTTACAATTTCAGGTTTTAAAGTCACAAACTTTTTAGTCTGTTTTTTATCCAGACAACCCATCAGTGTTCCTGCGGTTTCTCCTTTAGATTCTACTTCATAATAGTTGTATCCCCATCCCTGAAGATCCTGAGTTTTCATTTCTCCCATCAGGAAATAGTTGTTACAGTCTAACATTTTTTCAGCTCCTACAAAAAGTTCAACTTTCAAATCGTTTTCATTTTTTGCTACGGGAAGCTGAATATATACTTGCTTATATCCTTCTTTTGCTTTGGGGAACATTTCAATCTGTAGTTTTTCAAACTTCTCTGCTTTCTTTTGTGCGAAAGCATTTACTCCAGCCATTAATACTAACCCTGTGATTAAAGTTTTAGAAAATTTCATCTTTTAATAATTTTTTTAATTGCGACTATCTTAATTCCAAAAATCATTCCAAAATTAAACAATTGTTTGATTTTTCGATTTCATTCTATTTTTATTAAAAATTTAGAAATAAAAAACTGCAGTAAAAAAATTTACTACAGTTTTCTATGTTGATCAGTTACTCTGAAATTGTTACATTACTTCCTTTTGTATGCGCATTCATCTGTGGTGCGTAATAATTCTGCATCGTTGTAATTCCGTTGGAGAATTTTCCTGATGCATTGGAGACCACATCGTATTCAAAAACATATTTTCCTTTCGGCATATACTGAATATAGAAATTGGTAGAGGCATCTTTGGTAGACTGATAGTACCCAAGATTATTTTTCCACTGGTATCCGGATAATACATCTACAGGCTCGAATCCTGCTGCACGCATATCTTTAATATGAATAAACTCCATGGCTCTGTCCGTGTTCAGAATCATTCTTACGGTTACTTTATCTCCTACTTTCAACGGTGTTTCAGAAGAGATTTTCTGAAGTTCTTCTCCGTTTACAGTTTTCACTTTTTTAAGTTCTTCTCCGTTTACAGTTTTCACTTTTTTATAAAGCTCTTTCGTCACAGAAATATAGTTTTCTGAAGATTTTATTTTATCAAGATCCTCATAATATTGCCAGAACAATCCTCCCTGAACAATTCCAGGACCAGGTTTCGTTACAGTTACAGTGGCTAGGTTTTTATCTATAGCTTCTGGCTTCACTGTGGATTTCACGTAGCCTGTAGCTTGTGTCTGAGGAACTAGTTCTTTTCCACCCCAAACAATTGTTGCTTTATCACTTTCTGTTCCCGTCCATGATTTTCCCGAATTCAAAATGGTAAAGATCACCTCAGCTGTTCCTCTTGAACTTCCCCATGAGTTAACTTCTTTTTGGGTTACCAGCCAGATTTTCACATCTTCAATAAAGTTTTGGTCGTTAGATTGTAACCTATTGAAAGCTTCCAATGCTCCGGCATGGTTGACTACTTTCGAGCCGAACCATCCCCAATCATTCAGGTTCTGTTTCCAGTAGACCCCTTGTGTTTTGGTATCTGTAGAAGTTTCCTTAAGATAAGTCATCAACTTTGCAGACACATCTTTCAGACCATAATCGTTCATTAATAATGCAGCACGGTGAAGTCCGAAGAATGTAAAGTCGGTAATTTTCGCTGTTTTTGCCTTTTGTTTCACCAATGTTTTCAAGGTAGCACCTTTTCCTTTCAATGGATATTGCTTTTCCCAATAGTTTCTGGTATCAAGATAATCCATTGCCCAGTTGTTCCAGACATTTCCTTTTTTAGCATCAAAATATTTATTCACCTCATTATCTACATACTGGATCAATTTAGCAACAAGTACTTTTTGATCAGCATTTTGATAATCTTTCACATTATCTTTTAACCAGGAATTGATTTTCCCTAAGTTTTTAAGGATATACAATGACGTTCCGTAAGAACTTGGATAACCAGGATACCATGAGAATCCGCCATCAGGATTCTGCAGTTTTTTGAAATCGTCCCAACCCTGATTGATAGAATTTTTCATGATATTGACATCAAACAGTAATGCCAGTTTCTGCATCTGTTCATCTTCATTTTTACTTTCCAGCACCCATGGTGTTTCTTCCAGCAACAATTGTTTTAATTCCTGATTCTTTTCAAGATTTGAATTTAATAATCCCTTGTTCTGATATTCCTCAAAAACCGTTTTCATTTTTGGATTTGCTTTGAATATTTCCGAAGCCAATACATCCGCAAACCACTTGTTGAATATCACATCTGCAGAGTTATTCTGGTCATTTTTCAGACTTGGAAGGGCAAACATAATTTCCCAGACCGGATTGGTTGTCAGTTCTAATGTATTCGAAACAGTAGAAGCTGTTGTAGAGATATTATTTTTAAGGTTATCCAGTACAAATGTTTTGGTCTCTCCTTCTTTTACAAATACAGGAACAGCATCCGTTACCAGCATTCTGTTTGGCAATACCGCAATAGCCTGCTGCTCTCCATCCGAATACGCTCCAGCTTTTGCTACCACTTTGAAAATAACAGAAGAAACATTGTCTGGAACTTTTAATTTCCATGTCAGTGCACTGCTTCCGTTTTCAGCTAAGCTAAAGTTTTGTCCTCCTGAACTCATTCCGAATTTAGAAGAAATATTTTCATTGGTGAAGGCATCTAAAATCTGTAATTCGGCAGAGCCATTGAGTTTTTTATCGGTAAGATTGGATAACTTCGACTGTAGATTCAACTCGTCCCCTTCTCTCAGGAATCTTGGATAGTTAGGAGTTACAGAGAATTCTTTCTGCGTTACCACTTCTTTTTCTAATGTCGCTGCTCTTGCATCTTTGGTGTGGGCAAGAAACATCAGTTTCCATTTTGTCAGTGCTTCCGGAGAAGTGAACTCGAAGCTTACATTACCTTCTGCATCGGTTTTCAGATCCGGATAGAAGAATGCCATTTCGTTTAGATTCTTACGAACAGCTACTTTAGCCAGATTTTCTTCAGAAGATCCAGGAGGAGAAGTTTCTACCTTCGGAGCTTTTACAGGTTCAGGAACAACATTCTGCATCACCTCAATTCTATCTTCTGCAACAGCAGCTCTTGCTGTTTTAAATTTAGCACCAGCAATTGGTGACGGAGGTGGTGCATAAGCCGGAGCTTTAACTCCTTCCTGATTGCTAAATCCTACTATAGTTTCCCTTGAAATTGAATAATAATTTCCATCAAACCAGTTAAACTGAGGAACAGTTATATATCTGTCTTCGAAATACTTTAATCTCTTCTGATAGTTTTGCTGCTGCAGATAATTTCTGATTCCATAAGAAGTCACCATTACAAATGGAGTATATAATTTTCTCCAGCTGTACGTGTTTTTAGCAAACTGATCCAGAGACATATCATACATATTCGCCAATACCTCAGCATTGATCTTTTCATTATCATTTCCGGTTACTTTTACTGTCCATTTTTCCTTAGAATTCGGTTCCAGTTTATCTCTGAAAGTAACGGTTTCAATTTTCAAAGGTTTTTCAGTATCTTTTATTTTTAAAGAAACAGATTCTGTATTCACATCATTAAATGCTACCAGCTGAAACTGAAGATTCAGATCTGAGACACTTTTATCTTTAGGAATTTCAGCCGTATATTCTAATACTCCGTTTTTCATCTGATGAACTTCTGAAATGGTTTTTCCGGATCCGTCCTGCACAAAAACATTGATTAAAGCATCAGGAACAGCCGAGTAAACATACACTTTTGCTTTTTCTCCTCTCGATAATTCTTCTTTCGGAGCGATAACCGTAAGGAATGTTTTCTGAGTGGGTTTTAAAGCTGTTTTATCCCAAACACTGAAATATTGTGACGTTTTGATCGTATCTTTTCCTTCAATATTGAAAAGTTCAAGTTCATAATCTCCTGTTTCCAGTTTTCCTAAATCAAGGTTGGTTGAAAATTGAGCATTGTCAGCGGATGGCTGCTGCTGTCTTTCAATCAGTACTTTTTCCGTTTTCCAGTTTTTGATCTCATCATTTTTATCAAAAAGATCGTGTGGGAATCTGCTGATGAATTCTTCTTTTGAATATTTAGGCAGATTCTGAACATCAGACTTGAAATTTTCTCTGAAAATCCTATCCGGAGCAGTTAGTTTTGATAGCTTAACCTGATATGGCTTTTTAAAATTCTGATCATTATAATTTTTGGTTTCTACCTTCACTTTTACATTTTCATCTGTAAAAATATTGCTGATGTTTTCTGCCTGAATGTAATGAGAAACCGACGCTACTTTTAATTGAGTATCGGCAGTCTGCGTTTCTCCGTTGATGTCTGTAACGGATGCATTGATGGCATAATTATCAATTTGTATCCCTTCCAGTTTTTCATCTTTTTTAAGTTCCAAGTGAATGGTAAATTCTCCTTTTTCATTGGTTTTGGCTTCGCCTAAAATTGAATTTTCATTATCATCATTCTGTGGATACCAGCTGAAATATCTCCATCTGATATTTTGTTTTTTGATCTCATAATTCACTGTAGTATTGCTCAAAGGCACTCCCGAGAACATCACGGCTTTTCCTTTCAAATCAATTGTTTGGCCATACTTATACTCTTCTTTTACCGGATCAAAGGTTACTTCAAATTTGGGTCTTTTATATTCTTCTACCCTGAAATTTTTATATCCAGCACTTTCCCCTTCTATTCTCAGGTAAAAATTACCATTCAGTTTTCCTTTTGGAAGAATGAAACTTCCATGATAAGAACCGAATTCATTGGTGGTGAAATCCTGTGAAGAAACCTCTTCACTATTAGTGTTCAATAACGTTATTTTTTGTTTTAATCCTGAAATAACAGTTTCAACTTCTTTATTCATTCTGGTATTAATCACCTTGAAATAAACAGTCTGTCCGGGACGGTAAATTCCTCTGTCTATAAAAATCTGTGCCGTTGAACGGGTTTGTTTATTTGGATTATAATCTTCAGCATAACCTCTGTTTCCGTACACCTGCATGATCTGAAAATCATTTGTTTTAGGCTGTTGAATCAGGAATGTTCTGTAATACTCTTTACTATCTGTAGCAGGAAGCTTAAATACTCCGCTGGCATTGGTTGTTCCCTCAATTTTAGTTAATGTTTTATTGGAAACAAATTCATAAAATCGAAGACCTTCATTGGCTAAAGGTTTACCATTCTCGCTATTTACCAGTTTCAACTCATCTGAAAGAGGGCTTCTATCCGTTTTATTCTGATAAATGATTCTGTTTCCGGAAACCAGAAAATATAAATTCTGTCTGGAGTCTGTATCTTTCATATCCGCTCCAGCAACCGTAAATTCTGCAACATACACTCCAGAAGGAAGAGGTTTCACCTCCAAAGAAGTTTTGTGACTCTGATAATCTTTAGGATCCGGAAGCTGGAATGTTTCTTTCCTTACCAGATTCTTTTTTAGTTTATTGAAAGTATCGGAATAAGAATCCTGAACATATCGAATTAACGAAGTAAAATCGTCTTTCACTTCATAAATATTCAGGGTAAATTCTGATACGTTCTGATACTGTGCTACAAAGTGAATCGGCAGATTATTCTGTGTTTGGGATTCATATTTTAAAGTCAGATACGGATTGACAATCTGTGCTTCCTTGCTTTTAATATTCTCCAGGAAAAGAGATTTCGGATATTCACTTTTTGCTTGTGCCGCTAATGCAAGAGCTTCTTTAGGCTTCTTCTGATTAGTAAGTTCATCCATCACATCTCCCATAATCATCACTTTATAATCTCCTTCTATATTAGATTTCAAAAGATTCTGAAGCTGCTGAAGTTTATCCTTACAATGATTGAAGTTACAGTTTTCCGTAAGCTTTTCTTTCATGAAATACAGCTTGGAATTTCCTGTATTCTGTTCGATCAGTTCATCATAAATTACATTGATTGTTGTATGGTTTTCGGTCAGTTCATTTTTGGTAAAAATATTGTTTTCAGATAAAAACGCTATTTTCTTTACTGCATACCAATCTGACAATGTCGGGAAATAAATAAGGTCTTCTGCTTCTGAAAAGATATTTTTATACTTTCCCAGAGAGATCTTTTTCATTTCAGGTTTTTCTTTATCAAGTTCCTGGAAATTTTTCGTCAGATAATTTTTGAAATCAAGTTTACTCCAGGTTTCAATCTGTGAAACATCCTGTGAATTGATATTGGTTCTTCCGTTTATTTTCCATGAGTTCTGGTTGTAATAATCCATGAAAAAGCCATTCATTAAGACTTTGTATACCAGCTTTCCGTCTCCGTTTATTTTACCTTCTGCATCTTTAATTTTTTTGAAAAACTGAGAAGCAGCATTATTCTGATCATCATCCACGGTTTGGTTTACAATACTGAATTCCGCTTTCAGAGAACGGATCAGCTCGAAGGCATTATTTTCTTTCATGGCTTGTTTTTGTATGTCTAAAATAATGGGAAGATTAGATTTATAAGCTCCTTTTACACTGTTATCAGCCACTTTTTTCCATTGGGTATCATAATATTTCTGTGCGGATACCGTTGAAAAGCTTAGCATTACAAGCAAAAGCAGAAAAATCTTGGAAAATCTTTTCATATATATTAATTTTGATAAATGAACATCTTAAAAATACTGAAAAAAACCGTCATAGACAGCCAGATTTATGTCTCTCTTATGGGAACTCTTTTTGCAGTATTTTTCATGAAAGAGCAAAACACATTCCGTTTCCCTACTTTTGCATTTATTTTCATCACTTATTTCAGTGGTTATCTGTATACTAAATATCAATATACCAGGTATTTTTTCAAAATAGTGATCATCAACGCCATTGCCGGAATCATCTGTGCTTTTTTAATCATTCATAATCATAATGAAATCAGACTTCTGAAATGGTTTATCATTGTCGTGCTGGGATTGCTTTATAATAGCTTTTTTCTTGATGTGTATATCCGGAAAATTCCTTTACTGAAAGTCTTCTACGTAGGATTAGTGTGGGCATTGGTCAACTGCTGGCTTACCCTTCCGGAATTTAGTATTCCTATTTTTCTGATCAGCTTTTTCTTTATCACTGCACTTGTACTTCCTTTTGATATCCGCGATATGAACAGCGATACAGTAAAGACTTTCCCCATGCTGATAGGTGTGAAAAACACTAAATATATTGCCTACGCACTTGTTTTCATCAGCAACATCATTGGGATCTTCTATCTTGAATTATCTTACGCCATATCTTTTTTTATGACAAGCATCGTAACTTATATTCTCATCTACTTCTCTGATAATAAAAGAGATGACGCTTATTTCTCATTCGGAGTGGAAACTTGTTCGGCACTTCCTTTTTTATTTTTAGTAATAATGGAGTATTTTTGACGAATGATTATCAAGAAGCTTTCCCTCTACAATTTCAAAAACCATTCCGAGAAAAAATTTGAATTTTCCCCGCAGATCAACTGTTTTGTGGGAAATAATGGCGTGGGAAAGACCAATATTCTGGATGCTTTGCATTATTTATCAGTAGGAAAAAGCTTTCTGGGAAATACGGACCTCAACAATATTAAACAAGAGGAAGACTTTTTTACCATTGATGCTGAAATTCAGAATGAAGACAGTGAGGATATCATCAGAATTACCCAGCCTAAGGAAGCTAAAAAGGTGATCAAGAAGAATGATAAAAGTTATGACAGACTTGCAGATCATATTGGATATTTGCCAAGTGTTATGATCTCACCTTATGATTCTAATCTTATTTCGGATTCCGGAGAAAGCAGACGTAAATTTTTGGATGCGATGATCTCTCAGACAGATTCAGAGTATCTTTTTGACCTCATCCAATATCAGAAAACCATTCAGCAACGAAATGCATTACTGAAATATTTTGCCAAAAACAGAACCTGGGACAAAGATTCTCTGGAAATCTATGATGAGCCTATCACCCGATTTGGAACGAAAATCTTTAAGAAAAGAAAAGAGTTTGTAGAACAGCTCAACCCTATTGTTCAGAATTTCTATCAGATTATTTCCGGTGGAAAAGAAACCGTATCAGTAATTTATGAATCTCATTTACTGGAAGATTCTTTTGAAAACCTTTTAAAAGAAAGCCTTGAGAGAGACCGAATGCTTACTTACACGTCAAAAGGAATTCATAAGGATGATCTTCTTTTTGAAATGGATGATATATTAATCAAGAAAATCGGATCACAGGGACAGCAGAAATCTTTCCTGATCTCTTTAAAGCTGGCTCAGATGAGTCTTGTAAAAGAACTCACCAAAAAGACTCCTATTTTATTGCTCGATGATATTTTTGATAAGCTTGATGATACCAGAGTTGCACAATTGATTGAGCTTGTTAATAAAGAAAGTTTCGGACAGATCTTCATCACGGATACCCATAGGGAGAGAACTGAAAGCGTAGTGAAGAAAATTAATGAGGAAAGTATAATTTTTGAGGTCTAGTAAGAGATTCGGGATTAGGGATGCGAGTTACGAGGTATTAAATGCAGGCAAATAAGTATGGGTGTAGATATAAATTAAAAAACTAATATTCTTTATCATTGAACTGTTTTTTGTCTTAACTTAAGATCCTAAAACACCAATGATATGAGTTATAGAAATCTGGATATTTATAAAAAAGCTTTTGATTTATTTTTAAAAACCCATAAAGCGTCTCATCTTCTTCCTAAATACGAACTGTTCGAACTAGGTAGTCAATTAAGAAGGTCTTCAGACTCAGTCATTACAAATATTGTTGAAGGCTATGGAAGATCAACTTATAAAAATGATTACGTTCGCTTCCTGATTTACAGCCATGCGAGTAACGATGAAACCATTAACCATCTGGAGAAAATTATCATATTATACCCTAATTTTTCCTCAGAATTTGAAACATTAAGAAATGAATACAACACATTAGGAGGAAAGATCAATATTTATAAAAAATGGGTCATAGAAAATTGGAATAAAAAGTAACACAATAATCACAAACCAAATAACCCGAATCACGCATCCCGAAACCCGCCCCTCAACTATGAAGAAGAAAAAACGTGAATATCAATCCTCTGAACTGGTAAAATCTTTTGCCAGAATGTATGGTTTTGAACATAAACTAGTTGCTTTTGACATTAAAGATTTTCTTGAAGAATATCTTGATGAAAGTCTTTTCAATGAAATTAGAAGTGTCAATATAGAAAACGAATGTATTATTATTAAAATTGATTCCCCCTTATTAAAACACGATTTTAAAATGCGAAAAAGCTTTTATCTCAAAAAATTTCGGGATAAATTTGGGGTAGAGAAATTTAATGATCTTCAGATATTATAGAAGTAGAATGTAAATTCATTTAAATAATTCACCAACGTTGAAATTATTTTATTTTATGCAATTTTATACGTATTTTTAATGCACATTAATAAATATTTTTACCATGAAAAAATCAATTGCATCAAAAAAACTGACAAGAAAAACTTTAAAAACAATACAGGGAGGAGGAGTTGGACAGATCTGCTGTGCTGTAAGCTGCGCTAATGAAAACGAATGTGCTTATTGGACAACATTGCCTACAAAATGCCCATTACTTCCTATTTGTCTTTAATAGCTATAACAATAGAAAAATGCTACCCTCGGGTAGCATTTTTATTATATTAATGTTCTTCTGATTTATTGGAAATAGTACTGCTCATCAAATCGTCTGCTTTTTTGTCCAGACCAGAGCTAAGCGGCAGGAAGAATTTCAACGGATGTTTCGTAAAATATCTGAAAATCTCTTTATAGATCTCACTTACCTGTCCGAAATTCATTTTTCTTGACCGGAATGCCAGGAACATCGACAAGCTGAAACTCACCAGGAAGTTAAAGAAACCAATCAGGAATACCGTTACAAAAGACATCCAGAATGTATAGGAATCTACAGAGAAATCTTTTCCATATAACCCTAAAGCAAAGTTTCCGGCTGCAAAGGTAATGTGTCTGATATCCAAATCCAGTCCGAAAAACATTCCGACCGGAGCCGTTGCCCCAAGGAAAACCCCAAACCAGAAATTGGAAATGATTCCCGGCCAGTTTTTAGCATAATATTTCGAAAGTCCTTTTGCGAATTTCTTTCCGAAAAAGTTTCTGATTGATAGGTTTTTGGCAATTCTCTCAGGAATCTGATAAAACACAGAATTGTTCCCGATATTCCCTGAAATAATCCCTGAAATAAAAAGATAGAATCCGGCAATACTTGCATGCAGAATAGCTTTCGATTTGAAAGGATCAAGATCTTTTAATAATTTATCTGAGCGTTCTACGGCTAGATTTTGTGAGAAAAACACATCTAATCCGTAAATAATGGCAAGTGCTACCGGAAAGGCAAGCAATACATTCCCTACAAAGGCAATGAATTGGCTTCTGAATAATTTAGATACCAAATGGGCAAATTCAGTATTGTTTCTTTGGGCATTTCCTTCTTCTGATAATACTTTGGTCATCGTGGCGGCAGTCATCGCCGGCTGTTTTGTAGCAAGTGTAAAACCCATTAAATAAATCATCACAAATCCCATCGCATAGTTCATTGAATACAGAAAGGCATGTGAGAAATCACTTCCCGGGATATATCCATAGAGCATTTTCAGAACACAAAGGGCTCCTACGATAATTCCACCACCACTCGCTTTGTAGAACATGGTCATATATTCCTTACGGGTAGAGGTAATATAATGAGTTCCTGCTTCAGCAGTGTGATTGGTAATAAGGTGTGAGATCAACCTCGTACTGTCATTGATCAGGTCTGAAATATTATTTTTGTGAGATTTATAACTCAGAATATTAAAAATCAACTGTTTAGATTTTATCTGAATATCTTCATCTGTATCAATAACCAATAACTGAATGATTTCATATATTCTTTCAGTCTGCTGACGAATTTTTAACAGAGATTGATTAATCTTCCCAGAAATACCATATTTGGCAGAATTTTTAAAAGCAATATTCACAAACTCCTGGCATTGTTCTGCATAGATTTTGATCTGCTTATATCGGCTGTCTTTTGAATGTAATTGTAATTCAGGATCTTTAACCAGATCATCAGCCAATGTTTCAAGCTCATTCTGAAGAGCTAAAAACGGATTGTCTAAATTTCTGTATTGAGGGGCCATTCTCACCACTTCCACTTCCATCGCCATTCCTGTTACCCTCCAGGAAAGAATGTTCATAGAGAAAATAAGTTCTTTTTTAACGTTAGGGTGGATAATAAAATCCGAAGCTCCCAACATATTAAAAAATTCATTGATCTCATTTTCAGGAAGGTTATGCAGATATTTTAAATCCTTCTTCGGCCTCATACTGACGTTATCGATCATGTACCATACCGTATTTTCGTTTTCAACGGGTGGCAGAACCTTGTTCAGGATTCTTTTTTTAAGCTCAGGAAAGAAGGCATTTTCTGAAAGAATATTTGCTTCTGTCAGTGAAAGATTGAATGGTCTTCCTCTAAAAATATTGTGGATATAATATTTAAAGTTCTCAGCAAAATTAGGATTGCTTCTGAAAAAATTGAGCACATCTGTAAAGTCAGCCTCTTTTATGGTCTCTAAAAACTCTGCAAATGGTTCTAAAGAAAGAGTTTCGTTCTTAAAAGAAAAATATTTTTTAAGAACTGACTCAAAATTTGTGCTGGAATTAAAAAATTTCATTAGTACAAAGATACTATTTCAAACTCACATTCCTCATCTGTCTCATGATCCAATTATGTTTCTTTCTTAAATATGGGGATGGATTCTTAGGATCATACTTCTTTGGATTAGGCAATACAGCGGCAATCCAGGCTGCATCTGAGGTACTTAAATCTTTGGATGATTTTCCAAAATAATATTGAGCAGCAGCCTCTACACCAAATACACCCTGTCCCATTTCTATGGAATTCAGGTATCTTTCAAGGATAATATCTTTAGTCCATACTTTTTCAATGATGAAAGTATACACCGCTTCCAGTCCTTTTCTCACCCAGCTTCTGCCCTGCCAAAGAAACACATTCTTCGCTGTTTGCTGGGAAATAGTACTTCCTCCTCTTATTTTTTTGCCTTTCTCATTATATTTCATGGCTTTTTCGATTGCTGTGTAATCGAAGCCGTCATGATCAAAGAACTTCTGATCTTCAGAAGCAATTACGGCTTTTTTCACATTACTTCCCATTTCGTCATAGGAAATGTAATCTCTATGCAGTTTTCCATACTCAAAAAGTCCTCCTATCTGAGTAAGAGTGATTGGCGGATTAAAAAATCGGCCCCAGATGATAAAAACTACATTCAAAACAAGAATGATGAAGATAAGCTGTTTAATTTTTTTCCACATAACTTGATAAAAAGGAAAGGCAAAAATAAGCAAATAGTACGAGTTACTGCAATTCTTTCATGTAAGTAAGCTGATAATTGGGTAAAAGTTCAGGATGAAAGATCTTTATATAATCTTTAAGGATCAAATCTGCTCTTACCACTCCGCTTTCAAAGAAATCATTCGCTTTCAGTTTTTCTTTTCCTGCAATCGTATAGATCTTTCCTTTATTGAATACATCCAGTTTTCCATAAAATGGATTCATACCCAACATTTCTTTTTTCGAAGTGTGGCTTCCTGCATTTACCCAGTACTGAACGCTTCCTGCTTTGGCATATACTTCCTCAAAGCTCATTGTCAATGCTTTTTCACCTTTATTATCCTTCATGATATAATTAGCATTGGCATCCGAAATATAATGAGCCACAGAAGTATTTCCCCCTGGAAGATACCAAACATCTCCATACATTTCATTAGCAAGCACAACAGGTTTCTCTTTTGCTGTTAATGCAAGCTTTTTCAGATCACTGTAGTTTTTCTCCACTTCCTGATATTTAGCTTCAGCTTCTTTTTCTTTTCCTAAAAACTCTCCGAAAAGTTTGATATAAGCCGTTTTTTCCAAAGGCTTCTGTTCCATGTATTCATCCAGAAATATCACCTGAATACCATTGTTTTTCAAAAGTTCATAAGTATTGTCGAAGCTGGCAATATGATTAGTAAAAATAGCATCCGGTTTCATAGAGATGATCTTTTCCACATCATATTTCTGTTCGCTCCCTACGTTTTGGATTTTCCCTTCTTTAATAAGATTCTGGATTTTATCTGAAAAAATATACTCCGGACTGGAAACTCCTAGGATTACATTTTCTGCTCCCAGCTCTGAAATATACCCTGCCATACTAGCATTCAACAGGATGATTTTCTTGAAAGGAGTTTGATTTTGTTTAAAATTATAAGTAAAGTTTCCCGATTTCAACTCCAGGTTTCCGTCCTGTTCCTTGTATTGGGTACGATTTGAGATATTTGTCCAATCTGAGGACGAAATTTTTGATTCTCTTTTACAGGCAATTAGCGCTAAAACTGTAAATAAAAGTAAAATTCTTTGTTTCATCTTCCAAAGAACGGAAAAAAGTGGTATATTTGCAACCGTTAAACAACAAGATAACAAACGGCCTCGTGGCGCAACTGAATAGCGCATCTGATTACGGCTCAGAAGGTTACAGGTTTGAATCCTGTCGAGGTCACTAGACCGACATTTGTAGATTTTTTTCTCTTATGTCGGTTTTTTTATTCCCTAATCCGTTGTTATACTGATAGATACATTGAGCGACAATATTCATTTTAGGTGTTTGAAAACTTTTTCCGTCAAATTCGATTTTTTGAGGAAATATCAAACACCCTATCGTTCTTTTTGTCTGTAAATCGCCCTGCTGGTAAAGGTTTGCAAGGTTTTCCATCGAATCGAGAGCATTTTCTATTTTTGTTTTTATATCAAGTTCTTTACTCTCTGAAACAATATGCTGGATCTCTTGTTCCAACTGTTCAATTTGTTCTTTTGTTATTTTTTTTACCTCTTTGTAATCTTCTTCATCTAACTTATCAGCAAGATATTTATCTCTTGCATTAGCTACTTTTTCATTAAGATCATTGATCTCTTTTGATATGGACTTTCTTTTTGCATCTATATCAAAGGTGAATTGTTTGTAGTTATCTAAAAGTATATCTTTCATCAAATCTTTAATGATAGGATTGTATTCCAATTTCGAAATTTCCACTTCAAAGAGTTCGTTTAATTTGTCCGAATCAAATCTGAATCCACATTTGTAATGACAGTGATAATAATAATAATAATAATAATAATAATAGGTTTTAGACTTGCCCTTTGCTCCACTTGCAGTGAGATTTTTTCCACACCTAGGACATGTCAGCAAGCCTCTAAGTGGAAAACGATCGTTGCCAAACACTCTTCCACCGGAACCTTCAATTTTTCTTTTTTTGTCCATATTCCGTTGAACCTGATTAAAGAGCTTTTCACTGACCAATGGCTCATGTTTTCCATCAATATAATAAGCTTCTTCCTGTTTGTAATCTTCGATGTAAATTTTACCGCAATACACTGGATTCCTCATGGCTTTGGCAAACGCACTTCTTGACATCGAAACACCTTCTCTTTTATTCATTTGCAATCTCACATGATCAGCAGGAATATACCCTTTGGAAATTTCATTAAATGCCCAGATAATATTTGAGGCCTCTGGTTCTTTTATGGCAATATATTTTTTACCATCTTCGTGGCTTCTGTTTATATATCCGTAAGGAGCTATTCCCATCAGTCGCCCCTCTTTTTTTGCTCTTCGCATTCCATGGAAGGTATTCAACGCCCTTCTATCGTTTTCAACCTCAGGGGTTGATAAATAAATTGCCAGCATC
This sequence comes from Chryseobacterium metallicongregator, assembly GCF_031324065.1. Taxonomy (NCBI): domain Bacteria; kingdom Pseudomonadati; phylum Bacteroidota; class Flavobacteriia; order Flavobacteriales; family Weeksellaceae; genus Chryseobacterium; species Chryseobacterium metallicongregator. The sequence continues at coordinate 708,278 of NZ_JAVIXS010000001.1, forward strand.
AGCTTATTTTCAGGAACTGACATATCCAACGGCTGTTCAATGGCTTGAGGAATGATGTGATTTTTCTGGAGAAGGCTGATCATTTGATAAGCATCTCCTGTATTTCGGCTAAACCGGTCCCATTTCGTAAACAGCACAAGACTGCTTTTATGACTTCTCTTTTTGACTTCAATCAGATATTTTTTCCATTCAGGGCGTTCAAAGCTCTTGGCTGAATGATCTTCGTAAATGACCTTGTTGATTAATATATTGTTGCTTTCACAATATTTACGTAGTCTCTCGTTCTGATCTCTTTGGGAATAGCCTTTTTCAGCCTGTTCATCGGTCGATACCCTTATATACAAATCTGCAATAACCATAGTTGTAATAATTTCGTTAAAATTGAGTTTTAGATTGGGCATCAAGATAAAACTGATGCAATAGAAATTCATCATTCCGATATATTGCTAAGATACAAATTATCAGTCAGATGTAAAAAATTCTTTTAAGGTAAGTTTTACAATAATATATATAAATTCCATTATTTCTTCGGATTGCTCCTCATTAATATCGTAGCCAGCTTTTCTTAACAAATGCAATGCTTTTTCAGGAGGAATCTTTTTTAATTCAATAGATGTGATATATTTTTTACTCTCAGAATATAGAACTTTATTGTTTTCTTTATGATGATTTTTCATAATGATTGGCTTGATGATTATAAATCACCGTTAATTTAAAATCATCATTCCCGAAATATTTTGAAGTGTCTTCGTTGTGTACTTGATGGCCTTCTTTTACAGTTATTTAACAACAGTATTTTTTATTAAAAACTTCTATTTTTTGTACCTTTGAAAACATGGAAGAACAACATCTGCAAGCTAAACAAGAACTTTATCATTCTATTGCCAAAATTATTGTCGATTCAAAATCAAGTCTTTACAGAACGACCAATACAATATTATTAAATATGTATTGGGAAATCGGTAAAACTCATTGTTCAGGATGAACAAAATGACGAAAAACGTGCAGGTTATGGAAAACATATACTTAAAAACTTAGCGAATTAGCTATCTCTTGAGTTTGGCAAAGGTTTCAATGAAAGAAATCTGAATAATATGAGAGCATTCTTTAGCTCTTTTCCAATTTGGAACGCAGTGCGTACCGAATTGAGTTGGACTCATTATAGGATTATTACCAAATGATACTGCACAGACAGAAACTCAAATAGAATCAGCACTCATCTCTCATCTTCAACAATTCGTGATGGAGTTAGGAAAAGGTTTTGCATTTGTTGTAAGGTAGCAGTACATTGTTACCGCTACCTCCGACTTCTTTATAGATCTTGTCTTTTTATAATTACTATCTTAATTGTTTCGTACTTGTTGATCTGAAAACACATAAATTAACTCATTAAGCTAGTGGACAGATGGATATGTATGTAAGGATGTATAATGATCTTAAAAAAAGGTGATGATGACAATCCAGCTATTCGCATTATTCTATGTACTGAAAAAGATGAAACAGTGGTAAAATATTCTGTTATATCTGAAAATGAAAAATTGTTCACAAGTAAATACGGGACATACCTTCCCGATGAGAAAGAATTAAAACAGCTTGTCGAAGCAGATCGATTAAAGCTTGAACTGGATAACCTCAGCTAAATAAAACAAGTATATAACAGGGTTAAGCCTTTCAGGTTTAAGCAAAATATTTTTAAATTGTCCAAGAATCATAACAGGTAAATATCTTTTAATGCATACCAGAAATACGAGACACCATTGCGCATTTTAATTAGTTCCTAATTATTTATATTGGAAAATCCGTACAATTTGATTTTCCCTGAAAAACTACACAGTTAATCAACTATACTTATTGATTTTATTGGACAGATCATGTCCAAATAACTCCCATCCTCTTAGATTTTATATTGCAATACCTTATTTTTATAATAAGACTCTATATTCATTAATCCTACTGGATTTTTATAAAGTTCTAACATTTCCAAAAATAACCGGTAAAAAGGCAGCTAATGTATTGTTGCCAGCCATCGTTCGTGCCTCCAAAAGACTACGGCATAAACGGTTTCCTCCCTAAAGGTTCCCTCCAATTATTCCGTTTCCTTTTGGTTTTATCCTTTGTCAACACTTCATATCTGCTTTCTTTTTTCCGGTTTTTCTTTTGAAAAATATTTAGCGAAGCCTGAAAGGCTTTTAAGAAATAGGACGGAGAAGGGATTGAAAGGCTTTTGATCTAAAAAAGACACGTAACAGTTCAAAGATGTTTTAAATAAATGATGTTTTAACTTAAGTACGGGAAACAAAAGGCTCTGCCGTACTCAGAGCAATACCAATGAAATATAATATCATAAATGAGATCAAATTGATTTATACAAGAAAAGGAAATACTGAAAAAAAGGTACTGAACTCCCAGGATGCTACAGATATTTTCCGGGAACATTTTGATGCAGATCAGATCGACTACAGAGAGTCATTTTACTCGATGTATATGAATCAGGCTAACAAGGTCTTAGGAATACAAAAAATATCAGAATCTGGAATTACCTCTTCTCTAGTTGACATCAGAATTATCATGCAGGGGGCCTTATTATGTAATGCCGTATCAATTATTATAGCCCATAACCATCCTTCCGGCAACCTGACGCCTTCTCGTGAAGACATAAACATTACACAAAAAATAAAGGAGGCTGGACAATTATTAAATATTAACATGCTTGATCATTGTATAATAACTTCAACCGACTCCTTCTCTTTCTCCGATGAAGGTATTTTATAAGGGACTTAAATTTCTAAAAATAAGAATCCAGAGCCGGTTCCCGGTCTGGATTCTTGTGGCGTCGCGGAAAGATGCTTGCCCTTTAGGGAACAACCATCTTTCCGCAAATACTAAACAATGCTTCTCAAATTAGATGGTTTTATTTGAAGTGGAAATATATATTTGTAAGCTAAAGAAATAGTATTTATCCGTTTAGCTTTTTGTTGTTGAATTGAAATTCAAATTTCTCCTCATTTCCAAAACTGTCTGAGAGCCATACCGTAAATGATTGTGAAACTTCAGAGGTTGAAGTATAATACAATCTGAACTCTTTCTCATAAAGAGGATAAATATCATTAGGAAAGTAAGTGTTATAATACTGCAGCTTTCCTGCTCCCTCAAACTGAAAATATCGAAGATAATATTTGGTGTCAGCAAAATTACCTTCAGGAATAATTTTGATACGGATCTCCACATACTCATCTTTAGCGATATCCTTAGGAACCGGCATAACCGACACCTTAAAAGGATAGTTCTGCTGAATTTCCAAATCATCTTTCTCACATGATTGTACAAATAGTCCAATCACAAATAGTAGCAAGAAACACTTTAATTGTATTTTAGCTGTATTAATTATATTTTTCATTTTTCATTATTTTTAGAAATTATATCTTATTCCTACCCCCAGCAGAGAGTGAAAATTAACCATTTGACTATTTTTCAAAAAGCGAAGTTGCCCGTTGACCAGGAAAACTAAATGCTTAGTCAGATAGCTTTCAATAGACAGCTTACCGTTCGTCCCATAAATAAAATTATCCGTTGCTGTTAACATTGAACCGTCATATAGCAATTCATTGCCCTTATTAACCTGTTCATAACCAACAAGACCTCCAATTCCCAGATTAAAATTGACATTTCGCATGAAGTCTCCCCAAACATAAAAACTGTACCCACCACTAAGCAGGAAACTATCTATCGGGATATCGCAGCCTGTGTATTTATAATATTTTCTACCATATTCTGTCAGTCCAAAAAAGTAATTACCATTCTTCGAGTAAGAAACAAGCCCCGTACTAAACATATAATTTTGCTTTTCTGGAGATTTTGGAAATACCGAATAGGTAAATTCAATACCAATTTGCTTGGGAATCATCTGTTGAGCAAATACTTTGCTACCCATTATCATCGTTAAGATGACTGTTAAAAATATGTTGTGCATCTTACCCCGTTTTAATTGTTAAACTGTTTATCAATCTTGCATGAACAATATCTTCATTTTCAAGCTGTACTTTCAGATGCCTTCCCCCATTCTTTTCCAGAATTTCAATCTCCAAAACCTGATCTTTTAAGAGTGTAAACTGATCAAGCATATAAATCCCTTTACTGTCTGAATGATCAGCTATTATCCTTTCCGGGAAATAGGTACGAACCTGCTTTAAAATCTTATCCTGAACGACCGTTAGCTTTAAGTTCTTTTTATCGACAATTTTAAAATTGACCCATTCAATAGCATATCCCACATTACTTTGATTCTTAACCTGCAATGTGAAATAAAACTTACTGTCATTAACGTGCAGTGCCCTGACTGAAAATTCAATTCCGTAGCTTTTTGAAACAATATGTTTAATAGTTCTGTTGCTTTTCCTGTAAAGATTTTCCATAATAAGCCAAGTGAAAGATGTTGAGCTTCCTTTAAGATCTTCAAATAATACATCAGAATCCTGTCTCTCCATACCTCTCTGAAGTTTTACTAAATCATAGCTGAGTATATCGGGATAAGAACTGTAGGATGCGTCAAAACTGTAAAATTTTCCATCTTCAGTAATGACCGAAAAATTAGTTTCTTCTTCAAAATCCCTGACGGCTGACTTAACCCGAAGAACGTTTCCTATAGGATCTGCCTTATTGGCAACCAAGAGATCACTTCCCAGGTCAACATATCGTATTGATGTAGGAAATATCAAATGGCTGGTTTTATTGTAGGTAACTTGTATCCTGAAAGGCTCTAATTTTCCCTCTTCCAAGGAATAATAGGTTGTCACGGAATCCTGCCCAAATGCCTTGCTTACTAATAGAAGTAATAGCATAATGAGAATATAATGACTCTTTTGTGTATTCATTTTTATTTTTTTTGATTAGTTATTTTTGGGTAAGAGGAAGACCTGATGGCCAGCTTTTACAGTTACTTTCAATTGTCTGACTCTCTTCTGAAAATAACCCGACAGTCCCTGTACTACTCCCCTGCTCAGATCAGCTGCAATCTGCTGCCCTGCTGATTGAGTCATCATAATATTAGTGCCTGAAGTCTGGCTCATATTAGCTACAATATCGCTTACCGCATTCTGCTCCGCTGAATAAGGAACATACAATCCCATCTGACCGTCAGTGTCATAAACATTGATTTCTACAGGATAGATATTACCTTGAGATTGAATGGAAGATATTTTTAACTGAAGCCTCTCTCCCTGAAATTTGCTTACTGCAATCAGTAAGCTCCCCGCTGGAATTTCAGCTCGTCCGACTTTCATCGCTTCTGAAAGCCTTATAGATAATGTACTTTCATTGACCAAAGTCTTAGTTTCATAGACCACACCTCTTATTGCGTTTTTTGTTTGAACCGAGTTTTCTGAATCATTTTGACTGTCATAAAATCTATTCTGATTCAAACCTGCGATAAAAGCACTATCCGACCGGTCTCTGTATAATGAGGAAACAACATTGGAACGTACCGGTATTGCTGAAGTCAGTTTAACCTTCTTTTCCATTGGCTTTTCGACCTCTTCTTTTTCTGCTGGTTTTTCCTGCTTTGGCGTCGTTGGAAGATACTTAGCAGCCATTTGATACGATTTTTCCATGAGCTCTAACTGGTCGTTCATTCCCAGACCCACAGGAACAGCATGATTTTGCATTGACTCATTCTTTAGCCTTGAAATTTCTTTCCTTAGGTTATTGACCTCCTGATTATCCCGATTATAGAATGAGCTTAAGGTCTGCTGTGCATTTCGATAACTGTTCAGAGCATTCTGATCGGATTGCTGAAGAACACTTCTATTGGATGTTGAAGAAGGTGGGTTGCTATTATAGTTTACACCGTTCTGGTCATTCCAGTAATCTGATAAAGTTGTTATTGAATTTCTCTTTTCTTCATTCTTTTGCTCTAATAACTGCTGCTCATAAGCCTTTTGCTTATCAGACTGCAATTGACCGTCTTTTGCCTGTGGAATAGCTGCATTAAAGCCGGCCTCTTCAATAATGGTATGATCGGTTTTGGGCTTAAAGATGAGATAAAAGCAAGATGCACATACAGCAGCCATCAAAAAGTAGATGAAAGGTTTCTTTAATCTTTCCCATTGAGCCTTGGGATGATCATTCACTCCGTTAGAATTTTGGGAGAGATCATTTTCTGTCACTCTAATTTTCTCTGAATCTTTCATATTCTATTTTTTAGTGGATGAGTTTACTATTTCATTATGCTTCGATCCTTTTTCGATAGGTTTCTTAGAAATGCCATCAATATGATTGATAGAAATGGTATTACTTCTTTGACCTGTAGAAATACAGATATTCACAATGACAATGACGGTTATCAAAACATAACCACCAAAGAAAACCTTGGTCAGGAATTTTTGTCGCTCTACAGGAAGAGATTTCCAGTGTGTATCAATCTTTACAACATAATTTTCGAGTGTATCTCTTAGTTTTTTCATATCGGTCTTATTAGCGTTCAACAGTTTCGACATCTCTATTTTCAAGCACGTTGAATTTTTCAATGATAAATCCCTGAGGATTGCTGTCAGACCGTACAGAATTAACCAGTGAACAATTAGTGACTAAATTTCTGATGGTAAGATTGCTGGACCTGATTATAAACTGTCGTGCGTATGTTTTAACATCATAAGGGTAAGTGTCAAAGTTGGCAACGACACTATCTACCTCAACTCTCTGCTGGATATTACTGGAAATTATTCTGTTATAGTAGCCTTTTTCCTGAAGGTCTTTATAGTAATTGAATGCAGATTGATCAGCCAAATTGAAAGCCCTTTTTACATTGCTTTCAATAGCATTCTTATCAGGTGCTATCGTGAAGAACAATTCATGAAATCGTCTCACATGCTCTCTTGCTTCTACAGGTCTGTTGATCGACATATCCTGAGATAGCGCTACCATTAATGATTTGCCATTATCCAGCACATAGATCTTTTGACGCTGCTCTTCGGCAAACTGGTAGGATTTAAAGACAACTACACCTACTACTCCAAAACACAACACCGCAAAAACGAATGTAAACAAACGGATCTGCTTGAAGCTGCTCTCAATATTTCTTAATGTTTTAAATTCCATAGAACTGTATTTTTATTTTAATAATCTTCCCGAAATATTTCCTGTTGCAGAACCTACTGCCGCTCCCGCAACATTACCTGATTTCGTGGCAGTCTGGTTTACATTACGCATGAAATTGCCGGCGCCTCCAGCCTGAATCACCCAGCCAGTCACCGTTGGTACCGTAAAATAACCTATGATCCCAATTACCATATAGATGATGTATACCGTATTGGAGGTATCAGGAATAAAGGTGGGATCTGCGAGCATCTCGATATCCCGTTCTAAAATCAAAGTCTGTATTTTGGCAAGAATGGCACTGAATATATCAGCAACAGGAAGCCATAGGTAAACACTAACGTACCTGGTCAGCCACTGGGTTAAAGTTGTTTGGAAACCATCCCATACAGAAATGGCAAATGCGATAGGTCCTAATATTGAAAGGACAATCAGAAAGAAGGTTCTGATGGTATCAATAACTAAGGCTGCTGATTGAAACAGAATTTCTAAAAACTCACGAAAACCATCCCTGATATCTTTCTTGATGGCAAACATTTCTCGTTCAATATACATTCCGGACATCGTGACCAGATCCGATGGTGACCATCCGAGCTCTTCCAGCTTTTTATCAAATTCTTCATTTGAAATAAGGTAAACCATCTCCGGATTCCTGAGCATCGCTTCTCGTTCTAAAAGATCCTTTTTCTGCTGCAGTTCATTCATATCCAACACTTGATTTTCCAGCATTGAATGGCTTCCCTGAACAATCGGACTCATTACCCCATTAAGACTTCCTAAAACCAATGTGGTAAAAAACATAATGCAGATGCCTATGGCAAAAGGTCTCAGCATGGGAAACAAATCAATCGATTCTGCACGACTCAATGACTGCCAGACTTTTAGTGCTACATAGAATAAAGCGCCTAATCCGGCGACCCCTTTTGCCACAGCAGCCATATCAGCGCACATCGGCATCATTTCCTCATAAACGGAACGAAGTACTTCGTGTAAGTTGCTTGGTTCCATCTTACCAGTATTTTTGATTGGAGGTTCCGTAAAGATCCAGCACCCTTTGGGTATTGTTCTGTTTTTTTGCTCTGAAATAACTGACCGAAATATTTTTATTGGTATAGTATCGTACCAGATTATGATACGCTTTGACCTCTTTATAAACCCGGTCAACAACATCCATCCTTTCTTTATCATTCAGAGAAAGACCGTTAGAAGTGATGATCTCTTTGAGTTCTTTCAATAGCTCCGTGCTCTCCGTAAGAAGCGCAGAATAACCATTGGCAATGGAAGCTAATTCCAGAGCATTAAAATTGGGGTCATTCAGCATTTTACCGAAATTATTGACATACATCTCAGAAACATCACCCACTAAAAGGACGGTCTGCTGAACCTTTCTGGCATCTTTGACCAGATTATTGATGGCTTTCAGCTGGTCATAATACTCTTTACCCTGTTCATATACTTTCTTAACTTCATTGAAGTTCTTAACAACGTTAGATACCGTTGAAGAAGTCTGTACAATTTCATTGGCTGAGTTCAAAATTCCCGAAGCCAGGTTTGCAGGGTCTGTTACGACAAATTGTGCTTTTGTATAGGTTACGGCAGCAAAGAATGCTACCATTAAGGTTTTAATGATTAAATTTTTCATTGTTGTACATTTTTAAATGATTTAATGGTCTTTTCTATTCGATTTGATTCTCTTAAGAGAAATCCTCTTGATGGCATGTTCGACATTGCCGTCAAGTTCCGATGCAAGATTCATCACTTCCATCTTTTCCGTTTCTTCTGTAGTATATGCCAGATATTCTTGTGTTGAAACTTCAGTGGCATAGACTGCAGAGTGCGTTCCACCCAGTCCAATCCAAACTTCCTTGTAAAGTCTTCGTGGATCATTATTCATATTGATCGACAGCACCTGGGACTTTTCTTTATCAGTCAATCCCAGCATCGCCTGAATATCATCGAACTTGTTCATATACTTCCTTTGGTCAAGAAGAATCTTACAATCCGAATTATTAATGATACTTTCTTTCACAATCGGTGACTGAATGATATCATCGACTTCCTGAGTTACTACAATGGCTTCTCCGAAGAATTTCCTGACGGTCTTGAACAGGTACTTGATATACTCAGCCATCCCCTCCTTGGCAATGGCTTTCCAGGCTTCTTCGATAAGGATGAGTTTTCTGATTCCTTTGAGTCTTCGCATCTTATTGATAAAGACCTCCATTATGATAATGGTTACAATAGGAAATAGAATTTTATGATCTTTAATAGCATCGATTTCAAAGACAATAAAACGCTTGGATAATAAGTCCAGCTGCTTCTCTGAATTGAGCAGATAGTCATACTCTCCTCCTCTATAGTAAGGTTCCAGCACATTGAGAAAGTTGGCAATATCAAAGTCTTTTTCCCTGACTTTCTTTTGCTCCAATACTTTCTGATAATCATCTTTGACGTACTCATAGAATCCGTTGAAAGAAGGATGCTGGTCATCGGTTTTAATTCTTTCGATATATCCGCTGACTGCATTGGAGAGTGCCACTTCCTCTGAACGGGTTGGTGGTTCATCGTCTCTTTTCCAAAGAGTCAGAATCAAGGTTTTTATACTCTCCCTTTTTTCAATGTCAAAAACGCCGTCATCAGTATAGAATGGATTGAAAGCGATCGGATTGTCCTCGGTATAAGTAAAATAAACCCCGTCCTCTCCTTTGGTCTTTCCTTTAATGAGTTCACATAATCCCTGATAGGAATTTCCGGTATCTACAAGAAGGACATGCGCTCCCTGCTCATAATACTGTCGCACCATATGGTTGGTGAAGAATGATTTACCACTGCCCGATGGACCAAGGATAAACTTATTTCTATTGGTAATAATCCCCTGTTTCATCGGCAAATCTGAAATATCCAAATGAATAGGCTTTCCAGTCAGGCGATCAGCCATCTTGATCCCAAAAGGTGATGGTGAATCCTGATAGTTGGTCTCCTCTGTGAAAAAACACAAAGCAGGTTCGATGAATGTGTAAAAGCTCTCTTCACTAGGAAAATCGCCTGCATTACCGGGAATTCCTGCCCAATATAAGGTAGCTGTATCCGTGGTATTATGACGGGGCTTACATTCCATTAAGGCTAGCGCACTCCCCGTATCATTCTTTAACTGCTTTAGCTCAAGTGGATTATCAGACCAAGACATCACATTGAAATGTGCACGAACAGATTGCAGACCATAAGAATGCGCTTCATTCAAATACTTTTCAATCCATTCCTTATTGATCTGATTGGCTCTGCTATATCTTGCTAAAGAGTGCATATTCCTTGCTGATTTTTCAAATTGGCGAAGATTCTCATCACTATTGTCAATGAACAGATATTGGTTATAAATGTGATTACAACTTAGCAGAAGTCCCACCGGAGAAGCAAATGACAGAAGACAATCACTACGGTCGGTGCTTAACTTCTCATACCGACTATGTGATGAGACAATTCCTGGTAAATCCTCCGTGTCCGATAAGGTATGCATAGTGATCCGGTTATTACCGATTCGCATTTCTTCAGATCCCAGCTTAATATCGTGCAATGGTGGATGGGTTTCACGGGATAGAGTCAGATACTGTTCCAGTAGTCCTGATCTCTCGGAAGTTCCTGATATCTCATCTTCTGTCATCCTTTCCAAATGGATATAACCGCTGTCATTGATAATCCGCTCCAGCTGATCGACCGCTTCAAGAAAACGACCAATGACTTCTTTGTCTTTAATCTCTTTTGGAATCAGTTTTCCTTTACAGAGTGATGAAAAGTTGCTCTGCATCCGCATTCTCTCCTTACTTGTTTTTGTGATAAACAGGTAGCAGTAATGATTTAAAAAGGGCCTCTCATTGAAATGCCTTTCAAATGATTTGGAAAGAAAACTCTGGTCTTCTTGTGACAAATCAGGATTGTAGTTTTCTTTCATAAACCAGTCCTGTTTGTGAACGATGGTGAAATCCGGGAGTGTTTTAATCGCTTTAAACCAAGCGGAATGCATGGCTTCATACTCAGCGGAAGCGACAGTAAACAGTTCGGGGAGTCTGATCTTAAAGCAAACCGTAACATCAGCGTCTTTTGAAATGATACAATCATTTTCAATCGCCAACAGTGGAAATTTACTTTCCAGAGTGGCTGCCTTGGAAGAATTTCTCATACGTCTGTTCTTTTACGGTTAGATTTCAAATACCGATAAATACTCTTTCGACTGATGATGTATTTTGGATGCTTCTTGTGTGCGCCTAATTTCATCAGACCATGTTCACCGTATTTTCTATTCAGTGCGAAAGTCTGCCAGGTAAGAAGTCCACTGCTGATTCCTCCGAGAATTAAACACAGATAGGTATTGACGCCTGCCATATACATAACCATGACACAGATCAATATTCCTAAGAGTCCTCCACTGAAGATAAAGAGGTATTGTGCTTTTAACCCTTTAAATTCTACCTTCCTTCCTATTCCTTTATTGATATGATAGGTATTCATAATTGTCATTTAAAGGAAGAATGAGCGAAGAATGGTTGCGGCAACAATTAAGAAGATACATGCTCCGAACCAGCTGGCAGCAGTTTTACTGGTATCAGGGTCACCGCTGCTGAACTTGTTATAGACTTTTACGCCTCCGATGAGTCCGACGACTGCACCGATGGCGTAAATTAATTGTGTAGCGGGTTCAAAATAAGAAGTGACCATCTGTGTAGCCTCATTGATTCCGGCTGAACCATTGCCTTGGCCGAATACCGAATTAATTGTTACCAATGTTAAAACAGCATACAGCAATTTTTTTCTTTGTTTTTTCATAATGAATAGATTTTTTGATTATCAAACCCGCACTTTACGGGCTTGAAGACAAAGATGTCCGAGTCTAGATACTCAGTAACAGGAATGGCATTGGATGGAATCTTTTGGCTGTTAAAGAACCGTGCGCCAGTCAGAATTCCTGTATAAATAATTGTAAATTTGTAAGGAATTTCAAAAAAGAGAAATCATGGATAAAAGGTTCACAGATATTATTGAGCTCATCAAACAGTCTCGTAACAATGCGATAAGAAAAGTCAATGAGGAACTCATCGATCTATACTGGAATATTGGTGAGTATATCAGCAAAAAGGTAGAGCTGAGTGAATGGGGACAATCTGTGGTTAAAGAACTTTCTCAGTTTATCCAGACTCATGAACCTGAACTAAAAGGTTTTTCGGATAAGAATCTTTGGAGAATGAAGCAGTTTTATGAGACTTACAAGGAATTTCCAAAAATCTCAACACTGTTGAGAGAAATCAGCTGGTCTCATAATCTGTCCATATTCTCCAGATGTAAATCAATCGAAGAAAGGGAATTTTATATCAAGTTGACCAAACAGGAAAATTATAGCTTCCGGGAGTTAGAGAGACAGATATCCAGCAGCCTTTTTGAAAGAACGATGATTGGAAATTCAAAACTCTCAACAGTGTTGAGAGAAACTAACGCTGATATAGTCAATACATTTAAAGACAGCTATGTATTTGACTTTTTAAATCTGCCTGAAACATTCAATGAAAATGATCTCCAAAAAGGTTTAATTGAGCAGATGAAAAATTTTATCCTGGAGTTAGGACGGGATTTTCTTTTTATCAGCGAAGAGTACAAAGTACAGGTCGGAAATTCTGATTTTTATATCGATCTCTTATTCTTCCACAGGGGGCTGCAATGCCTTGTCGCTTTCGAACTGAAAGCAGATAAATTCAAACCCGAACATCTGGGTCAGCTTAACTTTTATCTGGAAGCGCTGGACAGGGATGTTAAACGTCAGAACGAAAATCCAAGCATCGGCGTACTGCTTTGTAAAGACAAAGACAGCGAAGTAGTAGAATATGCGCTGAGTAGAAGTCTTTCTCCGACAATGGTTTCTGAATACAAAACGCAGCTTCCCGACAAAAAGGTTCTGCAGAAAAAACTGCATGAATTGTTTGATAACAGATCTTAGTTGAAACTTCTTAATAACAAAAGGGGAATTTGCCTAAACAAACTCCCCAATATCGAAACCTTCAACACCATCTTTGTAACTGGAAGATATGCCTTCAACATCATTCGAAATGCTCTGACTTAACAAATTTGAAATACGCTTCGAAGCCTCCCCCAACGAATTCTCCAAAAGATCAAAAAGCTCGGTCCCATGAATTTTTTGAATTATAGCAACTGCTTGCTGCTCTAAATCAGGTTCCAGCATTTTCCGCTGTAACAGCTGACCCGCAGTACTCAATTCCTGAAAGGTAACCCCTGTAGCAAACCCGCTTTCGATATTAGAGTCCTGATACTTCCAATCTTCTTCCTCCTGCCTCCAATTATCCTTGATTAGAATATCATCAAGATTTTTATTCTCGGTTACATCTTCAGCTTTCCCGTTCCTGGTTTCTGATTCAAAATTATCTTCTGCTAATGAAGTAAATTCAAGGTGGCTTTCAGTGGCTTCAACTGGCAAACCTTTTCTTTTTGTTTGCTTAATATCTCCCATTATCGGTGGAGAACTTTTCTTAGTATTACCCCTATCTTTCGCACGGACATTGATTAGGAATCTTCTGTCGAGAAGAATTAGAATGATAGCGATTAATAAACCTATAATGATTATTTTTTCCATAAAATGATATTAAAAAATGGGACGGTATTTTTTATTGAAATCATCAGTAATTTCCTTTTCAAACATTTCGAAATGATACGCCAGTATATTATCCAGATAAGCATACAGAGAAATCTGATCATCGGCAATGATTTGAATAATGCGTGAGAGGCGCTCGTGATATTCAGGACGGATATAGATACTTTTATCACCTCGCTTAGTCATTGTATGATGAGTAAGAAACTGCTCCGTATAGCTTAAATCTGATGTTTTTTTATTCTTCAACTTATTTTTTGCTTCACCCTTCTCCTTTGGAGGATCATCAGTTTTTGAAATAACTTCCTTCTTAGGACTTCCTGCCATAATGGACATCAGATATTGTTCATCGATCCCCCTATCATCATTGTTATTTTTTTCATATTCCATACTCTTATAGTTTTACAATTCCTAAAAATTCTTCTACAAATTGATCCAGCCTGCACTGAGCTAACAATTTAGGATCTGCAGGCAGTAAAGTCGATCGGAAAACAGTCTTTGTAATAGCCTCTCCTTCCTTTCTAAATCTTTTACTGTCTGTAATGCTTGTTTCCATAAGTGGCAGCCCTAAATCTGAAATCACTTTACTGTAGTTTTTGTAGAGCAACGTCCGTTCTCTTCCATCCACCTGATTCCAGAAAAGATGGACTGCCCGGATTCTCGTTTGAGTTTCTTTCATCAACACATTGGTTAGAACATCGGTGAAACTTAACGTACTTTCCAGCACAACACGATCCGCAGTAATGGGTGAAAAAATATAATGGACTTTCGTCAAAGTTTTTAAAATCCCGGCGGTATTCACAGTTCCCGGTAGATCTAAAAATATAACATCAGGAATTGTTTCAGATCCTTCAACATAAGCATCTATATCCTCTAAAACCTGATCGGCTTTACTCTGGAAAATGGGATACGCTTTTTTATTAATACTCGTAAATTGTTTGTGAGCGATCTTTTTTAAAATCTCATTCTGCATCACCATTTTTAAATCCCGCTCTCTCATCTGGAGTAAACTGTACTGAGGAAAGTCACAGTCAAAAACGGCAACATGATACCCCATCCGGTAATGAAGAATACTTGCCATAAGTGTGGTAAAAGTGCTTTTTCCTACCCCTCCTTTTTGGGTGGAAAATGCAATAATTGTAGGTTGGTTCTTTGTTTTCATTTTGCTTGATTTTGGTTATACATAATTGGGAAGAAAGACTGATTGACAGCCCCTGGCAATACATATATCAGGTTCCCTGTACTGCTTTCAGTGCTACTGGACGGAATTCCCTAAAGCTGTATTGACTTCAATCAGCTCTGGCTGAATGCCATTCATCCTGCAATCCTGAAAAATTGCTTTCCTGAAGACTATCTTTCACAGAGACTATCTTGACGGCTGGAATTCCGGAAGGCTGGCATGCAGGGGTTCTGCTGTTCAGGATTTCTATCAGATCTGCAGTCAGGAAATCCCGCCCTCAATCTGATACAAATGAATAGTATTTCTTTTTTAAAACATTTCTAATGGTCGTTTTTGGCTTTAAGTGACTGTCTTTGACTTTCTTTCTAATATTGTCCCTACAAATGATTGTGGTTTACTTTGTTTCAGAAGACTAAGGAGGTCTTGGGAAATTGAACTTTATGAATGCGATCAGTATTACATCTACTTTATTACTGAAATTTCCTTTCACCCGAAAGGAGCAAGTTATGTTTTGAGTGCCTCATAACTTTTTTCGTGCCTCAAAACAACTTGCCCTGGCTGGGGCTTTAAAAATCACTCCGAAGTCATGATTTTACTAATATTAAATTAAATGCGATGGACGTAAATAAAAAAAGCAAAGGCGGGCGTAAGCCCAAGCTTAATCCAAGTAAAAACAGGCATGTATTTAGACTTACGGATGAGGAAAATATAAAGTTTTTAAATTTATATGAGGCTTCCGGAATGAGTAACAAAGCGAAATTTATTACAACAATTTTGTTTCAGAAAGAATTAAAAATTGTAAAAGTTGATATTTCAACAATAGATTATCATACCCAACTGACCAAATTCTTCTACCAATTCCAGTCGATTGGAAACAATTATAATCAGATTGTAAAAATTTTATACCGAAACTTCACGGAGAAAAAAGCGTCTTTCTATCTCTTTAAACTGGAAAATCATACCAGAGAACTAGCTTTAATTGGTAAGCAGATTATAGAACTCACCAAAGAATTTGAACAAAACCATATTCAAAAAAATTCTGAAAAATGATCGCTAAAATTGGAAAAGGTGAAAACCTATGGGGTGCTCTTACCTACAATCAACAGAAGGTGGACAACGAAAAAGGAACAGTTTTATTCACTAATAAGATTCCTGATTTGTGGGATCGACCTTATTCGGTTAAATTTTTTCATCAGTACTTTGAACCCTACTTGATTGCCAATAACAAAACTGAAAAACCGGTAATGCATATCTCACTTAATCCTGATCCTGAAGATAAGGTTAATGACAAAGATTATCGGGAAATGGCTCAGCAATATATGCAGGAAATGGGTTATGGCAACCAACCCTATGTTGTCTTTAAACATACGGATATTGATAGAACTCACATTCATATCGTCACCACCTGTGTCCAGATCGACGGAAAGAAAATATCAGACCGATATGATCATTCCCGATCAATGGAAGCCTGCAGAAAGCTGGAAAGACAATACAACTTAAAAGTTGCTGGTGAGAATAGAAATTTAAATCAAAACTCTATTTTTAAACCTATAGATTATACTAAGGGGAATATCAAAACACAATTATCCTCGATACTACGACATATACCTCAAACCTACAGCATTCAAAGTATAGGTGCATATAACGCTTTACTCTCTCAATTTAATATTTCCTGTGAAGAGGTTACTGGAGAACTGCATGGAAAAATGAGAAAAGGAATGGTCTATTTTGCAACGGATAAAAATGGAAAAAAAATAAGCAATCCTTTTAAATCATCCCTTTTTGGTAAGCATGCAGGAGTAGAAAATATTCAGGTGCTTATTGAAAAATCTAAAGTAAAAATGAAAAATAATCCTTCAAAATTCATTCTTAAAAGAACTATTGAAACCGCTCTCAGCACGAGTAAATCGGAAGCTTCTTTTAAGTCTCAACTTTTGGAACAGGGAATCGCTACGGTCATACGAAAGAATGATGAGGAAAGGATCTACGGAATCACATTTATAGACCATAACTCAAAATCTGTTTGGAATGGCTCACAGCTGAGTAAAGAACTATCAGCCAACTCATTCAATACACTGTGGAATGAGGTAGAAACAAAGCCTAAAACCAATTCATATAATAGTTCTAACAATGATATATCGCTTGAAAAATCTTCAGAACATTTCTTCAACAATAACAGCTACGAAGTATTTGACGGATTTTTTAGCGGGTTATTGTCTTCAGGTCCTCATGAGGATCAAGAGGAACAAATTTTTGAATCACAAATGAAAAAGAGACAAAGAAAAAGAAGATAAAAAATAATCTTCTTTTGTAAAAACGGTCTTATAACGATGCTCAAAGAGCCAAAGGCAGACAACGCATGCTTGCAACGCCTCATTTATATTTGAGAATACGTAATCCTGTATTTATGCTTCTAAAAGGTAATATGCAGGGTGAAGACGATTTAAGAGGACTTGCCAAAATCATGGCGTTTATGCGAGCGGTAAGCATTATTCTAATACTAATGCATCTGTACTGGTTTTGTTATGGATTTTTTGCACATCAACAATGGACACTGGAACTCATCAATAAGATTCTTTATAATTTTAATAAGACCGCAGGCCTTTTTTCTCAACCTATTTATTCTAAGCTGTTCGCAATAGTTTTACTGGCTTTGAGTTGCCTCGGAACAAAGGGAGTCAAAAATGAAAAGATCACTTGGAAAAAAATTAGTATTGGTTTTTCTATTGGTTTTGTCTTATTCTTTTTAAACGCAATTATTTTACAACTTGATACCAGCTTTTCAGCTCTGCTTTATATTCTATCTACCTGTTCCGGATACATCTTCCTGATGCAGGCAGGAGTCTGGATAGGCCGTTTACTCAAAACAAACTTAATGACCGATGTTTTTAACAATGAGAATGAAAGCTTTCAGCAGGAAACCCAATTACGCTATAATGAATATTCTGTTAACCTTCCTACACAATTCTATTATCAAGGGAAGTGGCATCAGGGATGGATTAATGTGGTGAATCCTTTTCGAGCCACTATTGTCTTAGGAACTCCAGGCTCAGGAAAATCCTATGCTGTTATCAACAACTATATCAAACAACATATTGAAAAAGGATTTTCCATGTATATATATGATTTTAAATTCGATGATTTGTCTACTATTGCGTACAACCATCTTCTCAATCATTCTGATGCTTATACCGTAAAGCCGAAATTCTATATCATCAACTTTGACGACCCCAGAAAAAGTCATCGATGTAATCCTTTAAATCCCGATTTTATGACGGATATATCTGATGCATATGAAGCTGCCTACACCATTATGTTAAACCTGAACAGAAGCTGGATACAAAAACAGGGCGATTTCTTTGTTGAGAGTCCTATCATACTGCTAGCTGCCATCATATGGTTTCTTAAGATGTATAAGAACGGTAAATACTGCACTTTTCCACACGCTATAGAGCTGTTGAACAAAAAATATGAAGAGGTCTTTACGATATTAACCTCTTACTTTGAATTAGAAAACTACCTATCTCCTTTTATGGATGCATGGCAAGGAGGTGCCCAGGATCAATTGCAGGGGCAAATCGCTTCCGCAAAGATTCCTTTGTCTAGAATGATCTCACCACAATTGTATTGGGTAATGACCGGAGACGATTTTTCCTTGGATATCAATAATCCCAATGAGCCCAAAATTCTGTGTGTTGGAAATAATCCTGATCGTCAGAATATTTATTCTGCTGCTCTTGGGCTATACAATTCGAGAATTGTTAAGTTAATTAATAAAAAAGGACAGTTGAAGAGTTCGGTGATTATTGATGAGTTGCCTACCATTTATTTCAGAGGCCTGGATAATTTAATTGCTACCGCCAGAAGTAATAAAGTTTCCGTATGTCTAGGGTTCCAGGATTTTTCTCAGTTGACAAGAGACTATGGAGATAAGGAAAGTAAAGTCATTCAGAATACGGTCGGCAATATTTTCAGCGGACAGGTAGTGGGGGAAACAGCTAAAACCTTATCCGAACGTTTTGGAAAAATACTGCAAAAAAGACAAAATATATCCATCAATAGGAACGATACTTCCACCTCCATTTCTACCCAATTGGACAGTTTGATACCTGCTTCGAAGATCTCTACCTTAACCCAGGGATTTTTTGTCGGTGCTGTATCTGATAACTTTGACGAAAGGATTCAGCAGAAGATTTTTCATTCCGAGATTGTCGTAGACAATGTTAAGCTTTCTGAAGAAATGAAAAGCTTTCAGCAGATACCGCAGATCCGATCCTTTATTGATGAAGACGAGAATGATTGTATGACCAGGCAGATTCAAGATAATTATAGAGAAATTAAGTCAGATATTCTAAATATCATCACAGATGAAATGGATCGAATAAAAAATGATCCTGATTTGCAACATTTATTGAACTCGGATTAAAGAATGAAACCTCAAATACCATACGATTTGAGGTTTCTGTTTGTATGTATGTTACTCAGCATCACTGTTCATAAAATATTGATTCAAATTGTCACTCACCAATTGAAGGAATTTGGTTGGTCCCTGTTTTCGGTTACGGATTTCAAAGATGGTTTTATGAAAGTTGCCTAAATCGCAATCCAATGACTTTTCTGTAAATTTTATCACTTCGCTTAACTCTATATTACCACCGTTAAAACAACGCATCTGGTAAAGTGCATAGATAAGCTCTATAAGACCGACCTTTGATCCCGACCAGCTCAAAGGAGAAAATACTTTTGTGGTAAAGGTATCATTCGAATTTTCAATTTGCTTTTTTAAATACTGATCGAATTGCTCATTGGAAATAAATCTGGCGATCATATGATCGTGGGATGTTGTAAAACTCGGATCATAATTATAAAATCCGGATGATAACTTCATTTTTAGGTCGTAGGAATTGCGAACAAATATTTTATGATCAAGATAGGTTGCTTCCCGTTTATAGTAACTGTAAAATTCAGAATGCTCCAAATAAAAGTCTTTCAATTTTTCCTGTTCTGCTTCATAATATTTTTTTAAAGTCTTATTTCCGGCAGCCGGTTTATGAGATTCAATATCCAGTACTGCAGAATAATAAATAAATTTTGAGATAAACTGCGGTTTCAGTTTTTTAAAAAAGAATACTTCTTCAGCAATATGATCAAAATGATGGTTGGAAACCAAAAGTTTTAATTTCCTTATCGACTCATCAATAATAAGTAATGCCTTTTCTGAAATTTTGATCAGATCATTTCCGTCAGCATTGACTTCGTTAATCTTTAGGTCCAGATCCTCCAATAACTTCGAAGTTCTTTTAAAAATAGTTTTTGTTACCATGTCCTTTTTTAAGAAATTTACAAAAATTACCTAAAGCACGACTTAATCAACTAATACCCAGTTCCTTTTTCCGATTCTTTATATAATCTGTAGGTCTGATCCCATTGATATCAAAGAACAGATTTGAAAAGTTCTGGCGTGCCGCTATACCGCATTCATCAGCCAAAGCCTCGATAGTATAATTTAAATATTTACTGTTGGTATTTAGTAGATTAGTGATATAATTAATTCTCAGTTCAGCCATGTATTTATTAAAATTTACCCCTTTTTGTTCATTGATATAAACCGAAAGATAGTGGGAATTGGTTCCCAGCTTTAAAGCAATACTTTTCTGCGTAATCCCCTTCTTTTTGAAATGTTGCTCCTGCTCAAACTTCTGAAGCTTTTCTTTTATTTCTAAAGCCATTTCCGGGGTAAGAGAAGTCTTTCTTACAGGCAGCTCTATCATTTCTTCTCTTAAAATATCATTCATATTATATTTTCCTTCAGCAATTCTCTTTTGAAGAAGCTGATATTGTTTTTTTATCTTTTGATCTCTTCGATACCGGACAACAAAAAAACCAAGAACTACACTTCCTGAAGCAATAAGTATCTCAGCCAATACTATTTTTTTAGTACTGGATCTCTCGATTTCTTCTTTTGCATCCATCAGTGTACGTCGGTCAAAATCTTTATGAAGTTTCAAAGATAAATAGGGAAAATCTTTACTGATTAAACTGTCAGCTTTTAAAAGCTGATTGGTATAGTACAGTTGCTTTTCGAGGTCTTTATCTTTATAATGATCGATAAGATAGTGATAACTCTTATAGACCTCTGGAAGTATAAAATCATGTTTATTGAAAATAGAATCTATTTTGTTATAACATCCTACAGCCCTATTTACATTATCCTGTGCTTCATATGTTTTACCCAGGTAATAATATACTACAGAAGCCCAGGCGAAATCATTTCTCTTTAGAATATTGGGTAAAGATTTTTGCAAGTGATCCTGAGCACCAACATAATCTTTATGATGAAATCTGGAAATTCCGATGCATTTTAGGAAATAGCTTTTTTCAAGCACAAAATCATTATTATTGGCAGTTAGCCGATAACCTAAATTGCTTAAACTATCACTCTTGGCAAAATGATTCAGATATCTGTTGAGGACAGTCAATTGATGTAAGCAGTTGAGATACGCCTTCTCATAGTTAAACTGTTCATTTTCATGATGGTTTTCATTCAGCTTTGACCTGTAAAATGAAGTACATTCCAGAAAATGCTTCATGGCGTCATCATAATAGCCCAAATGACTTTTTACAATTCCTAAATGATAAAGGACTTTATACCTATGGTACTCATCTTTTGAGCCTTTTGAATGCGTATAGGCTTTAATGTATTCATTTAAAGCCAGCTTAAATTTTTTTTGATAAAAATAATAGATGATTCCCTTGCTTAAATATTCTTTACTGATGTCATCTTGGCTTCCATGCTGTAAACTGACAGTAAGCGCACTGTCAGCAAACTTCATCTTGTTTTTATAATCAAACTGTCTTCCATCTCTATACCCTTGAATCAGCTTTGAAAAATTATTTTCGTTTTTTGCTTTCTCAATGTACAGTTTTACATAAGGCATTGCATGAATGTCATCTATTGCCATTTTTTCATAAGGCTTTCTAATTTCACTGAAAGTTTTTTCCTCTTTCTTTTGTGAAAATAAAAATTGTGAAAAAACAGGAAATAAGATGAGAAAGCAATAAAACTTTTTCATAGACTGATATTTAGAACCTCACCATCTCAAAAATAAACATTTATGTTTTAAATAAATCAAATTTCAATGAATTAAATAACAGAAAGACAAAAACCCTTTAAAACATGCAAATACAGCCACTTGAACTCTGATATCCGCATGTATTAATTTTAAAATTGAGACGTAACAATTTTAAAATAGAGCCATATAACAGTTTTTTTTAGCTCATAAGCCGGATAATTTTGACATCAGAATTCTAATATAATCCGGCCGGGATAACCCAATTAAAATTATCAAAATGAAAAAGTTTATCCCATTTTTTAGCATAATCATCGCAGCAGTTTGTCTACAAAACTGCACCCCTCGAGATGAAGATATGATTTCAGATAGTGAATATATTGAAAAATCAGAGCCAACAATAAATGGCTTAGTAATGAAACAGGATTCTGCTAAATCCATAGAAGTCATTGAAGATCCTGGAACAAAAGATCCTCCTGTCAGAGACGGTGATAATTGGCGGCTTACTCAGGATTAAAAACAAAAAAATATGATTCCTCATACCTCCATAACAGTTGTTACAGGCTTACCATGTCCAAAGAGTGGCATCTGGGAAAGTATGGGGAATTTCAAAACAACTGTAACCCTCTTTAAGGGTGAACCGATGCCTGAATATTGCGGATGGAAGATTAAATGGAGATTGGTTCAGGTTTGTTAAACCCAATAATGACATGCTATGAAAAAATTCCAAACTATTTTTATCACAACTGTTTCCTGCTTTTTTATTCTGTTGTTTGTATATGCAGGTATGAGTAAATTGCTTGATTTTGAAAATTTTCAAGTACAGATTGCTCAGTCGCCTTTACTAAGTTCTTATGCAGGAATTGTATCATATCTGGTCATTATTGTAGAATTAATTATTGTACTATTATTAACTTTTCCAAGCAGGAGATTAATCGGATTATATTTATCAACTGCCTTAATGTCAGCATTTACGATCTATATATTTCTCATTCTAAATTACAGTGACTTTGTTCCTTGTTCCTGTGGAGGGATCTTGGAAAAAATGGGATGGACTGAACATCTGATTTTTAATATTCTTTGTGTAGCTATAGGAGGTCTATCTGTTCTCATCATGGGAAGAGCAAATCATAAGACTTACCGTAAAACAGCATTGATATTAGGAATTTCCAATATTTTGAGTTGTATTCTTGTCATTGTTTTGTTTTTTAAGTCAGAATACATTATAAAACAGGAAAACAATTTTACAAGAAGGTTTCTGATGCATCCTATTTTAAAAGTAAAAAGTATGGATCTGGAGAACCATTCATTTTATTTTGCTGGTGCTAAAAATGAAGATCTTTACTTAGCTAACCGAAGCCTCCCTCAAAATTTATTAGCAGTTGATTCACTTTTAAAAAAAGCTGTAAATAAAAAGATTGATCTGGAACTCAGCAAATATCCATTTAAAAAAATAGAGATTAAAGTTAAAGATCACCATTATTATATCTATGATGGAAATGTACCCATCATATTAAAAGGCAAATTAGGTGATGCAAAAAACAAAGTAATCAGTTTTAACGATGCATTCTTTAGCCAGCTTGAAATTATTGACAGTAATAAAATTGCCATTCGCACCCTCTCATCTCAAACCAGGAATTTAACGCTGGGAACTATTTTAATCAATCACAATGGCAAAAATCAGGTGACACTGCATCCTGATTTACTTGAAAAGCAGTTGGATGGTTTTTTTGATTCCGACGGCTATCTTTCATCTGATCCTATAAGACCGACTGTCAGCTATATCTATAGTTACAGAAACCAGTTTCTTGTCATGAACCATTCAATGCAGCTTATTCACAGATGGAGAACTATTGATACGACTAAAATCGCACAGATTAAAGTAACATCGCTATCCAATGGAAAATCTAAAATGTCTAAACCTGCACTAAAAGTTAACGGGCATGCGATCGTATACAGAGGTCTGTTATTTAACCCTGCTCAATTAAGAGGAAAACATGAATCTTTAAGCAGATGGAAGGAAAGCAAAGTTATTGACATCTATAATACCGAATCTCAGGAATATATTGGCAGCATGTACATCGACAATATTAAAAATAATATCATGTCAGATTTTAGAGTCACCGATGAGCATTTGTACGCAATTGTTGGAAATCAGCTGGTAAAATATAAACTTACCCAGCCCCTGAAAAAACATTTTAAAAACGGGGAAGCCGAAAACCGTGTTTCAGAGTAGGCAGCAAATCAAATATTTTTTTATTATGAAAAAAATTCTTTTTCCTGTCATCCTGGTAGCACTGGGAACAGGGTCAGCTTTTGCCACCATGTTGGCAAAGAAGAGTACACGAGCTTTAGAGCCGGCTTACAGAATTGTTAGCTTAGGTGGTGGTCAGTTCCAATGTGAGGATGCTGATCAGGAATGCAGCAATATCGTTTCCGGTGATGTCTGTGAATGGGCACTGGATACCAGCGTTGAACTGCATAGAATCGGTTCAGGCACGATGTGTGGAACACCACTTTATAAAATTCCTTAGTGCATTGTATAAAGTATTAATTAAATGAGGGACGCTATTCTGCGTCCCTTTTCATTTCTTTATCAATCCATCCTATATCTTTCCGGCTTTTCAGATGATAGTCCCACCATTCCAAGATTTTAGTATTAAGATCCCTGATGTCTTCGGAACTTTTCTTGAACGTGTGTTCCTGATCTATAAACATCAGTGCCACCACCTTTTTTCTGTTTCTTAATAATCCCATATAAAAGCTCATGGTTTGCGTTGGCGGAATATTCGTGTCTTTCTTACCTGCCCAAAGCAATACAGGTGCGTTGACTTTCTCAATAAAATTGATGGGATTATTTTTATAATACAGATCCTTATCTTTTGAAAAAGGAACTCCCATTGAAAACTGCCCAGTTTCAAATCTTGAATAGTCTGCTATTTTAAACAGTTCATTAAATGAAAAGTAAGTATTCATAATATCACTAAGACTCGCTCCCGAGACATAGGCTGCGAACCTTTCTGAATGGGTAGCGATAAAGTTGGTCTCATAACCACCAAATGAGTGTCCTGTCAATCCCATGCGCCTGAAGTCAATATTTTCATTTTCCCGAATCGCATCTAATCCGGAATGAACACAATCAAGCGCCGAAATTCCCGGACCCCTGTTATCAGAAATAATATCTGGCTGGAAAACCATATAACCGTTCTCAAGAAGCAGTCGAATATTGAATCCACTGGGTCCCCAGGCGGGATACAGGTATTTGTTGAACTCATCATGCTGAATACTGTATACCTGTACCACCAAAGGATATTTTTTTGTCCTGTCAAATTTAATGGGATAATATAGAACTCCTTTCAGGTCCTTACCCTCACTGTTGGTGTATGAAATAACATCCTGCTGCAGGTCTATCGCTTCTTTATCATGAAGGTTGGTTGTATAAAGTACCTTCTTTTGACCTGATGACTTGCTTTTGCTGTACAGCCGTGGAGACAGATTGTAGTTTTCTTCGATCGAATACATTAAATCATGCCTGCCCTTATATGAGAACATTTTGATTCTGTTGCTGCTGTATGGCAGTATTTTCTTGAGTTTACCTTTATAAAAAGAATAATATCCGGAATCATTATGATCTTCTCTCCTTATATGCAGCATCAACGGTTGAGACATTTCAATAGTTCGTCGTGTTATCTTAAAAGACTCCATCTGATGAATCATTTTCCCACTGTATTCATGAAAGCTGATTTTGCTGTTCTCTTGTTTGAATCCTGTTTTTAACACACCTGTTTCCAGATGATAATTGATCAGTCGGTCTCCTGCTGTAAAGAGCAAACTGCTATCCGGCATAAAGATAGGATAGTTTAGTATTCCATTATAATCGATTATTTTTGTCTGCTCTAACAGATGATCGTATACCATCCATTGATTCTTATACATCAGAAATCCAATGGTGTAACGACTGTCCTTTCCTATGACCATTTCTGAAGCATTCTCAAAAACAAGTTCAGATTTGTTTTCTAAAAGGTCATATCGATATACATTCAGGCTTCTAAATCCACGGTAATCATTGTCCTCCCTGGCATTATAGGTCCAAAAATAACGTGGATTGTCTGTCGCTACATAAACCTGCATTGATTTGGGAGGGATTGAATGAGCTTGATTATTTTTAACATTCCATACGATATACTGATGCTCCATCAGCCCTTGGTCCTTATTGCGCAGATATTTGTCTCCTCCATACCATATTTCAAGTTTTCCAATTTTCTCGGGGAGGTTCCTGACGGAAATATCAATCAAAAAAGTTTCAGAATGACCTGCTTCAGTTAATTTCATGTTTTGGGCATCTCCCAGACTGATCCGGTTGTTATGAAACAGCTGTCCGTCTGATATTCTTAATAATCTTACCCTGATCTTTCCATTGGGATCTATTTTTTCTTTTACAACAATAAATCTCTCTGACTCTAAAAGATCCATCGCAACAATGTGATTTGCAGTGGAATAAAGCAATTTCATAGTACTTCCATTCCATTTCAATATTTTATGAAATCCTCCACTTTCAGCAAGAATATAAACCTGTCCCTGCTGCGTAATAGTATAGTTCAATGTTCCCGCCTCATGGTGAAGAACTTTTCCTTTGGCATTATAGATTTTCAGGTTTTTATCAGTACCCAATATGACATATTGCTTCAGGGTTTCATTGACATTGCATCGCTGTACACTATCATAAATTTCTCTTTTTTTGGACTTCAGCTCAATTAATTCAGCCCTGCACGGTCCTGAAGCAAAGACCGTATTATTGTTCAGAAAACTGATGCTGCTCTTTTTTAAAATGGTATCGGATGGAATGACTGCTGATTGGCGGTCAAACACAAGAACTGAATCAGAATTATTCGCGTACATTTTAGTCACCAAAACGAATCGCTGATCTTCGGATACCTTCATCTGACCTATCATCGTTGAGAATCGCGACATCCACTGGTCCAATTCCTTAATCGACCTCTGTGCATTAAAACAATGAAGAGAAAACAGCAGAATAATTAAACAATATACTCTCATTAGTAACCTAAATTTTGAGGATTCAGATGGGGATTGAGCAGCAGTTCCTGTTGCGGAAGAGGCCATACTTTATGTTGATCTTTCCAGTTGGGTTTAGTCTGCTGTAGTTCATTAAGCTTTCCTGCTCTTTTCAAATCAAGAAACCGATGTCCCATTTCTGTAAAAAACTCTTTTCTGTTTTCATTAAGGATTTCCTCAAGAAGCTGCTGTTGTGTAACAGAACTGCCTAGCAATGGCTGTCCTGCCCTTTGTTTGATCGGGTTAATAAACGGTAGGGCCTCTGACATTTTATTTTGTTGAGCCAGAGCCTCCGCCAACAGCAAATAGGCTTCTTCCAGTCTGAAGACAATGGAATTTTCTGTGGAGTTGGAAGACCTTGTTTTGTATTTTTCCGCTCTGTACCAGGTGTTGCCCCCTACTGTAACGGTTCCCATCCAATTTTGCTTTCTAAGATCTCCATTTTGAAATGAGCTGATTAAAGATGCGGAAAGTGCCATAGAGGTAGGAGCAGCATTAACAAAATAATAAATAGTTGCTTCCCTTACCGCATCCCCATTGTTCTTAGGTCTGAGCTGCCAGATAATATGGCTTCCGTTTTTAAGAAAGACCTTGGTGATATCATTTTGAAACTGATAGAGCGGACTCTGAACAACTGCTTTCAGAGTGGCTTCTGCTTCCGTCCATTTCAGCTGCTGCATCTGAACTTTACCCAGAAGTAGCTGCGCTGCTTTTTTATTAATATAAATGCGTTCATTATTTTGGTATGTATCAGAAAGCAGTTCAATAGCTTCCTTCACATCAGATTCAATTCTCATCAGCACTTCTGCAGAAGGTGTTTTTGAAATGCTCTGATTGATCATATAATTGGTGGTCACAGGATACGGAATATCCCCGTAAACCTGTTGAACGTAAAAAAGGAGCAAAGAGCGGATGACCAGAGTCTCCCCTTTTATCCTTGCTTTATCAGCTGCCGGAATATGATCTGCTCCTTCCAGCCCTTCGAGTATGGAATTGCTGACATATATTTTCTGATACGCAGCATTCCAGAACGAACTGACAAACTGATTGGAATCAATCTGAGTATTATTGGATAGTTCAGGCAGCCCATTAGTGGCATTGACTGCATAGTAGGTCAGGTCATCCGTATAAAGACCCAAAAGCCTTCCGCTTTGATCACCTGTAACAGGTGATGATTCCCACAATCCGGCATACAATCCAGATAATACGGCGTTGGCAGTCTGAGTATCACTGAAAACGGTTTCTGACAACATCTGATTGTCAGGCAACTCTACTTCCAGCATTTTTTCACACGATATAGCGGTACTCATCAGATAGATGAGCACTGCCATTATTATACTATTGAATATTGATTTCATTGTTTTTGTATTGAGTTAAATAATATGATGGTCTGTGGTTGTTAAGCATTCATCACAGCGTTAGCTGAATGCCCAATGAATACGTTTTCAAAGGAGGCAGGAATCCAAAAGAGGTCATCTCGGGATCAATTCCAAAGAACTTCGTCCACGTCCAGAGGTTCTGCCCCTGAAAATAAAGCTTTACTTCCCTGAAAAGACCGGAATCCAAAGAAAGATTATAGGTAAGCTGCACATTTTTAAGCCTTATAAATGAAGCGTCAGAAACACTGGCATCACTATTTTGAAAAAGGCTGTGGGAAGAATTAGAGGTGGAGCGGTATGGCATATAAAGACCGGTCGGATTCGAAGGCGACCATACATTCAATGCCTCTACCGGGAGATTCGCCATAATCCCCGGAGAAGACATTGCCGAGTTATAGTTCCGGCTCTGTTGCTTTACAAATTGCAACAAAAATGAAAAGTTCCAGTTTCGGTAGCGTAATTCATTGCTTAGCCCTCCGTAAAACTGCTGTCCAAGATTTCTGATCACCTGCCTGTCATCCGGTGATGCGATCTTTCCGTCGCCATTGAAATCGGTAAAATCATAGACCAAGGTAGTAGGGTTTACCCCCTGAAGCTGGTAGAGTTTAACAATATTTACAGGCTGCCCGATCACATAAGTATTGGCATAGGATGAACCTTCAAGTCCCGGAAAGGAAATCAGTTTGTTTCGGGGAATGGTGATATTGAAAGAACTTTTCCATGAAAAATTTCCCTTATTGATAATTTCTCCGCTGGCCTCAAATTCAAGTCCTGTATTCTGAATAACGGCATCCAGATTAGCCAGTACACTGCTGAATCCCGTTACTGAGGAAAGCTGATAGCCTACCAGTTGATTTCCTGAGCGGTTTCGATAATAGGCAGCACTTAGGTTAAGCCTGTTGTTGAACAATCCTAGTTCAAGAGCAGCTTCTGTTTTGATGGTTCTTTCCCAACTGAAATCAGGATTGTAGAGTTTTGTTGGAGCCAGTCCTGTGCTGCCGTTATAGATGAGGTTAGCCGTGGCAAAGGTATCGAGGTATTGGTAATCCCCGATATTATCACTTCCCGACGAACCATAACTCCCTCTCAGCTTTCCAAAACTGAGCCATGAGATGTTCTTCATAAAATCTTCTTCCGAAAACAACCATGCTGCCCCAACAGCACCGAACATGGCGTATTTATTATTGGGACCAAATCGGCTGCTGCCGTCCCTTCTTCCAGTGAGATTGAGGATATATTTTTTATCGTACTGATAGTTGATTCTGCCGAAAAAAGCACCGTACCGGTATTCAGTACTGATCTGGTCAAGGACGACTTTATTGATTGCAGCACCTATATTATAGATAAAGGCATTACTCTCAAAACCAGATCCCTGGATTTCACCTCGGTCTGAAACATCTCTCTGATAAGTACCTCCCACCAGGATATCAAATTTATGTTTACCTGCTCTATACATCCAGCTTATCTGGGGTTCTATCACCATCGACAGTCTGTTCTGGTTGGATTTTGAAGACATGGAATTGAGAGATGTTGCCCCAGCAGAAGGGCTATACGCCGTACTCGGACGAAGTGACCATTCTTCAAAAGTCTGATAGGTTAAACCTCCATTGAGTTTGAGCTTAAAATTTTCAAAAGCTTCATACTCCATACTGATATTGTTAAGGAATTGCAGATTGTTATTGGAATAGGAATTCTCAAAAGCCGCTGCGGGATTCGTAAACGTATTGTTTTCCCAGTTAAGGTTGCCTTCTGCATCATAAAGAGCGGGTGCATTGGGAGCCAGAATATACGACTGTCTGGTCGCATCAGAGGTAATCAGGTTATTGTCTGTTGCGGTAAAAATATTGGATGAACTAAAACTGAATTTTCGATCAGCAGACCTGTGGCTGATATTTCCTGAAACGGTATTGGTTCTGTACCTGAAATCCCTGCCAAACACTGTGGTTTGTTCATTATGACCAAGACTGAGCAGGAAATTGGTATTTTCACTTCCCCCACTGAGTGAAAGCTGGGTACTTGACAAAGCCGCATAATGACCAATCAGTTCCTTTCTCCAATCTGTATAACGGTTGGAATCCCAGGTTCCGTTAATGTCGTAGGCGTTAGCAGGATAGACAGAGATATTGCTGTTGGCAAATGCCTGCTTTCTCATATCTAGATACTGAGCAGTATTCATCATTTTAAGGTTTGAAATGGCATGGCTCAGACCATAGGAAGAGTTCAGGGTCAGTTTTAAATTTCCCTTTTTTCCTTTTTTGGTGGTCACCAGCACTACTCCATTAGCACCTCTTGAACCATAGATGGCGGTAGCGTCCGCATCTTTCAGGATCTCGAAACTTTCAATATCGTTAGGATTTATACTGTTTAACGGATTAATGTCTGCATTGGGAAGGATACTTCCGGCATAGGAGGAACTGATTCCCGTACCCACCGGAACACCATCAATAATATAGAGCGGCTGATTGCCATCGATTACGGAATTGCTTCGGGTCCGAAGGCTGTTTCTGCCTCTGATCTGAATATCAAATCCACCTCCGGGAGTTCCTGAATTCTGGGTGATACTGACTCCTGCCATTCTTCCCTGTGCTGCTGACAGTACGTTGGTGACAGGTTGATTTTCGATATCTTTTGCTGAAACTTTGGCAATACTACCGGTTCTTTCTTTGTCTTTAACCTTGTAGTAGCCAGCGTTGAGAATAACTTCTTCGATTCCCTTTACTTTCTGTTCTAAGCTGATATTAACGACGGTCTGATTAGTGAGTCTGAATTTTTCCTCTGCATAATCAGGGTGTCTGAACAATAGGATGGTATTTTCTGCTGAAACCTGTAAGGTGTAGGTTCCATTGTTGCCGGTCGTGGTTACCTGATCACTGCCTTGTTGGGAGATTACAACTCCCTGCAAAGGTTTACCTGATGAGGTTACGGTACCAGAAATAGTGCGTGTCTGGGCAGTTGTAGTAATGCTTACAGCGGTAAACATGAGCCCAAAGAAAATGCCTCCTATATGGTAATAGGAATTTTTCATAGATTTGTAAAGGTTTTTTAATTTTTAAAGATTAATTACTGAACTACGCTCTTTCCCGTTGGTCTGCAAACGCTATGGGAAGGGGCTTTTTTCTTTCTTCTGATTTTAAGTTGAGTAGTTTTTTGATTCATTTCTTAGATAAAGACTTTCCTGATGCCCTTTAGTATGAAAAAGGACTGGTGAGGTTCTTTAATCAGTGACCGCAAGGCACCGGAAAGGATTTAATATGAATGAATCTGTGTTCCCGTGTAAGCTTTTTAAAGCCGCAATAGGCTGTACCCTCCTATTGTATCGTACACTCTGATACTTATGTTGTAAGCGGGCTTAGATTTTAATGTAGAGATAAAGCGAACAGCATGAAATAAAATGGCATGGGAACTCTACATTATCCGATTCGAGGTACTGGTATACCTTATCCCAAGATAAGAGAGACCCACGCCTAGGTCGTGAGCCGCATACTTATCGTCTTAGGGATTAAAAATTACCAGTTTTCGAACCAAGACTCTAAGCAATAGCTTCTAATATTTCGTTGAAGTATCGCAAAGTTACATTTATAATATAACTAAAGCAAATATAGCAAAATAACGACATATACGTCGTTGAATATGCAATTTTTTATAAATTATTTTACAGCAGTGCAATATCAGAAAAAAGTTTTTAGGTATAAGGTTGCTGTAGGCATTATAAACAAAAGATTGAGGGAAGCAATTTCCATCAACAGTAAACCTATGACCCAAATATATTTAAATAATGATATTAAAGAAAAATACAATATTGATTGGAACTCTGCTAGAGAAGAATCATTACCTAATACAACTCTTCAAAATATCTTTTTAATCTGTGATTACTTTAATATAGATATTAGCAAATATTTTGAGATTGTAAAAAATGTGTCAGATGAAGAAGTTGATATTGCTATAAATTCAAAGAAAAAACTAACAAGACTTTACTCAATATATTTAAAATATTAAATCCTGAAAAGTCTCAGATTTTTTTATTTATCAATTGCTTTTCTATTAACGCTGCAAGCATTGTTGGTTAAGGCATTCTATCTCCCTATATTCTCTTTTGGTTTTTGATCAGTTCCTTGCTTATATCAAATCTAAACTTCTAATACAAATGCTTTTATGCTAAAGAAAATGCTGTTGATTTTACTACTTTCATAGATTCATGTATTTTTTTTAAGTAGCAAAAATAAAGACTAAATAAAAAGGTTTTCCAATTAGAAACTATCACATCAATATTTTTTAATCTCTATTAATTACTTCATTCTTGATATTCCTGATGAGTTAAAAGATCCTTTTATTGTTTATATTTGTGTTAAAATCAATACTAAAAATTTTTGCTTTAGACCACATAAATCAATATTGATAAACCGAATCAATTGGTATTTAAATTAAATAGCTATGACGAATATAAAAGACGTATTTGAAAATAAATTGAAAATCGATTCTAAAACAGTTTCAATAGATTCCTTATTTAATGATGATGAAAAACTACATAATACTAACTTTAAACCATCATATCAAAGAAATTACGTATGGGATGATGAAAAGGCTACATATTTTATAGAAAGTATATTGCTTGGTACAGAAATCCCTCCATTAATTTACTTTAGAAAAATTTCAAAAGTAGAAGTTATTGACGGTAGGCAGCGATATCAAACGATTTTACGGTTTATCAACAATGAATTTAAACTGAAAAGAAAAGGCTTAAAAAAACTTTCAAATAGAGATTTTATTAATAAAAATTTTGATTCACTAAATAAAAAGTACAAAGATTTAATTTGGGATACCAAATTAAGGGTTATTGAATTTAGCTTTAATACAAAAGATGGCATTACTGCACTAATTGAAGATAACGTTAAAAGAGAAATTTTTAAAAGATATAATTCTGGTATAACGCCACTCAAAACAAATGAGATTGACAAAGCTGAATTTCTATACGATGATCTAAACCAATTTTTTAAAAGTGAAATAATTAGTGATAAAAGAACTTTCGAAACATTAAAACTACTATTTCATTTTGAAAAATTTACGGAAGAAGTTCTTCTTAAAAAAATCAGAGAATTGTTGGTCATTGATTACATTCCGATAAAATATTACTCAGTAAAAAAAAGTAATATCATTAATCAGTTTTATGAGTTTTTATATGAAAATGTGGATGATGTGGATTTAGAAAATTTACGAAAAAATTTTACTACTAAAATTAATATAATTGAAAAAATTTATAAAAAGATTAAAGATAAGGATAACTATAATAGATTAATATCCGAATGCCTTTTCTGGTCCCTTTCTATATACCACAAAGAAAAGAATCATCTGAATTTAACGAAGGAAGAAATAGGTGAAATAGCAAATTATTTGGATAATAATATCGCAATCTATAACATGGACAGAAGTTCATTCGCAATCCATATCAAAAGTCGTTACGAAAATATCTCTAGAATATTCCGCCAACTATATAAAATAAACTTTAATGTTTATCTTAAAGACTCTAATATCTTTAATAGACAGTTAAATAATATAAATAATACACAAGACAATGAAGAGGTCATTAGTTTCGAAGATTTAAGAATTAACAAACCAGAACCTTCCTCTATTTCAATTAATGATATAATACGTTCAATGAAGAGGCAAAAATTTATCATCAGACCTCAATATCAAAGAAATGAGGTTATCGATAAAAAAAAGGCATCTGCGATAATTGAAAGTATACTTTTAGGAATCAAATTACCACCAATATTTGTCTATAAAAATGATGGTATATCAGAAGTTATAGATGGTCAACAGCGATTATTGACAATATTGGGTTTTTTAGGAGAAGATTTTATCAATACTGATAATGAATTTGAGTCAACGAAAAAAGATTACTATTCCCTTAACTTAAAAAATGGAATCTTATCAGATTTAAGTTCTAAAAAGTTTAAGGATTTACTTCCTGAATATCAAGAGAAAATTAAAAATTACGATTTATGGGTAGTTGAAATTGATTCTAAATATAATGATAGATTTGATCCTGTGGATCTATTCATTAGATTAAATTATAAACCATATCCAATCAAAATTGATTCTTTTGAAATGTGGAATTCTTACGTATCAAGAGAATTAATTAATACAATCAAAGACATTTACTTAAATAATAAGGAATGGTTCTACTTTAGAAAAGCCACAACTAGAATGGAGAATGAGAATATTCTTACTGCTCTAATCTATTTACAGTATCAATTTTTTAATTCTAATGATCCGCTCAAATCATATGAGGCGTTGGACTATTATAAAGTTGGAAATAAAATTAATTTTAGGCTAAAATCAAAACCCGATCTAACAAAAACCTTAGAAAATGAATATCAAAATTTAATTTATATTTCAAATATCTTTGAAGCAGACTTTATAAAGAAACTAAAAACTCTCATCAGTAATATAAACCAAAAAAGTTTAGCTCTAAGCCTAGATTATTTGCTTTGTGTTGACAATGGTCGTAGAACTCAGCAATCTTTATATGCCTTGTGGTTTTTTATCAACGAAGTACAACTTGACAGCATAATAAGTAAGCAGACTGAAATTATACATGATGTAAGAGGATTATTTACACAGATGAATAACGTTAACAATATTGAAGAGTTTAATAATTCTGTAAAAATTTTTAAAAAGAAACATAGTAATCAATATCATAAGGATGCTATATACAAAATAAAGCTTGAAAGCATACTTAATATAAATAAAGGAATTTCGTCAAATAATTTAATTACCTCATCGAAAAAAGATGGAGGATTCCAATTTATTGATTTTTTCCAAAGTTTTGAAAAAACAGTTGAGATTAAACAGTACAATTTTTTAGAAAATTTTAGCGATGAGAAGGACTCTATTAAAATAATGTCTAATGAAAAAGTAGTTATCAATGAAGAAAGCTCGTTTAATAATTACAATGTTTACTATGATAAAAATAAATTATTTGTCAAGGATAATATTTTCGCTTTAAATATTAAAAGAGAAGGATTTCTATATGAATATTTATATTTAATACTTTCTTCAGCAATCTTTTATAAGGATAATTCTATGAAAAAGTTATTAAAAACACGCATTAGTGAATTTAGTATTCCAATTATAAAGATGGATGACCAAATTGTTTTTAAATATTTTTACGATATAATAATCACAGAAAAGGATTTAAGTAAAAAAACATATTTTATTAATGTAGTAAATAGCATTATACATTTTTGTTTATATAGCAATTTTACTTACCTGGAGAACATTGATATAAAAAATATTTTAAATGAATTAAATAGAGTTCTTTCAGATGATTACAATACTACTGATATTTATAAAATTTTATCTAATAAGGATTCTTCAATTTCTAGTTTTATACTAAGAATGAATTATTTATTGTAATTGGCATGAAAAGAATAACTAAGATAGAGCTTGAAAACTGTCGAGCTTACTATAACAACTATATTATAAATCTTCCAAAAGGTGAAAATTTATTAATCTATGGAGAAAATGGCTCGGGAAAATCCTCTCTTTTTAAATCATTTCATGATTTTTTTAAAAGCTCAATTATTACACAAAATTTTTCTAAAAATCTTTTTAATAAAGACACAGATGGTAAAATTGAATTAACATTTTCAGAAATAAACACATCTGATAGAGAAAACATACTCTCATCTAATAACTATAAATTCTCTGATACAGTATCTAACAATAATATATCATTTATTAAGGAGGCATCACTTCTTAACGGTTTTTTAGATTATACAGATCTCCTTAAAATATATCTGAAATCGGAGCCAAATCCTAATCTATTTGATTTAGTGATATTAAACTTGTTAGGTGAGTTTATTCCTGTTCACACAGGAGTGTCAACATCAATTGGAGCACAATATAATTTTTTAATAAAGAATTTAATTACTGATGCATGGACCAGACAAAGTAAATGTCATAAGCATGGCTTAAGACTATTACCTGATTTTGAAAGAAATTTAAGGACTACCCTTGATTCTATGTTTGTAATAGTTAATGAATATTTAATAAATTTTTTTGATCTTCAAGACATCACTATTGAATATATCCTTCAACCTATTAACTTTAATTATCCAAATAATTCTAGAAAAAGCTGGTTTTTAAATACTGATTTGAGACTTAAAATTTTAAAGAATGGTGAAGAGTTAGGAAATGAATACAAAGAATATTTAAATGAAGCCAGACT
This sequence comes from Chryseobacterium metallicongregator, assembly GCF_031324065.1. Classification (NCBI taxonomy): domain Bacteria; kingdom Pseudomonadati; phylum Bacteroidota; class Flavobacteriia; order Flavobacteriales; family Weeksellaceae; genus Chryseobacterium; species Chryseobacterium metallicongregator. The sequence goes on from NZ_JAVIXS010000001.1 coordinate 744,945, forward strand.
TTCTTCTGTTGCCGTTTGTTTATATCTTTCCTCTTTACAACTTTTTCCTTCCCAAATTGAGTTTAAACTAATTTACTTGGATGATATTTTTATAGGATTAGATACATCAAATAGAATCCCAATTATTAATATTTTAATAAAACACTTTTCTGACTATCAAATAATTATATCCACATATGATAAAAATTTTTTTGAAGTATGCAATCACAAACTATGTCAAGGTCCTGATAATAAGCAATGGAAGTCAATAGAATTTTATGTTGGTGAGTATAATATTAGCGAGACAAAAACAATTGATGTACCTATCGTCTTGCAAAATAATAATGATTTGTCAAAAGCTAGATTCCATTTATATAATAATGAAAGACCAGATTATCCTGCTGCGGCTAATTATTTCAGAAAATATCTGGAAAAAAAATTATCAGATGTTTTTCCTAAAGAAATATTTAAAGATGGAAATTACGAACAGATTGATTCATACAAGCTATCAAAAATTTTTAATCTTTGTCGAAATTTTATTAAAGACGTAGATGAAAATCTTCCAGAATTAGATGAAATTAATTCTTACTTATTTATATTATTGCATCCATTATCGCATTATAATACATCAATCCATACCTACAAAAAAGATTTGAAAGAAGTTGACTTGATTATAAAGCAACTATTTGAAAATGAAAGTAAGTTTGATTTTTTGAAAAACATCAAATTTTGTTCGTTTAACACTACCGTTCAAATAGAGTTTCATATAAACAAATATAACATTTGGCATTACGAGTTTTTTATAAAAAAGCCTTTGTTCTACAATATAAGTACAAAAACATTTTCCAATTGTGATTTAGTTTGTACTAAGTTTTATTCTCTTAAAAATAATGTTCAACAGCCTGCAAAAACACTTAACCGGGGAACATCTAATATTAAATATCAATCTATTGAAAAAAGTTATGAAGAAATAACCAAAATTATATTGAAAAGTTATAGATTTTTTAATAGACCTGATTGCTTATTTGACAAGGTAAGAATATTTAATGGTGTTGAATGGGAAAATCTTGATTTTAAAATTAGAAAAAAATTTAGAAAGTAAACCTTTGATCTTTACATCTAACTCGACTTATGTGATTTTATTGACAGCATTTTAATTTTGAAAGTTATGAAGAAAGCAATTACTTATTTTTACTGTTAATATTTTTCGTTTCATGTTGTTATATTTGTAATCAAGCTGTACTAATGCAAAATTCTAAGTCACATCTCCTTAAAAAGGAAGCTATCTACATTGATGGCAAAGACAGAACTGATGAAATAGAATCTTATTCTTTTGAGGGTAATAAGTGTGTCGTGGTGTATAAAAACAGTGGTAAAGCCTATTCTTATCCTCAATATAGAATTAAGATGGTAAGATCTGCTATTCAAAGTGAGAGAGCAGGAAATATTTTTTCTTATCTAAAGACGATTGCAGCAAGTGTTGGCTTGAAGACCGAGGAAGGCAATAATATTCTTGCCAATAGCTATGGGAGTATCCGTTTTATTCCTGAGACTTCTATTCTGTACAATTATCTTAATGGAAAAGAACCCGAAAAGAATTATTATACCTCTCCTATTGAAATTTTTCCTTTTGGTTTTAATCTAAGCCAGAGAACGGGAGTTGATCATGCATTTTCAAATCCGTTAAGTGTTATTGAAGGTCCTCCGGGAACAGGAAAGACACAGACTATTCTTAATATTATTGCCAATGCCGTGATGAATAATCAAAGTGTTGCTGTTGTTTCAAGCAATAATTCGGCGACAAAAAATGTATTTGAGAAACTGGAGAGCAATGGGGTTTCTTTTATAGCGGCATTGTTGGGAAGCAGCCAAAATAAAAAAGAATTTATCGATGCTCAGACTGAAATCCCGGATCTAGCAGATTTTAGATTAGAGGAAGAACAGGAGCAATCCCTTATTCAGTCTACTTCCCTTCTTTTTACGGAGCTTGCTGAAAAATTGGAATTAAAAAATGAATTAGCTTTACTCAAACTGGAAATCGATAAGATCAAAACAGAACATAAGCATTTTACAGATGATGTAACTTTTACGACTACAATCCGTTTTAAAAAGAATGTCAGTTCAGATCAGCTGCTTTCTTTATGGATTACGTTGGAAGATTATGAGAAAACAGGTAAAAGGTTTTACTGGTGGCGTAAGTTGATATTTCCTTTTCTCTATGGGGTTAGAGATAAGATTTTTTATACCTTATCGTATGAAGAAATGATCAGGATTGTTCAGTCAAAATACTATAGAGTAAAAATTTCAGAGCTTGATCTCAGAAAGCAGGAACTGCAAAATACGTTACAGCATTTTTCCTTCCATGATAAAATGAAAGAATATACGGAAGGATCGATGCAGCTGTTTAAAAACAAACTCTACCAAAAATATAAAGGAGAAAAACGCTCAGAATATACCGAATGGGATCTTCGTTTTAAATCAGAAGAATTTATTAAAGATTATCCTGTCATTATGAGTACCACCTACTCATTAAGAAGAAGCCTTGCTGAAAATGTAGTCTACGATTATGTGATTGTTGATGAATCTTCACAGGTGGATCTTGCTACAGGTGTGCTCGCATTATCCTGTGCAAAGCAAGCAGTTATTGTTGGAGATTTAAAACAGCTTCCCAATGTAGTGGATTCTGAAACAGCAGAGAATACAGATCAGATCTTTAAGAATTATGATATTCCGCAACCTTATCGTTATTCCAGTCATAGCTTGCTGTCTTCCATTACGGAAGTATTTCCGGAAGTACCTAAAACGCTCTTAAAAGAACATTATCGCTGTCATCCTAAAATCATTGATTTTTGTAACCGCAAGTTTTATAATGATCAGTTGATTATTCTTTCCGAGGGACAGACGGAAAGAGAACCTTTATTAGTCTATAAAACAACTGAAGGCAACCATGCCCGGCAAAGAGAGAATCAGCGGCAGATTGACGTAATTATTCAGGAAATCATTCCACAACAAAAGCTGGAAGGTGTCAATCTGGGAATTGTAACCCCTTACCGTAATCAGACCTTAGCTTTACAAAGAACTTTTCAGGGAACAGATATTAAAGCTGATACGGTAGATAAATTTCAGGGAAGAGAAAATGATGTGATCATTCTCTCCACCGTAGATAATGAAATCTCTGAATTTACTGATAATCCGAACCGATTGAATGTAGCCATTTCCAGAGCCAAAGATCAGCTGATACTATTAGTGAATGGAAATGAAAGTGACAATGACACCAATATCTCAGATCTGATCCGCTATATTGATTACAATAATTTCACAACGATCAACAGTGAGGTACATTCTATTTTTGATTACCTGTACAAAGGGTATGAAGAAAAAAGAAGAGCCCTTTTATCTGATCAAAAAAAGAAATCTGTTTTCGACAGTGAGAATCTCATGTATGCGTTAATCAGGGAAGTATTGTCCGAAGATCAATTTTCAAAATATGGCGTTATTCTGCATCACCCGCTTAGAAATCTATTATTAGATTTTTCCAGATTAAATCCTGAAGAAGAAAAATATGCTAGACATCATGCCACACATCTTGATTTCCTAATTTACAATAAGCTGGGGAAAAATCCTGTATTAGCCATAGAAGTTGATGGATATGAATATCATAAACAAGAAAGCCGACAAGCTGAAAGAGATCATATGAAAAATGAAATCTTGGAGAAGTATGGAATTGCGTTGGTAAGGTTTTCGACGACGGGAAGTGGGGAGAAAGAGAAGTTAATAAACAAACTCAGTGAAATAGGGAAGAATAATTCATGATAAGATTACGGTTTTCCGTAAACTTTTCTGTCTGTAGTAGCTTAGATTTGTGATTATAATTATCTTAAAAACTATATCATGGTCTGGTCATACAGAAAGAGAATCAAAATAATACCCGGTGTACATTTGAATTTCAGCAAAAGAGGAATTTCAACGAGTATTGGGGTTAAAGGTATGAGTGTAAATTTGAGTTCGTCAGGTACGAGGCTTAATACCAATTTTTTAGGTTTTTCAAACTCATACAAGCTCTCAGGTTCTCCATCACCAAGGGCTTCCTCACAATCTTATCCTGAGCCACAACCTTTTTACACTGAGTTATCAGATAATATTTTTAGTGCTGATGTACATGAGATCACATCTCAAAATATGGCAGGTATCAAAGAATCTATCCTCATGGCTCAACAGCAAAAAGCTGAACTGAAAACGGATCTGAAGAAGATAAAAAAAGCGTTAACCTTCACGAAGACCAAGAAAATTGCAAGTTATATCTTTATATATGGGTTGGTAAACAAAAATATTGTTCAACAGATAAATGAGGATATTAATGCACAAAAAGAAGCACTTAAAGAAACCCAGATTGTAATTGATAACTCGGCTGTTAATATTGACATAAAGTTCGATGATCCTTCTAAGAGAAAGTATGAACAATTGCAGCATTCTTTTAAAAATCTAACCACAGCCCATAAAGTATGGGATATTACTGGAGCGCACTTTCAGGATCGTGTGGCTGCCCGGTCTAGTGCCAGCACATTGGTTAACAGAAAAGATGCAAGAATTGGTTTTAAATCACTTCCCATCATTACATCAAACTATGAAGCCCTATATTTTCAAAATGTGAACGGAGCAGATTTATATTTTTATCCAACATTTGTACTGATGTATAAAAATGATCGAAACTTTGCAATTATTGGGCTTGATGAACTTAATGTTACATTTTCTTCTGTAAGTTTTACCGAAACCAGCAGTGTTCCTCGTGATTCAAAAGTTATTAGAAAAACATGGGCGAAAGTCAATAAAAACGGAACTCCTGACAAAAGATTCAAGAGCAATTATCAGATACCTGTTGTTCAATACGCAAGGCTGAGATTTTCTTCCAGTAGTGGTGTTAATGAGGAATATCAAATAAGTAATTTTGAGTTCGCCCAAGAGTTTGCAAATTCATTTCAGGAGTATAAAAGTTTGTGCAAGGAATTAGCTTAAAGTTGATTTCAGAAAGTAATAGATTAAAAATTTGATCTTTAATCATCTAGCAAAATTTAAAAATCAAATTTACTTTATCATCTAAAGTTAAATAAGCATCAAACTTTTTATCGTTCTTGCTTTTCATATCTTTGATTAATGATGTTTTGTTTTGAGTTAGTAGTAAAGTAAGATCTTTTATGCTAAGTTGTATTCCGCATATGGTTCTAAAGAGGATCCAGTTGCATTGCTCATCTGGGCATTTGACAATTTTCTCTTTGATAATGAGGTTATACTGTTGACATTTGGGACATTTTAATTGTGGGATATTTTCTTGGGGAATGTGCAGTGATAAAAGTTCGTTGGTGATTTCTGCTGTGTAGGCTTGGATGTCGTTTATAAATTGAGTTTTATTGAGTTCACCTTTTTCAATTCTATCCAGTGCTATTTCCCATTCTGCGGTCATTTGGACATTGGCTATTTTTTTATCTTTGACAAGGTTGTAAACCTGTAAGCCTTTATCAGTGGGAATTAGTGTTTTGCTTTTTCTGATGATATAATTTCTGCTGAGCAGGGTTTCAATAATAGAAGCTCTGGTGGCTGGGGTTCCAATGCCGATATTGGAGAGTGCTTTCTGTTCTTCTTTGTTTTCAATAGATCTGCCTGCATTTTCCATCGCTGATAAAAGATCTGCTTCAGTAAAAAGTTTGGGAGGTTGCGTTATTTTTTCCAGTAGTTCTGTTTTTGACATTTTCAGCTCATCTCCGATTTTGAATTCCGGAAGTTCAGTAAGGACTTCATTTTTATTATTGGAATTTTCATTATCAGACAGAATTCCTTTGATGGCTCGCCAGCCCTGATTGAGTATTTTTGAGCCCTTGATCTGGAATTCATAATGATGGACTTTTATCTGGATTTGGGTGACTTGTTTTAGACAGGTGTGGGATAGGGATTCCAATAAGCGGTAAGCAGTCATCTCGTAAATGGCTTTTTCCGTAGCGCTAAGTGCAGAAGGTGTTTTGGTGGTTATGAGTAATCCGTGATGGTCGGTAACTTTTAGATCATTAACGATCCGCTTGTTGAAGTTTCCGAATTTTAAATGGGTTATCGCGGCTTTGAAAGGTTCGGTCTGATTCAGTATTCTAACCAGCTCAGGTATATCAGTCCATACATCTTCAGGAATATACTTGCTGCCGGTTCTGGGATAAGTGATGAACTGTTTCTCATAGAGGCTTTGGGCTGTTTGTAAAACCTCATCAGCAGAAAGCCCCAGTTTTCTGTTGGCTTCTTTCTGTAATTCTGTGAGGTCGAAAAGTAATGGAGATTGCTCCTGTACTGTTTTAACAGATACATCTTCTACAAAGGCCCTACCCTCCCGCTCTATAATCTTTTGGATTTGTTCTGCCTGCTTTTTTTCTTCCCATTGTAATAGCGAAAGACTGGTGAAGTCTGTATATTCTTTTCTGTGGCTCAGCTGAATCTGAAAGTATTTTTGCTTGGTGAAGTTTTGATGCTGAAGAAACCGTTGACAGATTAAAGCCAGGGTTGGCGTCTGCACTCTGCCTAATGAATAAACATCTTGGTTCCCTGCGATGGTTAATGCCTGAGTAGCATTGATTCCTACCAGCCAGTCCGCTTCACTTCTGGCTTTAGCAGCTTGATACAAACCGTCAAAGGCATCGCCTGGCTGAAGGCTTTTAAAACCGTCCTGTATTGCTTTTTCTGTCAGGGAACTGATCCAGAGTCTTTCAAAAGGTTTGTTGCATTGTAGGTAATGATAGATATAACGGAAGATCAGCTCTCCTTCCCTTCCTGCATCTGTGGCGACAATAATACTGCTGCATTGCTTGATGACTTGTTGTATGGTGTTGAGTTGTTTTAAAGCGGAAGGATCAGGCTCATAGCCTTTTGCTTTCTTTAGTTTTTTAGGAGTTAGAATAAAAGGGTTGGGAAAGATAGGCAAAGAGGCTTTGTTAAAGCCTCTTATACCATAATCTTCTGGCATTCCTAACGATATCAAATGTCCCAATGCCCAAGTGACACAGTATCCGTTACCGGATAGATAACCGTCTTTCTTTTCATGGGCTCCTAATAATTGTGCGATTTCTCTTGCGACACTCGGTTTTTCTGCGATGATTGCTTTCATATGATGGATTTAGATTTATTATAGTTTTCGTCCTCTTGGTTTTCTAACCTTTTTTTGCTGGTCTTCCCGCTGTTGACTGGCAGGTTGCTGCTGTTTGGATTCTAAAGGCTCTTTCACATTTTTAGTAGCTTCATTGGTTTTACCATGGGTGTTAACCGCAGTTTGGGTCTTATGATCTTCTGTAGGCTTTGCCTCTTCTTTGAGCTTATTAGGATGATTGAAGGAGAAATCTGTTTTGGAAGTTTCTTTGTTGAAGGTAATATAACCTTGATAGGCTTTGCCCTTAGCATCGGTAAGACCGTCAATGTAAACGGTTTGCCCGGCTTTGAACTTTTCATACTGTAAATCATCCAGTTCTTTTCCTCTGAATATTTTGGGTGCTTCTTTATCCGTATGCTGAGTTTGCTGTTGATTGTGTTGTTGATTCTGATTATTGCCAAACAGAAATTCCACATACCGCTTATCCGCATTAAACTGTACGATGGCATTGAACAATTCTCCTTTTTTAGAAGTCATACCTTCAAGATACAATGGTCCTCCTTCCAGTAAAGTTTGTTTCTGATGTTCATCAAGCCTAATTCCTTTGATTTCATCAGGGATTTTCATGTACTCTGCCCGATAGGCAACTAATTCATTGGTTAAACGGTCACGGCTGATGACTGATGGAATGATTTCATCTGTTTTAGGATTGACAAGATCTACTACCCTGCCCATATTCCCGGTTTCTCTAAGGTTCTTTTTATCTTCATCACTGAACTGATGGCCTAAGAATGTATTATTGAAACTGGGCTCTTTTCGGATTCCATGCAGATGAACGGCAACCTGTCCTGTATCTCCTGTTTGAAGGGATAATCGGACATCCATCTTACTAACCGTCGTTCCCAGATTAATAGTAATCGGAATTAATGTATTGGTTTTAAAACCTCTGAGTAATGAATCCATCGCATTCATTTTTTCAAGCTTTTCCTGATTAAGTCCGAATTTTTCCATCGTTTTCCAGTCGATCTGTTCAGGCTGAAAACGATATTCCTGATTGTCTGTGTTGTTGTCCATTGTATTTTGATTTTTTGGATTGTTATTGTGTTGAGGTAAAACTTCGTAGCCTTTCAGCTTTTCTTTTTCTTCGGGGGATGCCTGATCAATATATTTTTGAAGATCCTGAGCGGTATTGACGGCATCATACTCCGAAACTTTGAAAAAGTTGAAATGCGTTGGATTTTTAAGCTGCCGGTAAAAATTAGAAAAGAAGTTGGAGAAAATATCTCCATGTTTATCAACGCTGATCAGCGGGTCGTTATCCTTTTTTTCTTGTGGAGGAACCTTTTGAAGGTTTCCATCTTTATCTACACCTTTGACCATCTCAACCTGATTGGTATGAATGTTCAGGACAAGGAGTGTGTCTGCTGATGGTTTGAGTTCATCGGGTTCCTGAGCGTTTATCAATTCATTTTCCATTGTATTTCATTTAATAGAACGAAGGTATAGGCTCAATTAAGAGGCTCTACAAGGTTGGAATGTTGATGAATGATTTGGCTGTAGATGTCTTGTTAGGATCAAGAGTTTAAACACTCTCGGATGAGTTGATGGACATCTGAAAGTTTATAGTACAGCTTTCCACTGATCGTATAGTAAGGCAGCTTTTTATCAGTTCTATACCGCTGTAATGATCGAGAACTTATTTTTAAAAGCTGTAAAACATCCTGGTTATCCAGAAGCTGTTCCCCGTCTACTTCTATAAATCTGGACTGGTTCTTAAGCATTTGTTCTTTCAGTAGGTCAAATCTTTCCATGATTCTCTCCATCCAGGCGATAAACTCTGTTCTTTCGATATTCATAATGGTGATTTTTATGATTGTTGGTGATGTAAAATTGAACAAGAGAAATCATATAAAATCACTACTTTTTCATAGTACCGAAAAGATTTTCACTGATTTTTTTATAGCTTTTAAGAATGATCGGTATGTTGATCCTAAGATGATAGGGAAAGAGATAAAATTGTTTTTATTAGAAAATTCAATTCTAAGTATCTGTTAAGATATTTTTTATTTTGAAACAAAAGCCATATTTTTATTAATGATTTAAGTACATCAGCTCATATAGGGAATATGTTTAATGTATTGAAGTAATTTTATTGTTCTCTTATTAATATTCGTCATTAATGGCCAATAATCGCAAATCAATTTACAGTGCACTTGCCGCTAATCTACTGATTGCTCTGACAAAGTTTATTGCAGGGGCATTTACCAACAGTACTTCAATGATATCGAAGGAATCCATTCAACAGTAGATACAGCGAATCAGCTGCTGCTTTTATATGGAATCAAAAGGAGCAGGAAGCCTGCAGATGAGTCCCATCCATTTGGATATGGTAAGGAACTCTATTTCTGGTCCTTTGTGGTTTCAATTCTTATATTTGGCTTAGGGGGCGCTTTATCCATCTATCAGGGAATTTTACACATTATAGAACCCGAGGTGATGAAAGATCCATTCTGGAATTATATTGTATTGATACTTTCCCTTATTTTCGAGGGGAGTTCTTTGTTTATTGCTGTAAAAGAATTTAACAAAACACGTAACGGGTTGAGATGGTGGGATGCGATCATCAAAAGCAAAGATCCGGGAAACTTTCTTGTGGTTTTTGAAGATGGCGCCGCCGTAGCAGGTCTGCTTGTTGTTATGATATTAATGGGGATCAGCCACTGGTTACAAATTCCGGAATTGGATGGGCTGGCATCGGTAATCGTAGGATTAATACTGGTTTTTGTCTCGCTTATTCTGGCCAGGGAAAGCAGGAGCCTGCTGATGGGTGAAGGCATAGCACCTGAAACAAGAGAAAAGATTGCTAAACTGGCTGAAAAAGACATTACTGTAGTCAGAACAAAAAATATACTCTCTACGTACCAATCACCTGAAGAAGTGGTACTGATGCTGATTATCGATTTCGAAGACCATCTGGATACAGAAGAGATCACAGAGGCCATACACCGTATTCGTGACCATATTAAAAATGAATTTCCATTGGTAAGGTTCGTTATTATTCAACCGGAATAACTTAATATATTTTATGATCTTGGAAATTTTCAATTTTTATCCTTTATTCGATACATAAACTATTATATATACCTTAAGATTACAAATATTAAAAGCTTTAGTTTGGTCAGATAATTAGATAACGAGTTAAAACGGTGATTAAAAAACCGTATCAACTGACAATAGATCAAAATTTATAGTATAACGTTATGAATTTTTGAATGGATACTCTTCGTATACGGTATTGATAAGTTCATCAGAATGAATATTTCGTGAAAAAATGGGATAATGAAAGGCATCAAGCTTGTTAAGAATACGAATAAGGTCCATCTTTTCTTTCTGGGTAAGGTTTCCGGCAACAATATTTGTTGCCTGACGAATTTTTTCCATATGTCTTTCGAGAACAACCAATCCTTTTTCGGAAATACGGATGAGCTTGCTTCGTTTGTCCATATCAGACTCTGTCTGCTCAACAAGTTTCTGACGAAGCAGTCTAGTAATTATAAGCATACCTGCTGGCTTATCATGAATATTCTTTTTGATAAGTGCCATTTTCGTCATTTCACCAAAAGCTTTTAAATTGATCAAGTAGATAAAGTCTTCCTGAGTCGAAAATTCAGAATTAACAATAGCGGACTTTGAATAAGTCTTAGCATATCGGTTGAGATGGACAATTAATGTGCTTATTGCACTTTCAGCCGTTCTTCCATTCTCTTTCCCTTCCCAATACGGTTCATCAGGAACACTCTCATAATCAACTTTATTTCCACCCGAAACCCATAATTTAAAGCCTTCAATAGTAGGTGGATAAGCGTTATTATCTGACTCGAATTGCTCGAGAAGAGTCATAAATTCTTTTATAAGGGTAAAATTCATTTTAATAAAATACTATACAAATATACCAGCTTTTAAATTAATATCAATTCTCTAATCATCGCATGGTAAGTTTGTTCAAAAACGATAAAAGAGAAACTATTATTATTTTATACACCATTCATTTTACCTAAATCACAAAAGAATATTAATAAACTAAATACAAAAAAACTGTCCGAAACTTTATCAGCTTCGGACAGTTTGTAGTATGTAGTCTTAAAATTAATTTGTTTTTTTTCTCCATTCAGCCTTAACATCTTCTGCTGCATCTTTTGTACTTTCCCATGCTTCATCGGCTTTATCTTTGATATCTTCCCATGCATCGGAAACATTTGATTTCACTCTATCTAACCAGTCTTCCTGTGTTGCTTCCTGATCATTATCTCTTTTTTCATTGATATAATCTTTCGCTTTATCCGCTAAGTCATTAATCTTCCATTTCGCATTATCCGCTGCATTTTTTAAAGAGTTTTCTGTTTCATTAACTGCATTTTCCGCTTTGTTATAATCTGAATTGTTCATAATATAATATTTTAGTAATTGGTGTATAAATAAACAATGTCCGTGCCTAAAATATTATTTAAAATGTTAAATTTTCTTAAAATACAAAATCATCATTTACAACAATTATAGTAAGTATATTCAGAAAAATTACTGGCAAATTACCTTTCGGAAATTTTAGCAATCTTCAGCAGTATTAGATTATGACATCTGAATTTAAATGAATCAAAAAAAAACATTATCCTCCGGATATACTCTTATATCTTCTCCAAAAGATGGCCAAAGTATTTTTTCTTCTTCGCAAGATAGCTCTCATTCACTTCATTGGAATCAATTTCTAAAGGGATTCTACTATTGAGAATGATTCCGGTATTTTCTATGGATTTGATCTTATCTGGGTTGTTAGTCAAAAGATTAATCATACTGATTTCCAAAATATTCAGCATTTTAACAGCTACATCAAAGTTTCTTCCGTCTGCCGGAAGTCCCAGTGTCAGATTGGCCTCAACGGTATCCAATCCTTTTTCCTGAAGTTCATAAGCCCGGAGCTTGTTGATAATCCCAATATTTCTTCCTTCCTGACGAAGATAGATAATCACTCCTCCCTTTTCAGACATATATGCCATCGCAGCATCCAGCTGTTGTCCGCATTCGCATTTTTTGGAATGAAAAACTTCTCCTGTAATACATTCCGAATGAAAACGTACATTTACGGTTGTGCTAAAATCTGTATTCTCTGCCACCCAAACCAAATGAGGACTCCAGTCTTCCTCATTGTCTGAAAATGCATATACGGTGAACACCCCATAATCTGTAGGTATTTTTGATTGTGCTTGTATTTTGAGCATTTTTTCTCTTTTTAAGTTTATATAATTATTTATCAAACGGACTTTTTTTGTCCTGCTTTACCCAGATAAGTTTTGATGTATCATAACCAATCTCCTGAGCTTTAGATATAAAATTTTGTTTTACGTTCTCAGGAATAGTCTTCTCACGAGACAGAATCCAGAGATAATCTAAGTTTTTACCAGCAACCAATGCATATTTATAATCTTCCAGCGCAACGACGTTATAACCGGCGTAAAAAGGCCAAAAAAAGCTCACTTTAAGTACAGCAACATCCTTATCTCCTTTGAATTTAGCAGTACCATCGACTGATACCCATTTGTTCTTCTTAAAATTATAGCCACTGTTAACTACCACTACACTTCCATCCGCATTAAGAGAGTACTGAGCCATTGCATTATCAAGATCTTTTTCAAAATAATAATCGAATCTTGCTATTTCATACCATGTACCTAAATACCGATTGACATCAAATTGTCTGACAGGCTGAGCTTTCTCAGGCATAGACGAACAGGAAGTCATACTATTTAGCAAAACGAACCATAGTATGACTATAAGAATTATTCTATTTTTCATTTTCAGTTACTTTTTTAAAGAAATAAATATTGAGTAAAAACTGGCTGTAACCATAGACGGCATCTTCAACAGGGATTGTTCCCATTCTAACGCCTAAAAAATCATCAGGATTATAATTAACAACCGGTGAAGGAATTAATGAGCCTGTCAGTATTCCATTCACTGCAAAGAAACCAGGCATCAGAACCAGGTATACAAAACTGGCTTTGCCTAACCATTCTTTTTTAGCCATAAAATGAAGATAACAAAGTGTAAGTATAGTTACAATTATCGTCAGCAATGTATATATTCTTTCATAACAAAGTAGCCCTACAACACCAAGAACAATAAAAGAAGTAAATACAATGAGATTATTAAAAGCATTCGTCCAGCCAAGATTAAAATACTTTTCAAAGCAATAATAAGTAAAAACACAAGCGAAAGGAATACAATAAAAAAACAACCATTCCTCTACTGGAAGTCCCGCTATTTTAAATCCTAAAGTATAATTGATATCAAACCACCATACTCCTTTTGCCGTGAACCAAATATCCCAGGCAATAAAGGGAATGGCTACAATGGTGGAAGACAGCAAAAATTTCCAAAAAAGCTTATTAAACTGTATTCTCCTGTCAAAAGATGCCAAAAAGCAGATAATGACAGTGAAAAAGTTAATCAGTATGTAAGTATAAGACATCATTTTTTATTGAAATACATTCTAAAATATTTAACAGGCACCCACAAAAAGCCGAAACATTCTCCATCTTCTTTTCCCAGATGCTTGTGATGCTGCTTATGAGCACGTCTGATGGCAAGAAAGTACGGATTCTTTGTTTTAGTGAAAATCTTAGCCCTCTGATGAATAAAAATATCATGCACAAAGAAATAAGCCATCCCGTAAAGGCTTATTCCCAGACCGATAAAAAACCAATAACTAAAATCGTGTTGTACTCCCAGATACAATAAGGCAATAGACGGGCTTGCAAAAATGAAAAAGAACCAGTCATTTCTTTCTAATTGGCCATCATGGCTGTGATCATGATGATCCCGGTGCAGGATCCAAAGGAAACCATGCATAATATACCGGTGAATAAGCCATGTAGCTCCTTCCATGGAAATAAACACGCCAAAAACAATCAGAACATTCATGATTCGTTATGTTTATTGTTAAAAAGATCATTTAAAACCTTGTATCTGAAATCGAAAATACTTTTAAGCTTTTCTTTTACAAATAACTGATGAGCTATTTTACCTAAAGATCCCATGGGAAGTTCATAGTCTACCGTATCTTTCATGAGTACTCCATGCTCATTAGGAATAAATTCATGAAAATGATTCCAGCGCTTATATGGACCTTTTTTCTGAAAGTCTGTAAAACTTTTATAATCTTCAACCTGGCTGATAATGGTTTTCCACCTCATGGGAATCCCCAATACAGGAGAGACTGTATAATCTATTTCCATTCCTTTAAAAATAGGCTTATCCTTCACATCGGAAAGAACCACAAAACCCATACTCTCAGGGGTTATTTCTGATAAATTATGAGGGGATGAAAAAAACTCCCATGCCTTTTCAATATTGCAGCTAAGCTGTTGTTCTCTGTATAATCTGTACATCATTTATTTTTATTGATTGTTAAACGCTCCACAAAATCATTTCAAACGGATTTCTACAATCAGAAATAAGCAGACTTGTAACGAATATAACTTTTGAAAGCAACCAGCAGCTTTTGTGAATTGGCAATCCTGATTCTCTGTTGTAATATATTCTGGGAGTTTGTTTTTTTTATTTTTTCAAAAAGGGAAAGATAATATCTATAGGCTAGGTATACTCCGAAGATGGATGAGCCTGGGAGTTTTTTAATTCCCTGCAACGCTTCTTTGAATTCTTCTTCAATTTCCTTTTCAATCAGCGTTTTAACGTTATTATCAAAGACTGACATATTCAGGAACGGAAAATAAGTTCTTCCTAAAATTTGATAATCATCTTTCAGATCCCGTAAAAAATTAACTTTCTGAAAAGCAGATCCTAATTTCATGGCAAAGGGTTTCAGTTTCTCATACTGCTGTTTATCACCTTCTGTGAATATCTGCAAACACATCAGTCCTACAACTTCCGCAGATCCATAGATATATTCTTTATACAATTCGGAGTTATAATCAATTTTATGAAGATCCATTTCCATACTGTGTAAAAACTGATCAATCAGCTGCCTGTTTATATCATACTGACGAACGGTTTCCTGAAATGAATGCAAAATAGGATTGAGTGATATACCATCTTCAAACGCCTGATAGGTTTCAGACTTTAATCTCTTAAGAAGTTTCTCTTTATCATAGCCATGAAAGCTATCTACAATTTCATCTGCCAAGCGCACATACCCGTAAACAGCATAAACAGCAGGTCTGATGGAAGGCTTCAATGCCAGTATTCCCAATGAAAAACTGGTACTGTATTTTTGCGTAGTGTACTTACTCACCTCGTAAGACAATTCATCAAACAATTTTTTCATATTATTTTATTTTTAGTTTACTGACTTCAGTCGCTACAATTTTTCCGGAAATTACTGATGGAGGAACGCCTGGACCGGGAACGGTTAACTGCCCTGTATAAAAAAGATTTCTGATCTTTCTATTTCTTATTTTCGGTTTCAAGACAGCTGTCTGTGATAAAGTATTGGATAGTCCGTAGGCATTACCTTCATAGGCATTATAATCGGAAATAAAATCACTTACACAATAGCTTCTTTTGTATTCTATTCTGGAAATAAGATCAGCATCACCGGTATGCTTTTCAATTCTTTCAAGCATCTCCATCAAGTATTTTTCTCTGATTGATTCTTCATCATGTATTCCAGGAGCAAGGGGTAAAAGCAAAAAGAGATTTTCACAACCTTCAGGCGCTACCTCCGGATCTGTTTTAGACGGGCAACAGGCATAAAAAAGTGGTTTGGAAGGCCATTTCTTATTTATATATATACAGTCTATATGATTATCCAGTTCATTTTCAAAGAACAGGGTATGGTGTTTTAAGTGAGGAATTTCACCTTTGATCCCAAGATAATAGATAAGACATGAAGGAGCAAATGTTCTCGTCTTCCAATATTTTTCGTTATAGTTTCTGAGAAATTTTGGGAGTAACGTTTCTGTATGATGATAATCTGAGGAAGCAATTATGGCATCAAACTCATATGCTTCACCATCAATTGTTATGGAAGATACCTTTCCGTTTTCTGTATTGATTTTTTGTACTTCGTGATTAAAATGAAAGGTCACCCCCTGCTTTTCCGCTACTTTCTTCATGGCGAGAACAAGCTGATAAAAACCTCCCATTGGGTATTTTGTTCCCAACACATAGCCTCCGTAATTCATAAGGCTGTAAAGAGCAGGAATTTGCTGCGGGGAAGCTCCAAGAAATATAACCGGAAATTCCATAAGAGATCTTAATTTCGGATCAGTAAAATATCCTGAAACATAGTTCCTAAAATTGCTTAAAAGATCAAGTTTCAGTGCACTTCCCGCTATTTTTAAAGAAGCAAATTCCAGCCAGTTATAACATGGTTTTGTTACAAACTCTTTCATCCCTACTTCATACTTAAATTGTGCAGACTGCATAAATTGATCGTATTGCATAGCGGCTCCTGTTTCTATTTTTTCAAAGAGCTTGCGGATATCTTCATTTTTCTTGGGAACTGCAATTTTTTCTTCTGGAAAAACCATTTCAAACTGAGGATCCAAAGAAACAAGATTAAAAAAATCGGATGCTTTACAGCCAAAATCACTAAAAAACCCCTCTATAATATCTGGCATCCAGTACCAGCTGGGCCCCATATCAAACACATATCCTTCATCTGTTTTAAATTGTCTTGCACGCCCCCCTGGCTGAGGGTGCTTTTCAAATACGTGTACTTCATTACCTGATTTTGCTGCATAAGCTGCCGCTGAGATTCCGGAAAATCCGGAACCTATCACCGCAATTTTCTTTCTTAAGTTTCCAATATTCATTGTAGTTTATTTAATAGTTTTTAGCAGATTCTATTAATATCTTATCAGTTCAGTCTATTGTAGACAATATCCAGCAAGTCTGTGGCTTCTATATTCATACGGTAAAAAGAATCATGAAATTCATCTAATTTAGAAAGTATACCAATAAGCAGCATTTGTTCAGAATGGTTCAGATTTCCTACTACCACCCTTGAAGCTTTACGGATCTCATCCATGTGCTCATCCAGCATAGAAAGTCCTTTTTCAGTTATTTGAATATGTTTGATCCTTTTATCTTTATGGGAGGCGGTCTGTTCAGCCCAGCCATTGCGGATCAAGCGGTTAATAATAAGTATCCCGGAAGATTTCTCACTAGCATTATATCTTATGAGTTCCATTTTTGTCATAGCTCCCATGGTTTTCAGGCTTATCAGATAAATAAAATCATCTTGGCTTGAAAAAACGGAATTACCAATTGAACGGGAGTACGTTTTTGCATATCTTCCCATTCTTATCAATAAGGTATTGATGATACTATCAGAACTTCTTCCTAATTCCTTTCCTACCCAATCTGGATGTTCCTGCTCAGAATAAGATTTCGAAGAAGCATTGATCCATTCTGTAAATCCCTGAAGATCGTTACTATAATGCACTTTATCTTCATTCTGTTCCATAAATTGCTGAACAAGTTCAACAACTGCTTTTATAAGATCAAAATTCATATCAGATAAATTAGTACACAAATATACTTATTATAGTTTATAAATACACTTTTTATTTTTTGTTTTTGTTTTCAAATTATAACCAAGTGTTAAAAGCACTTAAAAAAAACACCTTATAATCAACACCATATAAAAAAAACACCTTTAAAAAGGCCGATGCATGGAGTATATGCAACATAATAAAAATAGTATATTAATAAACTATAAATTTTTTAGAATATGAAAAAAGTGCACTTTAATTAAACGATTTATTAAGAAATAAATTGATAATGAAAGACTAATGAATCTGTATATTCTTTCCTATGACTCAACTGAATCTGAAAATATTTTTTTGATGAAGCTTTGATGCTGAAGAAACTGTTGACAGATTAAAGCAAGCGTCGGAGTCTGCACTCTGCTTAAAGATATTCCTCTTGGTTTACTGAGATCGTTAATGCCTGGATCACATTAATTTCTATCAGCTAGCTTTACTTCTGGCTACCTTCATACAATCCAGTTTATTAAAAGCCTTGCTGTACTGCCTTTTCAATAAAAGAACTGATCCAAAGTCTTTCAAAAGGTTTGCTGCATTGTATATAGTTATAGCGGAAGACCATCTTCCTTTCCTGCATATGTTGTTATAATAATACTATTACATTACAAGTTAAGGACATCATGTTTGTTTCTTCATTTAAATGATCAGCGACAAACCAACTTCCCTCAATTTCGATAAGGAGGAAGCCCGATATAGACTACCGTCTGTATCCTGAGAAATATAAAGTTGGTAAAGGTGAACAGGGCGCTTTGATCTGTGAACCTTATAAGTCAGAAATAGGAAAACACTGGCATTTCAAAAATACAGAAATTGCCAAAGTAAGCTCAGAAATGCTCTTTCCTATATTTTTGGATTATCTGGAACAGAATGACTTTGTCGGAGCAGATATGGCAAGAAGATATCTTCAAATGGGCTTTACAAGGGCGAGGCGGTATTTTAATTTTAAAGGAGGCAAAAAATACAATGCTGAAAAAGGATCAGCAGTTGGAAAAAGGAACGCGTGATCCAGAGAAAGCTAAAGCTGCGGATATTTTTTATAAAAAAAGGAAAGAGGCAGAGAAAAACCAAAAATACACCCAATTAAAAAAAATATGGAAAGAGAAGTATGGAGAAATTGTTTTGACAGCTTTATTATATTCTCTTTTTTAAAACAGCAGGGCTTTAACTGGGTTATAACTATTGCAATAATTTATAGATGCTATTTTTCATACGTTCCGCTATTCTGAAATACATTTAAACCTTCTATCTTCTCATTGGTAACATTATAAACAATTTCAACTGAAAAGGATGATACTTTATACAGTACAAATTTTAGTTTATCCTTATAAGTTTCACTAATTACAACACCTTCAGCGCTAACAAGTCTATGCTGAGATTCCTTTGATAGATTTTTAAAATCGTAATATGTGATGGACATAGAGTTAGTTTTTAATTTTATATCTGCCGGAGAACAAAAATTTTCTTTTTGTAAACAATACGTTAAGTTGGAAGTTAATATATTTTAAATACTATTGACCCGACATTCGGATGAATCGAAATGTGAGATTAATTCGTTCTTTCATTCGTATGGTTGATTTCGCAATGCGATGTTCCCAGTGTTCCTGAAGATCGCCTTTCATGATAAGTAATGAGCCATGAGGCAATGGTAAACTGTATTTACTCTGATGATGGTCTTTTTTTCTGAAATCAAAGTTTCTGGTTTGTCCAAGACTTATGGATGCGATAACCGGACGTTTACCATATCGGCTTTCCTTGTCCCGATGCCAGGCGACGGAATCGTTATGATCACGATATAGGTTTAACAGAACACCATTGAACTGACAGCCAAATTCCTTCTCAATTCTCTGTTTTAATGAAAACAATTCAGGAGTCAATGGATAAGTTGGTTTTTTATTTTCTTCGGAATCACTATATTTTGAATCACCATACCAGGCCGTTAATCTTGGAGTAAGCACCATCTTATCATACATTTTTTGAGTACGCTGTTCCCAGGGAGCAGTTTCCAACAATTTGTTTTTAAGTAGATCGGCCTCTTCCTTACTCAGAAAACTCTCTCTGTATTCCAAAAGGTCTTTTGGAAACTCATACAACTCTTCTGCATCAAATAAACTAAGCTGACTCATTGTAATTTTTCTTTAAATCATTTAACTTTGTCTTATTCCGTTTCTACGGAATAATTTTTTTTCATCATTTGTGTTTTTACTTCCCTTTGGGGAAATTTTTTGATTATGCCATCTACTCAAAATAAATTCAATTCTTATCTCCCATTTTTTCTTTGATCTGTTTGATATCAGTTTTAATTTCTGTGATAAAGTTTTGAATATGATGTTCTGAAAATTCATCAGGTTCATATTCTTTGGTAGTAATACTACAGGCAAATTCCCAGATTTCTTTAATTTCAGGCAATGGAATTTTATACGGCTCATAAAATTGATTGTCAGCCTTCACCCATATACCATCGGCTTCATGAAACTGAAACCTTTTGTAACTGATACCATCATTGGTGGTAATGAAAACATACGTTCTGTCCGTTTTCAAATCCGAAAGATTTTCTACATATTTTCCGACGATATAAGTTCCGTTCTTATAGGGGGGCATTGAATCTCCGTCAGCAGGAAATGCTCTGAACTTACCCCCTTTTAAAAAAGGTAATGATATGGTCTCCAGACTTTCTATGTATTCCGGATCTCCATAGCCATTCAAATAGCCCATAGAAGCTTTTTGGGGGATAATCTCAATCTGATTGTTTCCATCCTGATCAACCCTTATAGGCAGAACAATTCTATTCTCAGGAAGCTCCATGAGTTCATCGATAGAAAATTTTCTCACATCTACAGTCAACAATAGGTCGATGCTGATGTTATAGAATTTTGAAATTCTAAGCAGTATTTCAATTGGAGGTTCCGTTCTGCCATATTCATAGGCGACATATCTGGATCGGGTAAGAAATAATAGATCTGCCAGTTCTTGCTGAGTCATATTTTTCTTTCCTCTCAAAAACACGATGTTATCAGAGAATTTTGACATTGTTACAATTTTAGACAACAAAAATACAAAATATGTTTCAAAACGTAACTAATTTTACCACATGGAAAGAGCAATTGTACATATGGATTTAGATACGTTCTTTGTTTCCTGTGAAAGGCTGAAAAACTCCGAACTGGAGAAAAAGCCTGTCATCATAGGAGGTGGAGACCGTGGTGTTGTGGCGTCCTGCTCTTATGAAACCCGGTTTTTCGGAGTAAGGAGTGCCATGCCAATCAAAATGGCTTTGCGCTTGTGTCCCGAAGCAAAAGTCATTAAGGGAGATATGGAAATGTATTCCAATATGTCCCATATGGTGACTGAAATTATTCAGGAAAAAGTACCTGTTCTTGAAAAAGGAAGTATTGATGAATTTTATCTGGATCTCTCCGGAATGGATCAGTTTTTTGGATGCTATAAATGGACCCATGAAATCGCAGAAAGCATACAGAAAAACACAGGATTACCGATAAGTTTTGCTTTATCCACCAATAAGACCGTATCCAAAATCGGAACCGGAGAATCAAAGCCAATCGGAAGATTGGAAGTGAAAAAGTCTGACATACAGCCGTTTTTAAACCCGCTTTCGGTAAAGAAGATTCCTATGGTCGGAGATGTAACCTTTCAACTGCTCTCAAGACTGGGGATCAGAACGATACAAACACTTTCTGAAATGCCTGTTGATGTGCTTGGGCAGCTGATTGGTAAAAACGGAAATGAACTCTGGAAAAAAGCACACGGAATTGATGAAACCCCTGTCGTTCCCTACTCTGAACGAAAATCCATTTCTACAGAAGATACTTTTGCTCAGGATACTATAGATATTCAGGGGATTCAAAGTATACTCTCAGGAATGGTTGAAAAACTCTGTTATCAGCTCCGGGCAGAGAAATGGCTGGTATCGGTAGTAGTGGTAAAACTCCGGTATACCAATTTTGATACGGAAACCAAACAATGCAGGATTCCGTACACCTCAGCTGATCATACCCTGCTCAGGTATGTTTTGGAACTCTTTAAAAAAGTATATACCAGGCGTATGAGAATAAGGCTGGTTGGAGTAAAGTTTACAGGATTGGTTCACGGATGCCATCAAATGGATCTCTTTGAAGATACGGAAGAGTTGATATCACTGTATCAGACAATGGATAAAATCAAGAACCGGTTTGGAACTTCAAGTGTAGGAAGAGCCTCTGGTTTATTAAAATAATTACAAGATGTTTCTGAATTGTCATTCTTATCACAGCCTCCGGTATGGGACTATTTCTATTAAAGAACTGGTTGAGCAGGCTGTACATTTTAATATTAAAATCCTAGCTCTTACGGATATCAATACCATTACGGGAATATATGATTTGTATAAACTTTGCCAGGAGTATAATATCAAACCGATTGTCGGAGTGGAAATACGGGTTCAGGATGAACTGTATTATATCTGCCTGGCCAAAAATCAAAAAAGCATAGGAGAGATCAACAGGCTTTTAACCGCTTATAATTGTGAGGGTACTGAAATTCCTAAAGCAAATCCTGATTTTAAAGATACTTTCGTTATTTATCCACTGGAAAATATTCCTGAAAAGCTATCGGATCATGAATTTATAGGGATCAGGCAGGGTCAGCTCAACTTTTTGATTCAACCTGAATTGAAACAGTTCATCCATAAAATGGTCATCCTGCATCCGGTTACTTTCAGCAACCCTGAAGAATATGAGCTCCATAAAATACTAAGGGCAATTGATCACAATACATTGATCAGTAAGCTTACAGAAGCTGATTACTGTAAAGACAATGAAATGTTTACTGATAAAAAAAAGCTTCTGTCTCAATTTAAAAATTTTACTCAAATCATTGAGAATACAAAATATATTGTTAATAGCTGCCACTTTGATTTTGACTTTTCAACCCCTAAAAACAAAAAACATTTCACTGACAGCAGGGAAAATGATTTTAAACTTTTAAAACAGTTGGCGTATCAAGGGCTTTCAAAAAGGTATTCAGATGATCATCTACAGGCAAAAGCAAGAGTGGATAAAGAGTTAGGAGTCATTGACCAGCTTAATTTCTGTGCTTATTTCCTCATCACCTGGGATATTATTCAATACAGCAACCGGATGGGATTTATGCACGTAGGAAGAGGCAGCGGTGCCAATTCCATTGTCAGCTACTGTATAGGAATTACTGATATATGTCCTTTGGAACTGGATCTGTATTTTGAGAGGTTTTTAAACCTCAACCGTAAAACACCTCCGGATTTTGATATTGACTGGAGCTGGCAGACCAGGGATATTATCCTGGAATATATTTTTGATAAATATGGTAAAGACCATGTTGCTTTCTGCGGAACCAATGTTGAATTTAAATACCGCTCTATTTTCCGGGAAGTAGGAAAAGTATTCGGGCTTCCGAAAGAGGAACTCGATACACTGGCAACCAAACCCATCCAGGAGCATGATAACAATTCGGTATCCAGACAGGTTCATTACTACGGAAAATTGTTAGAAAAGTTTCCTAACCAGAGAAGTATGCATTCCTGTGGAATCCTGATATCAGAAGAACCTATCACCAATTATTCCGCACTCGAAATGCCACCCAAAGGTTTTCCGATCGTACAGTTCGATATGTATACCGCAGAAGAGATTGGCCTTGAAAAGTTTGATATTCTCTCACAGAGAGGTCTAGGTACCATTAACGACACGGTAAAACTGGTGAAGGAAAAAAGAGGAATCGATATCGATATCCGTGATACATCCCTATCAAAAGATGAAGCCAGATGCAATGAATTTTTAAGTTCCGGAAAAACCATCGGCTGTTTTTATATTGAGTCTCCTGCCATGCGGGGTTTACTCCGAAGATTGAAATGCGACAACTATAAAGTACTGGTTGCTGCTTCATCTATTATTAGACCCGGAGTGGCCCAAAGCGGAATGATGCGGGAGTATATTTTCAGGCATAACAATCCCACAAAATTTGAGTACTTCCACGAAGTTTTTGAAAAGGAATTAGGAGAAACCTATGGCATTATGGTGTATCAGGAGGATGTTATTAAAATTGCGCTTCACTTCGGAGGACTATCTGCTACTGATGGTGACATACTGCGAAGAGCGATGAGTGGTAAGGGGCGAGCTTTATCAGCTTTACAGAAAGTAAAAGATAACTTCTTTGAATCCTGTAAAAAGCTAGGGCATCCTGAACAGTTATCCATAGAAGTATACCGGCAGATCGAATCTTTTGCAGGATACTCATTCTGTAAAGCACACTCCGCTTCCTATGCCGTAGAAAGCTACCAGAGCTTATATCTGAAAGTCTACTTCCCTATTGAATTTATGGTTTCTGCTATTAATAACGGTGGCGGGTTCTACAGAACTGAGGTTTATATTCATGAAGCCCGGATGTCGGGAGCTGCTATCCATAATCCCTGTGTCAATCTGAGTGAATACCAGACAACGGTCTATGGTTCGGACGTTTATTTGGGATTGATGCATATTGAAAGGTTGGAACTTAAATTAGCGCAACTTATTCCTGAAGAAAGAAATCAGAATGGAGAGTATACTTCCCTGGAAAATTTTGTTAAAAGAATTCCTATTGGCATCGAAACACTACAAATTTTAATCTTTATCGGAGCATTCCGCTTTACCGGAAAACAGAAACATGAACTGCTGATTGAATCAAGATTTCTTCTGGGAACTCATAAGGTTCCTTTCAGACATTTGACTTTACTGGAAGAACCTCAAAAGGATTATAAGTTACCTAGTATAGAACGAAATAAGTTTGAAGATGCTTTTGACGAGATAGAAATATTGGGATTTCCTGTTTCATTCAGTCCTTTTGATTTATTACAGACCAGATACAGAGGCTCTGTTTTGGTAAAAGACTTATTGAAGTTCCATAAATGTCAGGTTAAAATGCTGGCGTATCTTATTTCAAGAAAGCATGTACCTACAAAGAAAGGAACGATGTACTTCGGAACCTGGATTGATGCAGAAGGAGAATATTTTGATACGGCTCATTTTCCCAGCTGTCTTGAAGAATATCCTTTTCAGGGTGGTGGCTGCTATCTCTTATTGGGAACAGTGGAGGTCGATTTCCATTTCCCTACCATTACCATTCATAAAATGGCGAAAATGCCTTTCATTCCTGATCCCAGGTATTCCATGGATAAAGAAAAATCATTGGAAGCCCAACGTAATTTGCATGAGGATGTCAGTATGACTTTTAGAAAACCGTATCCCCAGGAACATGAAATTGGATTATCCCGTAATAAGATGATTGAATAGTACAGAATAGAGATCCCTTCAATTAAAATTACACTACTGGTAAAAAATACTTAAAAGATTACTTCTGTATCTTTTATCAGAATCTTTACCGGTATTTGCAACTCCGTTTGAATTTTTACCCTTAATGCTTCCTGGGCAGAGGGTTCACCGTGAACAAGTATGATCTGTTTCGGTGGATTTTTAAATTTCCTTATCCACTCCATCAGTTCAGATTGATCAGCATGTGCAGATAATCCTGTCAATTCAACAACATTTGCGTTTACAGGATAATATTTTCCGTGAATTTTTAACTCATGAGATTCATTAAGCAATGCTCTTCCACGAGTACCTTCTGCCTGAAACCCGACAATTAATACGGTATTCCGGCTGTTTCCTATATCATGCTTTAAGTACTCAAGAACACGCCCTCCTGTCATCATACCACTGCCGGCAATTATTATTTTACTTTGTTTATTATGAACTATTTCTTCAGTATTCGTATATTCTTTATTGATATTCACCTGTTCAATAATTTCCAGCCATTTTTCTTTATTAACAATTGTGTGTTCAGCATATTCAACCATAATATCCGTAGCAGAAGCAGCCATTGGGCTATCCATAATTACAGGAAGATTGTAAGGGATTCTGTTCTGTTCCTTGAGCTGATAAAGAATATAAATAAGCTCCTGTGCCCTGCCTACAGCAAAACTGGGAATAATTATATTACCATGGTTTTTAACAGTGAGATTGATCCAGTGTTCCAATTTATCATATAAATTGGTATTGTCATGAAGTCTGTCTCCGTATGTCGATTCCATCACTATAAAATCCGCTTCGGTGAAAAAATCAGGAGGAGGTAAAATAGTGCTGTGAGTCCGTCCGATATCTCCTGAAAAAATGATCGTTTTCTCAAAACATTTGATCTCCACAGAACAGGCTCCAATAATATGCCCGCAGGGTTTAAACCTGCATTGAATATGATCACTAAGTTTGATCGCAGTGTTTTCACTAACCGTAAAAAATTGTTTAAAAGATCTTTCAGCATCATTTATCGTATACAACGGTTTTGCAGGATTATGTTTGGTATAATGATGAAAATTCGCTTTCTCCGCATCTTCTTCCTGCAGCTTTGCACTATCGAGTAAAATCAATTTTGCTAATTCTTTGGTAGGCTCAGTCATGTAAATTTTACCTTTAAATCCGTTTTTTACAAGAAGAGGAATATAACCGCAATGATCAAGATGAGCATGCGTAAGAATGACAATATCTATTTCAGCAACATCGACATGTAATGATTCCCAGTTTTGTTCACGCAAAGATTTAATGCCCTGAAATAATCCACAATCTACTAATATAGTAAGTTCCGAGGTCTTTAATAAATGCTTGGATCCGGTAACTGTTTCGGCTCCTCCAAGAGATTTTAAAATAATAGTATCCATTTTTTTAGTTTTATAAATCTGTTGCGCAACGGCCTATTCTGGCTCTGATACTTGAATAGTCTCCTGAATGCGCAATAGGTTTTTATGAATTAATACTGAAAAATTTTAGCGTATTTTGATCTCTTTTACTTCTTTTTTATCCAGATTAGATTTATTAATGGTAATATTTAATAATCCCCCTTTATAATTGGCTTTTATATGGCCTAAACTAATACTATCCGGTAAACGGAAACTGCGGACAAATGAGGAAGCTGAAAACTCTTTTCTGACATAATTTTCTTTTTCTTCTTTTTTCTCTGTACTGGTTGCAGCACTGATGATCAATGTTTCGTCCTCAACTGCAACTTTGAAGTCCTTTTTCTTAAATCCCGGAGCTGATACTTTAAGCTTATAAACACCATTTTTATCAATAATGTTAACTGTTGGCTCCGTTTTAGCCAACTGATTAACAAGATCATCATTCTTCCAAAAATCTTCTACCTGAGATTCTAATGATTGAGATTCATTTGATGGATTGGTTTTTTCCAAAGTTTTCATAACACAATTATTTTAAGGTTTATACTTCAAAGGTATAAGAGAAATAATTTTTAAATTATGACGATCGTTGCGTTTTGAAATGATGCTAATCACTTTTTTCCCAGGCATCGAGAATTTTAATTATTGAGGACATGTTCAATGTTGAATCTGTAATGGTAATGTATTTCAATCCGGTATCCTGAATTATTGATACATCCACAGGAGCCTGTTCCTGGAATCTGAATATAAAATATCTAATCCCAAAGGATATAAGTTTAAAAATAAGCCTGTTTGAAACTAGGTTTTCCTGATCAATAATTATGACAGCATCTTTTGCTTCTGCAAAATGAACGGTAGCTTCACTTAAAGGATTTATTATGATCGTAATTTTATGTTTTTTACGATTAGCCAAAGCCAGAAGCTTTTTATCTTCCTGGCTGATATGATAAACGATGACTTTCATACTGTCTTTTGAATCATCAAATGTATAGATCCCATTATCACTATTCAATGTATAAAATCATTATAAAAAGTGACAGAGATTAGTTTTTTAATTTTTGAAGACGGGGAACATCCAATATCGTAATCCTGCCTGCATTTCTATCTATTAAATTTTCTTCTTTAAAATCACTCAGAATTCTGCTTACCGTTTCAATAGCCATTCCAGCCATAGAAGCAAGGTTTTCTCTTGAAATTTCAAAATTTTCAGTGTGAGGATGTTTTGTATGGAGCTTAAGTAAAACTTCCGCCATTCTTTTTCTCACAGAAAAATAAGCAAGCTGCAATAGCTGCTCTTCGTGGGTAATAACATTCTGGGCAAGAATTTTGATGAATTTTTCCGCTATGTCCGGATATTTATACAGTAGTTGATCAATAACTTCTCTGGGAACTGAGCATAAGGTAGTATCCTCCAATACTTCAGCCGTCTCTTTATATTCTTTTCCTGCAAATAATGAAGTGATTCCAAAATATTCTTCCGGACTGTAGACTGCTGTCATGAATTCTTTTCCGTCTTCTGTCATTTTTGTTGTTTTCACTGAGCCTGATATAATAAGATAAACCGCATTTGCAGTATCACCCTCATAATAGATAATCTGTTTCTTTTTAAAAGATTTGACTTTTCGTTCATCAAAAGCTTTCTTTAATTCATCAAGTCCGTGCGCACCATGAAATAAATTGGTCATTTGACTAAGAATATTGCTATAAAGGCTTTTCTGACGTTCTTTCTTTTTCAATCGGCTTTCAATAGCACTGAGGAGTTCTATATCATCAAATGGCTTAGTAAGATAGTCATCCGCCCCCATTTCTATTCCTTTTCGGATTTCTATCCGATCCGTTTTTGCCGTTATAAAAATAAAAGGGATAAGCGCAGTATCCTCTCTTTTGCTTAAAAGATGTAAAACCCCATACCCGTCAAGCTCCGGCATCATAATATCACATAATATCACATCCGGTATATGCTTAATAGCCAGATCTACTCCCTGTTTACCATTAGAAGCCTGAAATACTTCATAACTGGCAAGCTGAAGAATCTCCGAAGTGCTTTCGCGGATATCGTCATTATCTTCGATTATCAGTAGGCGTATCTTTTCCATTGGTACTAAATTGGAGTATTGTTAGCTGAATTTTTATGAAATGATAAGGTAAACTCAGTACCCTTATCTGATGTACTTTCAAAATGAACCAGACCATCCATGAGATTTACATACCGCTGAACAATATTGAGACCTAAACCTGTTCCGGGAATATTTCCTATATTATGTGCCCTGAAAAATGGCTGAAAAAGACCGGACTGGTCTCCTTCGGGTATTCCTATTCCATTATCTTTTACTGAAAACACATACCTATCTTCATTTATTTCTGTAGAGAATTCAATCAACGTATGTTCTCCTGAATATTTTATAGCATTGCTCATTAAGTTCATTAAACAATTTCTTAATAAGTTTTGATCCAAATTGATTTCACTTTCTGATCCTGCGTGCTGGTAAATTATAATTTGGTCTTCTTTGGTGATAAGCTGCATTTCTTCTGTAAGTTCTTCTGAAAACTTAACAATATCAAATAAATCATAATGGGGTTTTACAATTCCGGTATCCAATTTTTCTAAGGAAAGAAAATCATTGAGGATGGAATTCAAACTGGCAATTGCATTTTTTATCTTATGGAGATGTTTTAATATTTGGATATTGTCTGAAGCTTGAAGATATTTTTCAATAAGTACGGCAGAAAGCTGCATAGAACTTAAAGGGGTTCGAAACTCGTGTGATGCCATTGATACGAACCGGCTTTTCATTTTGTTAAGATCTTTTTCTTTTTCCAGCGATGTATTAGCTTCTTCCTTGGCCACCTCCAATTCATGAAGCATTTTTTTTAGTGATTTTGTACGGTTTTCGACTAATTCTTCCAGCTCACCAGCATACCTTTTAAGAGATTCTTCCGCTTCTTTTTCTTTGGAAAGATCGTGGATAAAACCTGTATAAATCATCCTATCCTGATATTGTACTTCGCTTACAGCAAGCCTAAAAGGAAATTGTGTTCCATCCTTTCTTAATCCTCTGACTTCCCTTCCTTTTCCAATGATTTTCTTTTCTCCGGTAGTCTGATAATGAATAAGGTAATCATCATGTCTGCTTTTATCGGGTTCCGGCATTAATACTGAAATATTTTTTCCGATTAATTCTTCCTCTTTGTAGCCAAATATTTTTAGTGCAGAGGGATTCAGGCTTTCTATCCTCCCCCTGTCATCAATGGTTATAATACCGTCAATAGCCGTTTCAATAATGGCTTGCAACAGTTTGGCACTTTCCATAGTTATCGTATTATGCAGACATATAAAGTTATGCATTTTAGCATAATGAACATATATGATCTATGAAAATGTTTTCGTATTCAATATTATTTTTATTATAAACAATTATATGTAATAATTAATTCAAATATTCAAAAATGAATATGACCATTTTCAGGAATCGTTAATAGCGGAATTTCCAATTCTACAGCCTGTCTTGCGGCATGACTTCCCAAAAATAGTCTTTTGAAAAAACTTTTGTCATGATGGCCCATCACCAGCATATCGATGTCTTTGTATTTTAATATTTCCAAACCGTAATCTATATTTTCACTGTATATACAGTTGTAACAAATTTTACCATTAAGGTTCTTTAGAAATGTCTCTTTCTTATGTTCATAAGTGGCATCCTGAATCACATCATTATCACTCTGAATAATATGGGTAATTAAAAGCTCAGCGTCAAAGTATTTGGCAAATTCAATTAATAATTGGGCTGTTTTTATGTCTTTTTTATTCAGATCTGTAGCGAAAGCAATCTTCTTAAGCCCATTATATTTATGGTTTAAGGGAACTAAAAGAAGCGGATACTTTGTGTTTTCAATCATCTGTATGCTGTTGCTTCCGAAAATAAAACGGGTAAGCATCCCTGCTCCTTGCATACCCATGACGATAAGAAGCGGTTTTTTCTCGGCTGCCATATTGTTAATCACATGAACAGCATCGCCTCCCTCACTTCCATAATGTATTGAAGGATGAAATGGGAAAGCTTCATCTCCCCATACAACTTTTTCTCTGTCTTCCAATGCCTTTACCAACTTTTTAAGCTCTTTTGTATTTTCTTCATATAAATCTGGATATTCGTATACAGACCACGCGATCTGCCCCAGCATTGGACTTTCAACCGGTAATCCAAAGGCATGGCAGAAATCGATGTTGGCTTTCAGGGCATGGGCCAAGTGAAGTGCATAAAAAGCAGCATTTCGCGCTGGCTTTGAGTAGTCAGTGGCGACTAAAATCGTTCTCATAATCTGATTATTTATTTTGGTTAAACATATTTTCTAATGAATCATCTAAATGGTAAATATCCTTATATAATACAGGCTTTCCATCCGTTATAAGACAGGTCAGATAGGTTATAATAATCGGAACAGGTTGCTTTAGAACAAAATCTTTTCTTTTATACTCTGACATTGCATTTTCTAAAACAGGAATCTTGTTTCCTAAACCATCGTTTTTTAATAGGAGAGCTGCCAGCTCTTTAGCATTCTCAACACGAATACATCCGTGACTCAAAGCTCTTTCATCTTTACTAAACAATTGTTTTTGAGAAGTATCATGGAGATATATTCCATAAGAGTTGTCAAATCTAAAAACCACCGCTCCCAATGCATTATCACATCCGGATGATTGTCTTATACTATATCGGTAAGGGTTTTGACGGATCTCTTTTAGTTTTGATGAACTTATTTCAACCTGATTTCCATTTTTATCATAAACTGAATAATGATGGTTCTCTAAATACTGAGGACTTTTTAAGATTTTAGGCAGCATTTCTTTTATGAAAATACTTTGGGGAACCTTCCAGTCAGGCGCTGTTGTAAAATAATGAATACTGCTGCTCAAAACTGGCGTTTTGGTGTTTGGCTTTCCTATAATCACTTTAAAATCAAATACATCATCCTGGTGATAAAGTTTCAATGTATAGGAAGGAATATTGACCAGGATATAGGAAGTATCATGGGTATCAATCCACCGTAAGCGCTCCATATTGATGATGATTTTTTCAGATTCCCTTTGTGGAGCTATACAATCATCTTCCTCATAGAGAGTATTTAAATAGTTCTGGAAGTCCGTGTATTCTTTTATTTTAGGCTGAACCTCAAGGATTGTCTTAAGAAAATCTGTCTGCTGTCTTGCATTCAGCAGTATATGGTCGGATCGAAATCCATTTATATCATTGGAATCAATATATGATGATTTATACAAAGGGTTGTATTTCCCTAAATGCATGTTATTGATGAATGTGATAAGGGCGTCCGTCATCAGAATATCGAACTCAGCTTTTTCCTTTTGATTCTCTTCAACAGGAGTATCTCGCAATTTTCTTAATTTCTGAAGAGAAATGGCATCCCAATGATAATCAGATAAAGAAAGACCAAATCGATAGGAATATTCCAACAGTAACATTGCAGTTTCAGGTTGATCTGATTTCTCTGGAGTTATCCACGCATATTCAGAATTATTTCCGGTATAAAACCTAATAACCGATTGCGGATAATGCAGCTTTGAGAGCGTACCATTGTCTTTAAGTAAAGAAGTAATCTCGTTTGTTGTTTTCAAATCCTGAGCTTGTGTAATTATTGTAAAGCAAAGAATAATGGTGAATGTTAAAAAAGCTTTCATAATCTGAAGTTTATGCCACAAATTTCCAAATTACCATACTGTCAAATAATGACTGCCATCACTAAAAATAATGATATCGCTATACTTTAATCTGTTTTTTTCAACGCTTTCCAAATACTTACTAAATGCAAATCGATTTAAAATTTTATGCGTTTAAAAGATTGAAGTGTTGAACTGATCAGTATCATTTTTTGCAGTGATACCTGTCATATTATTTCTCATGCAGGTTCGTGACCTTTGGGATGAATTAACATACAGCATTGACTTAAGTAAAAAGTACTCTAAGAATTAGATGCAACTATAAAATTCTTGCAATGAGCAAACTTTAAACATTTATTAATCCAAAAAAAAATTGAAATGAAAACAAATGCGAAATTACAAAGAGATGTTCAAAATGCCATTAAATGGGAGCCATTACTGCATGCTGCAGAAATTGGCGTTATTGCAAAAGACGGTGTGATCTCTCTTACCGGCATAGTTGACAATTATGCGAAAAAAGCAGAAGCAGAAAATGCTGCGAAAAAAGTTGCAGGTGTTAAGGCTTTAGTTGAAAACATTGAAGTAAAATTTCCAAGCTCATTGAAAAAGGCTGATGCCGAAGTAGCCAAGGAAGCACTGGATGCCTTACAGTCTAATTACTCTGTTCCCGATGATAAAATAATGGTAAAAGTTGAAGATGGATGGGTAACCTTAGAAGGTGAATTACCGTGGCATTACCAAAAAGAGGAAGCAGCAAGTGTAGTAAAATATCTTACCGGTGTAAAGGGCTTGATTAATAAAATTACAATTAAATCAGAATTAGACGATGTGATACAAAAAAAAGACATTCAGGACGCATTGAAAAGAAGCTCAATTTATGATAATGATATTAAAGTATCTGTTTTAGGAACAACTGTAACTTTAACGGGAACTGCAAATTCACTGTATCAGAAAGAAGAAGCCGGTCGTATTGCCTGGAAAACTCCGGGTATATGGAATGTAAAGAATGAACTGGAAGTTAATTATGAGTATGATTTTTATTAACCCCGGATTTAATCTTTGACCTTTGGAAGATAACTTTTTCTGCAGTTCAATTTCAGTTCAATATAGATTACTATTAAAAAATTATCAAAATCTATTCATTAAATAAATCTGAACTCATGAGCAAATTAGAAAATAAAGTAGCCATTATAACAGGCGGCTCCGGAAGCATTGGCAAAATTACAGCTAAACTATTTTTAGAAGAGGGAGCAAAAGTAATGCTCGTCGACCTCTATGAAAAAGAATTACAAGAAGCTGCCTACGAATTAAATAGCGAACATATAAGATATGCAGTTGCTGATGTTTCAAAAGCTGTTGATGTTGAACACTATGTTGCGGAAACCATAAAGCTATTTGGAAAAATAGATGTGTTTTTCAACAATGCCGGTATTGAAGGAGTTGTGAAGCCAATTGAAAATTATCCTGAAGACGTTTTTGATACAATTATGTCCGTCAATGTCAAAGGGGTATGGCTGGGCAATAAATATGTTTTACCCCAAATGAATGATGGTGGAAGCATCATTATAACTTCATCTGTGGCCGGAATATTGGGGTTTGCAGGGTTAAGTGCTTATGTCACTAGTAAACATGCCGTAGTTGGCATTATGAGAACTACAGCCCTTGAAGCATCTTCGCGAAAAATCAGAGTGAATACAATTCACCCTTCTCCGGTAAATAACAGAATGATGCGTTCTATAGAAGAAAGCTCTTCTGCAGGGCATGGTGAAGAGGTTAAGAAGCAATTTGAGGCGGCAATACCATTAGGACGTTATGCTGAACCTATTGAAATTGCAAAACTGGCTTTATTTCTTGCAAGCGAAGACAGTCAGTTCATTACAGGAACAACTCAGATCATTGATGGAGGAATGTCTGCAAAATAGTAATATGTTTTGTCTGTAGTACAAAAAACAGTAAAATCAATTAAAATGAAAATACAAATAGGAATAGCAGACAATCATCGTCAGGCAATAGCGGATCAGCTCATAAAAATATTGGCAGATGAAAACGTTTTATATATAAAAACAAAAAATGCCCATTGGAATGTTGAGGGAGCTGACTATCATGACAAACGTACTTTTTTTGATACTCAATGCAAACAATTGGATGATATCATCAACAGTATTGCAGAAAGAATACGTTCTCTCGGTCAGTATGTACCGGCAACTCTAAAATCGTACGTAAGTTCAACACATTTTACAGAACAAAATGGGGAGAGACATAACAGCCATGCTTTTATTACAGAATTATTACAAGATCATGAAAGTCTTATTCTTAGACTTTGTGAATATACCATGAATTGTAAGGATGACTTACACGACGTAGCAACAAGTCATTTTATAACGCGTCTCTTAGAAATACATCAGAAAATGGCTTGGCCTTTACGTTCACATATAGTAGAATAATTTCGCAGACAAAAATTGGAGCTAACCATGATATCATTTTTGAGTAAAAGTTATTTCCAAATTTTATAAAATAAGTGCTTCGCATTTTCCCTGGTAAAAAGTCCTGTTCCTTCGGTCATTGTAGTGGCAGATCCACAAGCAATTCCCAGGGAAAGGACTTCTTTATAATCACCTCCCTTTACCAAAACCGAAACCATTCCTGCAACCATACTGTCTCCAGCGCCAACAGTGCTTTTTACTTCAACAACCGGTGCCTCAATCTTAATTTTTTCACTTCCTGAAAATAAGACAGCACCCTGAGAGCCCAATGATACTACCACAATCTCAGCTTTACCCTGTGAAATGATAAGCTGGGCGGCTTGATCTATATCAGGTTCTTCCAGTTTTTCTTTTCCTACTAAAAAGGCAAGTTCTCCAATATTAGGTTTTAATAAAAACACCCCTTCTTCTACCGCTATTCTAAGAGCTTCTCCTGATGTATCGATAATGACCTTAGTTCCCTTTAACTTATACATATTAACAAGTTTTCTTATAAAGTTTGGATTTGTTTGTGTTGGTAAACTACCACTGATGACGACAAAGTCCGGACAGGGGTTTATGGTAGGCAAACTGTTTAGAATACCTTTTTGTTGTTCCTGCGTCAGCTCTTCTCCGGGAAATCCGAACCTATACTGGTTGTTGCTGGAGATATCTAAAACGATGAAATTTTCCCGGGTTTCTGAAAAAACATGGAAAGGAAATATATTCAGCTCCTCGGCTTTAAGCAATTTTTCAAGTAACCTGCCGGTTCTTCCCCCTGAAGTAAAAAAAATGTCTGAGACTACTCCCAATCTTTTTAAGGCTCTGGATACATTAACTCCGCCTCCTCCCGGTTCATATCTAGGAGAATTACAACGCAATTTCTTTTCAGGAACGATGCTTTGAACGCTGCTGCTTTTGTCTACCGACGGATTCAGTGTTATTGTTAAAATAGTTTTGTCCATTTTTATTTTTTTTTAAGCTACACACGTACGTAGCTATCCAAATTTCAACAATAAAATACACACCACCAAGCATTTACCCTGATTAATATCATGATTCATTGTGATGTTGGTCATCTTATATTTTGTGAAGTTGCTGGAACTTTGAAGTATAAAACTGTATAAAAAATGAAAACAAATGCAGAATTACAAAAAGATGTTCAGGATGCCATTCAATGGGAACCTTTGCTGCATTCAGCAGAAATTGGTGTTGTTGTAAATAACGGAATTGTTTCCCTTACGGGTAATGTAGACAGTTATGCAAAAAAGCTGCAGGCTGAACATGCCGCAAAAAATGTTTTGGGAGTAAAAGTATTGGTAGAAGATATCGAAGTAAAATTACCAGATCCCAGGTCAAAAACCGATGTCGAAATCGCCAGTGAAATTATAGCTGCATTTAATGCAAACTCATTTATTCCACAAGAAAAAATAACAGTGAAAGTAGAAGATGGCTGGGTGGATCTGAATGGTGAAGTATCTTGGGAGTACTTAAGGGAAATTACAGAAAATGCTGTCAGGTATCTTCCCGGGGTTAAAGGTATTTACAATAATATCACCATTAACCCCGAAATCCGGGACACCGTTGAAAAAAGTGATATTGAGAGGGCACTTGAAAGAAGTTCGATCGATAATAGTGAAATCAGGGTGTCCGTAACCGAAACTACAGCCACATTAACAGGAACAGTACATACCTGGCATCAAAAGGAAGAGGCTGGTCGTATTGCCTGGAAAACGCCTGGTATACAGGATGTAAAAAATAAGTTAGAAGTAGATTATGAGTATGATTTATAACTAATAAACCTTTACCCCATTTCTAAGCATTGCAAACCACCGGTTTTGTTGATAGGTTAAATCCTATAGATTATAAACAAAATGCACTGGAATATTTTAAATCCAACATCGTGAAAACCAATTTTAAAAATTACCTTAGCATCGCAGGCAATATAGCTTTATTCTCCCGTCGCTTTTTTAAAGAAATTTTAAAACCGGGATTTGAGTTTAAGGAGTTTATACGACAGTGTTTTGTTGTTGGTTACCAGTCATTGCCTTTAGTAACGATAACAGCTTTTATCATGGGATTGGTGCTCACTATACAGTCACGTCCGGCTATGGCAAGGTTCGGTGCAGAATCTATGATACCCGGTATGGTTTCACTGTCATTAATAAGGGAAATTGCACCGGTCATTACGGCTTTGATTTGTGCAGGAAGAGTTTCGTCAGGAATTGGAGCAGAACTGGGTTCTATGAAAGTCACAGAACAAATTGATGCCATGGAGGTTTCAGCGATCAATCCATATCGGTACCTGGTGATAACCAGAACTCTTGCTACGACATTAATGATTCCTGTTTTAGTACTGTATGCCGATCTGATTGGGATTATCGGTGGCTTTATCGGCATCAATATGCATAGCGAAAGCAATCTTGAACATTATTTTTCCCATGTATTTCAATCGTTAGAATATGAAGATATTTTACCGGCTATCATTAAAACCTTCTTTTTTGGATTTTTTATTGGTATTATTGGTTGTTATGAAGGATTTAATGCTTCGGGGGGAACTAAAAGTGTAGGAAAAGCGGCAAATTCAGCCGTAGTTTCAGCATCATTGATCATTTTTATCATTGATCTTATAGCCGTACAGATAACCGACTTATTTTTTGAATTATGATGGAAAATAGGGAAAAATTTACAGCCGAGTATAATGAATTACAAAACTGCGAGACATTGATAGAATTTAAAAATGTTTACAAATCATATGGCAGTAATAAGGTACTCAATGGAATCAGCTTTACCGTTAAAAGAGGAGAAAACCTGGTCATTTTAGGAAAATCGGGCTCGGGGAAGTCAGTTACTGTTAAATGTCTAGTAGGTCTCACCAAAGTTGATAAAGGAGAAATATTAATATCAGGAAAGGATATAACAAAATTGGATGAGGAAGGACTCAACCGGATCCGAATGAAAATTGGTTTTTTATTCCAAAATGGAGCCTTATATGATTCAATGACGGTCAGAGAGAATTTAGTTTTTACGTTGCAGCACAATAATAAAATGCTTACCGAACAGGAAATAGAAATAGTTGTTAAAGAAGCTTTACAAAATGTAGGGCTGGAGGAAGCGATTGACCTATTGCCGGCAGAACTGTCCGGAGGAATGAGAAAGAGAATTGGGCTGGCGAGAGCACTAATCATTAAACCTGAAATTATCATATATGATGAGCCGACAGGAGGTCTTGATACCATCACAGCTCGTGAAATTATCGGGCTCATTCGAAATATCAAACTACAATACAATACCTCATCCATTATCATAACACATGATTTAACCTGTGCTAAATATACAGGTGACAGAGTCATCGTCCTTAAGGACGGTCTAATTAAGGCCGAGGGCAGCTATAAAGACATAGAAAATAATGCCGATGATTGGGTAAAATCTTTTTTTGAAAAATAAATAGAACAATCATGAACAATGAGTCATCAAACAACTGGAAATTGGGAATTTTTGTCACAATTGGCATCCTTCTTTTCATAACAACCATATACTTTATTGGGGTGAACAGAAATTTGTTTGGCTCTAACTTCGCTCTTCGTTCTGAGTTTAAAAACGTCAGCGGATTAAAGCAAGGCAGTAATGTCCGTCTTTCCGGAATTAACATTGGAACAGTCAGCAAAATAGATTTTATTTCAGATTCATTGGTTTTGGTAAAGTTATTAATTAGAAAGGATGTTCAAAAATATATCAAAACTGATGCAGTTGCCAGCATTGCATCTGACGGATTAATGGGTGATAAAATACTTATTATTACCCCCGGTCCACAATCTAACACTATAGTGAAGGATAATGACTTCATTACTTCTTATAAAACCATCGAGATTGATGATCTACTCTCGAGTGTAAAACAAAGTACCGATAACGCTAAGACCATTACTGATGAGCTGGTTAAATTCAGTAGTAAAATGAATGATAAGAATAGCTTGTTGACAAAAATAATGACCGATAAAGATTTTGCATCAACTATTGACAGAACCATAGAAAATTTACAGATAAGCTCTCAGGAACTGGCAAAATTCACCCTTATACTGAATAATAAAAACGGAACTATTGCAAAAATATTTACCGATAAGAAATGGTCAGATAATATTGAAAGCAGCATTTCTAATTTACAGAACAGCTCTCGTGAAATCAGTATTTTCACTACAAAACTAAATGACAAAAACAATATGTTTTCTCAATTATCTTCCAACGATTCTTTAGCTCTCTCAATAGAAAAGATACTGCACAATCTTGAAAAAAGCTCTGATGATCTTATTCAATTTACGTCTAAAATAAATAATGATGAAAATGTATTATCGAAACTTACTAACAATCCCAAACTTGGGAAATCTGTAGATTCCACTATTGTCAATATTGAAAAAGGTGTTGGTGAACTGAGAGAAATAGAAGCTGCCGCTAAGAACAATTTTTTGCTAAGGGGTTATTTTAATAAAAAGAAAAAAGAAAGTGAAAAACAAAAAAAATGATTGCTGCCTAATCCATTCAAAATGGTATGATTTATTTATTCATACCAACCTACTATAATATACACGGAAAGGCAACTAAGTTAAATATTTTTTATTTTAGGTTTGATTTCTTTGGCATACATCATTAAGCTTTCTTCAATACAGTTGAAAGCTTCTTTCTTATTTTTGAAACCAAATACCTGTACCGTTTTCCCTTCTAATTTTTTATATTCTTCAAAAAAATTCCGAATCTCATTAATGGTATAAGCCGGCAGGTCTTCAATATCATGGATATGCAGCAGAGAAAAATCATTTTCAGCTATTGCTATTATTTTATGATCTTTTTTATCTTCGTCTATCATCTCCATTATTCCTATCACCCTCGCATTAACCAGAGTAAGTGGAACGAGGCTTTCCGAACATAGTACAAGAATATCCAACGGATCTCCATCACTGTAATAGGTCTGTGGTATGATCCCATAATTGGCAGGATAATACATGGAAGATAAAAGAATCCTATCCAATCTTATTAATCCCGAGAGTTTGTCTATTTCATATTTTGTGCGGCTGCCGGTGGGAATCTCAATAACTGCTGTAACTATTTGTGGCAGATGCTCTCCTGGTGAAACATCATGCCACGGATGTTGGTTTCCTATCATTATATTAGTATTAATTGTTTATTTCCATTGTCTTAATTCATTCCTATAAGTTTCAAGAATATAGTATTCTTAAGAGTGGGTAGTAGTCACTATGCTTTTGCTTTTCCTATTCTCTTCACGTACTTATAGATCTCAAACCATAAGACAGAAACCGCTGCGATGAAAACAGTCATTCCCAATTCACCTATATTAAGAGCTGTTACTTTAAAGAATTGAGAGATAGGCTTTACGTATAATATTGCAAAAAGCAAACCCAAAACTAAGGCAGAAATACCAATAAGCAAGGGATTACGGTTTCTGAAACTTTCCACCACACTGTAAAAGAATGATCGGTTGACAAAACTCAGTAATATGTTGGCAAAGATCAAAGTACTGAATACCATTGCTCTTGTCTTGTCTTCATCCCCTCCATTTTGAACGGTAAATTGATAGACCAATAAAACGCCGAGGGTTATCAAGATCCCCTGAATAAAGCTGATTCCCAACTCATTCAAACTTAAAAAAGTATCTCCGATGGCTCGTGGCGGCTGCCTCATTGTGTTTTTTTCCATGGGCTCATTCTCATAAACGATAGAACAAGTCGGCCCCATCACTAACTCAAGGAAAATAACGTGTACTGGAGTAAATATGTGCGGAAATACCCATCCCAAAAACAGAGGCAAGGAAACCGTCAGTATAATAGGAATATGAATAGAAATAATATACTGAACCGCCTTTTTAATATTGTTATAAATTCTCCTTCCTGCAGCAATTCCAACAATCAGTTTTTCCAAATCATCATTCGTGATAACCAACGCAGCAGCTGATTTGGCAATTTCGGTTCCTTTACTTCCCATTGCAACACCAACGTGCGCTGCTTTTAAGGCAGGACCATCGTTTACACCATCTCCAAGCATAGCCACCACTTCGCCTTTCTTTTTCAGCGCATTGACTACTGCAAGTTTCGCATCCGGAAACATCCTGGTAAATAAAGTAGTTTTTTCCGAGATTTCCATTAATGCTTCTTCAGTATTATTCATTATTTCACTACCATTGATGGCAGGAGTAGTGTTGATAATTCCTGCCTGTATTGCAATTGCTTTGGTTGTATCTTCATTATCTCCCGTTATAACCTTTACCTTAATACCGGCATCATAAATACTTTGAAAGACCTCTTCTATTCCTTTTTTAGGAGGATCATAAAATACAGCCAGCCCTAAAAATTCAAATACAAAATCCTGCTGTCTTTTGGGAAAATTGTTCCCTACAAAATGCGACTTTGAAACTCCCAAAACGCGGTAACCTTGCTGTCCAAATGTTTTTATAATGTCCCTTATCTTTTCTTTCTCTGTCTCTGAAAGGCGGGAAACATTCAAAATTGCTTCCGGAGCTCCTTTTGCTGCAATAATTCTATCTTTATTTTCATTCTCAAAAAGATGAGTCATCATGGGTGGCTTGCCTTCAAGCGGATATTCATGAAACATTTTATATTCTTTTCGTAAATCATTCTTTTGAGTTTCGTCATACGTTTTATGCAGAGTGATTTCCATAGGGTCAAAAGGGACTGGCTCACTACTCCACATTGCATAATCAATAAGTTCACTTAAATCATCATTTTTAAATTCTTTTTCTTCATAAATTTTATCGGATAGGTAATTATATAAATGTTGAAGCTTCATCGAATTCTCAGTAATGGTTCCGGTTTTATCAGTACAGATAACCGTGGTACTTCCCAGGGTTTCTACAATACTGCTCCGCTTAATAATAATGCCCTGACGCATAAGCTTCCACGCTCCCAAGGCCATAAAAGTTGTAAATGCCACAGGAATTTCCTCAGGTAATACAGACATTGCCAGGGTTAATCCACTAAGCAGGCTCGTAACCAGATCTCCGGTTTTAATATAACTGAATATGCAGACCATCAAAAAAATAATGACCCCAATGACAGCCATCCATTTTACAAACTTTCGGATCTGGAATTGTAATGGTGATATTTCTTCTTTTATATTCAATATAGATTCCCCAATTTTTCCTACGCGGGTTTCTGAGCCTATTTTTTTAACTTTAAAAACCGCCAAACCTGAAACTGTAACCGTACCACTATATACAAGATTATCCTCGGATTTACTATCCTTAAAAACTGAAAAACTTTCGCCCGTAAGAGATGATTCATTCACAGAGAAATCATTGCTGTGCACAATCACTCCATCAGCATTTATATTTTTTCCTTCTTCAGTAACACATAAATCACCTACAACAATTTCATGGGTTGGAATTTCTACTATTTGGGAGTTTCTGATGACCTTACTTAAAGGTTCGTTCAGCTTCTCAAGTTCCTCAAGAGCTTTTTTACTGCGATTATCCTGATAAAAAGAAATAGCAGTTACCGCTACGATAGCCACAAACATAAAGGCAGCCTCACCATAATCCTCCACTATCACATAAATGACAGAAATAATGATAAGCAAGATGAGCATCGGTTCTTTTAAAATATTAACGACCAGATCAAACCATGTATTCTTACGAATTTCCTCCAACCGATTATATCCATTTCGTTGTCTGGAAGCTTTCACTTCATTATCTGTAAGACCTTTCAAGCCTTCGGGTATATTGTAAGACATAACAA
Source organism: Chryseobacterium metallicongregator (assembly GCF_031324065.1). Lineage (NCBI taxonomy): Bacteria > Pseudomonadati > Bacteroidota > Flavobacteriia > Flavobacteriales > Weeksellaceae > Chryseobacterium > Chryseobacterium metallicongregator. Next base: position 787,230 of record NZ_JAVIXS010000001.1, read on the forward strand.
ATAAATAGGTTATCTAAAAATAAGCAATTATTATATACGAATTCAATTTCCCTTCTTGACCAGTATCAGGTTTCAATGTGATGTATATCATCGTATTTTTTCCCAAGTTTCTGGAATTTTGATTGATAAATTACGTTATCATGAAGACAAATACAGAATTACAAAAAAATGTTCAGGATGCCATTAAAAGAGAGCCATTACTACATGCAGCAGAAATAGGGGTGACTGCAAAAGACGGTGTCGTTGCCCTTACTGGAGTAGTTGATCATTATGCAAAAAAAATAGAGGCCGAGAATGCTGCAAAAAAAGTTATTGGAGTAAAAGTTTTAGTAGAAAACATTCTCGTTAAATCTCCAGATTCCTTATCAATAACTGATGATGAAATTGCCAAAGAGATTTTAAAAACTTTTAAATCCAATGCATTGATTCCAGAGAACAAAATCAAAGTAATTGTAGAAAATGGTCAGGTGACTTTGGAAGGTGAATTGCAATGGGATTATCAACGGGAAATTACTCAAAATTCAATCCGGTATCTTTCAGGCGTAAAAGGGGTAATCAATCATATTAAAATCATATCAGACATAATGGATGATATTAAACAAAAAGATATTGAACATGCAATGAACATGAACTGGGCGTTTTATAATAATGATGTTCACATTCAAGTATCCGGTGCTACAGTAATCTTAACAGGAACAGTAAATTCATGGTATCAAAAAGAAGAAGCCGGTCGTATTGCATGGAAAACTCCTGGGATACGGCATGTAGATAATAGGCTATTGGTAGATTATGAATATTCAAACAATAATTTATCATCGTAGATATGACTCTTTTATTCAAGCTGTAGAGCAGCGAATTGTGAAATTAGAGCAGACTTTGTTTTAACAATAATGAATAGCAATTAAGATTAACATTATTCTGTAAAAAAGTCACGAAAAATAACTTTTAAAATCCAAAGCAAATGTGTTTTTCAGCAATTTCAAGTTTTTCAGCAGGTATATCACTCACGGCTGTTGGTATAGCATGTATAAAAAAAACACGGCATTCTTCACAGCATCTTTTTGCATGTATTCCATTAATTTTTGGAGTCCAACAGGTAACAGAAGGAATACTATGGCTAACCCTTCCCCAGACAGATCATATCATTATGCAACGGGCTACAACCTTTATATTTCTATTTTTTGCAGAGATTCTGTGGCCTGTTTGGGTACCTATTTCTCTTTTAATGTTTGAGGACAATGAGCCACGAAAAAAAGTACAGAAGATATTATTAGGTGTAGGAATCATTGTGAGTATTTATTTGGCTTATTGTCTTTTATCATATCATGTGGAAGCAAAGATTATTGGTCATCATATTACTTACATACAAAACTATCCCGTTTCATTGAGAAATTACAGTATTATATTATACGGTGTGGCAACAATTGCTCCTCCGTTTTTTTCCCACCTAAAAAGAATGCACTTTTTTGGTGTAGCCATTTTGGTTTCTTATATAGTTTCAGAGATCTTTTACAATCATTATATACTTTCTGTTTGGTGTTTTTTCGCTTCGATCATAAGCATGTCTGTTTATATAATTGTGAGTGAAAAAACAGATAAAAATCAAAGAGAGTATCATGAAATTTATGTCAAATAAAAATAATTTAGCTATATCACTAAAAAACAACAGAAAAGATAAAGAAATACAAGCTCGGGAGGGTAAGCATGGTATTTTAAATGGATTAAAAATGGATTTCCCCAACTTTTCAAAAGCTCACTGTATTTCTTGAACTGAATACTTACAGATGTCTTACATTAACTTTAGTAAAGTAAGAACCTGATATTTTCTACAAAAATATCTTAATTAATAGTATATTATACTTAAAAACAATTTAGCAATGTCTATCAAACAAAATGTTGAGAATCAAACAAAAAAGATTAAAAAATTCTTCGGCCTATTAGGTCCAGGACTGACAACAGGTGCCGCTGATGATGATCCCTCTGGCATTGCTACATACTCTCAGACAGGAGCCCAATTCGGTTATGGGCAGCTATGGACCGCACTCTATATGCTACCATTTATGATCGCAGTACAGGAAGCCTGTGCAAGAATAGGAATAGTTACCGGTAAAGGATTAACAGGCGTAATTAAAGAACATTACAGTAAAAAAATCCTATATAGCTCGGTAGGGCTTGTTGTTATTGCTAATACGATCAATATCGGAGCGGATATTGGAGCAATGGCAGCTGCCGCACAATTAATTATTCCTGCCGATATTGTTATCCTGATGCTGTTTTTTACTATTAGTATACTTATATTAGAGGTCTTCACCAGTTATCGCGTATATTCAAAAGTTCTTAAGTGGCTGGCATTATCACTTCTTGCCTACCCCCTTACAGCTTTCATGATTGATCAGCCATGGAAAGAAATACTAAAAGCCTCTATGGTTCCTCATTTTGAATTTTCATTCAATTTTCTTTTCATAATCACTGGAGTTTTTGGGACGACTATAACACCTTATATGTTTTTTTGGCAGGCATCTCAGGAAGTAGAAGAAGAAAATGAAAGAGGGTTGATCAGAGATGGAAAACCAAGTATCGGATGGCGTCATATTCATGCGATGAGAAAGGATAATAATATAGGTATGGTCATTTCTGAATTTACAACATGGTGTATTATATTAGTTGGAGGAACTGTACTGCATAGTGCCCATATAACAGATATTAATACTGCCGCTGACGCAGCGAAGGCTTTAGAACCTTTAGTACAATCATTTCCAAATTCAGGAATGATATCAAAAATCATATTTGCCATTGGAATCATTGGGCTGGGATTACTTGCTGTGCCTGTTCTCTCAGGCTCCGCATCTTATGCTGTTTCAGAAGCTTTCAATTGGAATGCAAGTTTAAACCTGAAATTTACAAAAGCAACAGGTTTTTATATGGTTATTATTATCGCAACACTTCTCGGTCTGTGTATGAATTTCATTGGAATTAATCCTGTGAAAGCATTAGTTTATACCGCAGTACTCAACGGAGTAGCAGCAGTACCTCTGTTGTTTCTTATCATCCGAATATCTGCAAGTGAGCATATTATGGGAGAGTTTAAAAGCAGGCGGCTTTCAAAAACTTTATTATGGGCCACTTTTTTCTTTATGGCTACAGCATCAATTGCTATGTTTTTTACTATTTAAAATAAATCTGTAAATAATGTAGAAAGGTAACAGCTAATATTAACCATTTTTATATAATTATATATTAAGTTAATAGCTGCAATATCTGAGTGTTATATTAAAGGAAATCTTCTTTTGAGACTTAAATATTAAATAAAGGACTAATAATTATCATTCCTAATGACATCAATCAATGCAGAGAACAATTTCTCCTTTTCATTCAGTATCCTTCGTTACTATTTCAAGAAATAATCCTGTATTATAATTATAACCCAGTATCCAATATGCTGAAACTTTATTGCATCTAAAATTTAATGTTAATCTCAAAAGCTTTTTACACTGCTGAAATCAATGCTCAGATAACGTCATAGTCATTCATGGTTGTTACAAAATAATGCTCTATCATTTCCTTTGCATTTTCGCACATTGACAAAAGATCTTCTCTGGTCATATCCTCAAAAATAAAATCATCATGAACCTCAATAATGAACTCAGTCATTTTTTCAGTGTTCATAAGATCATAAGCCATTAAATCATTTAAATTATCTAATCTGCATTCTTCCTTAAAAAAAGGATGTTTTAGGGAAATAGAATTCTTAAATTGAAAAAGATGTATTGTTTTCATAATTTCTAGCGTTAAGGTGGTAATAAGAAAGTCTGTTTTATATATAAACATGATGTTTAATCATGAATGTTCAAACAGATTTCTTTTTGTAGATTCAGTTGATGAAATATTATATATATCAATAGGGTTAAAAAGGACAGAAACCAGAGGTTCCTATCCTTAATTAATTAAAACCTTTTGAAAACAGATTTACCTATTTTATAGAGATTTTAATAAGCTCATTATTAAAATTGAGAATCCCTAAGTCTATTAATTTTATCATGGTGTATATTCGTTTTCCCTAGTTTTTTTTACTATTACAATGTTTTCAAATATGGGACACCAGCATTTTGTACGATATATACTTTCAACTGCTTGCTATATTTTCCAGTCTAAAATTTGCATTATTTATAGTGATATAAACTTTAATGGATCTGATAAATCCCTGACTATTATACTACAAAGATGACCGTTTAAATATAGACTACACTATAGATATCCGGAATAATCTTACATATATCCCACCTTTTATAAGTCTTCCAGATTGCCAAGGCGTCTTTGCTTCAACTGCTTATAAAATGAAGGAGAAAGCCCTGTGATCTTTTTAAACTGGTTAGAAAGATGGGCCACACTGCTGTAGTTGAGTTTATAAGAAATTTCTGTAAGATTCAGTTCGTCATACAACAGCAGTTCTTTTACCTTTTCTACTTTATTAATAATGATAAAATGCTGGAGTGTCATTCCTTTCACTTCAGAAAAGGTATTCGCAAGATAAGTATAGTCATATCCTAATTTTTCGCTTATATAATCTGAGAAATTTTCTTTTGGAAGTTCATCTGAATAATGAATCATTTCGATCACTACATTCTTTATTTTCTCTATCAGGATACTTTTTTTATCATCTAATACCTCAAGTCCTGTTTTAAGTAAATTTTCTTTAAGGATTTGTCTTTTTTCTGAGCTAATATCATCCAACAATTCTACTGTTCCCAAATCGACGACAGCATTTTTAATGCCCAGTTTTTCCAGTTCCTGATGGACAACCATTTTGCAGCGCAAACTTACCATATATTTTATATACAACTTCATCTCCCTTACGATTTATACCGGCCAATTATTTCATTAACAGCCATTTATTCAAAGTTAGTCTATTCAATCGGAAATATCTATGATTTATACAACAAATTAAAAGACAATTGCAAAGCTTTCCTTTTTTAATGATTGAAATTTACAGGTAACAAAAAAAATTACAATGTCAAAAGAAAAAGACGGAAAAAAGAAATCAGATAAAACGCCACCCGCAAAATCCGCAAAAGAGAAACGGGAGGATAAAATGAGTAAACTAAGAGGAAGGAAACAAGAAGCCCGAAATAACGTAAACTGAGTGGTATCTGTAAAACGAGACGGAATTATACTCACAAAAACAGCTTTAGACTTTGAGAGTGAGGGTGTTTTAAACCCTGCTGTCATTCAGGATAGCGGAAAAATACACTTATTCTACAGGGCTCTTGCCAGAAATAATTTCTCCAGTATCGGATACTGTATATTATCAGATTATAAGACCATAGAAACAAGATTGAGCATTCCGGTGATCATTCCCGAGTTTGAATATGAAAAGCATGGGGTTGAAGATCCAAGAATCGTAAAAATCGATCATTTATTTTATATTACCTATACAAGTTATGATGGGGTTAACGCATTGGGAACACTTGCCGTATCAGAGGATCTTACTTCGTGGCAAAAACAGGGGATAATTGTTTCCAAAATTCCCTATAACAAGTTTAGATTTTTATCGGAGTCCCAAGGTGAAATAGGAGAAAAATACAAACGTTTCAACAAACTCCCGTCTGCTCATAAAAAAGATAAAGAGATCTTTCTTTGGGACAAAAATGTCATATTTTTCCCAAGAAGAATTAACGGTAAGCTTTATTTTCTTCATCGCATAAGACCTGATATCCAAATTGCAGGTATAGAAAGCATTGAAGATCTGAATCCAGATTTCTGGAAAGATTACTTCCTTCATTTTAAAGAACATATTGTATTATCTCCTAAATATGAGCATGAAGTAAGCTATATTGGCGGAGGATGTCCCCCTATAGAAACCAAGCATGGATGGCTTTTGATATATCATGGGGTACATGATACCATTGAAGGGTATGTTTACAGTGCATGTGCTGCTTTACTGGATCTTGATAATCCCCAAAAGGAAATTTCAAGGCTTCCTTATCCTCTTTTCAAACCCGAAGAAGAATGGGAACAGAAAGGAGAAGTAAACAATGTCTGCTTCCCTACCGGAGCCATCGTAGAAGGAGATACACTCCATGTTTACTATGGAGCAGCAGATCAAAGAATTGCTGTTGCTTCTTTAAGTATTTCAGAATTACTGAAAGAATTACTACGGTACACACCATAACTGACGATTCAATACAGGATGTCAGACTTTAAAACAGATATCATCATGAATAAAAATATAAAATCAGACGTGGAGGAAAAGACAAAAAGACGATCTGTACAAAGTAATAAAAACACATTTTATCATAAACCTGAAATTATCTTTATAAGTACTTTTCCTCCTAAGGTGTGCGGTATTGCGACCTATTGTCAGGATTTGATACAATCCCTTAAGTTAAAATTCAGAGAATCATTTAGCATCATTACCTGCCCGATGGAAACTGAGGATGAGCATTATCAATATGAAGCAGATCCAGCATATCGCTTAAATACATCCGATGCCATATCTTACTTGGAGCTGGCTGATAAAATCAACAAAAATGACAGGATTCAACTGGTTATGCTCCAGCATGAATTTGGATTTTTCAACGAAACCCAAGACGGATTACTCCTTTTCCTTCAAAATTTACAGAAAGACCTCATCATTACTTTTCACACTGTTCTACCGAAACCTGATCCCAAATTAAAAGAAAAAGTAAAAGAAATCAGCAGTTTCGTAAAATCCATTATTGTCATGACCGGTATTTCTGCGGATATCCTTACCAATGATTATGATATTTCATCTGATAAAATTAAAGTGATACCCCACGGTACCCATTTGCTGCCATTTATAGATAAAATTTCACTGAAAACAAAATACGGATTTAAAGATAAAAAGGTACTTTCAACATTTGGTTTACTGGGTGCTGGGAAAAATATTGAAACCACTTTAGAAGCTCTGCCTGCAATCATTTCCCAAAATCCGGATGTAATGTTCCTGATTATCGGAAAGACACATCCCGGAATCATTAAATATGAAGGAGAAAAGTACCGTGATTTTTTACAGGATACTATTAAGAGGCTTCATCTGGAAAAACATACGTACTTTATCAACCAATATCTGCCTTTGAATGAGTTGCTAGATTATCTTCAGCTTACCAATATCTATCTTTTCACTACAAAAGACAGAAATCAGGCAGTAAGCGGTACTTTTTCCTATGCCATCAGCTGTGGATGCCCTATTGTTTCTACCCCTATTCCTCATGCTGTGGAAGTCTTAAATGAAGATCTGGGAATTATTATTGATTTTGAAGCTCCGGAACAGCTTGCTGCTGCCGTGAATACATTATTGAAAAATGAAACCGCACAGGAAAAATTACGATCAAATAGTCTGGAAAAAATGGCTCCCACAGCCTGGGAGAATTCATCTATTTCACACGCCTTATTATTTCAACAATACAACAAAGACAAAATGACATTACACTATACATTCCCGATCATCAATCTTAGCCATATCAAAAATATGACAACGGATTTTGGAATGATCCAATTTTCTAAAATCAACAAACCTGATATCAATTCCGGGTATACTTTGGACGATAATGCCCGTGCTTTGATTGTAGCCTGCAGACATTACGAAGTAAGCAGAGATGAATCTGATCTTGACTTAATCTCAACCTACCTGAATGTAATAAAGTTTTGTCAACAACCGGATGGTAGTTTTCTCAACTATGTAAATAAAGATAAGGAATTTGCACAACAAAATTACGAAACCAACCTTGAAGACTCCAATGGCAGGGCAATCTGGGCATTGGGATACCTTCTTTCTATAAAAGCAATCTTACCACGACTTTTTTCTGATGAAGCAGAGTCCATCATTGAAAAAAGTCTTCCGTCTAGTGATAAAATTTATTCTACACGTGCAATGGCTTTTATTATAAAGGGATTGCATTATCAAAACTCTGAAAACAATATTCCATTATTGAAAAAACTGGCTAACAGACTGGTAAAAATGTATCAGCATGAGAAACATAAAGACTGGCATTGGTTTGAAAGCTACCTGACCTATGGAAACAGCGTACTCCCTGAAGCTTTATTGTGTGCGTGGATTACGACCCAGGACGAAATGTATAAACAGGTTGCCAATGAATCGTTCAAGTTTTTGCTTTCTAAAACATTTAGTAAGGGAGGCATTAAAGTAATATCTAACAAAGGATGGCTGCAGAGAGAAACGATTAAAAGCCCTGAATCAATTGGTGGTGAACAGCCTATTGATGTCGCTTATACCATATTGGCCTTATCCACATTCTATAAGGTTTTTAAGGATGAAAAATACCTTCAGATGATGAGAAATGCTTTTAGTTGGTTTTTAGGAAAGAATCACTTACATCAGATTATTTATAACCCTGCAACAGGCGGATGTTATGATGGGCTTGAAGAGAAAAATGTTAATCTCAATCAGGGAGCAGAATCAACAGTCAGTTACCTCATGGCAAGGCTCTGTTTTAAAAAGTAATAACATAATTAATATTGTAATACATTGTAATGAAAGTAAGTATAGCATTCATGACAATAGCCTTCAAAGTATTAGTTTACTGGTAATTCCAACCAACAGTCAAACTTCTGATCAAACACTGATGTTGGTCATTTATCCACAGAAATGACACATTAAAAAGTTATTCATAAAAATACCTCCCAAAGAAGAGTTAAAATAACTGTATTAATTCTATTGCAAATACAACAAAAATAAATAGAATAGTATGACTTGCAGCATATAAATGTAATTGATTAACACCTACATTTACTGTTCATAATAGTTGTACATTCTCATTAGTACAATTGACTCTCCCCTAAAAAGGAGGGTTTTTGTTATATAATCCACTATAGGACATTAGGGAGGCTAATAAGACTTTCACAAATTTATTATATATGTGTTTTCGCGGATATGATTGCGATCATATCCGCGAAAACACATATAATAGCGGATTTTTTTTATTATACAAAGTTTGCGATTCTATGTGTAATGGTCTAATGACTTTCATGTAGGAAATCATAATTACTAACTGAGGTGGCTGATTAGCAATAATTATGCAAACCCACAGGTAGCCAAAAGAAATCAGCCAATTTATTTATTATTATCCAAGAATCCAGTTGTAATAAAAAAATTATAGAGTAGAAAGTAACTGTTATCTAAAACTGCTGAACTCTTATTAAAAAGCTTAGTGCGGGATATAAAAACTCTCATAATGAAATAGATGATTTAACAATTAAAAAGGGGCTCTGCCGTACAGGAAACAACAAATATGACATTATAGCTTTCAGAGACCATCAAAGCAAAATAAAACAAGTATCGGTATCCCAAAGAAATGTGAGTTCTAACATCAAGCTATAATGGGAAGAATAATAAAAGTATAACAATGTTTATGTTTATTGAATAGTATAACTATATACTGTATCTTCACTAAGATATAAATAAAGTCTTATTTTAAATATTCCGAAAAATGTTTTTTTCAGGATATAAACACGCTCTATTGTATGTAGTTTTTGTAATTGATAATCAGTAAGAAAACATTCTATCTCATCCATCTTTTTTCCAATTAACTGATCTTCTGATATAATATTCTGACTTTTATCTTGGAAGTAATATTTTTTACTAGTCATATCGATAAATAATTTTTATTGCAAAATCTTTTTATTATTTTCTGAGTACTTTTTTTCAAACTTGATGTCCGACGGTGGTTAATTATAAGAACGGTTTGTTTGGTAAGGAAAAATTATTTCCCTGAGTCTTCAAAAGTTTTTTGTGGATTCAGTTGATGAAATATATTCTATATCAAGCTATATAATACATAGCTTAAATAAGTTTATGGTACGATTGTAATAAAAAGATAAATTAAAAATATAGCAATCAGTACAATTCCCTGCATAATATTGGTTCTGCCCGTTGCCAGTGAAACAGTAATAATAAAAAGCGACAGCCCTAAAAGTATTGTTGATTTAATATCTATTCCTAATGTCATTCTTATACCGGTTATTACAGATATGATAGCTATGGCAGGAATACTGAGTCCGATACTGGCCAAAGCAGAACCAAAGGCCAGATTTAATGAGGTTTGGATCTGATCACTTTTTGCAGCCCTGAATGCAGCCAGTCCTTCCGGAAGAAGAACAATACCTGCAATAATAATACCTACAAGAGATTTTGGGGCACCTGCGGAAACCACTATATGCTCAACATCCTTTGAAAGAAGCTTTGCCAGTAAAACGACTATTCCCAGGGATAATAGTAACAATATACAACTGATATACAATTGTTTTCGGGAAATCAGTTCATGATTATCTTGTACAGTCTGATTTTTGGACAGTTTATTCTCTGGAGAAATGAAAAAGCTTCGATGTCTAAACGTTTGAATCATAGTAAATCCGAGATAAAGTCCTAAAGAAATCAAGGCGATAAAAAGCAATTGAAAGGATGTATATTCGCCTCCGAGATGACTCACCGTATAATTGGGGAGAATAAGCACAAAAATAATAACTGACGTTAGCGTAATGAGTGCCGTACTTACTCCCTGTAATGTAAAGCTCTGCTCTCTGTATCTTAAGGAACCTATCACAATACAGCTCCCAATGATTCCGGTAAGGATTATCATTACGGCAGCAAAAACCGTATCTCTGGCAAGGGTAATGGTTTCCAAGCCTTTTGCTCCCATCATAATAGAAATAATAAGTCCTACTTCTATGACCGTAATGGCAAATGCCAGAAGCAAGGTTCCAAATGGCTCTCCCAAGCGATGGGCAATAACTTCGGAATGATACACTGCTGCCAAAACACTCCCCATCAAAAATAAAGCAAGAATCACAGAATAATATCCTGAAGAAAAAATAGTATTCCCAACATAAGAAAGCCACGCCAGGATAGGAACTAAAAAAGTCCACATCCATAAATATTTTTTTATATTCATAAAAACAATAATATTTTTTACAATTGAATTGTCCTTTGGAGAAAATCACAAGATTTATATTCCCTTTTTCAAAACAGTTTCTATAAATGATTTGAAGCAGACTAGAGAGGTTATACTGGAAATATCAAATAATGAAAAAAGTGAATAGGTCGGAACTTAAAGTCCGGATCATCAGTTCAATGTAGTTATTCAGCAAGATACGATTAATTAATCACTTATTTGGAATTATATAGTAGTATTTTAGGTTTGTAATCATGTCCTAAGGCTCAAAAATCTCCATTACTTCATAAATAGCCATCAAAGCAACTGTTTTTATGATCAACCCTCTTACATATTCTTAAAAAGAAGCTGGAATTTTGTAAAAGTGTGATATGTGCAACATAAAAGAAACAATCTGTAATACAATAGATTATTAAACACCCATCTTTGTATGGTAGCAATGAAGTTACACTAAAATCCACCTTATGGACACAAACCAAAACAAAGGCGACAAATTTTTCAAAACTCCTGGAGCCTGGATTGAGCAGTCAAAACAACTGAAAGAAAAATTTTCAACATTAACGGACCACGATCTGAAACTTGAAGAAGGGAAAGAAAGGGAAATGCTGGAAAGAATCGGAAACAGATTAAGAAAAAACCGTGAAGAAGTTCTCAATATTATCAAAGAAATCAATCTTTCATAAATTGTTTTCAAGGACAGTTAAAGCCAATGAAAAAATATATTTATCAAAAGTTTTACTGTAAAAGGGATGGAATATTAGATAGTTCTGTCCCTTTTATTTACAATACCATCTGCTCTTTTTATCTTTAAACCCACAGTGATGAATCATAGAGAACTTGAAAAATCGAAAGTATATATTACAAGCCAGATTGTAGATTACATCCCAAATTCTGTAGTGAGTAAAAATATACTGGAAAAACTGACCGGTAATATCAGTATTTTATCTTTTGATGACAAAGAAGGGTTATCTGAAAAGATTTCTCCTTTTGATACTGTTGCACAGATCATTGAAGGTAAAGCTGAAATCATTATAGACGGAGCTTCTTACTTTATGGAAGAAGGTGAATGCATTATCGTTCCTGCCCATAAATCTCATTCTATAAAAGGAAATAAGCGCTTTAAGATGATCGTAACAATAATAAAAAGCGGCTATGAATAATCTGAATACCCTATCTATTTTAACGAAAAAGATATTAAAAAAAACAGTTGAAATTCAAAAAGAATTTCCTGAACTCTATGAGCTTTTAGACGAAACACCACTATTTTTTTCTTTTACAGAGAAAAATATAACAATCAGAGATCTAAGACAGTATCTTATTTCCCTTATAATACAGCAAAAGGCCTTTGAAAAAAGGGCTATCATGAAAAATGATTTACAATAAAATTCTGATGAAAAAGTTAACTAAGCATCCAAAGAGTAAATTAGGGCTCAGAAATAAAAAAAATATTTCAAGAAGATCCTATTATTCCCAGTTTACCTCGCTGTTCTATCTACGAAATACAAACATAACCTTAGAAAGAGATGCTAAAGAGATTCTAAGAATGTTAAAAGAATTACAGCAGCTTATCAACAGATCAAGATTGGTATTTAGCACATACTGTAGTTTAAGCCAGCATAACCTGTGGCAGTCTGTTTTAGAAGACCTGAGCGGGAACATACAGAATATTAGAATCCAGTTTGAATATATACTGGAAAATATTACTAAAAAAAATAAAATCAATGCATCTATATTCTGGCAGCAAAACGAAGTCTATACAGATGAAATGGAAGTAACCCATAAAAAACTCATTCTATTGACTACTCAGATTTTACCGGAAGAAGAAAGATCATCATGGAAAGTAAATATTTGTAACTTTTACGATGAAATTTTTTCTTTACTCATTCCACTTATTGGGATGTGCAGGCTTGAATTGAACTTTATAGAAAAATATTCGCCTAAAATCTTCAACCAAACTGCTATGGATATTATTAAAAATATTCCAAAAAATTACACATTACAGGAAGCAAAAGAATATGAACATGAATACTTAAAAGTATTAACTAACTACAATCATAAATTCTATAGAAAAAATAATTTTTGGAACAGCATATTATACATCCTTTCAGGTGGTATGTGCCCATTACCATCAGAACGTACCTTATCCAAAAGAGAGATCAGCAGAAAAATGAAAGATAAGTTTTCTTAATGAACCTCCACCTAATTTTTTTATCTTATTAAATATTTTTGAAATGAAAACAATACATCTCTTTCGGTTTAACGATTCTATTTTCCGTAAAATTCCTTTCTTCAAAGAAGAGCATAGGTTGAAAACCGATGTAACGGAAATTGATTTAATGAATATTGAAATAGTAACTGAATATATTGTGAAAACACATGATGACTTTAGTTTCGACAATACATCAGGAAATGATCTTTTATCAATGTGCAAGAAAGCTCAAAAAACAATTGAACATTATTTTGTGATAAAACTGGATCACTATGATTTTATATGAAAAAGTTATTTAATCAAATGTTAGTATCATAATCCAAACAGTAAGATATTGGAGGCTTCCCGTATTTTAATCTTTTTAGCCTGGCTTTTATTAGAAAAAATGATACAGAAAAATTACATCCCCTGTATAGGCAGGTTTCACATGATTCTTTATAAGAAGTTTAGCTTCCACCACTACTTTTATAGTTCCTCTGAGATCTGTCACCGATTTCACAGTGGCCTGTAGTTTTACGTCAGTCTCTACAGGAACAGCCTGGCCAAATTTAAGGTTCTCAATCCCATAATTGATTTCCATTTTTACATTTCTCACCTCAGCAATTTGTTTCCAGAGATAAGGGATCAGCGATAAAAGCAAATAGCCATGAGCAATTGTAGATTTGAACGGGCCTTCTTTTTCAGCTCTTTCTTTATTAATATGGATCCACTGGTCATCTAAGGTTGCCTCTGCAAACCTGTTGATCTGCTTCTGATCTATGGTATGCCAATCAGAAAACCCGACCATTTGTCCTTCGAAAGCCTTATACTCTCTAAAATTGTTAATGATAATCATGTTTGTCTGTCTTTTTTATTTAGACTGATTGAAATTCTTCCTTGAAAAACCTCTCACGTCGATGTGAGAGGTAAATGAACATAATGGAAAATAAAAAGTAATTTAACTTACACCAATGTTCTTTCAAACAATATACTCAAATTCCAAAGATTACTGGACTTTGAATTGTAAAAAAATATAAAAATATAATACTGAAATTGAAAATAATATTTATTTCAAACAGATGATATTAAAGCTTAATTATGCCAGTTTTACATTAACCGCATTTAAACCTTTATCACTCTTTTGTACATCGAAAACGACTTTATCATTTTCACGGATTGATCTTGAGTCTAATCCTGAAGAATGTACAAATATATCTTTACTCCCGTCTGTAGGAGAAATAAATCCGAAGCCTTTTGCTTCATTGAAAAATTTTACTGTGCCTTGTTGCATTGTAATTATTATTAAAAAATTATTTATTGTTTTCTGTAAACTCTACAGATTTATTTATAAAATGATCTGACCGGCATTGTGAATCCTATCAGTTTTTGAATATTTTTAAGATCTAAGCGCTCATCGGTATCGCAAAATGAAATAGCGGTACCTTCCGTTCCTGCCCTTCCGGTTCTTCCGATCCTGTGAACATACGTTTCAGGAATATTGGGAAGCTCATAGTTTACTACATGTGGAAGATCATCAATATCAATACCTCTGGCTGCAATATCTGTAGCTACCAATACTTTAATCTTACTGCTTTTAAAATCATCAAGTGCATTCTGTCTTGCGGTCTGAGATTTGTTCCCATGAATCGCTGCAGCAAAAATCCCTACTCCTTCCAATTGCTGTACCAGCTTATTGGCAATATGCTTAGTACGGGTAAAAACCAGTGAACGCCTCATATTTTCATTTTGCAATAAATCAATCAACAAACCCGTCTTATCTCTTTTTTCCACAAAATAAACGGATTGTTTCACCGTTTGTGCGGTTGAAGATACTGGAGTTACAGTAACCTCTACAGGATTATTCAGAATTGTTTCCGCAAATTTTCTTATACCTGAAGGCATTGTGGCCGAAAAAAATAAGGTCTGCCTTTTCTGGGGAATCAGCTTTAAAACTTTTTTGACATCATTGATAAACCCCATGTCAAGCATTCTGTCTGCTTCATCCAAAACAAATATTTCTATTTTAGAAAGATCAATATGTCTTTGATTAACCAAATCCAGCAATCTGCCGGGTGTAGCCACCAGAATATCTACTCTTTTCCTAAGAGCCGCAAGCTGTCCGCCCGCTGGGACTCCTCCATAAACAGAGAGTTGTGATAAAGGTAAATATTTGCTGTACACAGCAAAATTCTCTTCAATCTGTATTGCTAATTCCCGGGTCGGCGTAAGTATTAATGTTCTGATCTCTTTATGATCAGGGGTATATTTTTTTAACAACTGAAGAATAGGCATTGCAAATGCTGCCGTTTTTCCTGTACCTGTCTGGGCACATCCTATAATATCTTTTCCTGCAAGAATATGGGGTATTGCTGTATACTGTATTTCAGTTGGCTTAGAATACCCTGCTTCTGTTACAGCACGGATAATAGGATTGATTAAATTTAAATTTTTGAAACTCATCATAATGTTCGGTCTTCCCGATATTTTGTAAGCAAATTCCCTTTTCAGAATTTGAATTGGTGTATCATAATGATGAATAAAAAAATCTTTTTTCTTCATCATTTTACTTGCTTAACTTCCGATAAATTACCTGTGTAGTATTCATGAGCCTGCAATAACGTATCCTTCTAGGATGAAAAGACTTGTGGAGTGTTTTCACATTCGAAACCCGATTGATAATTGGGTGGCTGAAAAAGCAAAAACTGAAAGAAAAAATGGTGAGTTTAAACTATTACAGAATGGCAAAGGCAGAAACCTGTTTTATAAATGCATTGCAAATATACAACAAAACAATTAGGTAACAGTAAATTTAATTAACTGATTATCAAAAATATATTCGTAGCTTACGCACATAAACTGAATTGTTTGCCTTTGCGGATGATTTTAAATTTTACTCCCATGCAAACTTCATTTCCCATAACTCATCCCCATTCCCAAACTACCGATCTGCATTCAACTCCGCATGTGACAATTGCTTACTTTATTATGATCCATCATAGACCTGATGCATTTAAAGAGATGTTTCAGAAAATTTATACAAGGGATCAGTTTTACCTTATTCATATCGACCGGAAAGCAAAAGCTGAATTTACAGAAGAAATACAATTATATCTAATACATTTCCCCAATGTGTATATTTTGGAAAGCATGAATATTGTGTCCGGAGGATTTAGTATGATCCAGGCTGAACTTAATGCGATGGAATATCTTTTGAATGTAAGTCATGACTGGGATTATTTTATCAACCTGAGTGGTGAAGACTTCCCACTCAAGTCACAAAATATTATACGTCAATTCCTTACCGTTAATAACGGAAGAAACTATCTTTTTTATTATGACCAGAAATTTTACAGGCCTGATACACTGCAAAGGATACAAAATCATTTTACAGAGCTGACCCATAAAATATCTTCATTTATTTATAAAAGAGAATTTATGAAGGAAGTTATACCTTATATTGGTGGGAAGTGGTTTATCCTTACAAGAGAAACCTGTGTATTTTTAACCAATAATAAAAGGGTAATGGATTTTGAAGATTATTACCTTCACACTCTTTTACCAGCTGAATCATTTTTCCAGACAGTACTCCTCAACACAGCCTTTAGTGATATTATTGTGAATGATGATAAAAGAGCAGTCATTGAAAAAACTTTTTTTAGTAAAGACCAATATGCTGACAACTTCATCGAAACTCTAAAATCCTCCAATAACCTTTTCATTAGAAAAATAGATGATAAAACAAATAAAAATATTCTAAAATATATTAATGACACTTATCTTCTTCCTTTACCTGAAATTAATGAAGTTGAAAGAGAACTTAAGAGAAATGATCACGACGACAAATGGTCTTAAGAAAACTTTGTACACTTGTAAATAAATTAGGAACTGTACACAAGGTAGTTTCATATGAATAATTAAAATAAAAATTGATGCTGATAAAAGAGGAGCTTTTGATGAACTATGGAGCTAAAATTGTAAATTTTACAAAGGGAAAATATGTATTTAAAGAAAATGATGACGTAGTCTCTTATTTTCAAATTTCAACAGGAACTGTGAAGATTGTCAGTGAGAAAAAAGCGGGTCGTGAATTTATTCACAACATTTCTATTCAAGGTGATTGTCTAGGAGCACTTTTCCTGTTCTTAAAACATCCATATTCTGTAAGTGCCATTGCAATGGAGAACTCTAGGATAATCAAATTGGAAAGATTGGGCTTTGATTTAATGCTAAAAGATAATCCCAAAATACTGTTAGATTTATACAAATATACCGCAGAAAATATGCATTATACCTACCTGATGAAAGGATTTGCTTCAGAAAGCCCGTCAGAAAAAATAACGAATCTATTCAACTACTTAAAAAAATCAAAACCTCCGACTGATTCTTATCAAGTATTTCTCACCAGACAGCAAATTGCATCGCTAACAGGATTACGAGTGGAAACTGTTATAAGAACAATTAAAAAACTGCAAAATCTAGGAATACTCCTGGTTATCAATCGCAAAATATTTTATTAATAATATATCTTTTTACTTGACTAAAAACTTCCAAATTGAATATTATAATGGCTACAGAAAATAATTTAGGTTTGCTTTTCATAAAATTTATTTTTGATTGGTTAATAATTATCTATTAAGAATCTTCCCCATTTCCATTATTTATGATACTCTTCATCAGTCACAGGTTGTAACCATACTACCGAACCATTCTTATTATCAGTAACGGCAACCTGAACGAAATAAGAATCTTTACTCGCACCGTGCCAATGCTCAACATTTGCAGGACATTTGATAACATCTCCTTTATGTAAAATCTTTTTCGGCTGCCCTTTTTCCTGATAATATCCTACACCATCGGTTACGAGGATAATCTGCCCACCGGGATGGAGATGCCATTTGGTTCTCGCTCCGGGTTCAAAAGTTACATTACCCACACCTGTATTAAGTGTCTGCTGGTCTTGCCCAAGCATTTGCAGCCAAACGTTGCCTGTAAAATTGTTATTGGTTACTTTTCCCCCTTTAGGAAAAATATTAGTCCTTGCTCTTTCCAATGTAGATTTACTGCAACAGCTTGATACAATTAATATTGATAAAAGTAATGTAACTATTTGTTTCATATTTAAATATTTAATCTTAATTCTTTAATAAAAGAAGGCTTGTTATAATTTGCCTTGCCACATTTAATATTAAAACTTTCAGCTTTTTATAGATTTTTTCCAAAAAATTCAGTCAGCTTTTTCGCTGCTTTTTCTACATATTCAGGTCTCCAATACGTTTGGATATGTGTCGCACCATCGATAATGAATAATTCTTTTTCCTTTGCATTTATGGCTTTTGGAAACGCTTCATCCGTCATATATTTGGTATCTGCTTTACTTCCAGCTATCATCAATAAAGGTTGATTAATCAAATCCATATTGTCCGCAGCATCCCAGGTCATTAAATCCAGTAAATTGCTGGTGGGATATAAAAAAGTCGAGTTGGGATGAGCATTGGTGCGATAATAATAAATATAACCTTCCCGATAGAGATCCGTATTTGTTTTTTGAATTTCTTCATCGGTAATGCTTGCCACACCTGAATATACTATTTTACCACCCGCTACTTCCTGTGCCCTTGCATCGGAGGCTTGTTTCAAACGCTCCTGAATAGTATTCAATCCCGAATTCATAAATCCATTACGTCTTACTTCTCCAGAATTAAACATACTTAAAGTAGCAATCGCTTTAAATCTTTTATCTGATTGAGTGGCTTTCACAGTATAGCCACCACCACCGCAGATACCGAATGCTCCGATTCTATTAATATCAACTCCAGGATATTGTGAAATGAAATCTGCCATTCCGCGAATGTCTTCCGTTCTATATACAGGTCTATCGGTGTGTCGAGGTTCTCCCCCACTTGCTCCCTGATAAGATGCATCTGCAGCAATGGTAATATAGCCAGCTTCCGCTAAACGTTGTGCATAAAGACCTGCTGTCTGTTCCTTAACACCTCCATTTGGGTGTGCAACAGTGATCGCAGCATATTTTTTTGAAGGATCATAATTTGCCGGCGTGTAAACATTGGCAGCGATATCAATTCCATTCAATTTATACTTTACCGTATGGATATTCACTTTTCCTGATACATTTTCTGTGATCGCATCATCATAAACCAGTCCGAAAGGATTATTATGTTGGATTACTTCAATTTTTTCCATTTTTGGTTTTTTGGTTTGAGTATTATTTTTTGTTTGTGCATTAATATTAAAGCTTGTTGCCATAATTATTAATGCCGTTATTGACATTGTTATCTTTTTCATTTTTTTAATATTTAGCAGCTTATTTTGATCTGTTTTTTAAAACCTGATCCAGAACCACTTTTGCTGCATTTGATTTTTCTTTACTAAGAGTAGAACTGACAACAGTAACAAATTCATTCAACTGCTGTGGTGACCATCCAACGTTTAATGAGATGCCTAAATGAGATTGCAACATTGGTTCAGCATCACCAATTGCACTGATTACAGAAATTGTAACCAATTCTCTTTGTGCATAAGTCAAAACATCCCTATCAAAAATATCCGCAAACAGATGTTCCTTTAGAAATGTATCTATTGTCGGTGCAAATGCTGAATAGCCTGAAAGTTTGTCAGGTTGCTTTGCTTGGGTAAGTTGACCAAGAATTTCCTTTCCACGTTCATACTTGTTGTTTTCACTATCAACAATAGAAGCTTCTTTTCCAACAACATCATTAATACCTTTTGCCTTTCTTTCCTCAAGAACTTCCATAAAAGTCTGTAAACCTCTTATGCTTCTCGGAAAACCACAATAAGCATAAGTATGTACCAAAATTTCTTTTATTTCATTAATAGTCAGACCGGAATCAAGACCGGAATTTAAGCGACCTTTTAATTCCTCTAATTTACCTTGTGCTGTAAATGAGGAAATGGCAATGGTGCTTTTATCTTTTTCACTTAAATGATTGTTCTGTTTTGTCAATTGTTGTGCTTTCATATCGGTTGTAAAAAGTGAAACACTTATTATTTGGATGATTAGAATGAAATACTTCAATTGTTTCATTATTTTACTTTTAAAAATTAATTCAACTGCTTTATTTAGACATTCCGATTCTGCTAAGCCATTCTTTCACTTTCTTTTCTGCTTCAATTTTCTTCTTTCCTTCCATTACGAACAGAATACCATCCCGTTCAACCCCTCCTTTTATGGTAAAGCCTTCTAATATTTTGCTGCCAGGACTTAGCTTTTTCACGGTTTCAAAACTGTTTCCAATACCGTAGCCAGCATTGGAATTAAAAGGGACAATTGTTTTTCCTTTAAAATTATTCTGGCTTAAAAAACTTCTCATGGGGGGAGGCAACTGCATTCCCCAGGTTGGAAATCCCAAGAAAATCACATCATATTTGTCAATATTGTCAATATTTGTTTTAAGTAGGGGTAAAAAATTAGTGTCATTTTCTTTCGCCACCTGATCTACAATTGCTTTGTAATCTTCGGGATAAGGATTCTGTAATTCCAACTCAATTAAGGTTCCACCGGTATTTTGATGAATGATGTCGGCAATTGTTTTTGTATTTTTTGTTCGTGATACATAGACAATCAATATATTTTTGTCTTTAGGCATCTCCTTTTTTTCAGACATTGATATCTGAGCTTTTGAGCAAGATGATAATAGTAGAAGTACCGCATAAAACCATACACTATAATTTTTCAACTTTTCCATATATCAATTATTATTTAACAAAGTTCAGAAAATAGCAGCTTAAAATCGGTAGACAGATTACGGATAATGCAACCAATATTACTTATCCAACCCTTTCTCTTTCAACCATTTTGATAATAATCCTGCAACTTCTACATTATTCAGATCAGACATTAGAAAATGGGTATTTCCTTTGATACCCAATTCCGGAAGATGAACAATAGTAACGTCACCACCGTGACTATTGACAACTTTCGCCCATTGCCTTGCCGTTTTCAGAACGGTTCTCCAAAAATTTAGTGATGCTGCAGTAGTTTCTTCAGTTGGAATATAATCTCCATAGTAAACTATAATTGGGATTTTGGTTAGCTTCATAAAATCTTGTATGGGAACACCTTTTCCTCCTCGGTTTCCTTCAGGTTCTTCTCCTTCCGGAAAGGTGAATCCTCCGGGTTCATAGGCAACGACAGCTTTAATTTTTTCATTTTTAATGGCTGTTTTCCATCCGGGTGAGCCTCCTGCCGAATGTGTGAAAAGAATCCCGTTTCCGGATTTATCCATAACCGAAGACATTGCATTAACAATTATTGTTTCATCTACATTTCCCGTATTAGGTGTCATCATACGGAAAAATTGATCCATAGAAACGCTGTCTTTTGGAAACTGAACTCCTTCATTGAATTTGGGGTACAGACCCATTCGAAATTGGGTAAACCAAGTCTGGTCATCTGGCGTACCGCTAATTTGTCCGGGTTTTGTAGTCTGCCCGGCCTCTCCACGACCTGGTTGATCGACAAGATAAACACTATAACCGTTTCTTAAAAATAGATTGGCAAATCCTTCTCTTCCATCCGCTGTGGTCTGCCAGCTTCGTCTGGACTGCCCGTAACCGTGCAGGAAAATCATCGAAAGTTTTTTAGGTTTTACAGGAATTTGGTAAAAAACATCCGCGTGGTCTCCGTGTCTTGTTTGTCCACCTTGGGGAACATTCCACGGTTTTAAAGGATCGAAAACACCATCGCTTTTGATAACCGAACCTCCGGCTGAGAAATTGCCTTGTGATGCAATAGTAATTGGTTTTTGTGTCACCTTATTTTGCGCCTTAACAAAAAAATTGGAGACTAAAATTAAGATGATTAAGCTTAAATATTTCATTGTTTTATTTGTCATTGCTCATTCTTTTAAATTTAATTATCAATAATTTAGAAAAGAAAATGAATACACTTTTCTTTTGGTAAGAATAAAATATTACACTTGATTGATTTTAGTATATTCTTATTTTCCGACCCTTTCTTTTAAGTGCTGCGGATATCTTTCTCCAACAACTTTAATTACAGAAAGAGCATCTTCGATTTCAGATAAATCCTGAGAACTCAGTTTTAAATCAACTCCGCCAATATTTTCTTTTAACCGATGTAATTTGGTAGTGCCCGGAATTGGAGCAATAAAGCTCTTTTGAGCCAGCAACCAAGCTAAAGCAACCTGAGCAGGAGTAGCATTTTTTTCTGTTGCAATTGATTTTACCAAATCTACTAAAGCCTGGTTTGCCTTTCTATTTTCTTCAGAGAATCTAGGCACAATATTTCTAAAATCTGAGTCTTCAAATTTTGTTTTTTCATTAATTGCTCCCGTTAAAAAACCTTTACCTAATGGGCTGAATGGAACAAATCCAATTCCTAATTCTTCCAATATAGGAATGATTTCTTTTTCAGGTTCACGGTAAAACAAAGAATATTCACTTTGTAAAGCGGTTACCGGTTGTACTGTGTGTGCTCTGCGAATCGTTTCCACACCTGCTTCCGAAAGACCAAAATGCTTGACCTTACCTTCCGTAATTAAATCTTTTACCATTCCGGCAACATCTTCAATCGGAATATTTGGGTCAACTCTATGCTGATAAAATAAATCAATATAATCCGTCTGTAGTCTTTTCAAAGAATCCTCTACCACTTTTCTGATTCTTGCAGGGCTACTGTCTAAGCCCTTTGTAGAATCTCCATCTTCAAATCCGAATTTGGTGGCAATTACAACATCTTTTCTAAAGGGTTTCAATGCTTCTCCTACCAATGTTTCGTTAGTGAATGGACCATAACATTCGGCTGTATCAAAAAAAGTTACTCCATTTTCAAAAGCGGTTCTTATTAACTTAATCGCTTCCTGTTTTTCGGTTACTTTTCCATAACCAAAACTTAATCCCATACATCCTAATCCTAATGCGGAAATCTCTAATTTGTTATTTCCTAATAATCTTTTTTCCATTTTTACTAAATTTTATTTTGTTTTTAAAGGCGCTTCCACATCGGAAAATTGCTGTACAAAAGGTGATATTCCTTCTGACAATTTATGATCAATTGTATTTGCTTTAAGTATGGAATTGAAAGTTTGCAATGTACTTCCAACGGCTGCTAAACCAGCTGTCTTTATTATATCTCTTCTATTCATTTGATCATATTTTTACTGATGAAATTTGATTAAAAGTCCAATTTTCTTTCACTAAGCCATTTAACCATATTAGGATCTCTATGGTCAAAGAAAAGACTGGAAGTAGTATCTAAAGTGGCGATAGCATTCATATCTTCAGAAGAAAGTTCAAAATCGAAAATGTTGAAATTTTCAGCCATCCTTTCTTTTCTTACCGATTTTGGAATAACGATAACATTTCTGCTTGTTAACCAGTTCAAAATCACCTGAGCTACAGATTTGTTATATTTTTCTGCGATTGTTTTTAAAACTTCATTATTAAAAATATCATTCTTTCCTTCTGCAAAAGGTCCCCAGGATTCTATCTGTACATTATTTTCAATTAAGAATTTTTGTGTTTCAGCCTGTTGATGGAAAGGATGAGTCTCGATTTGATTGATCACCGGTGTAAATCCACTGTTGGCAATTAAATCGGCGATCCTGTCCGGATGAAAATTGGAAACACCTATAGCCCTTACTTTTCCTTGTTTATACAATTCCTGCATTGCTCTCCAAGAACCAAATACATCTCCATAAGGTTGATGAATAAGGTATAAATCCAGATAATTCAACTGAAGTTTTTTCAATGATGTTTCAAAAGCTTTTAATGTATTTTCATATCCAGCATCCTGCACCCAAAGCTTTGTTGTTATAAATAAATCTTCTCTTGCAACTTGGCTGGCTTTGATCGCATTACCAACAGCTTGCTCGTTTCCATAAGATGCAGCAGTATCTATTAATCTATATCCAGTGTCGATAGCATCAATAACAGCTTTTTCACATTCCGAAGGATCCGGTACCTGAAATACTCCAAATCCTAAAATTGGCATTTCTAATCCGTTGTTTAATATTACTTTTTTCATTTTTGATTTAATTTAAATTATTGCTTCATAAAGAAGTTAATATTCTTTATTAACTTGTTATTGCAAATTTCCAACCTATTGACAAGCATATTGGTAGACAGATTACGGAATTGATAACCAATATTACTGTTCTGACTCTGATTGTAAAAAAGAGGTTATTTTTATCTTTAGATTTGCATTAGAAAATGATACAGCAATGAGCAATTCCATCAATTTTGAGACAGTGGATGATTATAATCAATTTAATAATCACGAAACTTTACATCCTTTGGTAAGTGTGATAGATTTTTCAAAAGCGCATAAAAGGACCGGGTCTAAAATGTACTTTAATCTGTACTGTATTTTTTTAAAAGATGTGAAATGTGGTGACCTCAAGTACGGTCGGGCAACTTATGATTACCAGGAAGGAACGTTGGTTTTTGTTTCTCCGGGACAAATTGTTGATGTAGAAAATAAAATTGACATCTATCAGCCTTTGGGACACGGATTAGTTTTTCATCCGGATTTAATCAAGGGAACTTCTTTAGCTAAAAGTATTTCTGAATACGGTTTCTTCGGATATCAAACCAATGAAGCATTGCACCTCTCTAAAAAAGAGCAGCAAATGGTTTTGGAAATGTTCGCTGATATTCAATTTGAATTGAGCAGGCCAGTGGATAAACACAGTAAAAAAGTTATCACATCAAATATTGAGCTTTTTCTTAATCATTGTGACCGCTTTTATGACCGTCAGTTTATTACGCGGGAAAATGTCAATAAAGGTATTTTAGAAAAATTTGAAGAATTATTAAACAACTACTTTTCATCTGAGAAACCTAATACCGTAGGGCTTCCATCTGTAGCTTACTGTGCAGATGAATTACATTTTTCACCCAACTATTTTGGAGATCTGATTAAGAAAGAAACAGGAAAAACTGCACAGGAATATATTCAGAATAAAATTATTGATGTTGCCAAGGTAAGAGTTTTCAACATTGATCAATCTATTGCTCAGATTGCTTACGAATTAGGATTTAAATATCCACAGCATTTTATCAGACTTTTCAAGCAGAGAACGGGTGTCACTCCTAATGAATATAGAAGTTTGAATTAAATCTGTTATCAGAATAACTATTTACTTTTTATTTGGAAGTTAAAAATTTTCTAACTTTCATACCAAATACCTCTATTTTATTTTCAATTAATATAGAGAAAAGCACAGCCAAATAAAGACTTACTATTGCAATATAATTCTTGTTTAATTTGCCTCAAACGTAGCAAATCATTGATAAAAGTGTTTGAAGATACGCTAGCCTTGGTCACATTAAAGGATTATTTAATTCTACGATTCTTTCCAAATCTTCCACTAAATGTTTCGATATCTCTTCGTTTATGGGTACAAAAAACCTCTGAAATCAAAAGATTTCAGAGGTTTTTATTTAAGCATTATAATTATTGGAATTTCCCCACTCAATGCATTAAGTACCATAATACACAAAACCTATTGACCCGCCGGATATTTTAAAAGGTTTTGAATAGGATGTTTGCACTTTAACAACATCCCCTACGTTAAGGTGTACAAAGCCAGATGCTGTATGTCCAAAAGCTGCCAATCCGTCAGGCTCAGTTGTATAATTATAAGCAAGAGTTGATCCTCCTGATGTTCCTGCATTCAGAACAACTTGAGTATATCCGATCCCTCCACTTGGTGTGTTCATAGATATATCAAACATAGTAAATGCTGTAAACTGATAAAAACCAGCATTATTAACTGTAAACAGACCATTATTATAGGTTATATCAGGTGTACTTTTTTGTGAACCAAACAATACAATATACTTTGAACTTGCCGTATTAGTAGCAGAAGCGAACCCACTTCCAAGATAGCTCAGTGATGCGATATTCAAATTAGAACTATCTAACAGAAAACCGTTAGCATCCGTACCTAATACCCCGAAATTTTTGTATTTTGCTAAACGAACTGCCCCGTTATCTAGTACACTCACCAATTCGTTATTATTACTGTCATTAATCCCCAGGGCTTTGGTTGCATTGGTAGTCCCTTTACTTCGAACATCAAGCGTCGCATTTGGTGTTGAAGTATTAATCCCTGTTTGTGAATAGGCTTTAAAAAAAGCGAGCACAATTAAAAATAAAATTTTTTTTTTTCATAAGATTGGTTTTAAATAATTTCCGCTTAAAATTAAGCATAAACCAATCTTCAGATTAAAAATACAGATACATCACTGACATATCACACATACAGCATAAAAACAAACAACTGAAAGCCAATAACATATAATAAATCAAAAAAAAGAAAGAGATTCTGAATGTTTCAATCTCGTAATTATATTAAAATGATATCATATTTATCGTAACTATTCTTCTTATAGCAAAAATTACGCTACACTCACTCCAAAAAGCCTTCCCACTAATGCTGTAATCCCCATTGCAATTGTTCCCCAAAAACAAATCCTTAGTACAGCTATTTTAATGCTGGAACCTCCGGCTTTGGCAGAAACCGCCCCTAAAAGCATTAAAAAGATAATTGAAAACCCATATTGGAAATACACCATTTCTTTAAGAGGAGCCAAAAGTGATACAGTAAATGGCAATAAGGCACCCACCGCAAATGAACCAAATGAAGCCACCGCTGCCTGTAAAGGTTTAGCCTGTGTTATTTCATTAATTCCAAGTTCATCACGGGCATGTGCTCCCAGTGCATCGTGTTCTGTCAATTCAATGGCTACCTGCATCGCTGTTTCTTTGGTACAGCCTCTTTTTTCGTACACTTTGGCCAATTCTCTAAGTTCTACCTCCGGCATTTGTTCAAGTTCACGCTTTTCGCGGATCAAATCTGCTTTCTCTGTATCTTCCTGTGAACTTACGGAAACATATTCACCGGCTGCCATAGACATTGCCCCGGCAATCATACCCGCCAGTGCTGCAAGAATAATAATATGCCGATCCGGTTCCGCAGCTGCAACTCCTATAACAATACTTGTGGTGGATAATAATCCGTCATTAGCTCCTAACACAGCTGCACGAAGCCAGCCTACTCTGTTTACATAATGTTTCTCCAGCTGATGATGCATAACTTTTGTTTTGGTGGTTGGCTAAAGTTACCCAATATTTCATCAAGAATCAATTTAAATTAACATGAGATTCTACCATCTTAGCTTACAACTGATACTGGATGTTCGTTCTTAAATCTGATAAAATCTTCTAATGAATATTCCGGGCATGCTCCTTCCTGTGAGGTGATGAATGCTCCGAGAGAGACAGCCTGAGTCATAATTTCAGGGATGGTACTTCCTTTTTCCAATCTTTTGGAAAGAAATCCTGCCAGGAATGAATCTCCGCTCCCTACAGTATCTTTTACAGTAACCGGTATGGTAGGATACAGATAAAAATGGTCTTCTGAGGCATACAGAGCGCCTTTGCTTCCTTTGGAGATTATAATTTCTTTAAGATCAAACTGATCCTGAAAATATTTCATTCCGTCTTCTTCTGTAGTGTATGCTTTTCCTAAAAAATCAAGCATCATTCGCATTTCTGCTTTATTAAATTTAGCGAGATGGGTTTTGTGAAGCAAATCTTTTATCATTCCAACCTCATAATAAGGTTCTCTGAGATTGATATCAAAGACATTATAATCGCTGAGTTCAAGCAGCTGAAACAGGGTATTTCTGGATTTCTCATTTCGGGCTGCCAGCGTTCCAAATACCAACGCATCTGTTGTATTAAAGATTTCCATATTTTCCGGGGTTGTTTCAATATAATCCCATGCTACTCCTTCCACAATATCATAATGAGCATCGTTATTTTCATCTACTGTAGCAATGACTGTACTTGTTGGATACTCTGTATTGATCTGAACATGATCTGCGGGAATATTCCAGTTTTTCATTTTATCCAAAAGATCACGCCCAAGCTGATCATCTCCCACACTGCTTATCATATTGACTTCTACGCCCATTTTGAAAAGATGGTAGGCTACATTAAAAGGAGCACCTCCTACTCTCTTCTGCTCTCCAGGAAAAATATCCCAGAGCACTTCGCCAAAACATACTGCTTTATTTTTTTTGTATTCCATTATATAAAAGTAATTAAATGTATTGAGTTTATAAAAAATTTACTCTTTGAATCTCCTTGCTTCAGAATGAATAAACCTGCACAGAAAACTGAAGAAATGCATTATTGTTAACCGGATTCCACATTCCCCATATTCCCATAGGAATTTTATAGCCTTCAATGGTAAAACTTTTCGAAACGATAAGACTTATCTCATTGAAACCAGAATCTTTAGCAAAGAAATTATTCTTTTCTCCATGACTGTCCAAAGCAAAAGCATAACCTACTCTTCCTCTTATTTCAAGGTTATCCTTCTTGTATACAGGATATTCTCCCGAAACAAATGAAGAATACTTGCTCCCTGTATTTTCACTGTTTCGGTCTCTTCCGAAAATAACTGTATTCCAGCTGAGTACTAAAGGAAATTGCTCACTTATGGTGTAATAAGACCTGAAATCCCAAAAACGTCCGGTTTCTCTCGCAGAATAATTAAAAAACTCCTTATTGTTATAGGCCGCTCCCGGTGAAAAATTATAGATATCCCATACCTCCAGTGTAAGATGCTTATTCTTATATCCTATATAGTTGTTGAATTCTTTATAAGAACCATCAACATTTCCACCTGCCCAGAATCCTGCATAAAAATTCTTATAGTCAAGATGTAGATCTCCGGTATAAATAAGCCCTGCTGAGACTTCAATTCCGCGCCATAAATGGCTGTTGCGAAGCTGCAACGCTGAATGCACTTCCTGTGCACCCAGACAATTTCCTATAATCAGGAAACAAGGTAATAAATAGTTTTTTACCATGATTCAAGTGTTTTTTTAAGGCAGTAAGTATCCTGTATCCGGTAATAGTCTACAGGATATTTACATGAATTGAAAGAAACTATATAATTAGTGAATAAGGTCTTTTTCTCTTATACGCGATCCGAACAGCGCATAGGTAAGCATAAGCAGTTCACAGATTACGGTAAGCCACCACGTCCATCTCCATGAGCCTAAAATATCTGCCAAACCTCCCTGAATAAGCGTAAATACAGCTCCACCAAATACGGCAGAAATAAAAATACCTGATGCTTTTGAGGTATATTTGTTCAAACCTTTAATAGAAAGTGTATAAATACAGCTCCACATGGATGAATGCAGAAGGCCGATTGCTACAAGAAACCAAAGGTTCTGGGTAATCATCGATATTAAAGCAAGTATTGCTGCAAGTATTGTGGTTGCCATCAATTGTGTTCTTGCAGAAATCTTACTGAAGAAGCTGGACACTGCTCTTCCTACCAGAAAACCACCCCAATATAATGTAGACAACAATGCATGAATTCCTAAATCCATCCCTCCGACAATGATATCTGTTTTGCCAAAAAATGTAATTGGATACCCTGAATCCATGCGCTCAAAAGCATACAGATTAATATTAGCACCAATGGCCACTTCGGTTCCTACATAAAAAAAGATGGCCAAAACGCCCAGCACAAAATGCCTGAATGACCAAATGCTTCTCTCCAGTTTTTCTTCTCCTACCACTCTTGTATGAGCAAGGTCAGGAAGGTGAAGTCTTTTTGTAATGATCATGACCATAAGAATGCAGACAATCAAGATAGAAAGTGGAAACAAAAGCTGCCTGATTTCTATATTTTCAATGGAAATCCCACTGAACATCACTACGGTAACAAAAAAAGGGGCGGAAGTTGTTCCGATAGAATTAATTGCGGTCAGAATATTCAGACGTTGTACAGGTTGTGTCCCTTTCAGTTCATAGGATGCTGCATAAGGATTGACAACTACCTGAATGATTGCCGCTGAGGTTCCCATTAAATAGGACCCCATAACAAAGACGATAAATCCATAAGGAATAACAGCATCTTTTATATTAAATTTCAAATCAGGATAATGGTCACCAACCCATGATGAACACAGATACATAAAAAGACCTGAAATCATAAAGAAAAGCCCTCGCAGGATTGTATTCTTATATCCAAAGGCATTCACCCATTTGCTTCCCAGAGTTCCATTCAGCAGATAGCCTAAAAAGAAGAAAAAGGAAATCAGGGTAGTGAATGTATTTTTAAGACTGCCTGCATGACTCAAAAAAGTAAATTTCAGAGGAGCCTGTAACTGTTCATTCACTGTGGTCAGAAAACCTACAATAAAATAGATAAACGTAATGATGACAAACGGCAGTATAGCATTGTTTGTTTTATGGTCTGAAGAGGTTATCCCTGGATTTATCTGCATGACTGAATTATTTTATGATGGATTGTAAAACCGAAGCGGTTCCTGAGTTTTTTATATCTTCTACAAAACGGCTGTATTGTTTGATGAACAATTCAGAAGTTTTTAGCTGAATTCCTTTAAACGCTGACAATTCCAGAAAGTCCTGTGGATTTTCACTGGTAATAAGCTTCTGATCATTTTCGGTAATCCAGGGTTCTGCTGTCTCAAAGGTGTTGCCCTGATCATCTTTTTTATATGTAAGATAATGTCTGTAGGAAGCAATAAGAAAAGCCGGTCTGGTAAGATCTTTCCCTCCTTTGATCATTTTACCAAGATTAGGAATGATATAAACGGGGAATTTTGAAATCCCATCGAAGCACAAACGGCTTACCTGATCACTTACACTGTGATTGGCAAATCTTTCGATTAATGTCTGTTTATATTTTTCCAGATCTGTATTTTCAGGAGCCGGGACGAAAGGGGTAACGTCTGTATCCATAAAATCTCTGATGAATTTCACAAGATTTTCATCTTCCATAGCCTGATCTACTTTACGGTAACCCATTAAGAAAGCCGGATAGGATAAAAGGGTGTGGGAAGCATTCAATAAGCTTAATTTCATATTTTCAAATGCAGTTACATCATTGGTAAACTGTACCCCTACTCTTTCCCATGCCGGTCTTCCTGCAATAAAGTTGTCTTCTATCACCCATTGTGTAAAGTCTTCACAGTATACAGGAGCATGATCATCCGTTCCATTCAACTTATTTAATCTTTCCACATCTTCCGGATTTGTGGCCGGAGTAATACGGTCTACCATACTGTTTGGGAAGGTTACATTTTCCTTTACCCATATTGCCAGTTCTGCATCCTGAGCTTCTATAAATGAGATGAAAGCTCTCTTTGCCGTATTTCCATTATGCTGAAGATTATCGCATGAAAGAATTGTAACTGGTCCTGCATTTTGAATCTTTCTCTGGCGCAGTCCTTCTACAACAAAGCCGAAAACAGTATTAGGAATGGAAGGATTTTTCAGGTCATGCTGTATTTTTTCATCTTCCAATATAAATTCTCCCGTTTCTTTATCAAGGTTATAACCACCTTCTGTAATGGTTAAAGTGATGATCTTAACAGTGCTGTCTGCAATTTTTTTCACCACAGCCTCAGGATCTTCTATTCCCCAGATCAACTCTCTCAAAGAGCCTATTTTATACACCTCATCATTTCCGTTTCTTCCGCAAACGGTAAGAGAATAGTGAAGATTCTGAGCTCTTAAATTCTTTACGATCTTTTCATCTGAAGGCAGCAGACATACTCCGCAGATTCCCCAATCTTTCTGATCCTTGTCATTAAGCAGCATATTGGTATAAAACTGCTGGTGCGCCCTGTGAAAGTTCCCTACTCCAATATGTAAAATTCCAGTGTGGATTTCCGATACATCATAGTTGTAATAAATCATACTTATAAACATAAAATTGTTATCATATTAACCGATTCGTTAAAACTATATTAACAAATGGTTAACCGGATATTTTTTTTACAAATTTCAAGCTGGGAACGTTCCCAAAAATCAGGGAACGTTCCCAATTATCTATTTTTTTATTATTTTTAGTCCAAAAACAAGGCTGATGAGACGTATTACGATTAAAGATCTGTCCAAATTTTTGTCATTATCTACCTCTACCATCTCCAGAGCACTGCTTCATGATAAAAATGTGAATGAAGAGACACGAAAAAGAGTGCTGGATGCTGCAGAGAAATTGGGCTATAAACCGAACCTTACCGCTTTGAATTTACAATCGGGACAATCTCGGACAATTGGCTTTGTAGTGCCAGAAATGATTACTCCTTTTTCTTCCACTGTACTGAAAGGAATTCAGAATATTCTTTACCCTCTCGGATACCGTATCATTATTACTCAGTCTGATGAAGATCCTCTTATTGAGAGAAAAAATCTTCAGCTTCTGGAAGAGTTTAATGTGGATGCTATTATTATTAACCTGTGTCATGAAACCTCTAATAATGATATTTATCAAAGTATTATGGATAGAGGAACTCCTTTAATCTTTTTCGACAGGATTCCTCACAAATCTCTGGATGTATCGAAGGTTATTATTGATGATGCTATTAAAGCTTCATTAATGGTAGAATATTTAATTAAGACAGGAAGAAAAAGAATCATTCATCTCATGGGACCTTCAACCATCCGAAATGCTGTAGAAAGGGTAAATGGTTATAAGCGCATTCTTATGAAATACAATATTTTTGATGAAAACCTGATCGTACAGACCGATGGAATGACTTTCGAGCATGGAAAAAAAGCAGTTAAGCAACTATTAAATAAGAATATAGTGTTCGACAGTATTTTTGCCTTTAGTGATACCCTCGCCATGGGAGCTATGAATTTTCTTCTTGAACAAAAAGTAAGAATCCCGGACGAAGTTTCTATTGCAAGCTTTTCCGGAACGGAATTATCAACGATGGTGTATCCTCAGCTGACCAGTGTACAGCAGCCTTTGGAAAAAATGGGTGAAACTGCCGCAGAGCTGGTATTGGAAAAGATCAAAAACAATAGTCTCCCAAGCAGAGCAGTATTGATGGATGCAGAACTCATTTACAGAGCTTCTACTTAAATGATTCTCAATTTTGATAGTATGGCATTTATAGTCTATTGTAAAATGGCAAAAAGTTCGGGTAACAGATTACAGTTCAATATATAACCTCTTCAAAGCACACCATTCTGTTCAGAAAATCCTATTTTCTTATCTTTGCAGCAATGAATTTATTATATATCAACTGGGATGTTAATCCCGAAATCGTCAATATCTTAGGACTTCCCATAAAATATTACGGATTACTATTCCTTGCGGGACTTGTTTTATCTCTCAATATTTTAAAAAGAATTTATAAAAAAGAAGGTCTTAGTTCACAGGCACACGAAGCTTTATTCTCCTATGCATTAATAGGAATTTTGGTGGGAGCCCGATTGGGTCACTGTATTTTTTATGATTTTGATTATTATTCGCAGCACCCGCTTGAGATCTTTTTACCAATTCAGAAAGGGCCGGATGGAGCCTACCATTTCACAGGATTTGCGGGTCTTGCGAGTCATGGTGGCGGTATTGGTCTGGTAATTATGCTTCTCATCTATGCAAGAAAGTATTCTATCCCGTTCATGACCGTTCTGGATGCCATAGCGATTGTACTTCCGTTAGGTGGTACTTTTATCAGGCTTGCCAATCTGATGAACTCTGAAATTATAGGAATTCCTACCGATGTTCCATGGGCTTTTATCTTCCGTCAGGTAGATGATCTTCCGAGGCATCCTGCCCAGCTTTACGAAGCTATCTCTTATTTTATTATCTTCCTTGCTGTCTATTTTATTTACAGGAAGAATATTTTTAAGATCGGAAAAGGGTTTTACTTTGGAATCAGTATTCTATTGATCTTTATTATGAGAATTCTGATTGAATTTATCAAAGTAGATCAGGTAGAATTTGAGCACGGAATGAGTATGAATATGGGACAACTTCTGAGTATTCCATTTGTTCTTCTTGGATTATTCTTTATCATCAAAAGTATCCTGGAGAAAAGAAAGATTAAAACTACTTAATTTTCTTATTTCTTTTACCATAAAAAACTCACTGAAAGTTGTTTTCAGTGAGTTTCTTTTTTGAATGGATTTTATAATATGCTATCTCGTTGTATAGCCACCGTTGGCAAAAATGGTTTGTCCGGTAATCCACCAGCCTTCTGTTACCAGAAATTCTACCAGGGGAGCAATATCTTTAATATCCGTAAGTCCTCCTAATGCAGATGCAGATTTATGATAAGCAACGGCATCGTCTGTTTCCTGCCCGTAGAAGAAAGGAGTATCCATTGGTCCGGGTGCTACAGCTGTTACGGAAATTCCTCTTGCCCCGAATTCTTTGGAAGCGGCTCTGGTAAAATGCTCTACCGGTGCTTTTGCTCCTGCATATGTGGAATATAATCCGGTGTAGGCCGCCAATAATGAAGTTACAATGGTACAGATTTTCCCATGATCGTTTAACTTCTTACCAGCTTCCTGAAGAAAGAAGTAAGCAGATTTTGAATTGACATTGAACATGGTATCATATTCAGCTTCTGTAGTTTCTGAAAATGGTTTTTTAAGTACCATTCCTACGGTATTGATTGCGATATCAATTCCTCCGAAACGGGAAATGGTCTCATCAAAAAACTTCGTGATATGATCTACTTTGGTAAGATCTCCCTGAAATAAAAATGCTTCAGCTCCTAATGCCTGTACTTCAGCCAGTGTTTTCTCACTCTCAGTTCTTGAGTTTTCGCTGTTATAATGGATGGCCAGCTTTGCCCCTTTGGATGCAAAATCTCTGCTTAATAATCCGCCTAAATTTTTACCTCCTCCGGCAATTAAAACAACTTTTCCCTGTACATTTTGTGTTGACATGTTTTTATATTTAAATGTTAATGAGACAAAGATCAATCATAAAAACCGCTTCAACATGGTGAAATTTTCGGAATTTCTTTTTATTATTTTTAAACCGAAGGAAAAATGTTTATTATTTTATATAAACAATATTTTTCAATAGAATGTTATTTACCAACCAGATACGCTTTGATACGAGCCTTTTCAGTTAAACACTTTTGGATAATTCACAAACTCGCTTCAATTTTAGGCATAACATTTGATACCTTCCTCCCGTATTATGCACCACCACTTCATTTTTAATATATTTTTTTATAATCCTCAGGCTTCTGAGGATTTTTTTATACAATT
The DNA here is from genome assembly GCF_031324065.1 of Chryseobacterium metallicongregator. Lineage (NCBI taxonomy): Bacteria > Pseudomonadati > Bacteroidota > Flavobacteriia > Flavobacteriales > Weeksellaceae > Chryseobacterium > Chryseobacterium metallicongregator. Next base: position 822,427 of record NZ_JAVIXS010000001.1, read on the forward strand.
ATTACAACTTTCTTTACCCCTTCCTTACGAATATAAAATATCACTTAAAACCATTTCTGATAATCAATCATTTAAAACCTGATTATTCATTTTATTGTTGTATATTTGCATATTATTAACCAAGTCATTACTTTGTTTTCTGTAACGACCCGAATATTTTTTATTCAGTCTTTGCCTCTTGAGCAGCCATATTTTTAACTTTTATTCTTCTATTAAAGAACAATACTTGTCGGAATTTTAAAGCTCTGTATGATTGGAAATATCCAAAACAGGAAACATCGGCAGGCTTTATAGGTCTGAAGCAGACCAGATTGAACCAATTTAATTTATAGAAACTAAATACTAAAAATAATTTATGGCAGATTCTTTTTCTAAAAAGGAAAATTTCAAGAAAAAAATTCAAAAGCAAAAAGAAAAGGCGCTAAGACGCGAAGAACGTAAAACGAACAACAACAAAGGAGCGGAGGATGTCTTCATGTATGTAGACGAATTCGGAAGATTAACATCTACTCCACCTGAACAAAGACAGGAAGTAAATCTTGATGATATTCAATTGGGTGCTGCACCTATTATTGAAGAAGATCCAAGAAAAACAGGAATTGTTACTTTCCTGAGCGAAAAAGGATATGGTTTCATTACGGAAGATAATTCCAAAGAAAACATCTTCTTCCACAACAACAACTGTGCAGAACCGGTGAAAAAAGGGAATAAGGTATCTTTTGAAAAAGAGAAATCTCCTAAAGGATTTTCTGCTGTTGAAATTCAGATTGTTAAATAATATGTACTTATAAAATACTTCTGTCTTAAAAGCAGATTCATTTTAAACCATATACAAAGAGACTGCCCGTTAGGACAGTCTCTTTTTTTAGGGACATATAAAAAAAGTTAACTCAACTTTTAAAAAGTTAGATTCTAATGCAAGATCCTGGAATTATTTCAATTAGCATTACGGGAATCCGTAGAATCCGGTTAAAACATAAAAGAAGCTGCCTAAAAAGACAGCTTCCCTCATCGTAAAAAAAAGTAAAAAATTAATCCAGTTTCCCTCCCAATGCTTTAAACAACAGGACGTTATTTCTGGTATTCTGGTGCTGAAACTGCAGTAAATCCAGCTCAGCAGTTAGTTTGCTTTTCTGAGAATTGATCAGTTCAAAATAGTTTGCGTAGCCTGTGAGATACAGATCGTTGGAAACCTCCACACCACGGTCAAGGAAACCTACTTCTTCTGATTTCAGTTTCAGAACACGTTCATAGATCTTCGTCTGTTTCAAAATAGACTGAAGTTCATTAAAAGCAGTGGTAATACTTTTCTGATAATTTAAAAAGGCAATTTCCTGCTCTTTGCTTGCTACTTTAAATTCATATTTCAACTGCCCTTTATTGAATACAGGAACCATTAATCCCCCCAACAATTGCCCTGCCAGTGAACTTGGCTTGAAGAACGTTTCTACGGAAAAGGAATTCAGTCCAAAACCGGCACCCAAATCAATTTTAGGATAAAAAGCGGCTCTTGCAGCTTTCGCATCAGCCTGAGAAGCTTCCAACACATAATAGTTTGCGGCTACATCCGGTCTTGAATGGATCACATTTTCTACATTAATGGTTTTATTCAAAACTTCCATATTGGTAGGCATCAGTATTTTCCCACGTTTAACATCTCCGCCATAGCTTCCTGTTAATGTTGTAATCGCCTGTTCTACTGTAACGATTTCTACCCTGATGTGTTCAATCTCTGCCAGCCAGTTGTTATTCTGAGCTTTGAATTGCTGAACTGCCAACTCCGTGGCTTTTCCCACTTCACGCTGAGCCAGAACAATTTCAAAGGCTCTTTGCTGAAGTTTATAGTTCTTCTGATAAATGGCAAGACGATTATCCAACGCTACCAACTGGTAATACAGATTGGCAATATCTGTGAAAAGCTCTACCTGTAATAATCTTAATCCTTCTGTGGAAGCCAGATATTTCTTCTGAGCCGCAATCTTCTTATTTTTCAGTTTTCCCCAGGCATCAATTTCCCAGCTGCTTCTTGCTCCCAGCCAGTAATTAGGAGTAAAATCTCTGTTGATTTTCTGATTTTCCGTGATATTAGGGGAAAGATTGGTATCATAGTTTCCAACGCCTTCCATTGTATATTTTCCGTAGCGGTCACCGGAAGCCTGTATTCCCACTTCAAGAGATGGCAATAAATCCATCTTTGATCTTTGAAGGAAGCTATTGGCAATTTCCACTCTCTGCTGGGCAATTTGAAAATCCGGATTAGCCTGAACTACTTTATCAAAAAGCTCAAGCAGCTGAGGATCTGTAAAATACGCTTTCAGATTGATCTGCTGGAATTCATCCGTCGATTTACTTTTGTCAGCTTTGATGATCTCTTCTGGTAATTCCTGGGCTTTTTTCAGGTCCGTTACTTTGGGAACAGCACAAGAAACCAAGCTCAGTGACGCTATTCCATACAATATATTTCTATGATTTAATCTTTTCATCTTTCTTCTTATTTTCAAGTTTTGCAAAGAATATATACAGTCCCGGAATGACTACTAATCCGAAAATAGTTCCTATCAACATTCCTCCTGCTGCTGCTGTACCAATGGAACGGTTACCGATTGCTCCCGCTCCTGATGCAATACATAGAGGAATAAGCCCTGCTACGAATGCAAAAGAAGTCATCAGAATCGGTCTCAGACGTTGTCTCGCCCCTTCAATAGCGGCCGGAATAATATCAAATCCCTGCTTATTTCTTGCCACTGCAAATTCTACAATAAGAATGGCATTTTTAGCTAAAAGGCCAATCAGCATGACCAATGCTACCTGTGCATAAATATTATTATCCAATCCCATCAGTACCAAAGCGATATAAGAACCGAAAATCCCTGTTGGCAGGCTTAATAATACAGGCATTGGAAGAAGGAAACTTTCGTATTGTGCCGCCAATAAAAGATACACGAATAAAAGACAGATTGCGAAGATATAAACAGTCTGGTTTCCTGATAAGATCTCTTCCCTTGTCATTCCTGACCATTCAATATCGAATCCTCTTGGCAGTGTTTCTTTGGCTACACTTTCTACAGCGGCAATGGCATCTCCGGAACTGTAACCGTCTGCAGGTTCTCCGTTAATCATGGCAGACATATACATGTTGTATCTTGTCAGTACCTCAGGGCCGTATACCTTTTCAATAGTGATGAAAGTTGAGAAAGGAACCATTTCGCCTTTATCATTTTTTAAATATAAATTCAGAATACTTTCCGGAGTGTCTCTGTGTTCCGGACTCGCCTGCACCATCACTTTATACATCTGACTGAAACGGATAAAATTCGTGGCGTAATAAGATCCCAGCATGGTCTGTAGCGTAGACATTGCGTTATCTACCGATACTCCTTTCTTCGCTGCCATATCATAATCTACATTGATCATGTATTGAGGGAAAGTAGCATCAAAGCTGGTAAAGTTGTTCTGCAATTCGGGAGCTTCGTTTAATTTCTTAACAAAGTCTTTAGTGATCTTATCTGTATTTTCGATCTTTCCTCCGGTTCTGTCCAATAAACGTAATTCAAAACCGCTGGTATTACCGAATCCCGGGACCGTTGGAGGAGCAAAAATTTCAATATGGGCATCTGCAATGCTTTTTGTTTTGTCTGAAAGTTCTGCGATCAGATCATTCACTGAAATATTTCTTTCTTTCCAGTCTTTAAGGTTAATCATCGCCATTCCGTAAGAAGAACCTGCAATTTCTGTTACGATGCTGTACCCAGCAAGAGTGGTTACGTTTTCTACGCCTTTAATTTTTTTAGCAATAACCGTCACTTCATCCAGTACTTTTTCTGTTCTTTCTACCGTTGCTCCCTGCGGAGTCGTTACACTTACATATACCATTCCCTGATCTTCCATTGGAATAAACCCTGTTGGAAGGAATTTACTGGTCACAAAAGTAAGTCCAACGAATAAAAACAGTAATCCGAAAGTTACTGTAGTTCTTGTGGCAAATTTTGATAAAATACCTACATAACCATTCGTCAGTCTTTCAAATCCTGTATTGAAACTCTGGAAAGCCCTGTCAATAATGGTTTTCTTTTTATTGTGATCGTGAGGTTTTAAAATAATCGCACAAAGTGCCGGAGTAAGCGTCAATGCATTCACCCCAGAAATTACGATACTGATGGCCAGCGTTAATGAAAACTGACGGTAAAAAACTCCTACCGGACCATCCAGGAATGCTACAGGAATAAATACAGCAGACATCACAATGGTAATCGCTACTACAGCTCCCGCAATTTCTTTGGTGGCACTGATGGTGGCATCCATCGCATTCATTCCTTCCTCCATTTTCACGTGAACGGCTTCAACGACGACAATGGCATTATCCACTACAATACCTATCGCAAGAACCAACGCAAACAATGTTAAAAGGTTAACAGAGAAATCCAGCATATTCATAAAGGCAAAAGTTCCTACCAATGCTACCGGTACAGCCAGTACAGGAATTAATGTAGAACGCCAGTCCTGAAGGAAGATAAATACTACAATTCCTACCAGAATAAAGGCTTCGATAAGGGTTGTCAGTACCGCACTGATAGAAGCATCCAGGAATCTGGAAACGTCATAAGCCATATTATATTCCATTCCGGGAGGGAAAGAAGTAACTTTTAATTCTTCCATTTTTGTCTTTACGCTTTCAATCACTTCAGAAGCATTGGAACCGGGACGTTGTTTCATCATGATGGATGCAGAAGGTCTTCCGTCTGTTTTGGAAACCATTCCGTAGTTCATCGCTCCGAATTCTACTTTCGCAATATCTTTAAGCTTTAAAATAGTCCCGTCCACATCAGATCTGATGGGAACTTCTTCATATTGTTTAGGCTCAAAAAACTTTCCTTTATATTTGATTACATACTGAAGCTGGCTTGAGGTTTTACCTGAGGTTTCACCTACTTTTCCAGGAGCAGCAGAAATATTCTGCTTTTGCAAGGAAGTAATTACTTCATCTGCTGAAATATTGTAAGCTGCCATTTTTTGAGGATCCAGCCATACTCTCATTGAATATTCTTTCTGCCCCATGATTTCAGCACGCCCTACTCCATCAATACGTTTCAGTTCCTGAAGGACGTTGATATCCGTAAAGTTATAAATGAACTGTTCATCCTGGCTCGGATCTGTACTTGTGATATTAAGGTACATCAGCATACTGTTCACCTCTTTTTCAGTAGTTACACCGGCTCTGATTACTTCTTCAGGAAGCTCATCAAGAATTGTTGTTACCCTGTTCTGAACGTTTACCGCTGCCACATCAGGGTCTGTCCCTACTTCAAAGAAAACCTGAATAAGCGTAAGACCATCATTAGAGGTTACTGTTGACATATAAGTCATCCCCGGAACTCCATTGATCGCACGTTCCAAAGGAAGGGCTACCGCATTGGCAGATACTTCGGCGTTTGCTCCTGTATATTTTGCTGTAACGGTTACTGAAGGCGGTACAATATCGGGAAACTGGGTGATGGGCATTTTTAGCAGCGCCATGATTCCCAGCAGAACAAATAATATGGAAATAACCAACGAAAGAACCTTTCGTCTTATAAACATTTCTACCATAGTTAGTTGATTTAAAGATTATGAAGGGTTAATACTTCTTTTTGATTTTGATAATATTACCATCTTTCAAAGACTGAGTCCCTTCATAAATGATTAAATCTCCTTTTTTAAGACCACTTTCTACCATATAAGAGTCTCTTAAGGTAGTTCCGATCTTAATATTGGTCATTTTCACTTTATTCTGTTTATCTACTACAAAAACATAGGTCTTATCCTGAATGGAAAAGGTAGATTTTTGTGGAATAAGGATCGCATTATTCTGTTGCTCAGAAATGATAAGTTTCCCGGAAGTACCGTGTTTGATCAAACGGTCCGGATTCGGGAAAAGCACTTTATAACGAATAGAACCTGTGGTTCTGTCGATTTCCCCTTCGGCTGTTTTCAAAGCTCCGTTGAACTGGTAATTAACTCCGTTGGGAAGTGTTAGCTCAATCTTCTGATGACTTCCGATCTTATCATTAGCTAAAAGCTCAAAATATAAGTTTTCAGGAATAGAGAAATAGGCATACACTTCATTCAATTGGGAAAGTGTGGTCAATAGGGTTCCATTTTCCACCAAACTTCCGTCTTTATGGGGAATGACATCAATTACTCCGTCAAAAGGTGCTGTAATTCTTGTAAAGCTTATTTTCTGAAGAACCGTTCTCTTTTCTGCATCGGCAAATGCATGTTTTGCTTTGGCAGAAGACAGTTTTGCCTTTACCATTTCCAACTCATTGTTAGCCACAAATTTTTTGGCATGCAGACTCTGAATCTGTTTCAATTCCACCTCTGCAATGCGAACGTCTGCCTCAGTCTGCTTTAACGCCGCATTGGCTTTCAGGAGTTCCATCTGAAGTTCGGCATCATTGATTTTGAATAAAGCCTGTCCCTGATGGACAAACTGTCCCTCATTTACATAAATATGCTGTATAATACCTCCGATTCTTGAACGCATTTCTACATTTTTTTTAGCCTGGATATCGGTCACAAACTGGTTGCTCACCAATGTATCTTTTTCTTTGATTTCCAGTACGGGAACTTCTTTATCTTTCTGATTATTTTTTTCTTTGTCTTTACTGCATGACACAGCGAATAATGTTGCCATAAGGCAAATTATTACAGTTTTAAAATACATTTTTAAATGTTTAAGTTATAAAATTTCCGTTAAAATGATTTGGTATTCAGAAACTTAAACCTAGTACAACTGGAGGAGATGGAGAAAAGATTTAACTCCACAAATAATAGAAATTGCAATCTCAGGAAGAGTAACTTTTGGAATAACTTTTAAAATTCCTGAAAAATCTGCAATGGCAGGATCATTTTTTTTAACCGAATGTTTTACAATTTTGGCAGCTGCAGGCAATGCATGCGTATTCATATCTGCTTCTTCGTAAACATCCAGAACATGAATGTTTGTTACAGGCGGAACATGAGGAATATTCTGCAACGATTTCTCTGCCCAATTCGAATTGAAAAGGGAAAAAACCAGTATGATATAGAATAAGAAAAATGACCTCAGACCTGCCATGTCAACCAGAACACATTAGTTTTTCAGTAAAAAACGATAATCTGGCAAAATTAGTGATTTTTACTGGGAAATCCAGCCATTGAACTGTTAAAAAAACTTAAACAATAGAGGAATAATTCTACTCATTCATTCGTATTGGGATTCCTACGGAATGACAAATAGAACGCGAAGTTTATTCATGCAGTCTGTCATTCCGAAGGAATCAAACTTCTAAAATTCTGAATGAAAAATGGCACTAGGTTTTGGCTAAAGCCAGATGAATTTTGGTTTATTATTAACGGGCTAAAGCTCGTTTCTATTGAATATCTAGAACAATTTGCTGAGAACTCTGAAACGATAATCAAAGATATGTTCCAGTTTCTTTCTGATGAAAAGGTGGTGAGCAATTTCACCTAAAAATCCCATAGGAAGTTCATAATCTATGGTATCTCTCATCAGAACACCTTCTTCATTGGGAATAAATTCATGATGGTGATTCCAGAGTTTGTATGGCCCTTTTCTCTGAAAATCAATGAAATTTTTCTGGAAATCAACATGGGTGATTTCGGTCTGCCACTTCATTTTAATACCGAATAATGGAGAAACATAATAATCGATGATCATTCCTTCATAAATTTCATCATCTTCCATTTCCGTTAATACAATAAAGCCCATATCCTTCGGCGTAATTTCTGAAAGATTATTGGCTGAGGAAAAGAACTTCCAGGCTGTTTCTATATCACAATTGAGCTGTTGTTCACGGAAAAGGGTATGTTTCATAAAGCAAAATCAGTTAACAGGATTGTTATGAAAACAAAGGTATAACAAAGGTTTAATTATAGATCCACATCAGTACCGGTTTTTCTGATTTTTGAATCATCGGATCAATTTCCTTCATAGCGTTGTTGGAAATAGTGGGACAACCCCAACCTTCAGGAGATCCGTTAGGGAAAGTTTCAGTATCACTCATCAGATTCCAGGAATGAAAGACAATAAATCTTTTTAAAGCATTACTGTTGGTTTCTTCAAGGCCGTGCATCAGGTATTTTATATTGATTCCCCAGTCGCTGTAGCCTCTTCCTTCCAATTTATACTTCCCTAAAGATGAAAGATGGCTTCCGTCTTCATTGCTGAAGCCCGGATTGGCTTTAGAATTATCTTTACTCCAGGAATTGGAACCGCACCCATGCCCTACCAGATATTTTTTTGAGATTTTATTATTTTTAAAATCCCAGACAAAAAAACGGTTAACGCCTGAATGAAGGCTCATATCAATGAGAATACAGAAATCTTTGCTAAGATTCTTTGAAGCACAGAATTTTAAGGCTTCTTCTGCCTTTAATTTTATTTTAGAAAAATCAGTTTCAGGTTTCTTTTCTTCGACTACTGATGTTTCTACTGTTCTTATTGTATTATTTTTCCTCTCCTGAGAACATGAGCAGATCCAAAAGATGGCGAAAAACCAAAAAATCCTTTTCATATTTTATTTATAATGCTGAAAGATTCCGAAATCAGAAGGTGTCCAAAGTGCAGCTTTCTGTCCTGCAGCTTTCAAAGCGTTATTTGACCAGGTATTGCAAGTATACATAAAGCTGTAAGTTCCTTTTGCATCATAAAAGGCATCGTTATCGCTGTAAACAGCATTGGTAGGGATCAACATGAAATTTCCGTTCTGATCTCTGTCAAATTTATCTTCCACATATTTCACCAGATTTTCGTACTGACTTCTGCTGATCATGATCATTTTACAGTCATTCCCTTCTTTCATTGTATTATAATAAGTACAGTGCATAGCAGAATCACTTAGCCAGAATGCTGCTTTTATAGCTGTTGAAAATTTCAGGTCTGCCCAGGTAGGTGTATCAAGATAGAAACCTTTATCTCCCCATCCTATTCCTATATACTGATAGTCTGTTTTTTTTGATTTTGTATTGGCAAAAGGAATTTTCTGGCTCCAGTCCTGCAAATCATTTTTCACAGGCATTACAATATCGGTATGCACCCCGTTGGTATAAATATAGATGGGAATTTCTTTCTTTTGTCCGTCATCTTTTGCAGAAACGGGAATATAGGGAATCAACAACCCAAGGATCACATAAATAATCACAATTCCTACAATAATTCCTACCACTTTCAGGAGATACATTAATATCGTTTTCACAGTCATGTTTTTTAATAAAATTTAATCTTTAATTTTTAGTAAAAGTATTTGTTTTAATCGAAAAATTAACTATATTTAGTTACGAAATATTCACAAATATGCGTAAAAATACTAAATCCCAAAAAAGGTTTAAAGTAAGAGTAAAAACTGCTCCTAAAAGAATACAAAAAAGACGTTGATTTTCGGTGAGATTTTGATCTCCTGAAAATCAATTTTTCTTTATAGGAAAAGCTTTTTAAGAAACTTATTGATGTAAACCTTCACCTCCTTAAAGCGAAAAATTTAAGGAATGGTCAACTATCAGCTCTGGTTTGGAACTTCAAAAAATTCCAAAAGAGGGATTGTCACCAAAAGTTTAAAGAAAAATCAGTCAGAAGGTTTCTGCAAAAACTCAATATTTCTTTTGAGTCCTGCAAATTTGGTTCTTTTCACAGGAGATTTTCTGAAGATTTCCGAGAAAATTTCCTGGGTAAGTTCTTTCCATTCTCCTTTTTTGAAGTTTTTCAACGCTTCATTGGGCTGGAAACGGCTCTGTTTGTTAGGAGCGGAAAAACGGTTCCATGGGCAAACATCCTGACAGATATCGCAGCCGAACATCCAGTCTTCCATTTTATCTTTAAAATAATCCGGAATTTCATTCTTGAGCTCTATGGTTGCATAAGAAATGCACCGGCTTCCATCTATAATTTTTTCAGAAACGATGGCATCTGTGGGACAGGCATCAATACATTTCCTGCAGCTTCCGCAATGATCTGTAGTGGCGTGATCAGGAATCAGCTCCAGATCACAGATAATTTCGGCCAGAAAATAAAAAGAACCGCTTTGTTTGGTAATAAGGTTGGCATTTTTTCCTACCCAGCCTATTCCCGACTTTTTAGCCCAGGCTCTTTCCAAAACCGGTGCAGAATCTACAAAAACACGAAATCCGAATCCGCCTATTTCTTCCTGCAGCTCTGCAACCATTTCACGGAGTATTTCTTTGATTACTTCATGATAGTCTTCTGCATAAGCATATTTTGAGATTTTAAAATTCTCAAGAACGGAGATTTTTTCTTCAGGAAAATAATTATATGAAAGTGAAATTACAGATTTTGAACCTTCTACCAAAAGTCTCGGATCAAGTCTTTTGTCGAAATGATTTTCCATATACTTCATTTCGCCATTATAATTATTCTTCAGCCATTTTTCAAGATGATGAGCATCTTCCTCCAGAAAATCAGCTTTGGAAATGCCACAATTCTGGAATCCAAAACTTTTTGCTTTGGACTTGATCAGTTGGGAATATTTTTCGGCATCGGCATTCATTAATTTCACCCTGCAAAATTAAGATTATTTTATCAATCTTCTGATTTTGGAATATGTTCATAGCACAACTGGTTTCTTTTCTGAAAAATTATGTTTTCATTAGGATTTTTTTCATAAAAAAATTACGTAATTTCGTTTCTAATTTAATGTTTAAACCAACAACTATGTCTTTAATAGAAGTAATACAATCCGGAAACTATGAATTAATAGACGTTCGTGAGCCAATGGAGCTTGAAATGGACGGTAATATAGATGGTGCTAAGAATATTCCTCTAGGTGAAGTAGAAGACAGACAGGATGAAATTCTATCTGTTGAAAAACCAGTAATCTTATTCTGCAGAAGTGGAAACAGAAGCGGAAAAGCATTGGATTATCTTAACGCTCAGGGATTAAAGGACGGCTATAACGGCGGAGGCTGGGCTGATCTAAAGGCTGTACTGGAAGCAAATCAGGGAACTTTTTAAAAGTTCCTTTTTTTATATCTTTATTTCTATGAATCTGAAAAATCAATTTGAACAGCTTTGCTCTTCGTTTACAGAAGATCCTCAACTCATCCGTGATCTGTGGAAGGAGATTGAAACTAAATATTCTGAAAAAGGAAGATACTATCATAATCTTCTTCATCTTGAAAACATGTTGAATGAACTTGAATATGTAAAAAGTAATATCTCAGATGTGACAGCGATTTCTTTTTCTGTATTCTACCATGACATTATCTATGATGCTTCTTCAAAATCCAATGAAGAGAAAAGTGCTGCCAAGGCAGAAAAAAGACTTACCGAACTTCATATCAATCAAGATAAAATTTCATTAATTTCTGCACAGATTCTGGCTACAAAATCTCACCAACGCTCTGATGACGAGGATACCAATTATCTTCTGGATGCTGACCTTTCTGTATTGGGCAAAGATTTTAAAACTTATTCAGAATATACTCAGAATATTAGAAAAGAGTATTCCATTTATCCTGACTTCCTTTATAAACCGGGACGAAAAAAAGTGCTTAAGCATTTTCTCGAGCTAGAGAGTATCTTTAAAACAGAGTATTTTAAGGAAAAATATGAGGTTCAGGCAAAGGAAAACATTGCAGCAGAACTTCAATTACTGTAATTTTTTAAGCTTTCACATTAGAATTTTCACATAAAAATAAGACACCCTGATTACAAGGTGTCTTATTTCTATATTTTATAGGTTCAGATTAAAAATATTTACCAATAAATTCTGCTGCTTTCTCCAATACAAGCTCTGGAGATTCTTTATGTGGTGTATGTCCTATTCCGGGAATGATGTATTTTTCCGCACTTCCACTCACCTGAGTAATCGTTTTTTCTACCTGATCCAATGTACCATATTCATCAGCTTCTCCCTGAACAAATAATAATGAAGCAGTAATATTTTTTAAGAGATATTCAATATTCCAGGTTCTGTAATCTTCACGCGTCCAGGTCTCTGTCCAGGCCTTGAAAAGCATTTCTACTTTATCGCCATGATATTTCTGTAAACGTTCAGGAAGATTGGTCGTTTTGTAAGCTTCCCAGGCATCATAAACCCCTTTTAAAGTTACCTCTTCTACAAAAATATGACCTGCTTCACAAATGACAGCTTCTACTCTTTCAGGATATTTCGCAGCGGTGATCAAAGCTATTGTTCCCCCATCACTGTGCCCGAACAGAATCACCTTATCAATATTTATTTCAGTCAATACATCATTCAAAAGATCTGCTTCCAGCTCCATATAATTTACCGGTCTTATATGAGTAGACATTGGATATGATTTCCCATAACCTAAACGGTCATAAGCCAAAGTATTACAATGTGTGGCTTCGGATAGTTTGGCTGGAAAATCTCTCCAAAGCTGTACTGAACCTAATGAATCATGCAGAAAAACAATAGTAGGTCTGTCTTGAAATTGATTATTGTGTTCAATATATAATTTTTGTCCCTTTACATCAATTATTCTTCCTTCCATCAAATAAAATTATATTAAAAAACAGGCATTTTTGTTGCTTCAAATTCTTTTAAAAGGTGACTGAAAACAGTTTCCACCGGAAGAATCTCGTCAATTAAAGCAGAAACCTGGCCTATTTCCAGCTCGCCATCTTCCATATCTCCTTCAAACATTCCACGCTTTGCTCTGGCTCTTCCTAATGAAGCAATCAATGCTTCTTTATCTCTTCCATTCACGTAGATATCTTCCAGTTCTTTGAAGAATTTATTTTTAACCATTCTCACAGGTGCCAGTTCTTTCAAAGTAAGATGCGTATCTCCTTCCTGTAATTCTGTAATTTTCTTTTTCCAGTTTTCATGGGCACTTGCTTCAGTTGTTGCAGCAAAACGGGAACCAATCTGTACACCATCTGCACCAAGAATCATAGCAGCCTTCATCTGTGAACCTAAAGCAATTCCTCCGGCAGCAATTAACGGCTTGGAAATATGTTTTTTAACATTAGGAATAAGACAGAATGTTGTTGTCTCATCTCTTCCGTTGTGGCCTCCGGCTTCAAAACCTTCTGCAACAATGGCATCTACTCCGGCATCTTCACATTTTACAGCAAATTTGGTGGATGAAACGACGTGAGCTACTTTTATTCCTTCTTTCTGAAGGGTTTCCGTATAGGTTTTCGGGTTACCGGCTGACGTAAATACAATTTTCACTCCTTCTTCAAGAATAATCTGAATAATTTCCTCAATATTAGGATATAACATCGGTACATTTACCCCGAATGGTTTATCTGTTGCCTGTTTACATTTCTGGATATTTTCTCTCAGGATATCAGGATACATACTTCCCGCTCCTATTATTCCTAATCCCCCACAGTTGGAAACTGCAGAAGCAAGTCTCCATCCCGAATGCCAGATCATCCCTGCCTGAATAATCGGGTATTTAATATTAAAAAGGTGTGAAATTCTATTTTGTGTTCCCTCCATGTCATGAAGTTTTTTTGCAGCGTTAAAATCTATAAAATTGCTCATGTGTAAAAATAATAAAAACAACGGTTTTCCGGGGAAAATATGTCAATATTTTCTATCATTGCCTTTCATTCTTTAAAACTACTAATCATAAAAAAACCTTCAGAAATTCTGAAGGTTTTGATTTTATTTTGTCATGGATTGTTTCTTCCAGTTAGACTTAAAGTTACAACTGTCGTAACGTCCGTCAATTGAAATAAAGGTTGTCGGCAACTTAGAGTTGACAAACTTTTCAACCATTTCACTTTTCTTTTTATTCAGCGCCATCTGCTTGATTCTGCTGAAGTCTGTTTCCAGGGTAATCTGGTGAGAAGGAATCACATCTTCAACTTTGATGATCTTGATTTGTTTTCTCTTGTTTTCTTCGTCTTCAAAAGCAGTAGTGATATCACCTTTGTTTAATCCTGCTAATTCATAACTGATTGTTCCAGGGATACTTTCTCTTTCAATTTTATCAGAACCGTCTGCTCCAGGAATAATTCCTGCATTGAATTTTGTTCTTTTATCGTCTGAGTATTTAAAAGCAGCATCTTTAAACGTCATTTTACCATCAACGATAAGACCTCTGATACTGTCTAATTTAGCTTTTGCAGTTTTAATTTCGTCATCAGTAGGAACAGCTTTCAACAAGATGTGTCTTGCATCATATACTTTACCTGATCTTTTCACTAACTGAATAATATGGAATCCGAATTCAGATTCAATAGGGTCTGAAATTTCATTTTCCTGAAGGTTCAATGCAGCAGCTTCGAATGGCTTCACCATCTGCCCTTTATTGATATTTTTATATAATCCTCCATTAGCAGCAGATCCTTCATCTTCAGAATAAATTCTTGCCTGGCTTTCAAAAGTCTCACCTCCGATAATATCCTGTTTGATTTTTTTCAACCTGTTGATAAGTTCTTGTTTGTGAGCTTCCGTAAGTGACGGGTAGATCATAATCTGAGCTAAAGTAACTTCATCTTTTACCTGTGGCAGCTGTGTTTTATACATATTGTAAAAATCAGTTACCTCATTAGGAGTTACGTCCGCTTTATCAGTTATTCTCTGGTACTTTGCCTGTCCGTAATATTGGTCAATATCTATTTTTTCAATAGCATTTTTCAGTTCATAAGCATTTCTGAACTTATAGGCTGCAAGCATTGTTTTTTCATCCGGAAATTGAGAAAGCATCTGACGGTATTTTGCATTTGCCTGTTCTTTTATTGCTGCAGAACGATTTTCAATTAAGGTATCTTTTTTTGCTTCGTATACAAGAAGCTTATTGCTGATAAGATTTTCCAGGAACTCACATTTGTCTGTGTTGGCAGCTCCCTGTTGTTTACCATAATTCATCTGCTCCAGGACATCAGATTCCAATACAATCTCATCCCCGATAACAGCGGCAATACCATCCACCAAATCTCCTTGTTTTAGCTGGGCATTCATCATATTTGAAGAGAATATCATGATGAAAATCCCAAGAAGAAAAGTGATTTTTAGTTTATTTGTCATTTTACTATTTTAACAAGTTGCAAATTTAGAATTCTTAACGAATTTCACTCAATTTTTTATTATAAATATTTCTTAAAAAGACTTATTTACTGCAGTTCAACATCAAATGTTGTTAATTCTTTGAATTGTCTCAATCTGCTGAACATATCCGCTTCGTTTACTTCTTCTATTCTTTCTGTTCCGAATTTCTCTACTGTGAATGAAGCCATTGCAGATCCTACGATAAGGGCAGACTTCATCGTTTCGAAATCAATTTTCCCTTTTTTAGCAAGGTATGCAGCAAATCCTCCTGCAAAAGTATCTCCAGCTCCTGTCGGATCAAAAACATCTTCTAACGGAAGTGCCGGAATAGCAAATACTTTATTGTCGTGGAATAGTAAAGCTCCGTGCTCTCCTTTTTTGATAATTACATATTCAGGACCCATTGTGTGGATCTTTTTAGCTGCTTTTACTAAAGAATATTCTCCTGAAAGCTGTCTTGCTTCTTCGTCATTGATGGTAATCACGTCTGTTTTTGCAATCATATCCATTAAGATATCCCATGCAGAATCCATCCAGAAATTCATGGTATCAAGAATAACCAGTTTAGGACGGTTGTTCATTTTTTCAAGTACAGATAACTGAACTCCAGGGTGTAGGTTTCCAAGTAACAAAATTTCGGCATCCTGCATTGAATCCGGGATTTTCGGATCAAAATTTTCCAACACATTTACTTCTGTAGCCAGAGTATCTCTTGTATTCAGATCGTTGTGGTATTTTCCAGACCAGAAGAATGTTTTTCCTTCTTTCACGATTTCAATTCCTTCGATATTTACATCTCTGTCTGTGAACATATCAAGATGTTCCTGTGGAAAGTCTCCTCCTACTACAGAAACAATTCCGGATTTAACGCCTAAAATTGATGAAGTGATTCCGATATACGTGGCTGCACCTCCTAAAATTTTGTCCGTTTTACCAAATGGTGTTTCAATTGCATCAAATGCAACACTTCCTACAACTAAAAGTTTCATATATTTTTCAATGTATATTAAAAGTAATTATTTTTTCCATTCAAAAGTGTCCAGCAGATGTTTCATATCATTTTTGATATAGTTCACTGCAGGAGCAAGAGAGTCCGGTTTCGGTCTCGTATTAAAGTATAAGTAAGCAGTCACGAAGTGTTTCGTACTGTCTGTAATGTAAAACTGAAGGTTGGAAGCACTCTGTCCTTTCAATTCATAGAAGTTCCCGTAGACTTTCTTTTCAGGGTATTCGAAGGATTTCGTATCTATGGAACTGGCTTTGATGGTATGCTCATATACCATTTTCTCGGCTTCCTTGATATGGTCAGCAAAGTCGTTCTGTATCGGATAATAGGTAACGAAAAGCTTCGCTTTCATTTTCGGATAGTTCAGATAGAACCAGCAAGGTTTTTTAGCTGGTGCAATCGAAGCAAAGTCCGAATATTCAAAGGTATACGCACAATCGTTTTCAAACTTTTGGTATTTCGGTGCCGGATATTCAAGACGCAATTCTCCATAAGGTTTTGGTGAAGGGTCTTTTCCACATGAAATTAAAAGCAGCGATACAAAAATAAAAATGACTTTTTTAATCATTTTGCAAAAGTACAAATTAGATTTTAGATTTCGGAAGACAAATTTCAGTCTTTCAGAGAGTTTTGAATGTAATTTTCCAGAGGCTTCGGAAACGATTTTTCATGAGAGCCTTCAACGTCTGTAATCAGGTATTGATTCTCAGTGATAAAATCATTCCATATCTTCTCAGAAGTAACCTCAACATTCCAGATTTCAATGCTTAAATTCTTATGGGTCAGTTTATGAGTAACCGTTTTTGATCCCGTAATATAAGTTTCCATATCAGCAGGAATCGCTGTGGGAAATTCAAATAATTTCTTCCAGATAAAGTCATCTGCTCTCTGGCGGATCAGAAATTGTCCGTTTCTGTGAACAAAATAATAAGTCAACGCAAGATCTTCTGCTTTTACTTTTTTTGTTTTAACGGGATAATATGAAATTTTCTGCATAGAAAATGCAAGACAGTCTTTATTCACAGGACATTCTTCACACAGTGGATTTTTGGGTTTACAGATTTCTGAACCAATATCCATCATGGCCTGATTAAAATCTCCGACATTTTCCGGCATTACCAAAGCAGCCAGCTCAGAAAAATACGTAAATGCTCTTGAATTTGAAATATCAAAATCATCGGCAAAAAGACGACTCAGAACACGGTAGAAATTCCCGTCAACCGCTGGCATTCTTCCACCGAAACAGATACTCGAAACAGCTGCAGCAGTATATTTTCCAACTCCTTTTAATTTTAAAATTTCTTCATACTGATCTGGAAAGACGCCCTGATAATCACTCATAATCTGCTGAGCAGCTTTATGAATATTGATGGCTCTTGAATAATAGCCTAATCCTTTCCAATATAATAAAACTTCATTTTCTTCAGCTTCTGCCAATGTTTTTACATCGGGAAATCTTTTAATAAAATTATTATAATGGTTTAATCCCTGATTGATCCTTGTCTGCTGAAATACAATTTCACAGATCCAGATTTTGTACGGATCTTTTGTCTGTCTGAAAGGCAGATCTCTTGCGTTATTTTTATACCATTCCAGGATTTTGATGCCAATATGCAAAAAATCTGAGGCTGTTTTATTTTTTCCCAAAAACCAATCTTGTTTTAAATCATTGAAAAGATAATTTTCTCTTCATCCTGAACATTGTTTCTATACTGCAAAGATAAGTTTATTTTATTTTTCCTGTTTTTGATGTTGAAGGAGTTTTTTGTGAATCCGTTATTGTATAAATTTATTTTTCTGCTCTTATCTCTTCCTACTACTTGCGTATGAAAAAAAAATAATCATGAAGGTAAAAAGGACTTAATCAGTTGCTAATCATATTTCATCTATTCTAAATTATTTTTTCTTTAGCTCCTGCTGTTCCGAAGAAATATCCCAGGTAGTATTAGAATTAAGTTTATATTTATTTATATTAATATGACAACATCCTATAATACTTTGTGTTGTAATTGTTTTGTTTGCTACATCAATATTTTCTGCTAAAATTCCATGTTGTAAAGGGAAAGTTTCTACAGCAGAAAAATTTCCATTTTTATCTTGGAGATAATATTCATATAACTTTTCCACACCGCCCTGATCCCAAACAATTGCAAAATCTTCTAAATCGTCAAAATTAAAATCTTTTACAAAAAAGTTGGTACACGGCAAATCTTGATAAGACGTCCATGAATTTGGTTCATAATGAATCTCCTGTGATTTACCATTCTTTTTATTTGTTACAATAATCCACGCTGAAGTTGGATATTTTTGTTCCTTCTCATTTTTATATTCTTCGGCTTCTAAAATAAATTTATACTTATTTGACAGGTTTTTGAACTCACATGATTTAGCTGTTGAAAGATCTGTTTTATTTGCAGGCTTTCCCTTTTGTTGTGAAACATGAATGCTTCTATTAATAATTTCCGCGGCAAACTCTCTAAAAGAATCTTGCGCATCAGGCATAAGATTGCTTAGAATGTTTTCATTCTTTCCTTCAATAGTTATTTTTTCAATTTCTTTATTTTTATCGTAAGAAAAAAGATAATTTTCATAATAGCTATCTGATAGCTTCTCGTCAGTATGCATTTCTACTTTGAATTTAACTTTTATTGAAGTATCATCATTCTGTAGAATATTTTCAGCAGTATAAGTCAATGCACAACCGGAACCACAACTAATAACAAAAGATTTATTAATTTCTACATTTGTCTTTTGAGAATTTGAAATGTTTTGTGTTTGTTTTGAGTTATCTTCTTTACAGCTGAGGGAAAATAGGGATATTAGAATTAAAAAGGGTTTCATCATGTATAGAAATGTCAATATTTTACCGTTTTTGGATCATATTTCTCAAATTTAATTATACCAAAATCTTTAGATGAATAAGTTATACTATTATCTTGGTTAGAATCAGGATATGTTGTTGAAAATCCTAATTTATGCAAATAAATAGAATTGTTTTTTTTATCAAAAATGAATGTTGTGTATTTATCCTGTATGGGTTGTGAGGAAATGTTTTCTTCAATAGTAAAAAAATTATTTTTAATTGTTAAGTTTTGAAATCCTTCTGCATAAGAACTATGATTGAATGAGTTTATAATTTTATTATTATGATATTCTTTAAATTCTCCTTTTTTGTTATAAATCAATACATAAACGCTTGAAAATCTGTTTTCTGTATTTGAATTTTTAGGTGAAATTATAAGAATCTTGTCTTTTATATTATCCATATTTAGATCACATTCTTTACTTAGGATCAGGCTGTCAGCAGTATTAAACATAATCCTCTGATCTTTGTTGGTAGTATGATTTATTTCTTTTTTAGGAAAACTGGAATTCACTTCAACAAAATCAAAATTATATTCTTTTTAGTCTATCATTTTTTCTCCTTTCTTCATTTGGATCCCAATAATTTTCTCTAAGTATGATTTTTTTGTCATTAATAATAATTTTATCCGTGAAGGACTCTTCGGTTGTTGATGTTAAACAAAATGTTTTTGGTTCTTCATCTAGTTTTGTTACATATAATGCAGGGAAAAAATCAGCAGATTCATTTTGTGTTACATTTTGATATAAAACAAATTCTTGTTTATCAAAAGAAATTTCAGTGTATATTATATTTTCTTTTTTTATACTTGTAGACGATTCCTTATTTTGAGTAGAATTTTCTTTACAACTCCAAAAGACGTGGAATGATAATATTAAAAGAATTAAAAAAGGTTTCATCATTAGTTGAAGCTTTATGGATTAATCTTAAGGCGCTCCTACTTTATCAAAATCGCTTCCATACCACACCATTTCTTCTAAATAAGGTAAATTATAATATTTGTTTTTTTTGAAATTATTAGTTAGTTTAGCCCAGATTTGATCATGATATGCAACATTACAAAAACCTAAAATATACCCCTCTTGTCCATTATTCCATTTTCCAGGATTATTTTTCCAGTATTTCTTAAACAATGGATCTGTGGTATTTGCAGCATATCCAATTATTCTAAATAAGTCTTCTTCCCTCCATTCTGTACTCTCATTATCATAAAAATTAATAATAAGTTGGGTTACATATTTCGATAATGACATGGAGTATGAATTATTACTATTAGTTGTGTTTTTTTGTATATAATCTAGAATATCAGTATTAATTATTAATTTTCCCGATTTGTCTTTTGTGAAAATTAATTCATTGGTAATCTTATCTGGAGTTGCAATATTATCATTAAGAAAATTAATATTTAAGATAGCTTTCTTACCATCATTGTTATTAAGATTAACTGCTTTTCCTATATCAAGTGAAAAGTTGCCAAGCTGAGGATTTAAGAATATATCAACTTTACGGTCTGTTTTTTTTATTTTAAAATTATATGCATTGTTCTCTTCGGTATTGTTGATTACTTCATTTTTTCCTAAGAACTTTATATTGTTATTATTAGCATAATAGACAAGAAATAGGTGTCCATTTTCTAAAAAATTATCTATTAAAATAATTTTTTCATCATTGCTGCTTCCAAATAAAAAAGTTTCATATCCAAGATCACTTGA
Source organism: Chryseobacterium metallicongregator (assembly GCF_031324065.1). Taxonomy (NCBI): domain Bacteria; kingdom Pseudomonadati; phylum Bacteroidota; class Flavobacteriia; order Flavobacteriales; family Weeksellaceae; genus Chryseobacterium; species Chryseobacterium metallicongregator. The sequence continues at coordinate 843,034 of NZ_JAVIXS010000001.1, forward strand.
ATTATTCAGTTTATCAATGTAATTTTGATTATTATAGGTAAATAGGATCGAATTTTTATCAAAAGAAATTGATAAGTTTTTATTTTTATCAACACACTTATTTGAACTATACTTTTCACCAGTACAGTCTACTGGTTCTTGTTTAAAATCAATAGAATATAATGTTGTGAGATTATCTATCTTTTCTTGTTTAGGGTTATTTCCCTTACATGATAATAGATTAAAGAAAAATAATAGTATAAATAGATTTGTTAAATTTTTCATATTACTTACCTGCTGTTTTATCTTGTTTTTTTCTTTCTGTTTCCGAAAGCTGAGTCTCATTCTTATAATTAACATAGAAAGCTGGATTATAACGTTCGGAATATCCAGATGGATTTTGAGCACTTCTTATTTCAAAATGAAGGTGTGGCCCTTTAGTGCCGTTGCTCCAGTATCGCCAGTTTTTCCTAATCTTTTTGTTTTATAATTTTCAATTGCAATTTCTTCATTTTGTGAGACATTTAGCTCACTTAAATGTGCGTACATCAAATAAACATCTTTACTTTCTGTAATTCCTTCATATTCGTCAAAATCACCATATCCTTCTATATCATATTTGTTTTTATCATAAGTTCTTTTCGATTTTACATAGTATGGTTCGTAAGCTTGACGTTGTTTTTTAAATATTTCTAAATATTGAGAATCTACTTTTAAAACTAAACCTTTTCCGTATCCAGTTCCAGGAGACAAGCTAACTACTTTGCCAGGTAGGCATGCATATACGGGAGTTCCCTTTTCTGCAAACAAATCAATGCCATGATGAGGCCTTTTTCCATTGTCACTTCCAGGCATATCTGTTCTTACTCTTCCGAAAGCAGATCGCCATGGTCGTTTTAATCCACCGAACGTATATATAGTAATCTGGGGATTCTCTAATGGGTTGTTCCAGATAGCATTTTTATCATCATCAGTTTTATTTTGTGGCTTAACTTCCGGACATTTATCAACTTCAAAAACTACTTTAGTTATTTTATAATGATCCTTTCTTTTCTTTCTTGAATTGGTATTTCTATTTATAATATTAACAATCAAATCTACAACATCATCATCTTTTAATTTTCCTGTTTCATCTGCCTTATCAAACATATCCTCTTTATACCAATCTGCCATACCTGTTAAGGCTGCCTCTTTTGGAGTATAGTCTCTATCAATTCCATCACTTATTTTAATATTCTCAGATGAGGCAAATTTATCAATCCTTTTTTGAATTTCGCCATATGTAGTTCTACCTGTTATTTGGAGCAGTCCTCTTCCTCTATAATTCCAAGTGTCTTCAGCAGATTTGTTACCTAACTCTGGCCGATTTCCATATGCTATTTCTGCAATTTTCTTTTGGTTCGCTACATATCCATTCCTTGAGCTTCTTCCGTACTCATAGGCTAGATCATTTGGAACTGTTTTAGAATTATCATCTGTTGGATTTCCATGTTTATCAACTGCTCTTCCTTGAGCATTTCTTTTTCTAAATGCTTTAAACTGAATTGGTAATGCTTCTGCTGAGTAATTTAATCCTTCTCCATGTATTGCACCCGATAAATCTAGCCCAGATTCTTCAATCGATTGAGCAAAAAAATGAGCTTTCCGTGCACAAGTATCTAATTTATAGATCTTTTTGTATTTGTTTAAAGTTTCTGCAAGTTCAGATAATAAAGTTTTATCTTTAACCTCTGAATATATCCTTTGTAATTGTTCAACAGTTATATCTTTTTCACAATTAGGACACTTTCCATCAGTTGGCTTCTCCGGTTCTGGCTGCTTCTGCACCCCCACCGCACTCTTCACCTTCTCCACTTCCATCAGCCCTTCCGAATTTACCCCAAATTTCTGAGATTCCGCAGAAAGATCTTTGGAGATAATTTCTATAAAATAGTTTTGTGTATAGGAGTCCGGACCGCCGGTACGAGAGCCTGTTCCTTTTTGAAAAATATCTTTGGTAATGATAAATCCTGAAGTGTCACATATATCTGCGGGTATTTTAATCATTCTGCTTCGGTAGACTTCATCGTGGAATACCGAATCAGATTCCCAGATGACATATTGGATGTGTTTTCCCACCATATTTTTGGAGTGGATTCTTACCCTTACTTTATCACCTACAGCGACTTTGGAAAGCTCTTTTCCTGTATCATCTATGAAAACAGCTTCTATAATATTGCCTTTGGGATCCGGCTGTTTGAGACCACCTCCTTGTCCGGCCGGGAATTTTGGGGTGTGTTTCTCAGGTTGCGGCTTGGGTTTAGGCTGATTTTGGGGCTGTCCTTTATAATCCGGATTGGCTACCTCTACATTCACCTGGCTGGCTCCCTGAATTTTCCCGGAGTAGGTGGCTGTAATATAATATTCATGATTCGCACCTTCATTCCTGTCACCTTTCATCAGAAACTGATTGGCCATATGACGAAGGATTTTTTCATCAGACATCAGAGGTATTGACACTTCTGCAATCCCTTTTTCATTGACGCGAGCCTTATAGCTGCGGGTGTGACGGTTGTTTTTGTTAATACTGGCATCGTGGCCTTTTCCAGGAGCGTCATCTTCCCAAAGATGAAACTCAATCTCTTTATTAAACATCGCGATGCAGTGAGCCTGCGCAATAAGAGTATCATGATAACTGGCTGTATTGAAATCTTTTACTCCTCTGTTGAAGAGTACTACTTTATCGATCTTTGGAACCTTGTTGCTGACAGGAATAATTATAAGGCTGCCTGCCAATTCTCTGGTAGAAGGAAGACCGGGTAAAAGTCCTTTTTTAATCTCATAGACTTTCATTAGGAATTCTATTCCCAGCGCTATTTCTCCAAATTTGTAAGTCACTTTTTCACCGGTTTTTGGTTTTCCGGTGATATCTTTCCAGCTTCCGTTTTTCTGTTTCTTGTAAATGTACCATTCATAGTCTCCATTCAGTACAAATGAAAGTCCTGAATGCCTTATTTCGTAGGAACATGTTGTTCCAACCCGAGGATTCTGATCCCCGGCAATATTCCCTGTCATGGCTGATAGAATTTAACGAACTTCCAGTCGGAAGCTATTTAGACAGGTATTACTTTTCAGATTAAATTGTTGAAGACGATAGAGGGTGATATCCTCATACAGGGTTACATTCTTTTTCATTTTGTTTTTGTGTTTGTGTTTGTTCAAAAACAAAAATAAAAAAAATCATGATATTGTGATATAAAAAAGTTATCTGATTAAAAATCTAAAATTATTTCTTTTCTACATTATACACCGGAGCTGCTTTTAACCATTGGTACTTAAGGTTTCTGTCTTTGGCTATAAAACGATATCCTTCAAGTTTCTTCAGATACACATACATAGAATCTGTATTTTTGATCTTTAATTTATATTGGGATAAAAACATCATTGGCATTTCTACCGTAGAATCCCTTACTGTTTTCAATACTTTTCCTGATTTTACTTTATAAAGAAAGAAAGATTTTCCACGGCCTTTGGAACTGTCTGCTAATTTTACATCTGAACTTGCAAGTACGAGTTCACTGCCATCAAAACATTCATCTCTATTCATGATGTATGCTTTTCCTTCCTGACGTTCCTGTGCGAAAAGATCATTTTCGTAAGTGCCTGGACTTTGGTATTTTTTCTCACAACTTATCAAAAGGATCATCATCATAAAGGGTAATCCAATAATAAGTGTTTTATTCATATTTAATTTCATAGGTGTTGGTTGAAAAAAAACCGATGTAATATTGCATCGGTTTTTGTTATATAAAGTACGTTTATGTTACTCCTGAGTGTATTCTGCATCCCATTCGTTACCATCATCTCCTTTGTGTCCATCCAGTTTAATAACGAAACTTTTTGTAGGGAAATAAGGGGTCATACGGATATCCAGCCATACTCTGTCTTTGTTTACTCTATCCTGCTCGAAACGAACAATTTTGAATTTCTCGATCAACTTGTCCGGTCCTTTGATATTGTCAAGGAACGTTACAATCTGTCTTCTCAAATCGTCTTCGTTTTTAGCATTCCAGTTTTCGAAAGCTCTTCTGTTAAGGAAGTCAAGTAATACCTTGGTTACATAGTCGAATACACGAACTACGGAATACGTCTGAAGACCAATATTGTCTCCTGTAAATAAGGTCTTCGCCGAGAAAGCCATAATTTTTCCATATTCGTTAACCATTGGTACAAGACCCATTTTTTCCAATTGAGAAATTTCACTTTTTTTCAATTCGAATTTTACAGCGTCTACTTCGTTGATGTTACCGTGCTTTTTACCTGCTGCTACCTGAGACATCAGTGTTTTGTGGATCTTTCCTGCTAATGAAGTGGAAGGTGGAAGTTCTACGTTTTCTTCTTCCCCTACTTCTTCAGCTTTACCACGTCCTACCAGCCAGTTACACGTCATAATAACGTTACTTCTGTGAAGCTCACCTCCTGTAAGGTTTGCAGAGTGAAATAAATCTACCACATCATCCGGTTTATCAAGGTTGGCGAAGTCTGTAACCATCATTACTTTGTTTTCGTTACAGATTTTTGCCCATTTCTCAATGACCTTATTTGATCCTAAATATCCTGGTATTGCAAGGATTGAATAGTTATCTCTAAGATCAAGACGGTCGTAATAGTTTTTGAATTCTTCTGAGATCGCATCAATGAACAAAGGATTATCCAGATCAGAAACCTGATCAAGGCTTGCATTGACGATACTTACGTTGTCCACTTTATCCAATTCTGTATTTTTGTAGAATTGTGCTACTGTTCTGTAGTTGGTTTCCAACATACGAACAGCGTCCAGTGTATTTTTTAAGTTTGTTTTTAGGTTTTGGTCGGCCTGTTGTGCTTTACTCTTGCAAGTATCGGCCATTTTATCTGCAGATTCGCTACCTTCTAAAAGGTTTACCCAAAGATTGATCTTCTGAAGAAGTTCTTTTCTTTCGTCGGATTTATTGCTGTCGTTCAGGAAGATTTCTTTTCTTGCCTTTCTTGTTGGGTTCATATTGGCAATACCGTCTACAACGGATTCAACAAAGCCAAATCCTCCCATTTTATTGAGCTCTGCAAGCGGGTTACCCTTCGGCTGCCCTGCGTGTTGCTGCTGCCCCTGCTGCTGGCTTTCTTGTGCCTGTAATTTGCTATCCATGATTTAATGTAAGTCTTTAATTATTTTTCAAGTTCTTGTGCCACTTCTTTCAATACTTCTATGAACGCTGCTCTTGTCTGATCGTTCTCCAGCATATTGCGTAGAATTTTGTTTGTTTTCAGCTGACGTACGATTTTATTGTACTGCTCCTGTTCCATGCTCAATTGCTGCAGATAATCTGACTTCTGAGTAAGGCTTTTAGGGGTAAAGTCTCCAAGGTTTTGAAAACGGAATTCCTCTTCTACCATTCCACCATCTTCTGTTTCGTGTTGTACCGATACTGAAGGCTGAAAATGTTTGAAAACGTCTTCCACTGTTTTTAATCCTGTTACGATTTCAGGGGTATAAGACTCGTCTGTTGTAAGTTGGCTTACTATCAGTGATTTATTTTCCTGTATTTCCTGAATAGCTTCATTAGCGTCTACTTTTACCTCGTTTCCGCCAACACCATAATTAAACATTGCCATATTATTGTTATTTTGAGATTTACTATTTTGGTTTGGATCTGTCTTTGAATAATTTACCGATGAATCAAATAAATTACCAATCCAATGTTTAAATTTAAAAAAAAACTGTAACATACAAAATTTTACTAAGATTTTTCTTGAATCATCTAAATCTATTTACATTTATTCAACATAAAATCACCATATTACGATATCACTAAGCTATGAAAAAATAAATAAAGTCTTCCAAGAAAAATAAAATAAAATTTTTGTTCACTCTACTCTTTTATAAAGATACCTGATGAATGTTAAAATGAGAATTCCTAAAATTTCACAAAAAAATATTCTTTATATTTAAACAAAGTGAACAGTGTCATGAAAGATGTAAAAATAGCGTTCAGAAAACCGATATTTCCAGTTTCAGAAGCATTACAACAATATTTGGAAAAATATAACAGAACTACCAAGATTAAGTTTCTGTATGAAGACCTTTTAAGGTTTAGTGACAGTGTGAGAATTCTGGATAAAGATGGCAAAGACACTTTATGGCTTGGGGTGCTGTATTCTGAATATGAGTTTAAAGAAATAGAGGCCAATTTAAATAAAATTTATACCCTTCTTCATTCTGATGGAGATACCGCTACTTTACCCTACCTGAAAGTGGACACCATCGACTTTTGTACTTTCGGAAATTCTAAACCTTTCAGAATTAGGGTGAGAAATGTACTGAATGATAATTATACTTATTTTTATATTAAACAGGCCGATGCTTCCCGGATATTCGGATTGGAGCTTGAAGATCTGCTTTCTCCTAACCGGATTAATTTTCTGGTGTATAAAAATACTTTGATAGAGGAACATATTTTAGGAATTCCCGGAGATGTTTTTATTCAGAAACATTTATCCAACTGTTCAGATCTTGAAAAGGCGCAGATTTCCAAAGAATTTGTGAAATTTAATGAGCGTTGTCTCATTGGACTTCTTGGTGACATGCGTTCTTATAATTATGTGGTGATTCCCATCCATGATTTCGACCAGGTTATTTACAGAATCCGCCCTATCGATTTTGACCAGCAAACGTATGAGGGAAATCTGAAAGTTTATCTTCCACAGTATTTCAAAGAAAACAATCAAATGGTGACCATGGTATTGGAAAAACTGAAGCCAAGTTCTATAGAGCAATACCGCAAGGAGGTACGTTCACAAATTGTAAAAAGAGTAACCAGCAGTCAAAACAGATTTGATGAACTCATTTCTATTATGAAAAAAGACAATCTTGCACCAGAAGCCAATGTCATAGAACTAAGGACCGCTCTACAAAAACTTACCTACGATATCAATTTCAAGTATTGTAAAACTATGGGAGATATAATGGAAACCGGAATAAAGTTTGTTCTCCGGAATTATAAGAAAGAATATTAAAAAAGAATCCGTCTCATATTGAGGCGGATTCTTTCTTTTTCTAACAATTTCGGGTAAAATTACCAGATTTTTATTCTGTCCTGAGGAGCTTTATACAATTTGTCTCCCGGTTTGATATCAAATGCTTTGATGAATGAGTCCTGATTGACCAATGGACCAAAGGCTCTGAACATTCCAGGAGAGTGCGGGTCTGTTTTCACCTGATTAATCATATACTGATCGGTAGCTTTAGTTCTCCAGACAGTAGCCCAGCTCATGAAGAATCTCTGATCCTGAGTGAATCCGCTGATCTTTCCTGGGTTTCCTTTATCTTTTAAATACATCTGAAGGGCATCGTAAGCCACTGCTACACCACCTAAGTCTCCGATGTTTTCACCACTTGTGAATTTACCGTTTACAAAGCTTCCTTTTACAGGTTCATAAGCACTGTACTGAGCGGCTAACTGACCTACTTTTGCATCAAAGTTTTTACGGTCAGCATCTGTCCACCAGTTGTTTAGGTTACCATCTCCATCGAAACGTGAACCACTGTCATCAAATCCGTGAGAAATTTCGTGACCAATAACGGCACCAATACCTCCGAAGTTTACTGCTGCATCCGCTAAAGGATTATAGAAAGGTGGCTGAAGAATGGCTGCAGGGAATACAATTTCGTTGTTTGATCCGCTGTAATAAGCATTTACAGTTTGAGGTGACATTCCCCATTCTGTTTTGTCAACAGGTTTTCCTACTTTATCTAAACTTCTCTGATACTGCCATGCAGCAACATTCTGAAGATTAGAATATAGGGTAGCACCTTCTTTTGGTGATTCTACTTTCAACTGAGTATAATCTTTCCATTTATCCGGATAAGCAATTTTCACGGTAAACTTAGATAGCTTTTCCTGAGCTTTTACTTTGGTTTCAGGAGACATCCAGTCTATGTTTGCGATGTGTGTTTTGAATGATTTTAAAAGATAATCAATATACGTTTCCATCTGCTTCTTAGCTTCAGGAGTGAAATATTTGTCTACATACAGTTTTCCGAAAGCTTCACCAAGAACACCATTGACAAGGGTAAGCCCTCTTTTGTTCATTGGACGCTGTTCTTTCTGTCCTTGTAGATATTTAGCATAGAAATCAAATCTGATCTGCTCTAAACTGTCATCCAGATTGCTCGCATTTCCGTTGATGATATGGTATTTCAGATAATCTTTCAGTAAAGGAAGGTTTTTCTGGGTAATGAACTGATCCATATTCTGGTAGTATTTCAGTTCACCGATGATCACTCGGTCTGTATTTACGCCAGCATCTTTCAGATATTTTGCAAGATCTACATTTTTAACAAGACCGGATAATTCTGATACATTTTTAGGGTTGTATCTTAAATTAGCATCTCTGTTTTGCTCAAGAGTCAATAAATAATTGGCTAGCTGTTTTTCAAAGTCAACTACATTTTGTGCAGCCTGAGTAGTATTTTTATATCCTAAAACTCCGAATAACTTTCCAACATAGGCTTGATATTCCGCCAGTGTTTTAGTATTGGCATCGTTTACTTTCTGATAGTAATCTCTTCCCAGACCTAAATCCGGACCGCCAAGATATACCGCATTCATATTGGAATTCTTCATATCAGCACCTACTCTCCATCCGTAGAAAGAGTTATCCCCTAATCTTGTAGCTTCCAAAAGATACTTCTGAAGATCACCAAGACTTTTAATAGCATCTACTTTAGCAAGATCAGCTTTGATAGGAGCCAGACCTTCTGCATTTCTCTTATTGGTATCCATAAAAGAGGCATATAGATTCTGGATTTTCTGTCCTTCTGATCCGGCAGGATATGATTCTGTAAGAATTTTGTTTAAGATATCTAATGAAGCATCATCCACATTTTCTCTCAATGCATTGAAAGAACCCCAGTTTGCTTTATCGGAAGGAATCTGAGTAGTCTTCACCCAATTGCCGTTCACATAGCTAAAAAAGTCATCTTGTGGACGGACACTGGTATCCATATACGATAAATTAATCCCTTCTTCTTTTACCGGTTCAGCCACTTTTGCTGTAGCTTCTTTTTTATTCTCTGTCCCTGCAGTCTTAGCTGCTCCACACGAATTAAGAAACACAATTCCCGAAAGGGCAAGTATTCCAATATTTAGCTTTTTCATTAAAGATAATTTTTGATTTTACACAAACTTATCAAATATACAAACTTTAATGATATGTTATGAATGATATTTATATATGGGTGAAAAATTGAAGATTTGGGTTAAAAGTTTAAGATTTAAAGTTCATAGTTTAACGTTTGGTGCTATGGGTTAGACCACCCCGTCAAAAATTCTTTGAATTTTTGACACCCCTCCGAGGGAGGGGAATGATGGAAGCCGTTATTATAACTATTATTCCTCCGGTTCCTTATTACTTATTACCTATTTTCCCTAATCCCTAATCCCTAATCCCTAATCCCTAATCCCTAATCCCTAATCCCTAATCCCTAATCCCTATTACCTACTATCTACTACCCATCACCTGCCACCTAAAAAAACAAAACCGCCCATTGCTGAGCGGTTGTTATTTTTACCAGATTTTGATTCTGTCTTCCGGAGTCTTGTATAATTTGTCTCCTTGTTTCACATCGAATGCTTTGTAGAAAGCGTCAACGTTGATAAGCGGACCAAAACTTCTGAAATATCCTGGAGAGTGTGGGTCAGTTTTCACCTGATTCACCATATATTTCTCACTTGATAATGTTCTCCAAACGGTTGCCCAGCTTAAGAAGAATCTCTGATCCTGAGTGAATCCACTGATTTTCCCTGGGTTTCCTTTGTCTTTTAAGTACATTTGAAGAGCGTCATAAGCGATGTTTACTCCTCCTAAGTCAGCGATGTTTTCACCGTTTGTGAAAGTACCATTTACAAAAGTTCCTTTTACAGGCTCGTATTTGTCATACTGAGAAGCAAGGGCTTTTGTAGCTTTTTCGAAGTTCGCTTTATCTTCCGGAGTCCACCAGTCTACTAAGTTACCGTCTGCATCAAACTGTGCTCCTGAATCATCAAATCCGTGGCTCATTTCGTGACCGATAACTGCACCAATACCTCCGAAGTTTACAGCTGCATCAGCTTTAGGGTTGAAGAATGGCGGCTGAAGGATCGCTGCAGGGAATACAATCTCGTTGTTTACCGGGTTGTAATATGCATTTACAGTCTGTGGAGTCATCCCCCATTCTGTTTTATCTACAGGCTTACCGATTTTAGCCAAATCTTTGTTGTACTGCCATTCACCGATGTTCTGAAGATTTTGATATAGATTTCCTCCTTTAGCTTCAGAAACGATATTTAATTTTGAATAGTCTTTCCATTTGTCCGGATAAGCTACTTTTACAGTGAACTTGTTCAGCTTCTGCATTGCTTTTTCCTTCGTTGTTGAAGACATCCAAGATAAGTTGTTGATGTGAACAGCGAAACTTTTCTTTAAGTAGTCGATCAATTCCACCATCTGAGCTTTTGCTTCAGCAGGGAAATATTTCTCAACATATAATTTTCCGAAAGCCTCTCCTAAAGAACCATTAATCAACTCAAATCCTCTTTTGTTAAGAGCTCTTTGTTCCTGTTGTCCTCTCAGGTATTTACCATAGAAAGCAAACTTCATGTTTCCTAAGTTTTCACTTAAGTAAGAAGCACTTCCGTGGATCATGTGGAATTTCAGATAATCTTTGATTACAGAAAGATTCTGAGCGTTTACCAATTTATCGAAGTTCTTATAGAATCCTAATTCGCTGATAATTACTTTGTCAGAATTTACGCCTACTTTTTTAAGATAACCCCGAAGGTCAACATTTTTTACCAAAGCAGAAAGTTCAGCCATCGTCTTAGGATTGTACTGAAGCGTATTATCACGGCTCTGCTCATTGGTCAGGTAAGTTTGTGCGATGCTCTTTTCATAATTAACGATACCTTTTGCTGCTTCATCAGCATTTTTGTATCCTAATTCTTTTAGCATAGAAGCTACATATTTCTGATATTCAGCAATAGCTTCAGTATTTTTTTCATTTACCTTCTGATAGTAATCTCTTCCTAAACCTAGAGAAGCATTACCTAAGTAAACCGCATTCATTTTAGAATCTTTAAGGTCTGCATCTACTCCCCATCCGTAGAAAACGTTTTCCCCTTCTTTCGTTACAGAAGTAAGGTAGTTCTGAAGATCAGCCATATTTTTAATAGCATCAATCTTGTTCAGGTTTTCCTGGATTGGTTTAATTCCGTCAGCATTTCTTTTCTGCATGTTCATATAAGTAGCATACAGATCCTGAATTTTTTTCCCTTCACTTCCGTCAGCAAATTTATCTTTCAGAAGAGAGTTCAGGATTGTCATGGAATTGTTATCCGTATCCTCAGCCAGTTTGTTGAAGCTTCCCCAAGTTGGTTTGTCAGATGGAATTTTGGCTGTTTTCATCCAAGTTCCACTTACGTAGTTGTAAAAATCATCCTGAGGGCGCACCGAAGTGTCCATCAAGCTAAGGTCTAAACCTTTGTCTGTGTTATTCACTGCTACTTTAGCAGCTTTAGCTTGTGCACTCATCGTAGTTTGAGTGCAGATCCCTGCTATTAAAAACAAAGAAAGCGTTATTTTTTTCATTATGATAACAATTTTTAGAATATGTATGATTTATTTCGTATTTGTTACTTTAATATGAAAACAAATTTAAATAAATAACATGAAAGTATTACAAATGGGAAGGTGGGAATAGGAAGCCGGAAGTTATTAAAGTCATAAAACAGGCTCCAGCTACATGATCATATTTTTTTAGTCCAAATCTTTACTGGATAAATCGGACAATAGGAGGTAGAAGCTGGAAGTTATAAGAATCGTAAAAAAATGATAACTGAGAAAACAACCTCCAGCCTCACTCTTCCAGCCTCCAACCTCATTAAGAAGTTGCGATCTCTTTTACATTCCCGGTTCTTTTCAGGAATCCCCAGGACTGCATTTCACCTTTCAATGCTTTTCTTAAACTTTTAAACAATACTATATACATCAGCCATCTATACCCGAATCTCTGTGGAATAATATACAGGAGATTGATCAGTTTTTCCCGCTGCATGATAAATGCTACTAATGCTAATGAGGCATCCACCAAAAGAAAGATCAGATAATAGGTGAATATTTTATCTCCGTTTCCAGACAGGATTCCAAAGAACATAATCACATCTGCCAATGGTGAGAAAAATGGGATGATGTATTGGAATAATAAAATATTTGGCATTGCCCAAAGTCCCAATCCTTTATATTTGGGGTTAAGGAAGGTTTGTCTCTGCTTCCAGAACATCTGCATGATTCCATAGGTCCATCGGAAACGTTGTTTTAAAAACTGCTTCGTAGTTTCAGGAGCTTCCGTTACTGCTATTGCTCTGTTTTCGTTCGCTACGGTATAGCCGGCTTTTAATATTTTCACCGTAATATCACAATCTTCTGCCAGAGTATCGGATGAATAACCTCCAGCTTCAATAATTACAGATCTTTTAAATGCTCCGATAGCTCCCGGAATAACCGTAATAGCATTGATATGAGCATACGCCAGTCTGTCAAAATTCTGACTTGTTGTATATTCTATAGCCTGCCATCTGGTAAGCCAGTTGACTATGTTTCCTACTTTTACATTTCCTGCTACGGCTGCAATTTTTTCTTCCGCACTTGAGTTTAAAAATCTTGCAATAAGATATTTCACGGCATCCTGCTGTAATTTGGTATCGGCATCAATACATACTACATATTCCGCATCCGTCTGAGATATCCCAAAATTCAATGCAGTGGCTTTCCCACCGTTTCCTTTGGTAAAGATTTTCAGTTTCGGATGATCCGGAAATGCTTCCAATGCTTTTTCATAAGTAGAATCTTTGCTACCGTCATCTACCATAATGATATTAAAATTAGGGTAAGTCTGTTTCAATAAATTCTGCAGGGAAGAAACAATATTCACTTCTTCATTGTAAGCAGGAACTATGATGGAAATTTTCGGATAAGATTCCAACACCGGAAATCCTCCCAGTTTTTTTTCTTTTTTTCTTTCTTTAAAAGCCCAGTACGCCATCAGCAATAGTCTGATCAGTCCCAGCACAATGAAAATAGTAAACAAGGCAACCAAGAAGTGGCTTATTCCATAGATAACCGTTGCCAACACAAGGTTCAGTTGCATGATATAATACGATCTCGTTTTAGGAACCTCAGGCATCAGCTCGCTTCTGCTTTTGTGCAGAATATTCGTTAGGTTCGTAAAATGATAGCCTTGTTTCTGAAGAGTCGGGATCAGAATTTTTAAAGCTTTTACCGTTTCTTCTCTGGTATCTCCGCCTGCATCATGAAGAAGAATGATATTTCCTCTCTGCTGCTTGATTCCAGCCATTACACGTTTTACAATTTCATCTGCTTTTATTCCCGGCTGCCAGTCTTCAGGGTCTATATTTTCCCCGATATCAAGATAGTTTTGCTGTCTTGCCAAAGCTACCGGAATAATCTCTTCTGAAGTGGTAGGCTCAGAGTCTGCGTTATAGGGAGCTCTGAACAAAATTGTGCTGTGCCCTGTAATACATTCGATAAGAAGTCTTGTAAGCTTCATTTCCAACAATGCTCTTTCAGGGCTTACTTTTGCTACATTTTCGTGAGTAAAGGTGTGATTTCCTATTTCATGTCCTTCGCGATAAATTCTCTTCACAAGCGGAAGATTTTTTTCGGCATTGAGTCCTACTAAAAAGAAAGCTGCCGGAACGTGGTACTTGGACAGAATATCCAACACCTGTGGTGTATAGGTTTCATCCGGCCCATCATCAAAAGTGAGAACAAGCTCTTTCTGAGGAGCACTTCCATATTTTTTTACTTCATAAGAACTTGGGTAAGTGACATAATTTTCGTCTGTGATAATTTTCTCTTTCGGATCAATTTCCAGTGCAATTTTTCCGTCATGAGGGGTGTTCAGAACATCCAGTACTTCTCCGTCTCCGATGTAATCCACCATGGTCTGCCCTTTTACATTTTCAAGCGATTTCAAATTCACTTTGGAAAGTCCTGCAAACGTAAGGTCTTTATCATAAAAATTCCAGACTCTGCTGTCTTCACTTCCCAGTCTCCAAAGCGCTGTTCCGGCCAGAGGATATTCTGAAGAGAAACGCATTGTGTTGAAAATAGAAGCAGCGTCATTGAAAAATACAGTATGGGTTAAATTTTTAGAATCGGTATAAGAATAATTTAAATTAAAAGTATTGTCATTAAAATCAATAACTGCTTTACTGGCACTTGCTTTTGTAATCGCCTGCATGTAAGTAACGGAGGTATTATCATCCTTATTGGAACTCCAGTCGTAACCGTAAGCTCCCAACCCTAAAATAATCTTTTGAGGAGAGGTTTGTTTTACAATTTTTCCCGTCTGCTCTTCAATCCATTTTTGAGAAGAAACGGGACCTGCATCACTTCCTGCAGAATACTCATCATAAGCCATCAGCACAAAGTAGTCTACATAAGGATTCAGTCTTGGGATATTGTAATCATCGTTATCCGTCATAATATCCATGGTAACCAGCAACTGATTCTTTTTGAAGGTCTCTGAAAGTTCTTTCATAAAGGCAATCAGATTATCATCAGAATTCAGGTTCATATCCTCAAAGTCAATATTAATTCCTTTGAAATGATATTTTTTACATTGCTGGGTGATCTTTTGAATCAGATGGGTTCTTTTTTGTGGATCATTAAGAACTTTCACCAGCCCTTCGGAGCGGAATTCTCTGTCTGAGTTATTACTCAACATCGGCATTGCGGCAACCCCTGTTCTTTTGATCACTTTATATCCTTCCGGATCTACATTGGTTTTCAGGTCACCCGTTTTGGGATCAAGGAAAAACCATTCAGGGAAAACAAGATTGACGTGTCTGATATTTCTTTTCAAAGACATCAGTGACTGAGGATCCCAGGCTACATAAAATGCAGAACGGATTCCTCCCGGAAACTGAGCCCAGTTTCGATTTTGATTCTGATATCTTTCTGCTCTTGCCTTCTCAATTTTGTCGAGGCTGGTATGGATTTTTTTTTCGGAGATAAAGCTTCTGAAGCCTTTATATTCTTTGGAAATCTTATTCTCCTGAAGATAAGGTTTATTGGCTGTAATTACCGCTTTATAATCTTCTTTAAAAGGTATTTTAGGACTTCTGTCCAGAGTCATCATCAGACCTAAAGCAAGCAGAAGCAGTATTCCTATAAAAATAAAAACACGGCTTCCCCATTGTACACTTTTCCAGCGTTTTTTGCTGCTGGTCTGAAAAATCTGTTTGGAATTTTCCACGATTTTTGAAATTTATTGTAGGGCTTTCAAAAAGCGTGAAAAACTGTACAAAAATTAATTAAAAAAAAATTAAAAAAACACGCTCATATTTAACTGTTTACAAGAAGGCTTACCAAATCCTGAATCACCTTTTGGGAAACAAAATCCATAAAGTCTACTCTTTCCAGATGAGGCATATATAATTTGGAGGTTACTTCCTGATCATTGATTCTGATCGTGTAGTAAACCGTTCCTACATCTTTACCATCTTCTCCTTTTCCAGGTCCTGCAACACCGGTTGTAGAAAGGGAAATATGGGTTTCAAACAATTGCTGACAGCCTTTTGCCATTTCCTGGGCCACCTGCTCGCTCACTACTGTGAACTCATCAACGGTTTCTCTGGAAACATTTAAAATTTTAATCTTTTTATCTGTAGCATAAGCCACCATTCCGCCCAGAAAATATTTTGAGCTTCCGGAAACCGAAGTGATCATTTTGGCCAGCTCGCCTCCTGTACAACTCTCTGCTGTAGAAATTGTCAGATTCCTTTCCGTAAGCATTTCTGCCAGAATATTCTCGATTTTATCTTCAGATACTGCAATGACGTGACCTTCTACCAAAGGCAGCAATTTTTGAATTTCTTCTTCCGTTCTCTGCTTCAACTGTTCTTCATTCTCACCGGAAGCCGTCAGACGAAGCTTCACTCGTGTTCCTACCGGAAGATAAGATAATGCAATATTTTCCGGAAGTGCCAGTTCCCAGTCTTCGATCTTGTCTGCAAGAATACTCTCAGGAATTCCCACTACAGAAACAATTCTGGTATGGATATAATGAAGACTGAATCTTTTTTGTAAATAAGGAATAATCTGATCCTTAATCAGTGGTTTCACTTCATAAGGAACACCTGGAAGGCTGTAGCATAGTTTTCCATCCTGCTCCATCATCATACAGGGTGCCGTTCCGTAATGATTCTGAAAAACGATGGATTTGGTAGGTACAAAAGCCTGTTCTTTGTTTCTTTCAAGAATATCTGCCCGTCCTCTTCTTTCCATATAGCCTTTCAAATGATTGAAGGTTACCTCATCCAAGGCAATTTCATCATTGAAATATTCAGCCAGTGCCTTTTTGGTTTTATCATCTCTTGTTGGCCCGAGCCCTCCTGTTGTAATAACTAAATCGCCAGTTTCAAAGGCCGTGCTCAATGTATTTTTAATGGTTTCAATTTCGTCTGAGATCGTAAGAATCTGAGTAACTTTTATTCCTATGTTTTTAAGTTCGGTAGCAATAAAGTTAGAATTGGTATCTACCGTATTTCCGGAAAGGATTTCATCACCGATAGTAATCAGAACAGCTTTTTCCATATGTTTTTTTGTTGAAAAAAATTCTATGCAAATGACGGAAAATTCTGTGGCAGCGGCAATATAAATTGATTTTTTCTATTTTTGCCTGAATTATCAAAAACTACAATACAAATTATGTCTAAATATGATGATGCTTCATGGCATTATGGTGGTGATTTTCCGGAAGGACTTCCTCAGAAAAATGGGGCAACACATACAGGAATGTTCCTGAACTGGTGTATCCATAACGATCTGATTTCCGAAGAACTGAAAGAAGATGCTGCAGAAGAAATAGAAAAAGTAAAACGAAGAGAGATGACCGGGGCAGAGTTTGTCATGGATACCTGCGACGGAAAATTTTCTGAATATGATCTGAATGAACTGGGAAATCTTTTTGCCAAAGACTATTATGCAGATGACACAGATTTCGGTAACCGCTACAGCTCATTTGCTGATGATTATGTGAATATTTTTGATGCTAAAGCTGAAGAAAGTGACTATGAATATGAGACATTTTATCACATCGAAGATACCTACGAAAACTACGATCTGATGAAACAGGTTATTGATCACCGTTTTGAAGAATGGAAAGAATACATTAATAGCTAATAATGAAAAGATAAAATCGCAAAATGGCTGATTTACAAATTGACCCTTTTGCGATTTTGTTTTTTATTAATTATGCTTTACCCAGATCAGTTCTTCGGTGTTATAGCCGATTTTTTTTGCTTTCTGAATGAAACGCTGACGAATACTTTCAGGAATATTGGGAGTACGGGAAAGTATCCATAAATATTTTAAACTGCTTCCAGCTACCAGAGCATACTGATAGTCTTCATCAATATCTATGACGTTATAACCCGCCCATATCGGTTTAAAAAATGAAACTTTAAGACGTGCTTCTGTCGGGTCTTTTACAAATTTTGCTTCCCCGATTGATTCGTTCCATACTTTTTTAACGTAATCATACCCTTTATTTCTGACCTGAACTGTTCCATCCGGATTCTCTGTATACTCTGCAGTAACATTATCCATATTTTTCTCGAACCTGTAATCAAAACGAGCGATCTCATACCATCTGCCCAGGTATTTTTTTAGATCAAAATTCTTTACGGCAGATGCTCCTCTGGGAATCCTTACAGAATAGGAATTGAAAACGATAAGCCCCAATGCCCCTAACGAAACAGGAAGTATAATTTTATGAATAGTTTTCATGACAGAAAGATTTTGTGTGGTTGTTATAAAAACGTCAAAAATAATGCCTTAAGTCTGTTAAGGTACAATAAATTCTATAAAAATACTTTCAGGAAATTATCTTTAAAGCTTCCTGAAACCTCAATTTCCGTATCGTCAGACAGCATCACTGTTCCACTTTTATGATAGGATTTTACAAAACCTGTATTGATAATATGGGAACGGTGAACCCTCACAAACGGATTTTCCAGAAGATCATCAAAATGTTTCAGAAAACGGCATACCATCTTTTTTGAGCCGTCTGTAAGATACACCTGAGTAAAATTTCCATCCGCCTGAAGTCTTACAATATCTTCTGTTTTTACCACATCAAACCCTTGTAAAGTTGGCAAAATCAATTGCTGCTTTTCAGGTTTTAATTTCAGGTTTTCAAGAAGGATCTTATTTCGGTTGAGTTCATCTTTTTTCTCAAGACTTTCAGCCACTTTATTGACTGCAAGAATCAGTTCCTGAATATCGATAGGTTTTAGAATGTAATAACTTGCCGACTTGTTCAAAGCCTGCAAAGAATATTGTGAAAATGCTGTAATGAAAATAGTTTCATAGGAGAAATCTTTGGTAGCTTCCAGAACATCAAAAGCATTTCCAAAAGGCATTTCTACGTCCAGAAATACCAGCTGAGGTCGCTTTTCAGCGATTAATGGAACAGCTTCTTTAATATTTTCAGCTTCACCCAAAATTTCCACTTGCGGACAGTATTTGGTAAGATAACTTCGTAAAACTTCTCTTGCTATGAGCTCATCATCTACAATTACAGATTTTATTTTCATCAGATCAGATTTTAGGTGGAAGATAATTAGGTTGCAGGTGCAAATTAGGAATATTTAATCAACCTTACAATTTGCCGACACAAGTTCTCCAACCATACTTTTGGTCATTTTTATTGCAAGAAAGATGCAAAAGAATTATTTTAGAGATTAAAATTAATAAACCAGACAAAATCATATGAAATCAAAACTTCTAATTCTTTGCTGCATGAGTGTATTCAGTTTTTCTTTTTCACAGATGAAAATCTCAGAAAGAGAGGATATCAGTAAGATCAATAAAAACTGGAGACTTACAAAAACCAATGCCGGAACGTATGGAATTTCAGATATAAGCGGAAGAATCATCACCCAGCCTGTATATTCCAAGATTAATAAATTCGGTGAGTATTCCGATGATCTGGCGCTTGTAAAAAATATAACGGGAACGTATGGTTTTATTAACCGTTCAGGTACTGAAATCATTCCTGCCCACTATGAACTGAACTATATCAAAAAGAATTTTTCTGTTTTGGAGAAAAAATATATCAAATAAAATACACAGATCAATCTAAGTTTTAATTACTTCAGATTGATCTGGATGGTTACCAAAACACCACTGTTATTTTCCTGATCCTTTACGGAGCAGGTGATCTCTTTTTTGTAAAGATCATTCAGAAGCTGAATTCTTTCCAGCGTATTTTTCATTCCTCTGCCCTCTCTCGTTTTTTGGTGCTGGGTTTTCTGCTTTTTACTTTCTTCAATACCTATTCCGTTGTCTTCAATAAGGATGTTCAGATGTGATTCATTTTTTTCAAAGCTTAGTTTTAAAAATCCTTTATCAGTTCTGTAGCGGAGTCCGTGCCATACAGCATTTTCCAGAAACGGCTGTATCAGCATTCCGGGAACATGAAGGTTTTGCATATTCAGGCTTTCATCTACTTCAATTTCATAATCGAATTTATCTGCAAAACGTGTTTTCTCAAGGGCAAGATAATTCTGAAGGAGATCCAGTTCCTGCTGAAAGGGAATAAAATCTTCAGTGGAATTTTCCATTACACCACGCATCAGCTTCGAAAATTTTGTAAGATACTGATTGGCTTCCAGTTCATTATTGGTTGCTATAAAGTGGTTGACACTATTCAAACTGTTAAAGATAAAATGAGGATTCATCTCACGACGCAACGACTGAAGGGCAATTTTCTTATTTTTAGTCTGAACCTTTTTCAGGGTTCTGAAAATGAAAATGATTAATCCTGTCAACAGAATCAAAGCTCCGATCAGTCCATAATTAAACACATTTTTCTTTCGTATAAGCTCGTCTTTAAGTTCTTTTTCTTTTTCCAGCTGTGAGATTCGCTGTTCTGTGTCTTCCAGAATTTTATTATCAACAAGACTTCTATCTTTGGAAACAAGATTCGGAAGTTTTCCCAAAAAATCTCTGTACAATTGAACTGAAGCATCCACATTTCCTGAAATCGCATAAAGGCTATCCAGTTTTTTTACACTTCTCTGTGCTTCCAGCGTATGACCTTTGTCCAAAGCAATTCCGTAGGCATTTTTCAAAAGGTCCACAGCTTCTTTAGGATCATTCTTTTTAATATAGATATCAGCCAATTCCTGAATCTGGTTGACTTTTTCCTGAGAATTTTCTTTCACAAAATCCTCCTTCAGAACTTTCTTTTTGGCTTCAATAGCTTTTTCAAAATTCTTATTTTCCACATAAAGATCTGCCAGTTTCTGATTAATGGCAAGGGCTTGCTGAGGAGCTTCTTTTTTAGAAATTTTATAGGCTGTATTCAGGTTTTCTTCGGCGCTGGAAACGTCTTTCTGTTTCAAATTAACATCTGCAAGCTGGCTGTAACTTTCTGCAAGATCGCCTTGTTCGTTTTCTTTTTTGGTCAGATTGATATTATTCTGGATGGCTTCTGCTTTAAGCTCCGGTGTGGGAGAAGAAAGTCTTGCCACATCATTAGCATTGACAGCTTTGCTTTTTTCACTGTAACTCACTTGCGCTGCCATGCTGTAATTGCTGATCGCAGGCGTTATTTTATTCTGCTTTTCCTGTGACTGGGCTAATCTTCGGGTAGCTTTTTCAATATTGGGTTTGTCGTTAAGCTTTTCATACAGCTTTTTGGCTTTTGTATAATATTCTTCACTTTTCGCAAAGTTTCCGCCATTGAAAAATGTTTCTCCGATATTATAATAAGAATCCGCCTGGGCAGGTTCATTTTTCTTGTCCATTGCTTTTTTCAGCTTCTTCGTTTCTACCTGTACTTCTTCCACAGCAGCAGTGCTGTTAGTAGTGGTTTGGGAATAGATTATATTTCCCAAAAGCACAAGTAAAAAGGTCGTAAAGAGTTTAAGCATTTTCATAAAACAAAGATATACATATATATAGTCTGCTCAAAAACTATTCACCAAGTGAAAACTCCATTTCACCAAGTCTCCCGGAATCTGGTTTCCAGTCAGTGTAATTTTACATCAGAATTAAAAATTTAAAACAGGAAATTATGAAATTGAAACATTTTTTATTAATCGGAATTTTAACCCTTGGAAGCTTTGTAAATGCTCAGGAAGTAAAGAAAAACGCAATTGAAGTTACAGGTGTTGCCGAAATGGAAGTAGAACCGGATGAAATTATCTTCAGCATCGGGATAAAAGCTGATAATAAAAACGATCTGGCAGATAATGAAAAGAAGTTATTTGATATTTTAAAAAACGCAGGAGTAAAGAACGAGGATATCAAGTTCAAATCCATGTACCAGAATATCTATTCTAAGACAGCTAGGTTTTCTAAGAACTATCAGTTTAAAGCCAGTACAAAATCAAGCCTTAGCAAAATCTTTGAAGATCTGAATCAAAAATGGGTAAGCAGCCTGAACATTGCAGAAGTAAAGAATACTAAAATTGCAGATTTCAGAAAAGCAGTTAAGATCAATGCTTTGAAAGCCGCTAAAGAAAAAGCAGACTACTTATTGGAAAGCATGGGTAAAAAAACTGGAAATGCTCTTGAAATTGTAGAAATAGAAGATTACACCAGCGATATGATCATGCCGGTAGCTTACAAAGGAAGAGCAAGCAATATTCAGTTGGAAATGGCTGATGCTCCGGTAGATTTTTCTTTTGATAATATCGAAAACATCAAGCTGAAATACAGCATCAAAACAAAATATGAAATCCTTTAAAATAACAGATTTAAGAAAGCTGCCTTTGGGGCAGCTTTTTTGTTTTGTACTATTAGGTTATTGGTTTTCCGACTGAAGACAATACATACCGATCTATTAAAATATGATTAATGGTAAAAGCTTCGACTCCGCTCAGCCTGACAATTCCGACAGTATTGAAATTACACATTAGATTAGTACTATCACACTAAACATATAATCAGAGCCTTCCTTATTTTGTCATCCACCAAGTCAAACTTCTGTTTCACCAAGTTTCCCGATTTCCAGCCTTAAATAGAGATAATTTTACTTCTAGGAACTCAAAATAATAAACAACGAAACACTATTCCCTAATTATAACTTATAAAAAAATAACAATATGACAACTTTAAAAATCTTAGCACTTGCAGCAGGTACAACTTTCTTAAGCTCCGGTAATATTCCGGATAACCGCTCTAATAATAATATTGACAATAAATTACCCGTAGAAAAAACGACATTGATTCCGGTAAACTCAACGGTAAAGGATAATAAAATTCAGGTCGCTCTTTTACTGGATACTTCCAATAGTATGGACGGATTGATTGATCAGGCAAAATCCAGACTCTGGAATATTGTGAATACGTTGACCACTCTTAAGTACAACGGAAAGGCTCCTGAGATTGAAATTGCCCTTTATGAATATGGCAATGACGGAATCCGTGATGAAAACTACATCCGTCAGGTCACTCCTCTTACTCAGGATCTCGACCTGGTTTCTGAAAAGCTGTTTGCCTTAAGAACCAACGGTGGTAGTGAATATTGTGGTGCTGTCATTCGGGATGCCTCTGCCAACCTCAACTGGGACGGAAATGAAAAAAGTATGAAGCTGATTTACATTGCAGGTAACGAAGCATTTGATCAGGGGAAAATAAATTATAAAGATGTTGTTTCGAAAGCAAAAGGTAAAAATATTTACACCAACACCATTTTCTGTGGAAGCAGGGAGGAAGGAATCCAGACTTTCTGGCAAAACGGAGCTTCATTAGGAGGTGGAAAGTTTTTCAATATCGACAGTGACAGAAAGGTTCTTTATATTGAAACACCTTATGATATCAGAATTTCAGAATGTAATGCAAAACTGAATGATACGTATATCTACTACGGAAATCACGGTTCGGAATACCGGCTTAAGCAGATCACTCAGGATAAGAATGCAGAAGCACAATCAGCATCCAATTTAGTGGAAAGAACAGTTGCCAAATCTAAAAAGAATGCTTACAAAAATGACCACTGGGATCTGGTAGATAAAGCTGAAAAAGATGCGGGATTTATCGCCAATGTCAAAGAAAGTGAACTTCCAGCGGAGTTGAAAGGAAAAAGTAAAGAAGAAATTCAAAAAACAATTGCCGCCAAATCAGCAGCACGTGATAAAATTCAAAAAGAAATAGAGGAACTTTCCAAAAAACGCCAGACTTATATAGATTCCGAAATGAAAAAAAGAGGAACTGATGATTCTGATGATCTTGGGAAAGCCATTGAGAGTTCAATTCTTGAACTTGCGAAAAAGAATGGGTATAGTTTGTAGTGTAAGCGGGTTGAGGCCCGCTTTTATTTTATCCTTTTTTTATCCAACAAAGAGTTTAACCTAGATTCCTACGGAATGACACAATTGGAATAACGATTTATCCAGGCAGTTGTCATTCCGTAGGAATCTAAATAACCTTTATTCTTATTTAAAAAAATTGTGGTAAAAACATAATCATCTTCCAAACTTAAAATATCTTGACAGTGGATGTTTTTTATTTTTCATAAACAATGAAGCCATTTCCATTCCTGTTATTGAAAAAGTAATTCCATTTCCCCCAAAGCCCAGTACGAAATAGGAGTTTTTAAAATTTTCATGTTCGCTGATATAAGGTAAACCATCCTTGGTTTCTCCGAAAGTTCCTGCCCATACAAAATCTGTATAAAAATGATAATCAGGTTTTATTTTGTTTAAGTTCTTGAGAATCTCGTTTTCTTTTTTATGGAGTATTGCATCACGTTTTTCTGCATCATAAAAATCTTCATCGCCTCCTCCAATCAGAAGTCTTCCATCATCGGTAGTTCTCATGTAGAGATAAGGATCATCGGTATTCCATACTAAGGTGCTGCTGATATTTTTGAACTTCTCTTCATCTATTTCAGAAACTACCGCATAGGTACTTTTCAGGTTGACAAAGCTTTCTTTCAGCAGATTTTTACTTTCGTAGCCTATACAGTAAATAATTTTTTTTGCTTTAATCTCAAATCCACTGTCTACAGTAATCACATTAAATCCCCTGTGCTCCTCTACTTTTACCATTTCAGTCTTATCAAATATCTTCAGTCCTTTCTTCACATTATACATGAACATCTCATGCGCAAACTGAAAAGCATCAATACTTGCTCCTTGTTCTGATAAAATTCCGTCGTAGGTATTTTCAAATTCAAATTTTTCAAAAATATCCTCTGATTCCAGCCATTCTACTTCAAATCCACTTTGTTTTCTGGCCTCATATTCTTTCTTCAGCCATTCTGCATCTTTCTTTTTTGAAGCAAAATACAGTGATTTCTTTTTTTTGAAACCTGCTTTAGATCCTATTATTTTTGTCAGTTTTTCTATTATATCAATAGCATTGCTACAGGCTTTATAACTTAAGACAGCACCTTTCTCTCCTATTTTTTCTATCAGTTCATAGAGGGGAACATCTATTTCATACTGCAGCATTGAAGTTGTAGCAGAAGTGCTTCCGTTACAGAGTTCTCTTTTATCAATAAGAATTGTTTTATAGCCGTCTTCTATCATCTGATGAGCAATAAGGCTTCCTGTAATACCACCTCCTATAATTAGAACATCGCACTCTTCATTCGACTTTAGAGAAGGGTAAGATGCTAACAATCCATTTTTTAAAAGCCAAAAAGGTTCATTTGATTTTAGATTCATATTACTATTTTACATTTAAAATAACAATATTTATACCTTTTTTAACAATTATTCACCAAATAATGGTGTAATTATTGTTGTTATTATAAACTCAAACCACCAAAAAATATTTTTTATGATAACAATTATTCCAGAAGCTCCGGAGAATGTTGCAGCATTTAATGCAACGGGAGAAGTAACGAAAGAGGATTTTGAAAGACTGGTAATTCCGCGTGTAAAAGAGAAGGTAGAGCAATTCGGTGAACTGAATTATTTATTGTATTTGGATACCGATCTGGATAATTTTACTGTGGGCGCATGGCTTGAAGATTTGTTGTTAGGATTGAAAAATCTTACGAACTGGAATCGTTCAGCTATTGTTACGGATAAAGAAGGAATACGCAATTTCACCAGTGTTTTCAGTGTTCTGATGCCGGGAGAGTTTAAATCTTTCCCCAAAGAAAATTTATATAATGCCCTCTATTGGTGCAAAAACGGAGATGAAGTAGAGGCGTAAAAACTTATGTTATAAAAAAAGCCTGTTTCAGTGTGAAACAGGCTTTTTTGTATGTTTAAATGAATTAATTACATTTTTTATTTATCACATGATACACATTCAGCGGCTACTTCTTCTTCATTTTGAGTTTTTGAGCCGTACAGATACATATATCTTACACTGATAACCACTCCAATAAAAGTCATCCCTACTCCTACCAATGATGGATAATTGAATGAGTAGCCGTATTCTAGAGGAATTCCACCAAGGAAAGCTCCCATTGCATTGGCAATATTAAAACCTGCCTGCATAAAAGCGGCAGCCATCATTTCACTTCTTGGGGCAGCTTTCATCATCATAATATTGATAGGTGAAGCAATAGACATGGATAGAGCACCACACATAAATGTCAGTACCAGAGCTATATTTTTATACTCTGCAAGGAAGAAAACACCTCCAAGAGAGATCATCATCAGGAAAATCAGAAGAGCGCAGGTTTTTTCCGGGCCCAATTTATCTGAAACAATACCTCCAACCAGGTTTCCAACAACCATCCCCGCTCCGGCAAGAACCATTACGTAAGCCATTTGGCTGCTTTTGATTCCCGCAACTACGGTCATTAAAGGGGTAATATAACTTAACCATGTGAACAATCCTCCAAATCCTATCGCTGTAATGGCCAATACCAGCCACGATTGTTTATTTTTAAGAAATTTCAACTCTTCCATGAAATGGGTATTCTGATTGGATTCCATTGCAGGAAGCCATAGTTTTAAAAATAAGATGGCAAAAAGCCCAATCACTGCTACTATAGCAAAGTACAGCCTCCAGTGGAAAGTGTGTCCGATATAGGTGACCAGAGGTACCATTGCCAGATTGGCAACCGTGAGCCCTGTAAACATCATGGATATATAAAATGCTTCTTTTCCTTTTCCGGCCATTCTTGAAGCGACTACTGTTCCTACACCGAAGAATGCTCCGTGAGGAAGTCCGGACATAAAGCGGATAACCAACATACTATTGTACCCGGGAGCAATAGCAGAAAGCCCATTAAATAATGTAAAAAGGATCATAAAAGCCATTAGCACTTTTTTCGGTGGAAACTTTACGGAATATCCAATCAAAATTGGAGCTCCGATAACCACTCCCATGGCATAAGCAGAAATTAAATGTCCGGCTTGAGGAATGGTAATCTGTAATGTTTTTGCGATATCCGGCAACAGTCCCATGACGGTAAATTCCGTAGTTCCTATCCCTAAACCACCGATAGCCAGTGGTATTATTCTTTTATCAATCTTCATTGTATCTAAATCTTTTTCTGAATTAATTCTGTTCAAATTAAAGGATCACTTGAGTATCTTTATTTTGAAAGTGCAAAAATCGAAAGAAAGTTTGAATTTCACACCTCTTTGAATGATAAAAATTTGCTCCGTATTAACCTTTTTACTTAATTTTAAATTCAGAAACAATCAAATAAGAACAAAATGAAGATCCAGAAAGAAATTATCGAGTTTGAAAAAGGGAAATCGTTTAAACTATTTGCTCCTTCTCTGAAAAACTGTTTTTTCTGGCATTATCATCCGGAAATTGAACTGGTCTATGTAGAAGCGGTGAATGGAATCCGGCATGTGGGAAAAAATATTTCAGGTTTTACAGACAGTGATCTTTTGCTGATTGGTTCCAATGTTCCCCATCTTAATTTTGATTATGGGATTCAGACCGAATGCAAGCAGCTTGTATTGCAGATGCGGGAAAGTTTCCTTCAGGATATCATCCTTCCTGTTCCTGAATTTGAAAATATTAAAACCCTTTTAGAACGTTCATATCTTGGGCTCTCATTCTCCGGAGAAACCAAAAATACTGTTATTGAAAAACTACAGATTATTAAAAATAAAGGCTCTTTTGAATCCCTGATGGGATTGATTGAAATACTACAAATCCTGGCCGATTCTACTGAAGTAAAAGAACTTAATAAAGATGATACCAGAATTAAATGGTTTTTGAATGATAAAATCAGAATGGGAACCATCTACGATTATATCCATGAAAATTACGACAGAAAACCCAACGTAAACGAAGTAGCCAAGGTTGTCAGTTTGAGTACTCCTGCTTTCTGCCGGTATTTTAAAAAGCAGACGAATATGACGTTTACAGATTTTGTCAACAATTACAGGATTAATCAGGCTAAAATATTCCTGCTGAAAGATCAGTCTGTGACAGAAGTTTGTTTTCAGGTGGGCTTTGAAAGTCTTTCTTATTTTAATAAACTTTTCAAACAGCATACAGGAGAAACGCCTTCTGAGTTTAAGAAGAAACATTTCAGACCGATTGAAATTAATGGGAGGATTGGAGTGATTAAAAAGGATACGACTTGTTAAGTAGGCTTTGATGAGTGTTATGAACCACCCCGTCAAAAATTCTTTGAATTTTTGCCACCCCTTCAAAGGATGGGAATGATGGCAGCCGTTATTGTAAAGATTGCCACATTCATTAGCTAATCCCTCACAGGCTAATTCCTCACAGCTGATACCTGTCACCTGTAATCTGCTACCTGATCCCTAACAAACAAAAAACCGTTCATTGCTGAACGGTTTGTATTTTTAATGAATATGTTTTTCTGCGTGGTAAGAACTTCTTACAAGAGGAGAACTTTCAACGTGTCTGAAACCTAAGCTTCTTGCAAAATCCCCGAATTCATCAAATTCTTCAGGAGTGATAAATTTCTTTACCGGAAGATGTTTTTTAGTTGGCTGCAGATATTGTCCAAGTGTAATCACATCTACATTGGCATTTCTGATATCTTCGATCGTCTGGAAAACCTCATCTTTAGTTTCCCCTAATCCAAGCATTACTCCTGTTTTGGTTCTTCTTTGTCCGGCTTCTTTCAGGTATCTTAATACTTCAAGGCTTCTTTCATATTTAGCCTGAATTCTTACTTCTCTGGTCAGACGTTTTACAGTTTCCATGTTGTGAGAGATCACTTCAGGAGCTACATCTACTAATCTGTCAAGGTGTTTTGTAAGTCCCTGGAAGTCCGGAATCAAAGTTTCCATTGTCGTTCCCGGAGAAATTCTTCTGACAGCATTCACTGTTTCTCCCCAAAGAATAGAACCCATATCTTTCAGATCATCACGGTCTACAGAAGTAAGAACGGCATGTTTGATCTTCATTAATTTGATGGATCTTGCTACTTTTTCAGGTTCATCCCAGTTTACATCAAGTGGTTTTCCTGTTTTTACACCACAGAATCCACAGCTTCTTGTACAGATATTTCCTAAAATCATGAAAGTAGCTGTACCTTCACCCCAACATTCTCCCATGTTCGGGCAGCTTCCGCTTTGGCAAATGGTATTTAATTTATATTTATCAACCAAAGTTCTCAGCTCTCTGTAATTCTTTCCGGTAGGAAGTTTTACGCGGATCCATTTTGGTTTTTGAACGGTAGTGTCTTGAACTGAATTTTCCATTTCTAAAATTGAAGTTCAAAGTTAAGGATTTTTTAATGGAAACCATCAACCGGATATATTGATGAAACTTATAATTCGAAATTTCATTTGTATATTTATCTCTTCAAAATATTCTTATGAAAAAAATATTCTTCCTTTTATTCGCAATATGCGGAACATTTTGTCTTGCCCAAAAACAATTTCAACCCACAGGTTCTACAATCATTGAAACAGTAGATGGAGATCTTGATGGAGATAAAATTCCTGAAAAAGTAATTATTTACAATACAAAGGACACCACAGATATGGGAAACATCCGTGAAATTCAGATTCTGAAAAAGGCAGGTGGCACATGGACCGTTCTTGAAAAATCCAGAAATGCTGTTATGGAAAGCAATGGTGGAGGCATGATGGGTGATCCTTACAGAGAAACTAAAATAGAAAAAGGTATTCTGATCATTTCTCAAAACGGTGGAAGCAGCTGGAAATGGGATGTTACAGACAAATACAGATTTCAGAACGGGCATTTTGAACTTATAGGAACCTCCTCTACTTCGGGAAGACCGGGAGATTACTGGAAAGATGTAGATTTCAACCTCTCAACAGGGCATCTGAACTATTCAAAAGAGGTAGAAAATACTGCTGAATATGGTAAATCTTTAAAAGAAATTTATATTAAAAAAGGGCTGAAGATTAATCTGCAGAACAGAAATCAGGAAAAGCAGCAAAAAATAGTTCTTCCGAAAACAAAAGAAGAGGTTTATTTTTAAGTTTTGGCTAAAGCCAATTTTGAATTTGTATTTTTAGTAAACGGGTTAAAATCCGTTTCTATTGAATAGTATATATTGAATTTTAGCTTAATGATCATCAAATTCGTTATTTTTCAGGAGTTCTGCTAAGACTTTTTTGGCCCGCATTACCCTTACTTTGGTGTTGGCAACAGAAATTCCCAGTTCATCAGCAATTTCTTTGATGCTTTTTTCTTCAAAAAATCTCAGCTTGATAATATCCTGATAGTTAGCATCCAGAGATTCTATGGTTTTGATGATTTTCTTTTGTTCTTCTTCAGAAATGAGAAGTTCTTCAGGAGATTTTGCATACTGGTTTTTGACCTCATCAAGGTTTTCAACAGCATCTTCATTATCACGATTCTTCTTTCTCCAGAAATCAATAACGGTATTCTGGGCAATGGTCAATATCCAGGTTTTAAACTGAAAATGAGGATCAAACATATCCAGTTTCGACAGTACTTTTGAAAAAACATTCACGGTAATTTCATCCGCATCATTTTCATCTCTTACCTTTTTCATGACAAAAGAGAAAACATCTACCCAAAAAATATTGATGAGTTTAGTCTGGGCCTTCTGATCTTTATCTTTGGCCTTCTGGATGAGCAGGAATAGCTGTTCGTCGTTCATTAATAACAAATATAGATTATTTGGGGTGAAAAACAAAGGAGTAAAAGGGCAAAAGTCTGAACTTGTTCAATTCTTAAGGTTAACAAAGGTTTTCATGATTTGTGACTTTCTTTTCTCTACATTTTTGCTGTTTCGCTTTTACCCTTAATACTTATGAATTTACTATCTTTGCATCTTAAAATTTTAAAGTTAAAAATCAATGAATTCCTTTATAGAAGAACTTAAATGGCGTGGTCTGTTTGCCGATATGATGCCAGGAACCGATGAACAACTGAATAAAGAGGTAACTACTGCATATATTGGTTTTGATCCTACTGCCGATTCTTTACATATCGGAAGTCTTATCCAGATAAAAATTTTAGCTCACTTCCAGCTTCATGGCCACAAGCCGATTGCATTGGTGGGAGGTGCAACAGGAATGATCGGAGACCCGTCCGGGAAATCTGCTGAAAGAAATCTTTTGGATGAGGAAACTCTTTTACACTATGTAGACTGTTTAAAAAATCAGCTTTCAAAGTTTCTAAACTTTGAAGGAAATGAGCCCAACAAAGCAGAGCTGGTAAACAATTACGACTGGATGAAGAATATTTCTTTCCTTGATTTTGCTAAAAATGTCGGGAAAAATATCACGGTCAATTATATGATGGCTAAAGATTCGGTGAAGAAAAGATTCTCAGGAGAATCAGGTGCAGACGGAATGAGTTTTACAGAGTTCACGTACCAGCTCATCCAGGGATATGATTTCCTTCACTTATATCAAAACAATAATGTAAAGCTACAGATGGGAGGTTCTGACCAGTGGGGAAATATCACTACAGGTACAGAATTGATCCGTAGAAAAGCGCAGGGTGAAGCATTTGCATTAACGGTTCCTTTGATTACCAAAGCGGACGGCTCCAAATTCGGAAAGTCTGAAAGCGGAGAAAATTACTGGCTGGATAAAAAGAAAACTTCTCCTTACAAATTCTACCAGTTCTGGCTGAATGCTACTGATGAAGATGCTGAGAGATTCATTAAATTCTACACTTTCTTAGGAAAAGAAGAGATTGATGCTTTAATTGAAGAGCACAAAACTGCAGCACACGAAAGAAAATTGCAGAAGAAACTTGCAGAAGAAGTTACGGTTTGGGTGCATGGAAGAGAAGAGTATGAAAAAGCATTGAAAGCTTCTGAAATCCTTTTCGGTCGTTCTACTGCTGAAGATCTTGTAAGTCTTGACGAAGAAATATTCCTTGAAGTTTTCGACGGAGTTCCTCAGAAAGAAATTGCAAAAGCTGATGTTTTAGGAGTGAATATTATTGATCTTCTTTCTGAAAAATCAGGATTCTTAAAATCTAAGAGTGAAGCTCAAAGAGAGATTAAAGGAAATTCAATCTCTGTCAACAAGCAAAAAGTAAATGATACTTTTACAGCTAATGAAGCTGACCTTATCGATGGTAAGTTCTTATTATTACAAAAAGGTAAAAAAAGCTACTTTATTGTAAGAGCAAACTAGTATAAGATACATATAAAAACGGGCGCTGAGATGAATCTCAGTGCCCGTTTTATGTCCTAAAATAATTTAATATTAAAATGTATAGCTTGTAGAAGCTGACAAGTACTGTCCGCTGGAAGTTCCTTCTTTCTTCAATTCTCCGTCTACCCAGATCTGAACCTTCAACGTTGCAGAAGCATTCGGTCCAACTGCGTTTACGGCAACATTGGCACTGTATGCTCCGGATTCTGATGTCACCTCAGGGCTGGACCATGTTGATCCACTCAGACTTGATGCTGTAGTTGGGTTACCGTCAATTCCATACACCGCTACGTCAATATTACTTCCCGAAGAAGCGATTGCTTTAAAAACCACTTTATGACTTTTCCCTGCTCCATTCTCATTGTCGTCATTATCTTTACTGCATGAAGCCGTAAATCCAATAAACATTGCTGTTATTACTGCAACCAATGCTCCTCTTAACAGCTGATTCATTCTCATTTTTTTCATAATCTTTTTGTTTAAATTTTAGTTACTATATTGAATATTCTATGATTCATGATTTGATATTTGCAAAGCTATGAGCATCACCTACGTCTATCAATCCTTAAAAACCAGTAATTTTTTCTACCTAAATTCAGGTATTTTTTATGCTAAAATTTTTAATTAAATTGAACGTTTTAAAAAACATTTTACAGAATTGATCCATAATGAAGAGATTACTTGTCCTGTTAAGTCTATTTTTGTCTTTTGCTTTACAATCCCAACAAATCATTCCGCTTAATGAGAAAGCTTATATAGATAGTTTACAAAGTATTACAAAGGATAACCATCCGGATACTTCAAAAGCAACAGCCTCTTTCCTTCTATCAAATTATTACAGGAACAGTGATTCTGTTTTGAGTAAAAAATATCTGGCAAAAGGAAAAATACTGGCTCAAAATAATTCATTTATTTCAGCAAAATATTATTATTACGAAGGACAATATCATCTGGATAGGAATAAAAAGAAAGCTGCAATTTCCTATCAACAGGCTATTCGGTCTTTATCGAAATTCAAAAATGAAGAGTCCGATTTTTTTCAAGCTCTTGCCTGGTACAGCTACGGAGTTTCTCAAAAGGATAAAGAGGGCTATATTCCTTTGGTCAAGATAATGCTTGAAAAAAGTATCCCACTGGTAAAAAAATATGAAAACAGCAGAAATCTGGGTTTCTTATATACTCAACTTGCAGTTATTCTTACGTATAATGCTCAGTTTAAGAAAGCTGAAGAATACAATAAAAAAGCCCTGGAAATTCTTGAAAAAAACTATCCGGATTCTGCAGAATTGTTTTTTACCTATCTTAATTCTGCCAACAATTTCTGTTACCAGGCCAATGGAGATGAAGCTGAAAAGTTTTTAAATAAAGCCGAAAAACTCATCAAGGTTTATCCGGAATCTTCATCCAATGCTTTTTATTATTACAGTAAAACACTGTTATATATTACCCGTCAGAAAAATGAAGAAGCCCTTCCTGTGATAGAAAAAGGAATTTTCTATACCAGAAAGTACAATCAGAATCTTCTGGCTCAAATGTTTTATTTCAACAAATATGATATTTTAAAGAAACTTAAAAGATATAAGGAAGCCAAAACTACTTTGGAAAATGTTTTAACAGAAAAATCTCTGGCCATAGATGTTAACAACAGAAAGACTTTTTATAAACAGCTTTCTTTACTCAATGAAGAATTAGGAGATACCAGAGAAGCTCTTCTATGGGAAAAGAATTATTCCAAGCTGAATGACAGCCTTAATACAGAGAATGTAAAAATTGAAATCAACAAACTGGAATCTAAATTCAATACTGCCGAAAAAGAAAGAAAAATAGCAACTTTAAATGCTGAGAAAAACCAAAAAGATCTGGAGGTCAACAAGAAAAACTCTTATTTATGGGGAATGGGACTTGTTTTATTGCTGGCGTTAAGTCTTCTGATCTTCCTGTTTATTATTTTCAGAAAAAACAAAAAAATAAACGAGCAGAAACTCAATGATATTAAGCAAAAGGAAGAACTATCATTAACCAAAGCTATTCTTGATGGTGAAGAAAGAGAAAGAGAACGTATTGCAAGGGATCTTCATGATGGTCTTGGCGGAATGCTTGCCGGCGTAAAAATCAACTTTTCTACATGGTCTTCCAGCCATTTAACCCCTGAAAAAGATCAGGAGTTTTATAAGATATTGGGTCAGCTGGACAGTTCTGTAAGTGAACTCCGGCATGTAGCGAGAAATTTAATGCCAGAATCATTACTTAATTTTGGCTTGGAAACTGCTATACTCGACCTGTGTGAATTTTACAACAGAAAAAACCTTGAAATTGATTTTCAGGCTATTGATATTGACAAAAAATTACCTTTAAATATCCAGCTTAATATTTACAGAATTGTACAGGAGTTATTGGCCAATGCTGTAAAACATGCCGAAGCCAGCAATATTCTGCTTCAATGCTCCCAAGCCAGCGAAAATTTTCTGATAACGATTGAAGATAACGGAAAAGGATTTGATAAACATATAGAAAACACCACTAAAAGTCTGGGACTTCGTAATCTGAAAAACAGAGTCAACTACCTGAAAGGAAAAATGGAAATCAATTCTGATGATCAAGGAACAGCAATTAATATAGAACTCAACATCCATGGAGAATGAAAAAATAAATATTGTTATTGTAGATGATCATCCTATTGTCATTGAAGGATTAAGAATGATGCTGAGAAGCCAGCCTTTCTTCAATGTCGCAGGAAGTTTTGCATCCGGTGCAGAAACACTGAGTTTCATCCGTTCAGAAATAGTAGATATTGTTCTTCTGGATATTACGCTCCCAGATTCCAATGGAACAGAACTCTGCAGAGAAATTAAAAAAACATCGCCAAATACCTCTGTAATAATGTTCAGCAACCGTTCGGAACGAAGCATTATTATGCAATCTATACAAAATGGAGCAAGCGGTTATCTTCTCAAAAATACTTCTATTGATGATCTTGTGATAGGTATCAGAGGAGCACTTTCGGGAGATATTGTTTTCTGCAATGAAACCAAACAGATTATCAGTCTTCCGTCTCAGACTAATCTTCCTATTCCAAGACTGACTAAAAGGGAAAAACAAATTCTACAGATGGTAGCACAGGGAAAAACAAGTAATGTAATTGCTGAAGAACTTTTTTTAAGTCCTCTTACCGTGGACACTCACCGTAAGAATCTTCTACAGAAATTTCAGGCAAAGAACTCAACAGAATTGATCAACCTAGCTATACAGCAACATATGATTGAAGAATAAAAAAAACCGCTTTGAAAGCGGTTTTTTTATATTGTTAAAGTAATTTAAGGTTCTAAGAAGCTATAATCAATAGAAGCAACCAAAACCCCTTTACCTTTCTTCTTCACTGTTCTTGCTATCTCACCATCAATGTAAAGATTGATTGTCAATTCAGAATTATCATCCGGCATTGAAGCGTTAGCATCAAGATTAAGCTGTGCCTGGCTGGAATTCACAAAGAATTCTCCACTTGTCCATGGTGAAGTTACAGGAGACTGCGGAGTATTGTATATGGTATTCTGAGCTGTACCTACCTGTGTTACAACACTTATAATGTTTCCTCCGGCAGTGGTTTTCACTTCGAATTGAACCACATGATCCTGAAATTCTTCATCGTCATCTTTTTTACAAGAATTAACAACGGTGATTACAGAAAATAATAAAACGAATAAAAAAGAAAGTCTAAGTAAACTTTTTGAATTGTAAAATTGCTTCATTTCTCCAAATAGATTTTTTAATGTTTCAAATATAAGTTTTTTATTAATATAAAAATAACTTTTATGAAAAATTTCCAATAAAGATTTCCAAATAATATCAAATTAATAAAAACAGAAAGTCCCGGAAAAATTCAAAAATATACTCCAAATAATTAATCATTACACATAAACTATCATGCAACAGAAGTTCATTGTATGAATAATAAAAGTTAAGATTCTGTAGGTAATTTAATTATCTTTGCTGTATGAATTTAGATTATCTAGTAAGAGAGCCGGAAAATATTACTTCCCAAACTCCCATTCTTTTTATGCTTCATGGATATGGCAGCAATGAACAGGATCTTTTCAGTTTTAGAGAAACTCTTCCCAATGATTGGATCATTGTAAGTTTCAGGGCTCCGCGTGATACTCAATTTGAAGGATATTCATGGTATGATATCAACTTTAATGATCCCGAAAACTTCATTGATGTTCCCCAGGCCAATGAATCTTTACATGCAGTTCTGGAAAGTATGTTAAAGATTATCAACCACTATGGACTTACAGAAAGCAAAGCACATCTTTGTGGTTTCAGCCAGGGTGGTATATTATGTTATGCTTTGGCTTTAAAACATCCTGAGCTTTTCAATCGTGTTGCCTGTATGAGCAGCTATCCTGAAGATAAAATTCTGGACGGTATTGTAAAAGATAAAAAGAAACTGGAAGGACTGCGTTTCTTCATTTCTCATGGTACGGATGATGCTGTGATCCCGCTTGAATGGGGAAGAAAAGCGGCAGATCTTCTTTATGATCTTAGCTGTTACTTTACGTTCAGAGAATATATGAGCGGACATGGGGTAAATCAAAAGAATTATATGGATTTGATGGACTTCTTTTCAAAATAAATAAAACCTATTTTAGAACAAATTCAATAAAAAACACTACTTCATTGTAACTTATATAAACATTCCCGCTTTTGGAATGTTTTTTTTATTATCATATAGATAAATTTACTAAATTCAGTAAATGAATTTTAAATTGCTTTTACTGGGATTATTTCTAAGCATTTTTGTAAATGCCCAGAATACTTTTGAACTGATCAATACTAAAAAAGCAGTTATTCCTTTTCAGTTTATCAACAATCTGATCTTTATTCCGATCAATATCAATGGTGCTGAGCTCACCTTTCTTCTGGATACAGGAGTTTCTGAAACCATTCTTTTCAGCCTGGAAAACAAAGAAGTGAAGCTAAGCAATGTTGAAAAAGTAAAATTTTCAGGACTTGGAGGGAGTTTAAGTATTGATGGACTGAAGTCTGAACGTAATATAGGCAAAATAGGTGATGGGATTATCAATACCTCTATGTCTCTTTATATCATTATTGATGAAGAATTTAATATTTCGCCTCATGTAGGAATTCCTGTGAACGGAGTAATCGGCTATCATTTCTTCAAAAACCATCCTATTTATATAGATTATTCATCAAAGAAAATAACTGTATTTGAAAATGCTGCTCTTTTAGAAAAGAAAATGAGAAAATTTGAAGAATTCCCCATTACCATTGAAAGAGATAAGCCCTATCTGTATGCAGGTGTAGAAATGACAAATGAAAAGAAAGACTCAAAACTGCTGATTGATCTTGGAAATAGTGATGCCATATGGCTCTTCCCCACGCTGATTAAAAATTTTGTTTATAACAGACCTAATATTGACGATTTTCTTGGTCGTGGTTTCAATGGAGATATTTATGGTAAAAGAAGCCGTATTCATAATTTTTACCTTGGAAATTTTAAGTTTGAAAAACCTCTTACTTCCATGCCGGATGAATTCTCTATACAACACGTTAATTTAGTGGAAAACAGGAAAGGTTCTATAGGGAGTGAAATTATGCGCAGATTTACAGTGATTTTTGATTATCCCAACAAAAAGTTATATTTGAAAAGAAACAGATACTTTAATGATCCTTTTCATTTTAATATGAGTGGATTGGATTTCAAACAGGATGGGCTGGAATGGCAGCAGGATAGAATAAATATAGAAACCCAAAAATCTACAACCATAGTAAACGGTGCTTATAAAGATGCTTTCCAGTATAAATTCAGTTTGAAACCTATATTTTCTATTGCCGGAGTAAGAAAAGATTCACCGGCTTATGAAGCAGGTCTGAAAAAGGAAGACAGAATTCTAAGTATTAATGGAGACCCTACTTCTGAGATGACACTGGAAAAAATTGTAGAACTTATGAAATCTAATGAAGGTCGAACTATCAATATGCTCATTCAAAGAAAAAATGAAAAACTCATATTAAGTTTTACCCTTCAGGATCCTATTCCTTATCAAGAATAACAATATGAATACCGAAGAAACCACTTTAGACAGGATAAGAACCAGACCCCGGTTTAAAATGTTTACTCATCTTACCAAGGAAGAGTATGCTGAAAATCTGAAAAAATATATGGAAGAGCATAAAGATGAATTCTCAGGCAATATCAATAAAGAAGTGGCTACTATCTGGGTAAAAACAGAATATGATAATTACTGGAAACCCAGCCTTGCTTTACGGATAGAAATGGAGGATGAGCATATAGCAATACGTGGAGTGTTTGGTCCTAGTTCTGCTGTATGGACATTCTTTATGTTCCTGTATTTTTCTTTTTCTATTCTCTGGATGACCTTTTTCACGATGTATTACGTAGAAAAGCAAATAAAAAGCGCCGAATACCCTTGGGCACTGAGCGCTTCTTTTATCATGTTATTATTTATTCTTCTTACTTATATTGCCGCCAGATTCGGCCAGCATAAAGGTAAAGAGGAAATGCTTAAACTTAGAAAGTTTGCTGAAGAATCTACTTTACAATTTGAAAAAAAAATTAATTAGACAGGGGTTCTGCAGGCTTTTCATTTTGAATAGGAGCTGCTGCTTTTGCTGCTTTGATAGAATCCGCTACTTTTTCTCTGTTGCTTTGTTCTTTTAGCATTTTCGGAACATCCGGTTCTAAGAGTTTCGTCAATTCTTCAACGGAAATATTGTTGGCATTAGGATCATCCAAAAGATTTCTCCATGGTTTTCTTCCTCCCCATTTATAATCTCCGAATACCATTACTGCTGTACCTCTGGCTTTAGTAGTAGCACCACCCGGATTCAAAATCCAGGTATCTGCATAGGAATACAACCATTGGGCATCTTTTCTCAGCAATCGTAAACATGAATGTGAAGCAGGATATCCGGGAAGCGTATACTCATGCCATCCGATTCCGCCAATGTTATGAATATTAAAGTTATAAGGAAGTTTCCATTCGCTGCTCACGGTGGAAATAGCCAGTTTCTTTTTCCAGTTGGCAAAGGTAAGTCCTCTTGTAGTCTGGGCTGCTTTTTTACCCATACTTGTTGGGCCCCATTTTACAAGGCTTCCATTAGAGTATACGGCAAAAGCCTGTATAGGATATGAGAAAATGACAAACTTTTTCACTCCGCTTAATACATCCAGCTGCATTGGAAACGGTGAGTAGGCCATCAGTGTGGTATCTATTTTCGCAGGAACTACCAAGGTGTCGGCATTCCATTTACTTTTAGAATCTAATCTGTTTAAGGCTAAAATAGCTGTTCTTTCTTCTACACTATATTTCTTGCTGAATTCTGCGTAAATAGAATCACGCATTTTTTTATCTTTTGGAAGAACAAAGGCATTATAAAAACCGTTCTCCTGCATGACAGGCGGAACAGATTCTTTTTTAACGACAGGAACAGAATCTTTCTTTATAGAATCCTTTTCTACCTCCGGAACTTCCGAAGAAGAAACAGTATCTTTAAAAGTATCGCTTATTTTTTCTATTTCCTTTTTACAGGAAACAAGAGAAAAAACGCATAAACAGGCATAAAAAAAGAATTTTTTCACAGATATGTTTTTCATAAATAAATCGGCCATTTAGTTTGGCTACCCAGTACAAATATCAGACCTAAATTTGAATCCTAAAAGACATTCTTAAAAATACCGTAAAAAAACGGAGGCTTTATCACTGTAAATGAGGAGTTATAATTTACAATTTCAAAAAAAACATAGGTTTTAAAGGTATTCCCAGAATTAAAAAAAGCATTATTCGCCCGTATTTTCTTTTGTAGAAATCCATTCTAAAGTCCCGTTTTTACCAAAGCGATAAACATCCTGATGCCATCTTGCACCACCTCTGCATCCTGTTGTTAAAAGCTTTTTCTCTTTTTCTACTGTGATATCACATAAACATGAACAGCTTGAACGGGAAAAATCTGGTTCTTTAAGCTTTTCAAAACGTTTACTTTGTGGATTATACAGATAAATCTCAAACATTCTGTAAACACCCATTCCGTCATCAGGAACAGAAAATGCGATATCATCATAACCGTCAAAATTATAGTCTTCAATAATACTCTGTCTTGTAAAAGAAGGTTTATCGGGAGACTGAAGCTCTATGCCTGTCTTTTTTCCATCGGGATAACTAATAATGAAATGATTATTATAAAAATGGTTAAAGGTAAGGAGTGCATCATGCAGAAGATAGGTATTGCTTCCGTTATATTTTTTTTCATCCTCAATCATTTCCATCTTAAACTTTCTGTTGTCTTTTGCTCTGGTATAAGTAATGTTCGAAGCAGTATGATACATCATTTCGAACGTATATATTCCGGTGACTTTACCATCAATTATTTCATTCCAGACGTAATAATTAATATCCGGCTGTCCGTCACTTCTTCCACTGTCATCTACTTTAAAACTTTTAATCTGTAAAGGAATAATTTCTTTCTTCCCTGAATATTGTACAAAAGCTCCTTTTCCCTGAGTTCCGTAATAAAGTGTCAACCTAAACTCTTTTGCTTCTCCTACTGATTTTAGAATGAATGGCTGTGCAGAGATCACCACAGAAAAAATTATAAAACAGAATAAAAACAGTTTTTTCATAAGGTTCAATTTAGATAAAAAGGTTCAACACAAATCTTACAATCCATAAAAAAACAATAAACAACAGTATTGAAAACTGAACTTTATTTACGTTTTTGTTCCCGAATTTCCATACCAGAATACGATCTATAATAATCACCAGCAATAAAGGAACTAAACTAAACAGTATATACATTCCGAATAAGGCATCGGGTGCGGATGGTCCATTCATCATAGCGATGGCTGCAATCAATCCGGCAATCATAGCTATGATACCTGTAATAAAAAAGAGGGTCCAGTTTTGAAATTGTTTTTTCATGAATATATGATCAGTGGTTGGTTATGTTGAAACGGATATTGAATCTGTAATAATACAATATCCAAAAAGCCAGCCACGGCAGATTCATAATCAAAAAAACGATCGTTTCTTCACCGTCAATCTTTCCATCAGTGATCATGAAAAAGGAAAAAACAGAAGCTGTAAGAGGCAGCAGAAACCAACATAAGACTGTTTGTATTTTACCTTGAAATATTTGTAAGAGAGAAAGCAAACTGCTTAAAGATAATATGCTCAGAAATGATATCCAGAAAATGGTAAACCCATAGACTAATCCACTCATATCACAATTCCTCGGTCTGTCTCCTACTTCTTTCGTAAGACTTAAAAACAAGATTAAAAGCACAAAAGAAAGCAGTGTGGAGATTAGCCACGTTTTAAGTATTGAGTATATTATAAATTTTCCTTTTGACATCTCAGCTTATGCTTATTCGCTAAAATAACAATAACCATTCAATATACAAAACCGGAAAAATCCCTGAAAAACCTGTCAGTACATTACTTCTGATAAGAATCGGTTATTATTTCCAATCTGTTTATCAATAAGGGAAAATAAAAAAGTCTTCTATTTCTAGAAGACTTTTTGCGATCCGGACGGGACTCGAACCCGCGACCTCCGCCGTGACAGGGCGGCATTCTAACCAGCTGAACTACCGGATCAATTTTTAAGGTAGCATTTGCTTTTTAACTGGTGCAAATATATAGCTTTTTTTAAATTTTCCAAAGAAACGTATTTCTTTTCTTTCAAAGCTATTGTTAAGATACAGATTGTCAAATATAAAAATTTCAATATATAGCTGCAGTTAATACTATTCTGCCCTATTTTACTTAGAAAATTTAGGAAAGTCGATTATAAAAACACACACAAAATCAACATTCTTGTTACTTTAAATTCTAAGATGACCCGTTATCTATCATTTGTACATCAATAGATTCTTTCTCTTGATCATTTATTCTGTTTGCTCGATAACTTCAACAAATTTTTTACACAAAATGGATTTGTCATAAACTGTTTCGGCCAATTCCCTTGCATTCTGTCCCATTTCCTTTACCAATTCAGGATTGTCTTTCAGATAGAGTACTTTTTGTACAAGCTCTTCAGGACGGTTTGGATTTACATAATATCCGCAATGGTATTTTTCGGCTATGTCTTTCGTCCATCCTGCAGAGTTTACAATAATTGGTTTTCCTGCAGACAACGAATCGAAAAGCTTGTTTGGAGAGTTGGTATACAAAATCGGGATATCCAAAAAGGAAATCATCGAAACATCCGAAAAATTGACAATCTCGGATACGTCAGTCATAGGGAACTTTCCGAGAAATTTCACATTTTTAAGGTTGTTTTTCTCTACTTCATCTACCAAATCTTTTTCGGTAGACCCTCCTCCTACAAACAAAAATTCTATATCTTCTCTATTGTTTAATAATTTGGCGGATTCAACAATTGTCTGAGCACCATTTGCCAATCCCAGAGAACCAAAGTGAACTATTTTGAAGGAATCTTTTTTTAAGCCGAGCTTTTCCATCAGTTGATCATTTTTTCCCCTAGGCCAGAATTCGTCCATTTTAGCCATATTAGGAATCATGGATGTTTTTTCTTTTGGAATATATTTTACCACTCCGGCCTGCATACCGGGAGAAAGTGCAATAACACG
This sequence comes from Chryseobacterium metallicongregator, assembly GCF_031324065.1. Lineage (NCBI taxonomy): Bacteria > Pseudomonadati > Bacteroidota > Flavobacteriia > Flavobacteriales > Weeksellaceae > Chryseobacterium > Chryseobacterium metallicongregator. The sequence goes on from NZ_JAVIXS010000001.1 coordinate 885,262, forward strand.
GGAAGCATTTTTATAAATCACTTTTTCCAGCAGACGTGTCGTTTTTATTGTCCAACTGTTTTTTATGGCTCCCATCTGTATTGGCACCTCCGGCCAGAGGTCTCTTACTTCAAAAACAAAAGGCTTCTTTTTAAACCACTTTAATATAAGTGCCGGAATACCTATTGTAAGAGGAGTAGATGTAGCAATCACCAAATCGATATCTTTCTGTTTCAATCCTAGCACAGATGATTTGTACATAAATTTCAAGAAAGCCTTTAACCTTCTTGAAACACTCATATTCTGGTCGTAGTCTTCCTTTATATAAACGACTTCAATACCATCAATTTCTACAATTTTAATATCCTCTGAAAATTTGGATGATGAGGTGAGCATGGTAACTTTATGCCCATTTTTAATAAGTTCTTGTGCCAGCCAGTACGATCTTGTTCCTCCTGGCTCCTGAGGAGTTACGAAATATTGGTGGATGTATAATATATTCATTATTTTTTTTCTATATATAATTGTTGATATACTTCAGCTATTCTCTTCCAGTCATGATTTTCTAACAATTGTTCAATATCAAAACTATAATGATTTCGTTTTTGGATTAACCGTTCAAGCCCTCGTTCGATAGCAGAAACAGAGGTGTCTTCCACTTTTTCTCCAATAGAATCATCATAAAAACCGTCGATCCCTTCATTTTGCGTGTACATTACCGGTAAGCCCTGCAGAAGCGCTTCTATATAGACCAGGCCAAAGGTTTCTGCTTTGGAAGGCATTGTAAAGAAGTCACTTCGTTCGTAATAGGATTTTAGAACAGGCAGGCTGTCTACTTTTCCTACAAACTCAAAGGAATGATCGTTTTTAATAGAATCCAGGATTCTTTTCTCGTCATTTCCTCCTCCTCCAATCAGTGTTAATTTTATCCTATTCTGAATTTTGTGATTATGATTCTTAACAGCATTAATAAGGTTAAAGACATTTTTGCCTTTATTGAATTTCCCTATATAAAGCAACTGAATGCTTTTTTCATTCTCAACAATTTTCCTGTTCATAACCTTTGATTCTATCCAGAAAGGGTCTACACCATTTGGAATTACCATTAGTTTTTGCTGTACATCGCTCATGATATGAGACAGGCGTGAATCTTCAAGCATTCTTTTTTTATAGACTGCAGAAATGGTTATGATCTTATTTGCATTCTGAAGTATTTTTTGTCCGTAGCCTCTTTCGTGAAGAAAATACTTCAAAAACACATTAAGATCCGTATTGCGCACTGCCAATATGTATGGGATATTATATTTTTTATGAAGCTCATAGGCCACTCCGCCATCGCTATACCATGTGTGAGCATGAATAAATTTGACGGTCTTGAGGTCTACTTTTGCTTCAATGTCTTGTACTATTTTTTTAATTTTTTTCTTATACAAAACCCGATCTGCATATTTTGATAAAATATGGCTGTAGATAATCTGTGAGCGGGTACTTTTAAAATCTATTTTATTTTTCCCTATTCTGGAAGATTCTCGAAATGGATTATATACAATCTGCTCTAGCCCGTTATTATCCAGCTCCCTCACTAAATTTTTATAAACTGTAGATCCTGAGTAATCGTTTGTAATGTGAAGTATCATTATGGATAAATTGAATTAAACTGCAGCTCTAAAGAAGAGTTGTTAATTTTATTACTATAATTTGCAAGGTTTTTTTCGACTAAAGGATATAAACTTGTATCAAAATAGATAAGTTTCATCCAGCCATCCGATATTTTCCATCCTGTATTCTGCACACTTGGATCTGTAGTACCATCTACATTATCGGCAATACTGTCTCCTTTTAGAATCTTAAACTTCAAGGTATTGCAGAGGTAACTGAAATTAAAGTCAGCCCAATTGGCATTTCCCAGTTCTTTTGCCTTTATTAAATATAATACGACATGATTTCCATGCGATACATCCTGTACAACCGGTTTATAATTTTTAATTTTCTGTAACGCCTTACAAAAAGTATCAGGATATGTACTGTTCCACGTGTAATACAAAACGCTACCTGCGCTCTTGTTTAAAACCAACGCTTTTTTCAGCTGCTGATCAAACTGATTTACAAATAAGGCATATGAATTTTTTTCAGATTCGTCATATTTCATGAGATAGAGTGCAACAACAGCCCAGTTTGCTCCTGTATGAAGCCTTTGATGAAACAATAATGAATAATCTCCATATTGACTGAAGCTTCTGGCTTTCCATTTATCGAAGGAATATTTTAAACCACTTTCTATCGCCGGTTGATAATTCGTATATAATTTATTCTTGGCTAGAATATCCAAAAACTCACCGATGTATCTGAAAAAATAGCCTTCTGAAATTAAATGTTCCTGCCCGTTCACTGCTGCATTCTGATTTCCTTTTGCTACATTCATCACCCAGCCATTTTTTTGGTATGAGGTATTTGAATTGGTATCAATCAGGATTGGTTTTATGACAGAAATATTAGTATCAATGTATTTTTTATCTTTTGTTTTAAGATACATATTGTTATTTGCATTGATAAAATATCCTAATGCCATGAAATCGTAAGTATTTTTACTCTTCGATGACAGTTCCATTTTCTGCAAACCATAACTTTTGGATGCCTGCATATCTGCATTATACCTGCTTACTCTGTTTTGCTGAGCAAAAGAAAAGCTAAATAATAATAACGCACTAAGCTTTATAAAATCACTTAAATATTTCATAATTATTAATATTATAATTTTGAATCAGATTCTGTAACTGCTTATCATTACCTCCATCCGCCACGTTTTCCTGACTTAGCTTAAAGAGGGAATTTTTATTTTCAATGGGAATTAAGTTTGAAAAATAATTGGATTTCACGGTCTTTGTCTTATTCAACTGAGCCATCGTATTCAGCCAGACATCGTCTGCCATAAAACATAAGCTGACAAAAGCATTTTTGTTTAAAACTTCTTCACTAAAAAAGTTAGTCTTATACAAAGTTCCTCCCCCACTTGTGTGAAATAGATCAAATGCCGGTCCAAAATTTCCAAAAACTTTTTTCCAGTTGGAATATTTGCTTATTGTATTATCATCATTTCTTACGATTTTATGGGCTCTATGACAACAAATTGCATCAGGAAATTTTGCATGTAAATCCATTAAGTCTTTAATGATATTTGACGGATAAAAAATATCATCATCTATGGTTATGATAACATCATTTTGATATTCCTTAAAGGCATAGTAATATTTTTTATGAGACCTTAAATCTTCATCTACAAATCTTATTTCCAATTGTTTCTTTTTATAGTAACCGATCAGATTATCTGGTATATCTTTCAACTCATTCGGAAATTGATCTTTTGCCAGATACAATACAATTTTGTTTGGCAGCAGACTTTGGCGTAACATACACTCTACAACCATCCATAATTTGGATATCCTTCCTGGAAATGTTGTAAGTGACACGATAATATTTTCCGACACTTTTTCGGGTAGTACTACTTCTTTTATAGTATTTTTAAGATATATCGGGAAGACAAAATTTGAAAACTTCCTTATAGAAAATCTTGCTAAAGACTGAGCTTTAGAAATTTTTCTTAACGATGAATACTTTCTATCTATATAATCAATTAACATTTTTAGTTGTCGTTTTATAAAATGATGATATACAATAAAGACTTGCCAGCCAAATCCACATGTACGGATTATTTAAATAAACACTATTAATTGTAAATGCTAATGGCATTACCAGTAATGATCCTAATAAAATATAGTTTGGAATTTCACGCTTTTTAAAAATCCTTTTGGGATTAAAAATTTTAAATAACAATAAAAGAAATGTAAAGAATACAACAATCCCGTATTGAGAGAGTAATTCTATAAATAAGTTATGGGGTACCAGGATAGGATTATTTGTCATTTTACTAGCTGTATCAGAAAAGTTTCCAGCTCCTACACCCAAAAATTTTGAGTCCACAAACATGTCGATACCCACATTAATCATTTCCTTCCTAGAATTATCTTCCAGTCCTTTTTGTTCTATTCTTGTCTTTAAATAAGAAAATGATGCATTATTCATTACATATATATACCCTGCAACAGATGCTATTATTGAAATGAATGTGTACATAATGGTTTTGCTGATTGACTTGCTGGAATAAAAAATAATATATATAATAGTAGATATTAATAAGCACAGCATAGTACCACGACTTGCATTGGTTAATACAACCCAAACAATAGCTAAAATAAAAAGGATATAAAATATTTTAAATAATTTGCTTGAAATAAATTTAAGTTTAGCTAAAATAAATGGAAATGAAATCGCCAAAAGGTGATTATACAAATTATAATTTCCAAAAGTAATAGCTGCATATTTTCTAAGAGTTCCCACACCTCCTAATACCGTATCATCTCCAAACTTTGAATTAGAAAAATGTAAATTGAAATTAATTTCTATAATTGCAATTGGAATACTTAGTAATACAAATATAACCCAGCCATTTATCAGTTTATTTAAACTTATATACTTGCTAAAATTTACTATTTCAACGAAAATGATAAAATTTATCAGCGCATATGCAAACTCTTTTAATGATTGGTCATTATTAAATGTTAAAAATAACATTGACAATACACAATACATAATAAAAGAAAAGAAAAACAATAAATACTCTTTCCCTTTAATAAGCTTTTTATTTAAATCCTGTATCAGTAATGGTAAAAATAAAATAGCAAGAAGTCTCGGTGCCTGTAGCATACCACCGTATAAACCAAATATTTGTGAAATGATTAATATTGGGGTTATATTTTTCTTTAAGTAATTCATCTATTAATCAAATTATCCAACCTTATCAGAAGGAAAATAAAATTCCAGTTCTTATAAATAAAAATCGATTGGGAAGGAAATAGTTTTCTTTTAATATATTTCACAATAAAAGAATCATACTGCCTTGTAAAAACAAAAAAGTTTTTGGTACTAATATTATTCAAGAGATCCATAATTTCATCTTTTTTCATATTACTCTTATGTAAAAAAATGAATAACAGGCTAAAATAATAGTGATGTCTATTTATTATGAACTTTTTTGGAAAAAAATCTATTATATCTTTCTTATTATAGAGTTCTAAAATTTTTAATACTGATTCTATATTTTTTATAGTTTGTTTTTTCTTCATAATTGACTCTCCCCTCTGTACATAATTTACAAAGATATTGTCAATAACCTGCAGAACAGGATTTTTACTATATACTTGTGTATTAAATAATACATCCTCATATATTGCCCCTTTTTCAAATATAATCTGATGTTTATCTAAGAATTTTTTTGAATAGATCTGTGTCCACGCCTGAATACCATAGTTATTATATTTTAACAACAAATCGTGACCACTGATTTTTTCTTCATTTTCAAATTTTTCAAATTTGACAATTTTATTTTCATAAATTTCCTGATAATTAAATAATAAAATATCTGTTTCTGTATTAATTTTTTTTAAAAAGACGTCAATACTTTCACTTTCAATATAATCATCTCCATCCACAAACCAAATATATTCCCCTTTCGCTATTTTATATCCCGCATTTCTGGCATCAGAAAGCCCTCCGTTTTCTTTTTCCAGGACGACAATTCTTTTATCTACATTTTTATATTTATTACAAATACTGATACTATTATCTGGAGAGCCATCAATTACCAGGATCAATTCAAAATTAGCAGAAGTATTTTGCACTATACTGGCAATGCATTTTTCTATATAATTTTCAACATTATATATTGGGACAATAATTGATAAAAAAACATCATTCATTTATATTCTCTATTAATGGTAGGTAAAACTTCCTTATCTCCTGAGGATTATATTTTTCATAGTTATCATTACTTAATAACTCATCTATTGCTTTGTTTGCTTCATCTATATTTTTAACAAACTTTATATATTTTAAATACTTAATCCAATTATAAGTTCCTATAACTTTTTGATTATAATTTGAAAAAACGACGCACGGTGTTCCTGTAATGATGCAAAGAACCATTCCGTGTAATCTATCAGTGACAACTATTTTTGCCTTAGAAAATTGTAATAACTTATTAGTCAATACTTTTTTTCTCACTGACTCTATATCTAAATCTGTTATTTTATCACAATGCATATCAGATTTAATTATTTTGTCAAATTTACCTTCTAAAATTTGGGTAATTTTATCTTTATCGTTTGCTGTTAGTATTGATTCCTGATCATTTCTGATTACTTCTAATGCGTACTCTCTTTCATTTTCAAAACTATATTCAGTGTATAGAACAATATCAGGAGTCAGAATTACCTTATTTTTTGGAAAATATTTTTTCATTAATTCAAATGATTTTTCCTCTCTGGCTGTCAAAATCAAATTTGAATGCTTTTCAAAAATATCCTGTGTCCTTTTTAATTCAGACTCACCAATCTGATCATTAGAGTAATAGATAGTTTGTGGAAACAATATCGTTTTATTCTCAGGAAAGTTTTGAATTACCATTCTTCTTAAATTTTCTTCCCTCATATATTCATTCCCAAAATTACCACCACCATGAATGAATATCAAATCATCAGGATTAATAGTATTACTGTACTTTTCAATAAAATACTTCATTTGAGACTGATTGATCTCGAAAACGTGATGCCCGGGTAAATTTTCTTTAAAAAATTTCAACTGCCCTTCCGCAATAGCATGATCTCCAATATTAGTATGGGTAGGAGTTTGAAACAAAAATAATCGCTTCGACTTGCAATTATTAATTTCATTAGCAATTTTGTCTACTCTGGCATTATTCTGTATATTATTAATAATTGAATTTGTTTTATTTTTTATTCTCTTAAATAAATCCATATTTATTTCTTTATTTTTTTAATGATTTTTTTCTTAAACTGTAAATACTCTTCCCGCTTAATACCAATAAGAATAATTAATACAAACAAAATAATCTCAGAACCAATGGTTGAAGATATTGCAAAGAAGTAGCTGTTAACCTCTACTTTTTTGATGAGCCATATCAGAACAAAACAAGAGAAAATAACTAAGAATGTCTGTTTTAAATAAAGCAGTACATCTTGCAAATCATATTTCAATTTATAATTAACATAAAGAAAACGAAATACGAATGTGCATAAATTTAAAATAACATTTAAACTCATAATGTATACAGGAGAAAAACCTAACTTTAAAAATATATATGCCAGTGGAAGATTTAATAATAATATCAATGAAACCCCTAATTGATAATTTCTGATATTTCCAATGGCATTAGCAGACATCCAGAATGGTCCCACTATAGCATTAATAATAGAGCCTATTATAACTATTTGAGTGAAGCTTACAAGATATTGAGGTAAATTAACACCAAGCCATAGTTTTAAAATAAATTCTGTATGTAATAAAATCGGTACTGATAAAATTAAAAATAGAAATACTGAATATTTCGAAGTATTTAACACTAATTTTTTATGTGTTTCTAAATCATTTGAGGCATAACTTTGCGTAATTTGTGGATTAAATGCTACCTGCATATTTGAAACAAAACTATACAAAACACTGTTTACCTGATTCGCAATACCTAAGGCTGCATTTACAGTAACACCGATGAATATATTCATAATCATATTCAATCCTTGTGTTGAACTTAAAACGGCAACTTGCCCGAATAAACTCCAACCAGAAAAGGATAATAATTCTCTGAACAGTTTTTTGTCAGAAAAATAGTGGTAAGCAGTTTCTTCCTTAAAGTTTTTATAGCAATAAATTTTATAAATTATATTCACTATAAGGTTGACCAGTAATAACAAAAATGAATAAACTATGAGCTGATCATATTCAACAAAAAGCGATAATAAAAATACAATAGCTAGTTTTAGTACAGTCTCCACTATACCCAAATAGGCATAGAATGACATTCTTTCATTCGCCAATATGGTAGCATTGAAGGGTATTCTAATGATATTGATTATTGTTGTAATAATAGAAAACTGAAATACAAAATTTGCAGCATTAAGCCGGTTAGCAGGTATATTTAATTTGTAATTTAAAAACCACAATCCAATAGTCTCAGACAAAATCAATACAATAATTGAGATAATTATATGAATATTGAGACTCATACAAAAAACTCTATTAACTTTTTCTTTAATATTTGAAGCCAGTTCAATATTTAAGAATCGTTGAGTAGCACTTGTCATGGCATTATTTAAAAAAGAAAATAATACAACTACTCCAGCTACTAAATTATATATCCCAAAATCCTCTACACCTAACTTCTGTAAAATAATCCTTGAAGTATATAAGGAGATAGCCATATTGATTATCATCCTTATGTAGAGTAATATTGTATTTTTTGCGATCTTTTTTGTACTTGACAATTTATTTACTTTTAATCATTACCAAATAGATCCCTTGTATACACTTTTTCCTGTACATCAGCAAGTTCAGACGCATTACGATTAGAAATAATGACATCGCATTCTTTTTTGAAAAGCTCTAAATCTTTTACCACTTTGGAACTGAAAAAAAACTCCTCATTAAGAGCAGGTTCAAACACTTCCACTTCCACTCCCTTAGCTTTAATTCTTTTCATTACTCCCTGTATGGCAGATGCTCTGAAGTTGTCGGAGCCTGCTTTCATGATAAGACGGTAGACTCCTACCTTTTTTGGTTTTTTTGCTAGTACAGAATCTGCTATAAAATCCTTACGGGTTCTGTTGGCATCTACAATTGCCTGAATAATATTATTGGGAACTGCATTATAATTTGCCAAAAGCTGTTTGGTATCCTTAGGCAAGCAGTATCCTCCGTATCCAAAAGAAGGATTATTATAATGCGAACCAATTCTTGGGTCCAGACCAACACCTTCTACAATCTGGCGGGTATCCAGTTCATGGATCTGCGCATAGCTGTCTAATTCATTAAAATAGGCAACTCGCAATGCCAAGTAGGTATTTGAAAACAATTTAATTGCTTCTGCTTCGGTAGGATTAGTAAACAAAACAGGAATATCCTTTTTTACCGCTCCTTCTTTCAGTAATTCTGCAAAAATCCTTGCTCGCTCGCTTTGCTCCCCAACAATAATTCTGGAAGGATATAAATTATCATACAAAGCTTTACCTTCTCTCAAAAATTCAGGAGAAAACACCACATTATCTAGCTGCATTCTGCTTTTTAACTCTGCGGTGTAACCCACCGGAACTGTAGATTTAATAATAATTACAGCATCAGAATTATACTCTGCAATTTCCTTTATTACATTTTCAACACTGCTTGTGTTGAAATAGTTAGTAGTAGGGTCATAATCTGTGGGTGTAGCAACAATAATATATTCAGCTTTATCGTAAGCTTCTTTTTTATCTAAAGTGGCTTTGAAATTAAGTGGTTTAGTACTTAGAAACATGTTAATCTCTTCATCTTCAATAGGAGATTTTTTAGAATTAAGCAATTCTACTCTTTCCTGAACAATATCTAAAGCTACAACTTCATTATGTTGGGCCAATAAGACGGCATTAGACAAACCTACATATCCTGTTCCTACTACTGCTATTTTCATTTTCTACTTTTTTTATAAACGATTATCGTATTTCTCTAAAATTCCTTTAACATCATATACAATTCCTCCTTCCTTCAGATAACGAGAAAGATCAATATTCAGGAACTCATTATGAGAAACAGTGAGAACAACTGCATCAAATTTTTCATTCACATCTTCCAGAGAACTTGTAGATCCTATACCATATTCGTGCATTACTTCTTCCGGATTTGCCCACGGATCGTATGTTGTAACTTCGATAGAATAGTCTTCCAGTGCTTTGATAACATCTGCTGCTTTTGTATTTCTTACATCCGGACAGTTTTCCTTAAATGTGATCCCAAGATTCAGCACTTTGGCATCAGGAATGTTGATTCTTTTCTTAATCATCGTTTTTACAACCTCGGAGGCTACAAATTGCCCCATAGAATCGTTCAATCTTCTTGCTGTAAGGATAAGCTCAGAATAATATCCTACATCCTGCGCTTTTTGGGCAAGATAGAAAGGATCTACCCCGATGCAGTGCCCTCCTACTAAACCGGGCTTGAATTTCAGGAAATTCCATTTTGTTCCTGCAGCTTCCAAAACGGCATGTGTATCGATATTCAAGAGATTAAATATCTTTGCAAGCTCATTCACAAAAGCAATATTGATATCACGCTGTGAGTTTTCGATCACTTTTGATGCTTCGGCTACTTTGATGGTTGGTGCCAAATGTGTACCTGCTGCAATTACAGATTTATATAATTCGTCTACTTTTTCACCAATTTCTGGTGTAGAACCTGAAGTTACTTTTAAAATCTTCTCTACAGTACGTTCTTTATCTCCCGGGTTGATTCTTTCAGGAGAATATCCTGCAAAAAAATCTTCGTTAAACTTCAGTCCTGAAACTTTTTCCAGCACAGGAATACATTCCTCTTCTGTAACGCCGGGATAAACAGTAGATTCATAAATAACAATATCCCCTTTTTTCAATACTTTTCCCACTGTTTCAGACGCTTTGTATAAAGGCGTTAGATCTGGACGGTTATGTTTGTCTACCGGTGTAGGAACAGTTACGATATAGATGTTAGCATCTTTAATATCTTCTAGGTTAGATGAGCAAAATAATCCTTTTGATGAACTTGAAAAGGGATTCTCTTTTACTAAAACCGGCTGCAATACGTCATCTTCTACCTCCAAAGTAGAATCTTTTCCACTATTAAGTTCTGCAATTCTGGCTTGATTGATATCAAAACCAACTACCGCGTATTTTGTTGCAAATAAACGGGCCAGAGGTAATCCAACATACCCCAATCCGATTACCCCAATTTTATTCTGTATATTCATATTATATGTGATGTTCTTACTTTATTTAATGTATATTTTGAAGATAAATTGATTATTTATTGAAAAGCTTTTGCCACCAGTTTTTCTCCTTATCAGTGGTATATCCGTAACCGTAGCCATAGTTGTATCCATACCCATAACCACCAACATTTTTAGAAACATCATTGATTACAAAAGAGACGTTTGATATTTTTGATTCTTTAACCAGTTTATTTGCGAAATCTATTAATATTTTCCTTGACACTCCCGATCTCACAACGTATAAAGAAGCGTCAGCTGTGTCAGAAATACTCAATGTATCTGAAACAAGCATCAGTGGAGCAGAATCGATCACAATATATTCGTAACGGGACGACATTTCACTGATAAGATTCTGATAACGACCGTTGGAAAGAAGCTCTTGGGGGTTTGGAGGAATAGATCCCGCATAAATTACATCACATTCAGGATTGGTATCGGAAGTATGTATAAGATCTTCTACATCTGTTGTTTCATCGTATAAATATTCCGTAAGACCTGCATTCTTAACACGCTCATCATCATATCTCTGTATCTGTGGATTTCTAACATCCGAACCAATTAGTAATGATCTTCCGTTTTTGCTTCCCAATGTCAGAGCAAGATTCACTGAAACCAGTGTTTTACCTTCTCCTTTCACTGAAGAAGTTACCAGTATGACTTTCGCCGAATCTTTCTTAGGAAGTAGAAATTTCAGGTTGGAAACCAGTATTCTAAACGATTCCGCCAATTCGGAGAAATCATTTCTCTGTACCAAATGATTCTGATTGTCCTTCAACGATGGTATATCTGCTAACACTCCAAGTGGCGAATTTTCCGTAATATCTGTTCGGCTGTAGATTTTATCATCCCACATAAAGAAAAGATAGAATACTCCCAACGGTAACATTAATCCTAATAAAGCCGCTGCTAAAAGAATAATATTTTTTTTAGGTGAAACCGGAATATCATCAGTATAAGCAGGGTTTACAATTTTAGCTTTCGGAACATTTACCGAAAGATTAATTGCATTTTCTTCTCTTTTCTGTAAAAGGAAAAGGAAAAGCTGTTCTTTAAGATTCTGCTGACGTTCGATACCTCTATAGATTTTTGACTGTCCGGGAACCTTTTCAATCATGCCTGTGCTGGCAGAAATCTGGCTGTTTATCTGTGCGATAGAAGCCTGAACAGTTGCTTTTTGCTGACGGATGTTATCTCTTACAATTTCTTTTAGTGAAGAAATTTCTTTATTCATTTCTATCACTGCAGGGTTCTCATTCGTTGCCTGCTTCAAAGTTTTATTTCTAGTGATAACAAGATTATTATACTGTAAAATAGCCTGTTCCAAAGAAGGATTAAGTCCTAAATTAGAAGGCATAAGCTGATTATCTCCTTTTGAAGCTTCATTTTGAAGAGAGTTAAGAAGATCCAGCTGGGTTTGTTGCAGAAGAAATTGTTTTGTGTTATCGTTTGTATTCTGAAGCGCCAGCTGTGCCTGCGCCTGTAAGTCTACGATTCGGTTACGGTTCTGGAAATCTTCTTTCTGATTCTCCACTCCGGAAAGATCTCGTGAAATAACCTCTAATCGTTTGTCGATAAACTCCTGAGTATTTTGAGCTTGTAAGTTTTTATCTCTTAGCCCATCCAGATTATACTGTTTGGTTACCTCATTAAGAATAGCCTCTGATTTTTCAGGAACAGTTCCTACGATCTTAATGTCCATAAGCATAGCCTTTTGATCCGGAAGATCAACCTGGATCTTTTTTTCCAAAGATTTCACCTTCTCTATAGGATTCCAGAAGACAATTTTATATTTATCTTTAAAGGTAAGACCCGGAACTTTTTGAAGAATTACAGTTCCAAAATCAAGAACTAGATTTTTATCGAAAGTTCCCTTTACTTTTTTGTTTTCCTTATCTTCCAAAACAAATTCGTTTCCGTTCACTTCTTTTACCATATATTGGGAAGAAACAAATTTTTTGGTATTCTTATAAGAAATAATTTTTGCAACAATTGGTACTTTGATAAATAATTCTGAATCCCTTATCTCACCCGAATTATAATATTGTATATTAAGATTTAGATTTTCAACAACTTTCATAAGGATTGGTCTGGAGCTTACCACAGCCACTTCACTTTTAAGTTCATCTGCATTTCCTAAACCAAGTCCTAAGTTATCAAGATCAATTAATGCTCCTGTTAAATCAGACTGTTTTTTATCAAATTTTAAAGTAGTAGTCGATTCATATTGAGGTACAGCATATCTTAGATATATAAAGGCTATAATAACAAATAATAAGACAGATGCTATAAACCAAGGCCATTTTACTAAATATTTCCCAATGATCTTTCTTAAATTCAAAGATTCTTCACTTTCCTGAAATTCTATCTGCTGCATATTTTATTTTCGAGTTAAAGCAATAATAAGTGTACCCGCTGTAAGTAAAGCACCAATAATCTGGAATGTAAGAGCTCTGTTCGGATTTGAGTTAGCCTGAACCTGCTTATTTTTGTCCGGCTGTACATATAATATGTCGTTTTGTTTCATATAATAGTACGGCGAACTCACAATATCAGATCTTGTAAGGTCAACATTAACCACCTGGTCAGCACCATCTTCTCCTGTGCGGATAAGTTTTACATTGGTACGGTCTCCGAAATCCGTCATATCACCTGCAAGTCCAAGTGCTTGAAAAATATTGATTTTCTGGGAGAGACTTTCTTTCTGTCCTGGTTGTTTTACCTCTCCTAAAATACTTACATTGAAGTTTTTAAGGGTAATAGTCACTAATGGATCTGTTAGATATCTCTTAAGACGTGATTCCAGTTCCTGTTTTAGCTGTACCTGTGTCATTCCTTTAGTATATACATTTCCTAAAACCGGAAAAGAGATATAGCCTTCTTCATTTACAAGGTATTGACTTGGTTCTACGTATTGGTTAATTCCTCTACCACTGTCGCTCCCTACTTTGTTTGCAGTATTAAGGTTAAAAGGCTTTACAGCAATTTCATCGAGTGCAGATACAAGAATTAGAAGTACATCTCCTTCCTGAATATGTAAGCCCTGAAATTTTGCTTTCGCAACTTCCTCTTCCATATTATGTTTCGACATATATACCATATTCTGCTTCGGTCTGCATGATAACAAAATAACCGATAACAATGTTATATATGTAATAATCTTTTTATTCATATGTTGTTTATTCTAAGTCTACTTGTGCTATTATTTAAAATCTATCTGAATTTAATTTAAGATACCTAATAGGAAGAAAACTAACCACATAAGTATTCCATATTTATAAGAAGTTTACGAATGTGAGAGGTATTTTAATCTTTATATTTAAATTAATTCTTTCTCTAGCAATTTTCATTCCGTTTGGAATTAAAATAGCAAAATTATTATTTTATATTAGTTTTTTATGTATTTTATTCTTTAATTTCATTCATATGCTTTATGTTCAGATATTTTGTCAAGAATTTCAAATTCAGAATTATTGCTTTTAAATTCCGGGACAATTATTTTTAATATTCTCACAATCTGCAAACTATCTTTATTCATTGCTGAAAGAATGATTTGCTTGCACAAAATATCTATATCTTCAAACTTCATCAATGGATCTCTGGATATCATAATTTTCTCATGATGGGTAGGAATAGTCGTAGAATTATCTGTTAAAAGTTCTTCATACAGTTTTTCGCCAGGTCTTAACCCAATAAAATCAATTTTAATATCGATACCCGGAGTATATCCTGATAATTTGATCATTCTTTCCGCTAAATCCAGAATTTTAACCGGTTTACCCATATCAAAAACATAAATCTCTCCTCCCTGCCCCATTGTTCCTGCCTGAAGTACCAATTCGCAAGCTTCGGGAATCGTCATAAAATAACGAATGATATCGGGATGAGTAATCGTTACCGGACCTCCTTTTTCAATTTGTTTTTTGAAATGGGGTATTACTGAACCATTGGAACCTAATACATTTCCAAAACGTGTTGTTATAAATTTTGTTGTATTCTCCGAAGAATTTTGTAGAGACTGTACAAAAAGTTCAGCAGCTCTTTTAGATGCTCCCATTACGTTGGTGGGATTTACAGCTTTGTCTGTAGACACCATCACAAAACGATTTACATTATATTTTTTCGATAAGAGTGCTACATTTTTAGTTCCCCCAATGTTGACAAAAATAGCTTCATGCGGATTATCTTCTATTAATGGTACGTGCTTGTAGGCTGCCGCATGATAAACTATTGAAAACTGATAATCATCAAACAATTTTTCCATTCTGGAATAGTTTGAAATATCAGCCAGTATAAATTTGAACCTTTGGTTTGGGAACCTTTCTAATAAGTCAAGCTGCAATTCATATAAAGGAGACTCAGCCTGATCTACGACAACAATCAATGATGAATTTAGCTGAGCAACCTGTCTTACAATCTCACTTCCTATAGACCCGGCTCCTCCGGTTACCAGAATATTTTTATTAACATGAAAACATCTTACCTCATTGTTTTCTATTTTAATTGTCGGACGATTCAGTAAATCTTCAATCTGAAGAGGACGGATGCTTCTCACCTTATCATCCTCTTTTATGATATTGGTTACGGGTACTTTTAATACTTTCAACCCTTTATCCAATGCAAAGCTAGTCCATTCTTCTATCTCTCGCTTTGTCATCACATCTTTGATTAAAACCGCATCAAATTGTTCTTTCAAAGTATCGCTCCTAAGAAATTGTTTTTTACTATAAATTTTATGGCCAAGCAACCTTGCTTTTTTAGAATCCGATCTTGCACTAAGAAATCCTGCCAGCTGATAGGGATGATCGGGATTGTGAATAATAGCCTTTGCTAATGACACGGAAGTATCCTCTACCCCAACAATAGCAATTCTAGCTTTGGATGGAGTATCCTTAGAATCTATTAAGACACCGAAAAGCTCTTTGATTGCCATTCTGAAAAAGAACATCAAAAAAATGGAGATAAAGAAAAATAAAAAAAGAACAGGGTATAAAAATACTGGTTTACCCAATATCAGTTCTGACATAAAATTCAGTCCCAGCAAAACAATAAGAGCACTGCCTGAAGACCATACAATTTTAAAAAAATCAAAAAAAGTAGAATGTCTGATAATTCCCGCATACGTTTTGAACAGAACTATACACAGAATATTAATAAGCAGCACTGAAAATATTTTTTCCTTTTGATACTTAATAAAATTGAGTTTTACCTCCAGACTATTCAGAAGAAAATATGAAACTAAAATTGAAAAAAAAATGACAGAAATATCAATAAGAAAAACCGACCACCTGGGTATATACCTTAACTCCCTGATTTTAAAAACATTCCCCATACACAAATAAACCTAAAGTATCTTTTTCATTATTTCAACAATTGGTGGTTTTTATTATCGAGCGAAGATAATAATTATTATTAATATTTTTAATAGCATACGTTAATTTTTATTCAAAATATAAATCAATAGTGCCAAGATATTTTGACCTAAAATTCATACGCATACTCTCAAAAAAAAATACTGTAAAATATAAATTTTACAGTATTTTGACTACTTTGATATCGCAGTTGCGATCCGGACGGGACTCGAACCCGCGACCTCCGCCGTGACAGGGCGGCATTCTAACCAGCTGAACTACCGGATCAATTTTTTAAAAGAAATTGAGAAAACTTCTGCGATCCGGACGGGACTCGAACCCGCGACCTCCGCCGTGACAGGGCGGCATTCTAACCAGCTGAACTACCGGATCAATTTTTTAAAAGAAATTGAGAAAACTTCTGCGATCCGGACGGGACTCGAACCCGCGACCTCCGCCGTGACAGGGCGGCATTCTAACCAGCTGAACTACCGGATCAATTTT